>JAZODA010000059.1:0-6801 GCA_045596745.1 Acutalibacteraceae bacterium
TGCGCAAATATCCATCAAGTTATCGAGTCGTGCATACAATTCCTGCTCATTTTCACACAGGTATGCAATACACGTCATATTGATGGTAACAACGCCCACAGAACCGGTGCTTTCACCACTGCCGAAGAAACCGCCGGACTTTTTACGCAGCTCGCGCAGGTCCAGACGCAGACGGCAGCACATCGAACGCACGTCGGAGGGCTCCATATCGGAGTTGATGTAGTTGGAGAAGTACGGCGTACCATACTTGGCGGTCATCTCGAACAGCAGCTTGTTGTTCTCGGTCTCGCTCCAGTCGAAGTCGCGGGTGATGGAGTAAGTCGGGATCGGATACTGGAAGCCGCGGCCGTTGGCGTCGCCCTCGATCATAATCTCGATGAACGCCTTGTTGACCATATCCATTTCCTTCTTGCAATCGCCGTAGGTGAAGTCCATTTCCTTGCCGCCGACAATCGCAGGAAGATCCTTCAGGTCGTTCGGAACCGTCCAGTCCAACGTGATGTTGGAGAACGGAGCCTGCGTACCCCAACGAGAGGGGGTGTTCACGCCGTAGATGAAGGACTGGATGCACTGCTTAACTTCCTTCTGGGTGAGGTTGTCCACCTTGACGAAGGGAGCGAGGTAGGTATCGAAGGAGGAGAACGCCTGCGCGCCCGCCCACTCGTTCTGCATAATGCCGAGGAAGTTGACCATCTGATTGCACAGCGTGGACAGGTGGCTTGCGGGAGAAGAGGTAATCTTACCCGGAACGCCGCCCAGACCTTCCTGGATGAGCTGCTTCAAGCTCCAACCGGCGCAGTAACCGGTGAGCATCGACAGGTCGTGCAGATGCAGCGCCGCACTGCGGTGTGCTTCGGCAACTTCCTCATCGTAGATTTCGCTGAGCCAGTAGTTGGCGGTGATAGCACCCGAGTTGGAGAGAATCAGGCCGCCGACCGAATAGGTAACGGTGGAGTTCTCTTTCACGCGCCAGTCATTAATCTTCAGATAGTTGTCAACCAGATCCTTGTAGTTGAGCAGCGCCGAATTGACGTTGCGGATCTTCTCGCGCTGTTTACGGTACAGGATGTAGGCCTTGGCAACATCCGAATAACCGGCATCCGACAGCACACGCTCCACGCTGTCCTGGATATCTTCAACCGCGATCACACCATCCTTGATCTTCGGCTCGAAATCGGCGCTGACCTGCAACGCCAACATGTTGATAACACTGGGGTGATACTTGCGCTCTTGTGCTTCGAACGCTTTGATCATAGCGGAACTGATCTTGGAAATTTCGAATTCCACAGTACCGCCGTCTCGTTTCAATACACGATACATTTTCGAATCCTCCTCGTTTTAAAGTAAAAATACAGGCACTTCGCCCGTAAACTGTGCGACAGTGCCTGTATTATAACCCAAGAACCGCTCGTTGTCAATATATTGTGTGAAAATATTTTACCGAAACACAATATATTGTGTTTTAGTCAACTCCGCGCACATCCGACAAAATGCCGTAAGACCGCAGAATATCAGCAAAATCCGCCATTTTCTCAGTTTTTGGCGCGTGCAAACCGGACACAAGAACACTGTCCCGATCTACATATAGTTGTAGGTACAAGTGCGGCGCGTCGGCACCCGGCACAAGTCCCAAAAGCCACGCACCGATTCCGTGCATCTCTTCGTTGCCGTGGAACTCGTCCACCACGGTGGTGCGGAATTCATACGCAACAGCACCCGACAGCAAGAAAGCGGCACTCTCCTCAATTTTCAAAAAATCGAACGCCGTCAGCCCCACCGTTTCCGCATAGCGTGCAGGGCAGTTTTTGATGTCCATTGCCACGTAATCGACAAGGCCCTCCCCCACCAGACGTTTCAGCACGTCGGGACGGTAGCCGTTGGTATCCAGCTTCACCGCATAACCCATCGCCTTAATCTCGGCGATCAGCTCCGGCAGCTCCGGCTGCAGCGTCGGCTCGCCACCGGTGATGCACACCGCATCCAACAGACCGCGGCGCTTGTTCAAAAAGGCAATCAGCTCCTCGCGCGAGACCGGTGCTGTCGGTGCACCCGCCAGCAGGTCGCTGTTATGGCAAAACGGACAACGGAAATTACAGCCCTGCAGGAACACCGTGCAAGCCACTTTTCCGGGGTAATCCAACAACGTCATTTTTTGCAATCCGGCGATAACCATATTCAGTCCTCCTTTATATACATATCATTATATTGTATTGTCCTCAATTCGGAAAGCGGAAATTCTTTCCCGTCAGCGAAACGCCGTCGGCGCACTGCCGGTATACCGCTTGAACGCGCGGCTGAAATACAAGGGGTCGGTGAACCCCACCGTCTGCGCAATCTCCCCCACCGACAAATCGGTGTACCGCAACAACTCTTTTGCTTTCTCGATGCGGGTGTGCAGAATCAGCTGCTGCGGAGTCACCCCCACCTGCGCAGTGAACAGCTTGGAGAAATAGTTATTGTTGAGATACGCACGGTCTGCCAGCTCCTGCACCGAAATATCCTCGGCATAGTGGCGGAAGATGTACTGCACCGCTTCGGCGATGCGCTCGTCCTCCACCGGCAGGAACTGCTGTTGCGCGAAGCAGGCGAGCAATTCATACAACAGCGCCAACGCGGAAATCTTACTGCGGATATCCGCCTTCAGCGTTTTGCGGAACAGCTCTTCCAAAATATACTCTGCGCGCTCGAACTCCGCCACATGGGACACCGGCGCCTTGGGGGTCAGTCCCAGAAGCGGCAACAGCTCTTCGAGCTGCGTGCCGCTGAGCGTGACCCAGCGAATGCTCCACGGCGCGCCCGGTGCGGTAACGTACGATGCGTGCGACTCGGGAAACATCACATACACGTCGCCTGCCGACAGCGGAAACATTCCCTCGGCGGTGGTCATCACCGCACTGCCCTCGCACACCAGCGTAATCAGATACGCCGACTGGCGATGCTCGTACCGATGGTCCAGCGACTGCTCGCGCTTGCCGCAATAATGGAGCTGCACGCTGCCCTGCGGTCGGAAATCGAAAAGATTATCTTGAAACACGTTCATATCCATCACCGTCGTCATCGTACCACAAAACAGCGAAAAAGTCCATATTTTTGTTGAATTTTTCGATGGAGAAAATTCTGTTCTGTTGTAGAATTAAGGTAAAGGAGTGTGGTACTATGAACCGCAAAGAACTGACTGCCGCTATCAAGCGTATGGCTAAAGAACTCGGTGCCGATATGGTGGGTATCGCCCCCGTATCCCGCTTTGAGGGTGCGCCGCATATGCTGACCCCGCAAGCCCATTTGCCGGAAGCCAAATCCGTTGTCTGTCTCGGTGTTCACCACCCCGATGCTTCGGTTGACTGGTGCGGCGAGCCCAACCCCAACTTCCCCGCCGCTTTCCAGATTGGTATGATTCCCAAGCTGGACGCGATGTGCTTCCGTATAAGCAAGTGGCTGGAGGATCAGGGCTACGCCACCATTCCCCAGCCCTGCACAACCTACTGGCGTCACCGCAAGTACAAGGACATCCCCTACGAGCACGCCGCTTCCTGGAGCCATATGGCCGCGTTTGTGGCCGCCGGCCTCGGTGAGTACGGCTACCACGGTATGGTCATGTCGCCGGAATACGGCCCGCGTGAGCGTATTATCTCGTTCATCACCGCCGCCGACCTTGAACCCGATGAGCTGTACAACGGCGACCCGTTGTGCGACTCCTGTATGGCGTGCGCCCGCCACTGCGCCGGTCGCAACTATGAGATGGAGCGCTTAAACGACCCGAAGTTCATCGAATTTGAAATCGAAGGCAAGCAGTTCCGCTATCCCAACATCAACCGTTGGCGTTGCTTCTACGGTGAGCAGGCTCACCTGGACACCAACATCCTTGCGGAAATCGACGATATGGACGAAGAGCGTATCTACGACGAAGTACGTAAGGGCCAGCGTATGATTAACGACGGCTATATGTGCGGTTCGTTCAAGCACTGTATGACCCCCAAGAAGCGCTACCGCAACCCGGCGTACGCGCCCGGTGCCCTGCGCAAAAAGAATGTCGTGAAAAAGACCAAGGAACAGCTGATGGCGCACCTGAAAGAGCTGGCGCTTCGCTGCGGCGCGGATTGTATCACGGTGCAGCCGCTCTCCGATTTTGTGCATCTCAAACCCAACTTCAACGAAGGCTTCCGTGTCGATCAGTTCTACGATTCCTTCACCACCGTTGTCACGGTGGGCCGTCACCTGTATAAGTTCGGCGAGGATACCGAACTGGAGCGCCGCAACAACCGTCATATGCGTGATGCGTTTGTTGACCGCATCTCCTGCTTCGCCATCGACGCCACCCGCTATCTGGACGACCTCGGCTACGAGGCGATTCAGGACTGGTACCGCACCGGCATCTCCCGCGCCAGCTCCGTAAACGCCGGCTGGGAAAGCGACGACAGCTACGTCAGCCTGTCCGCTGTCATCTGCGCCATTCCGTTCGACAATATGAACGAGGTGCTGCGTGATTGGAACATCGGCGAGATTGAGGATATCACCCCCGATGCGCCGATCTTCACCAATATGGATGCCGTGGGTATCCGCTCGCTGGAAAACGTCACCTACCCCGGTATGGACGTCATCCGCAAGCAGTACCCCTTTGCGAAAAACATCGTCGTGCTGGCCGAGGAAATCCCCGAGCGCGTGACGGAGCTCGCCTGTGCGCAGGAAGCCGAGGACGGCGCCGCGTATGCGTTTGCCCATTATGAAATTCACAAAGAAAGCCTGTGGGCAGGTGCCGATCTGTGCAGCATCCTGAAAGCCAAAGGCTACAACGCTGTGCCGCTTGCGGATATGGCACCCGAATCCAAGCCCACCATCGGTAAGTTCGGTCGTCATATGCCCGACCTGCGCGCCAACGCACCGTTCGCGGTTGCGGGCGGTCTGGGTACGCTGGGCAAGAGCGGCCTCGTGCTGAACGATGCGTTTGGCTCTCGCACTCGCTACACCTTTGTGCTGACGGATGCGCCGCTGACCGAAACCGCCGCACCGCAGGCTGTGGCCTGCCCGACAGGTTGCAACGCGTGCGCCGATTCCTGCCCGATGAAAGCGCTGGTGCAAAGCACCGAAACCGTCACCATCCGCCCCGACGAGCAGTACACCGTGCTGACGCGTGACGAAACACTGTGCACCTGGGCGCGTTCGCTGGCTATGTGCGAGGGTGCCGGTTCGGGACAGCTCGGCTGGAAGATTCCCGACATCAAAGTGCCCGACCTGCTGACCCCCGAAATCGAAGCAGAGGTCGCCGAGAAGAAGGACTTGATTCAGACACTGTGCTACCGCGACCCGCACTTCATCGATATGATTGTCGAGCGCTGCTTGCAGGCTTGCCCAATCGGTAAGAAATAAAAAAACGCCCCGGCAGGTTACAACACCTGCCGGGGCGTTTCGTTTCATCAAACCGCGTTTTATTAGCTTTTCGCAAACCGATGCAGCATCTTCCACGCAGGATCTGCGTAAAACTGATGTCCTCCCTCGCCCGTTACCAAGGCGATGTTACCACCAAGCTCGGCAAACAGGCTTTCGGCCACAGCATAAGCCTTACGCACACCGTGGTCAGGGAAAATAGCATCCTCGTTGCCGTTGACAATCACCAGATTGCGCGGAGCGACAAGCCCCGCAAGATCACCCATATCAAAATCGCGGGCAATCCCCGGGATGTAGTTACAGGCACAGTGAGGAATATCCACGATGGAATCCTTGTAGGTGCAAAACGCACACGAGGAGATGGCGTAGCGAATACGTTGCTCGATACAAGCGGCATAGAAGGTGGCGGTACCGCCGCCAGAATTGCCCAAGCACACAAGCTGTTCGGTATCGGCATACGGCACATGCTTTTCCAACGCATCAATCAGCCGCATGATATCCCATACGCGCTCACCGATGGCGGTGCGTCCCAACAGCAATGTCGGTAACGCTTGCCTCTGTACCGAACAGCCGGGTGTGTTGTTAACGGAACCGGTGCGTCCCATATATCGCTGTTCAATGCAAACGCCTACATAGCCTTCCCGAACAGCGCGCACCATAAAATCGCGGTCGCCTTTTTGGGGGTTCGGTGAACGATCGGGGTGCATTGCCAAAGAATTGTGCATACCATCGGAGTGTCCCTGCAGGCACAAGCACACAGGAAGTTGTTCTCCCTGCCAACCGTGCGGAAGAAGAATATATCCCGGTACAACGTAGCCCGGCTCGCTTTGGAACGTAAACTCTTTCACGTGGCCGCTCGGCAGATCGAATTCATCCACAATGGCGAAGCAGTCGTCCTCACAAGGCAGCATGGCATCCAGACACAGCAGTTCCCACAAACGGGTTCGCGCCCGTTTCTGCCAGTCCTCGGCAGGCTCGCGACCATCATAGCGATACGCGGGAATGCACTCGTCAAACAACGAGCTTATAAATTGGGTTGCAACACGGTTGTCATTGAGAACCATACAGAACGCTCCTTCGCTTTCTTTTGCTCTCATTATAAGCAATCGAAAACGCAAGCACCATTGTAAAAGCAAGCAAATCACCTTGCAAATCCGTGCATAGGGCCCTGCTTTGTTATGCCCTTTTCACGGCTTGTGCCACGCGCAGATAATCGTTGGTCAGAATCACATCCGCGCCGAGGCGGATATACTCTGCCGCTTCGGCGGGATCGTCCGCAAAAAACACGTTGCAGACAATGCCGTTTTCGTGGGCGCGGTCGATGGTTTCCCGGACGTGCTTCATACCACCGTTCGCCTCGAAATACGGCTTGTACAGCTGAATCTTTTTCGAGTCCGTGTCCAACGCCTTTTGCACGAG
>JAZODA010000060.1:0-5636 GCA_045596745.1 Acutalibacteraceae bacterium
TCCCGAACACGGCAGTTAAGCTCACTTGCGCCGACAATACTTGGCTGGTAGCGGCCCGGGAAGATAGGTAGACGCCAACACAAAACAAAAGCTCCGACAAATGTCGGAGCTTTTGTTTTGTGTACACTTGGGGTAGCCCCCAAGTGTTTGATCCGCTTCGCTCTATATGCAGGGGAACCCTGAAGGTTCCCTCGTGAACACCCCCTCCTTCCGAACCTTTGCGCTAAGATGAGTGGGGCACAGGTATACGCGCGCAATATGTGTTCAAAGCACTCAGCCTTTCGGTTGGGTGCTTTTCATTTTATTCCTTATTTATTAAGTTTATTAAGCATTCGTATCTTGCGATTTTTGAGTAAATATGGTATCTTTGGAATAAAGACTTATAAGGGAGTGGTACGATGCGGCGGATTTTGGCTTTTCTTGCGGTGATTGCTTTGTTGCTTTGTGGTTGCGGCACGCCTCAAACCGGCAATACAACAGCGGTGGGTACGACTACCACTACCGCTACTACCTCTGTTGCGGATACCACAACAACGGCGGTTACTACCACGACGTCCGCGACATCAACGGAGACAACGCAGACCACAACATTAGCATCGGGAGGTGCGACAACGATGACGACCGAAACGAGTAAAACGGCTACCACTACAACAAAGCCTACTACGGTTCAGAAGCAAACCACCACTCGTTCGGCATCGGTAGCCGCAACCACCTCGACCACCAAGCAGACGACCACGACAACTACCACTACCACTGTTACTACCACGACGACCACTGCTGTGCAAAAGCCGGTAACGCCTGTGTATGAGTGGCAGTCGCACCCGGAAGATTTTAAGCTGATTGCGTTCGGCTTTGACGATCTTCCGACCAGCACGTTTAACGTGACGATGGCTATTGACGCGGTGTCGAAATACGAGGGCTTTGCGACGTGCTTTGTACTCGGTGAAAATGTTGAAAAATCGGGAACCTCCTTGCTGAAATATGCCGTGGAAAAGGGCTTTGAGCTTGGAAACCACTCGTATAACCATCCGAGAATGAAGGATACCACGCTTGAGGAAAATATGGAGCAGCTGGAAAAAACCAACACGCTGCTGAAGAACCTGATGGGTATTACGCCGAAATGGTTCCGACCGCCGTATCTTTCGACCAGCACAACCTTGTTTGCTTCGTGCTTTGCCGCCGACAGGATGGTGGTAATCAGCGGACTTAAGAACAGCCGCACTAACACCTGGTATACGGTGGAGGACGGTGCGAACACGGCAAAGGCTTGTATTGATAACGCGTACGACGGCGCCATTTACGTGATGCATCCTGCCAGAGCCGATACTGCCTATGCCATGGAAGAGGTCTGCAGAACCTTGTACAATCAAGGCTATCGCTTCTGTACGATCAGCCAGTTGTTCGAATACAAGGGGATTACGCCTCAGTTCAATAAAGCGTATACCGATGTTTACGGCTAAAGCCTTGTTTGCAGAGAGCAAAAGGAGGAATGCCAATGTTTAAGAAAGTATTGGCGGTGATGTGTGTGTTGGGTATGATGATTCCGTTTGCCGCTTGCCCGATAACGGTGTCTGCGGCGGCTATGACGGATTATTCGCTCGCAGATATGCAGGGTCATTATAAAACCCAAGGTCGCATTCACCAGACCTCGGAACGTCTGTTTTTGGATTGGAGCGCGTCGGGTATTGAGTTTTCCGCTTACTGCTCCGGTGATGTGTACATCAAATTCCAGGCGGACACCGTTATGGGTGGCGAGACGGGTGCTTGCTATTTCTCGGTGATTGTTGACGGCGTGGAAAAGCCCAGAGACACTTGCCGTTTGATTGCCAGAGGCACGCAAAAGGTGAAAATCGCCTCGAACTTGCCTGAGGGCGTGCATCGCTTTGAGTTGTATCGCCAGAGCGCCATCGGTTCGTCCTTGGTGAGCGTGGACGGCGTATCGCTCAACGGCACGCTGCTGGATGCGCCGAAAGAGAACGATTTGTATATTGAATTTATCGGCGACTCGATTACCACGGCAAGCGGTAATCTGGCGACGTCTTCCACCGCCAATTCGGGTGATCCGCTGTACAGCAACGCGGCGCAGGGATATGCGTATATGGCGGCTCACAATATGCTGGGCGTGGATTTCTCGCTGGTTGCCATTTCGGGTATCGGTGCGTCGGTCGGTTGGCAGGCGTACGATATGCAGGAGGTATATCCCAAACTTCGTTATCCGCAGGATACCTCGACGAATTACGATTTCGCCCGCCAGCCGGATGTGATTGTGCTGGCGCTGGGCACGAACGATTTGAACCGCTATGCCACGTATAATATGACGCTGGAAGAGGTAAAACAAGGCTTTGCCGATATGCTGAAGCTGGTTCGTCAGAAGAACCCGAAATCCAAAATCGTGTGGATGCACGGTATGATGCTCTCGTCTGCTTCGGGGTTGATTATGGAAGTTATCGAGGAAGCGGGCGGCGCTGACAAGGGCTTCTACGAGCTGATGACGTTGCAGAACAACAGTGGTGGTAACGGCCACCCCAACTTGGATGGACACACCTATTTTGCGGAAGATTTATCGAATTATATCCGCGAACTGATGGTACCGATGCCGGAAGTGAAGAGTGCTACGGACGATTCCGTCACCCTGAAAGCCGTTGCCGGCTATGAGTACAGCTGTGACGGGAAGACGTGGCAGAGCAGCCCTGTGTTTACCGATTTGAAAGCAGGCCCGTACGCGTTCTATCAGCGCAAGGCGGAAACGGCAACCACCCTTGCCGGTATTGCCAGTTTGCCGGTGCGTCGGATGATGTATGGCAAGACAACGACTACCGCCACTACGACCACCACCAAAGCTCCGAGCGCTTCTTCCAAGGTGACGGCGAGCACGACCACCGCCGTGCCAAATACCACAACACTGACAAACACCGACACGACGTCTACTTCGGCAGTTATCGCCGAGCCGACCTCCACGATTGGCACGACGACACAGCCGAGCACCACTACGCCCGAAGCAACGACAACAGTCGTCTCGAACGCGGAGAAGAACGACCATAAACCGAGCAAGCCAAACGACAAAAACAATTGGTTTCTCCCGATTGTAGCGGCTATCGGCAGCCTGGCGGCGGTATCCATTTCTGTGATATTGCTTATCAAAAAGTCAAGAGCGAAGAAATAAGAAAAGCCCCCGTCGGAGCGACTAAACTCCGACGGGGGCTTCGTTTGTTTTATGCGGTGTAGCTTTCTTTAACGGCGTAATCGATGAAAGTCTGGAAAGCCTTCTTATACCCTTTAAGAACAACCGTGATGTTTTGGTTGTTTACAGCGATTGCGTCCAGCACCACACCGATTCCTGCATAAGTAGAGCCGGCAGTGGTTTCGAAATCGTGTAACGGTGCAAGGAGATTTCCCGAATCCAGAACGGTATTTACCGTCTGCTTGACAGTGGCAGACATTGCCGGGTGAATGGCATTACTGCGGTTGTGCTGAGAATCGTACTTGGCAAAGGCCAGCGCGCACAAAACACCTTGCTTGGAAGCGCCCTTGCCTGCAGCGAAGCCGCTCCACCGACTGATAGCATACGGATACTTGTCTTGGGGGCGGGGCAGGGGAATCATCCCCAGATTATCAATCGTGCCGCCCAAAGCTGCGTTTTCGGAAACGGCGGTCAGTGCGGCTTGATAGAACGTGGTATCGGCAATGAGGGAGGCGGTGTTGCCGGACAAGAAACGGTCAAATCCGTTTTCTTCATAGTGACCGACGTCGATTACGCCTGCTTCTTTGTTATAGTATTTCTGCATCATTTCGCAGGCGGCATACAAATTGGGGTTGCTCAGGTTTTCGACATATCGACCATCCCCCGTTGCTTTTGCGAAATCGGTTGCAAAGGAAGCGATGACAGTGTTGGAATAGTACGGCGCAAAGGCGTTGATACCGGAAACACCGGACGAGGTCTTTTGCACCTTCCGCAGCATATCGTACAGAGTGTCCCACGTGAATCCACCGGCGTTATACAGTGCCAGAGGATCGTTATTACCGCTGTAGCCGGCAGTCGCAAACAGTGCTTTGTTGTACCAGACGACGGCGGGGGATTGACGATACAAGCCGCCTACTGCGTAGATTTTCCCATAGAGCGACAGAGCTTGGGATAGCGATTTGTAAAATCCACTGCCGGTTTTATCGTTCCAAAGGTCGGCGGTGGTGATGTAGTCATCCAACGGCTGCATCACACCGGCGATGTATTGCGAAAGGGTATTTTCGCTCGAGAGCATCAGAATATCGTACGGTTTTCCCGAGGCGGCAGCTGCCGACAGCGCTGAAATGTACGTATTTTCGGGGATGCAGGTGGTTTTGATTTTGGCGTTGTATTGGCTTTCAAAACCCGCAATCTGCTCGGCAGAGATACTGCCCGCAGCACCCATATCGGCAAACGTAAAGGTAGCACCGCCAAAGTTGAGGCCGTTTTCTACCGGTACCGTTCCTTCGCGGAAATCAACCGTGAGATACGGATGGGGAACGGTATAAGGGGGCTTGGTTATCCAGCTTGTGGTAAACCGTGTTGTGGAAGTTGCCGTTACGGTGCGGGTGGGATAATACCGCGTGGTGGTGCTGCCGGACGGCTTGCGTGTGGTTGCCACATCCGAAGAGATGGTAGAACTTTCTGTTGTGGTGGTGTCGGTCGGGTCTGCAGGCGCTTCTTCGGTCGTGGTGGTTACCGTCGTGACCGAGGTTGTCACCGTGCTGTCGGTGGCAGAGGTGGGCGTATCCGTGTTGGTGGCCGCTTGCGAGCAGGCGGCGAGCGGCAGTGCCATCAGCAGTGCCAATGCGAGAGATACGATACGTGTATACTTCATACCAAGACCCCGTTTCCCCAAAAAGTAACGATGGCAACATCGTTCAAGTTCAGTATATCACGAAAGTTACAATTTTGCAACACTTTTGTTAAAATGTGCTGCTTGTCACCGATTGACAAACCTGAAAACGAGTGATATACTCGGGATAAGGAGGTTGATCTTATGAAAAAATCTTTGGCTTTGGTACTCGTTCTGGTGTTGGCTTTTTCGATGATGCTGCTTGCCGGTTGCGGCGAAGAGCGCAAGAAGAAGGACGATGACAAGGACACGACAACGCAAAACGTAACAACAACCACGACGAATAACAACGATTCCGAAACGCCGCCCGCAGACAGCGATGCGCCGTCTGTAGGGACTGTTTCGCTGACGAAAGAAAACCTGGTCGGCATGTGGGAAACATCGCTGGATATGGATAAAATTATGGATGCGATGAAAGCTGTGCAGGGCAGTGAGCAGCAGGACGAAGAGGGAATCAGCGCGATTCTTGGTCTCGCAGGCGCGTTCGAAACCGATGCGAAGATGTCCTTCCGTATGAAGTTCGATGCTGACAGCACGGCCACGCTGATGATGGATGTCGAGGCCATTGGCTCCTTTATGGAAACGTTTATGGAAGATTATGTGACCTTCCTGTCGGGCGAAGGCTTTGAAAAGTATGTTCTGGAGCCGATGGGGATGACCTTGGAGCAGTTCGAAGAGCAGTCCGGTATGACCAAGGCGGAATATATCGAGCAGCTGAAAGCTTCGATTCCGGAAATGATTAATGAGATGAAGCAGAGCTACGACGAGGATTCGCTGAAC
>JAZODA010000061.1:0-6457 GCA_045596745.1 Acutalibacteraceae bacterium
GCTATGCACCAAACGACACGCCTCACACCGCTGAGCCGCGTGATGAATCCGGTCCTCCTTCTCTTCCGCCGAAAGAAAAAGCTTTAAAAAAAGCCCGCCTGCTCTGTTGAGCAGGCGGGCTTTTCGTTATACGTATTCAACAACATCGACCCAACCGAGCAGGAAATCCCTTTCCTCAGGGTTGCCTTTGACAGATTGTGATGCCGCTACGATCGGCAACCACTTTTGCACATACTGGTGCGCGGTATTACTTTTTCTGCAGAACAGGTCAAGATATCTCTTGGCCAAAGCCGCATCGCCGTTGAGGCAAAAAAGCAGATAAGTACGGGCGGCATCCGCAGACGCATTCCCCTGCGTGGCATGAGACCAATCGAGGATATACGGCGTTCCGTCGGCAGTGATAATGATATTGCTCGGGTTGAAATCACCGTGGCAAACCTTTTTATGCTTGGGCATTCCCGCCAATCTTGCATGCAGCTCGTAGCGCGTTGTCGCATCAAGATCCGTCTCGTTGATTTTTCTGTCCATCTTGTCCTTCAGTTTATTGAGCAAGGGACAGGTTTTTGTGTGCATATCCAGCTGCAGATCCACAAACAGCTCCAGATAGTCCTCGATTTTTTCGCTGTTTTCCTTCATCAGCTGTGCCAATGTTTTACCCTCAATATAGTCGGAAACGATCGCCCAGCAGCCGTCTACCAGAGTGACCTGCAGCACACGAGGCACCTTCAGACCGGTTTCTTCTATACGTGCCTGATTCAACGCCTCATTAAGCACGTCAGCCTTGGAAAAATGCTTGTCAAACACCTTGATGCAACGGTTTCCGTCGCGATAAACGGTCTTTCCGTTTCTCACGGCAATTACTTCATCCAGCTTCATAATATCCCCCTTACCGTCTGCCATAGTAGGCGTTGATATACATCTGACGGATTTCGCTCATCAGCGGATACCTGGGGTTTGCGCCGGTACACTGGTCATCAAACGCCTGCTCCACCATATCGTCAAGCCTGTCAAGGAACTCGCGCTCTTCAACACCGTACTCACGGATCGTTGTGCGGATCCCCACGCGACTTTTCAATGTGTTGACCGCCTCGATCAGCGCCTCAAGCTTTTCCTCCGGCGTGTTTCCGGACAGCCCCAGTGCATCCGCGATCTCAGCATAACGCGCCAAGGTGTGCGGATGATCGTATTGCGAAAACGTTCCCATCTTCGCAGGCACTTCCTCCGCGTTAAAGCGAAGCACCTCTTCAATCATCAGTGCGTTGGCAACGCCGTGCGGCAAATGATAGAACGCACCGAGCTTATGTGCCATAGAGTGGCACACGCCCAAAAAGGCATTGGCAAATGCCATACCGGCCATTGTGGCGGCATTCGCCATTTTCTCGCGAGCGACCGGATCGTCAGCACCGTTATCGTACGCCTGAGGCAAATACCGAAAAGCCAGCTTAAGCGACTGCAGCGCCAGGGAATCGGTGTAATCGGTCGCCATCATTGAGGCGTACGCCTCCAGTGCGTGGGTCACCGCATCAACACCGGAGGCAGCCGTCAGGCCCTTGGGTGCCGTCATATGAAAATCGGCATCCACAATGGCCATATCGGGCATCAGCTCGTAGTCTGCCAGCGGATATTTGACACCGGTTTGTTCATCGGTGATAACAGCAAACGGTGTGACCTCCGAGCCGGTGCCCGCCGAAGTCGGCACAGCAATAAAGTATGCTTTTTCTCCCAACTTGGGGAACTGAAACGTGCGCTTGCGGATATCCATAAATCGCATTGCCATATCCTGAAAATCCACGTCGGGATGCTCGTAGATCACCCACATGATCTTGGCCGCATCCATAGCACTGCCGCCACCCAAAGCGATAATGCAATCCGGGGCAAACGACCGCATTTGCTCTGCTCCGGCTTTCGCACAGGCCAAGGTCGGATCCGGCTCAACATCAAAAAAGGTCATATGCTGCAGGCCCAATTCATCCAGCTTGTCAGTGATCGCCTTTGTGTATCCGTTTTTGTACAAAAACGTATCCGTTACAATGAACGCGCGCTTTTTGTCAAGCACCGCCTTCAATTCATCCAGTGCTACCGGCAGGCAGCCTTTTTTCATATACACCTTATCCGGCGTGCGGAACCACAGCATATTCTCTCTCCTTTCGGCCACAGTCTTTATGTTAAGCAAATGCTTAACGCCCACGTTCTCCGAGACGGAGTTACCGCCCCAGGAGCCACACCCCAGTGTCAGAGAGGGCTTAAGCTTGAAATTGTAAAGATCACCGATGCCGCCGTGCGAGGAGGGCGTATTAACCAGAATACGGCAGGTCTTCATCCGTGCCGCAAATTCCTCAACCTTTGCGCGCTGTGTCACCTCGTTGAGGTAAATCGAGGATGTGTGACCATATCCGCCGTCAGCGATCAGGCGCTCCGCTTTTTCGAACGCATCACTAATGTGTTCTGCGCGATACATCGCCAAAACAGGCGACAGCTTCTCGTGGGCAAACTCCTCCGTCGGCTCCACACTACTCACCTCACCGATGAGTATTTTGGTCGTTTCGGGAACTGTGACCCCCGCCAAAGCAGCAATGGTCACCGGCTTTTGACCCACGATTTTAGCGTTCAATGCACCGTTGATGATGATGGTCTTCCTGAGCTTTTCGGTTTCCTCCGCATCAAGAAAATAACAGCCGCGCGAACGAAATTCCGCCTTAACCGCATCGTATACGTCATCCAAAACGATAACCGATTGTTCCGAAGCGCAAATCATACCGTTGTCAAACGTTTTGGAATGAATGATGGAATTGACCGCCAGGCGGATATCGGCTGTGGAATCGATAATAGCCGGTGTGTTGCCTGCACCTACACCGATGGCCGGCTTGCCGCTGGAATATGCCGCCTTCACCATGCCGGGGCCACCCGTTGCCAGAATAATATCCGCCTCTTTCATCAGTGTGTTGGTCATATCCAGGCTCGGGACGTCGATCCAGGAAATGATATCCTCGGGTGCACCCGCTTCGACCGCCGCCTCCAAAACGATCTTGGCAGCTGTTACGGTCGACAGCTTTGCGCGGGGGTGCGGACTGATAATAATACCATTACGCGTTTTGAGTGCCAGCAGCATTTTAAAGATCGCCGTGGAGGTCGGGTTTGTCGTAGGGATTACCGCCGCGATCACGCCAACAGGCTCCGCGATCCTTTTGATGCCGTAGGCTGCCTCCTCTTCGATCACGCCGCAGGTCTTTGTGTCCTTGTAGGCGTTGTAGATATATTCGGAGGCATAATGATTTTTGATAACCTTATCCTCCACCACGCCCATTCCGGTCTCTTCAACCGCCAGCTTTGCCAGCGGTATGCGCTGACGGTTGGCAGCCATAGCTGCCGCTTTAAAAATACGATCCACCTGCTGTTGCGTATAGCAGGCAAACACGCGCTGTGCTTCCCGCACACGCGCCAGAGCTGCTTCCAGCTGCTCTGTTCCGTCAACCAGCGGATACTGCTTTGTCTTCATAGAACTGTTCCTCCTTATTTTTGTCGATGAACGACGTCAATAAGCAGCAACACTCCCGTAACTCTTATGCCGCCTAATGTGTTAGAGTGTAGCACACCGACCTCTCCTTGGGAATGATAAGAAAAGTATATTAGGTATATCAAAATAAATATAACCCCTGCCTGAAAAATATCAGACAGGGGCAAAATGACAATCACTTTTGGAACGCATAAGCTCTTTGATAAACATCAAATCCAGCGGGGTAAGATGGTACTTTTTGCGATGCACCAAAACATCCTTATAAACGCGGCGGTTATCGCTGCATTCCCGTTGGACCAAGCCGTATCGTTCAAGCAGCTTTTGCGGCACCGGCGAGACCCACATAAAGGTTTCCGGATTTTTGGCCAGCAGTTCGAGCTGGCTTGCGCGTTCAAACACAAAAATACGGCGTTCAATATCATCGGGCAATTCTGCTTTTTTGACTTCCGCCATCGGCAAGGAAGGCACAAACGGGTCGGCATGGGCAATCTCTATAAAAGGCCTGAGATCGGAAAAACGAATCTCCTCTTTCGCCGCCAGCGCGCTGTCCTTGCGCATCAGAAGCACATAATGAAACTCCGTTATCTGCTCCCCCACAAGCCCGTTTTCTTCCAGCATAGCTTTATAGTACTTATCGTAGCTACCGGCGTAGCGCACGATCCCCAGCTTGTAATCGGAATGCAACAAATTGTTGAGCGTTCGTTTGGAGTTGGTCTCCTTGTAAAAAATTTCCGCCGGTTGATCGGTGAGCGAAAGCGAGAACCGGGAAAACGCTTCGGAAATGTAACAAGCACGCGGTACGGAAATAGAAAACAGCTGCTTGGTCACAGAATCTTTTTTGTAAAAGCGCTCAACTTCATCGATCTGACTGAGAATCTTTCTTGCATATCCGAGAAATTCTTCTCCTTCGGCTGTAAGCACCATACCTTTGGCAGAGCGATCAAAGATAACGATTCCAAGATCCGCCTCCAGCTCTTTGATTGCACGACTGAGGTTCGGTTGCGCGATCATCAGCTTATCCGCCGCCTTGTTGATAGACCCCGCCTTTGCCACCGCCACCGCATAACGTACATGGAGAATATTCATAGCTTACTCCTTACCGGTCCAGCAGTAGGTGCAGAAGCACTCTTCGGGCAGTCCGGTCGCCTCAATCATATCGTCAAGGCGCTGATATTTCAGCGATGTGAAGTGCAGTTCTTTGCGGATTTCTTCCACCATTTTCGCGTATTCCGGCGTGTCGGGATCGCAATACAGTGCCAGCTTTTCGTCGGCCTTATCCCCCTCCAGACGTGCAATCGTGCGGCGGGCAATCAAATCCATTTCCGAAGTGGAACGCGAGAAATTCAGGTATTTACAGCCGAACATAATCGGCGGGCAAGCCGTGCGGATATGTACCTCTTTGGCACCGCTGTGATACAAAAACTCGGTGGTTTCACGCATCTGCGTACCACGCACGAGCGAGTCATCAATAAGCAACAGGCGCTTATCGCGAATCAGCGAATCCACAGGAATCAGTTTCATATGCGCGATGAGATCACGCTGGCTCTGCTTTTGCGGCATAAACGAACGCGGCCAGGTGGGCGTGTACTTGATAAACGGACGCGAGAACGGAATGCCGGTGCTGTTGGCGAAACCGATGGCATGTGCGATACCGGAGTCCGGGATACCCGCAACGCTGTCCACCTCAATCTGATCGCGCTGTGCGAGCATCGCACCGCAACGGCAACGCATTTCTTCTACATTCACGCCCTCATACGACGACGTCGGATAGCCAAAATACACCCACAGGAAGGTGCAAATCTTCATCTTATCACGAGCGGGAATCAGCGTTTCAATCGAATCGGGGGTCATAAACACCACTTCGCCCGGGCCAAGCTCACGCTCCTGGTCATAACCCAGATTCAAGAAAGCCGAAGACTCAAAGGACGCACACTGCGCGCCATCCTTTTTGCCGATAATCACAGGCGTTCTGCCCATAAAATCGCGGGCGGCATACATACCGTCTTTGGTAAGGAGCAAGAGCGACATCGAACCCTCAATCATCGTCTGGGCATAACGGATGCCCTCCTCCAACGACTCTTTCTGGTTGATAAGCGCCGCCGTCAGCTCGGTGGGATTGATGTTTCCGCCGCTCATCTCAAGGAACTGCGCCGCGCCGGCATCAAACACCTGCTTAACCAGCGCTTCGGCGTTGTTGATACGACCGACCGTCGTGATGGCATAACTGCCGAGATGCGAGCGAATAATCAGCGGCTGAGGATCGGTATCCGAAATGCAACCGATACCGGACGTACCGCTCATTTCGTCCACATCACGCTCAAACTTGGTACGGAACGGCGAGTTTTGGATGTTATGAATCGCACGATCGAAGCCCTTGTCGCCGTGCACAGCGAGACCACCGCGCTTGGTGCCCAAGTGCGAGTGATAGTCCGTGCCGAAAAACAGGTCAAACACGCAATCCGTTTTAGAAACCACTCCAAAAAATCCGCCCATTGTGCCGTCTCCTTTTTCAATGTGAAAAATAACACGACTATTTTATCACATAAATCTTCAAATTTCTACTGTCTACTTAACAAAAAATGAAAAATTAGTTGCACAATCGGTTCACTTTTTCACCTGTTGACGATACTTTTGAAAAAGAGTATACTTTATACAAGATTTTAAGATAAGGTTGTGCTGTATGGATATCAAAAAGAT
The DNA here is from genome assembly GCA_045596745.1 of Acutalibacteraceae bacterium. Classification (GTDB taxonomy): domain Bacteria; phylum Bacillota; class Clostridia; order Oscillospirales; family Acutalibacteraceae; genus RGIG3009. Next base: position 6,212 of record JAZODA010000061.1, read on the forward strand.
ACTTTCCTGTGTCGATCACACACTGCTGTCACAAACCGCCACCCTGCAGGAAATCAAAGCGTTGCTGGATGACGGTATGAAATACGGTTGCGCCTCCTGCTGTATCCCTGCAAGCTATGTAAAGGCAGCCAAAGAGTATGTTGGCGACCGCCTTGCCATCTGCACCGTAATCGGTTTTCCGAACGGTTACTCCACCACCGCTGTCAAATGCGCCGAAACGGCGGATGCGGTGGCGAACGGTGCCGA
>JAZODA010000062.1:0-18745 GCA_045596745.1 Acutalibacteraceae bacterium
CCTTACCCTCAAAGAAACCGGCTTTGATCTGGAACTTATCGTTCTTCTCCGCATACTCGCAAAGCAGCTTCGCGGCAGCCAGCTCGTCTTCCGTCGAAGTGGCCAGGGCAGTGGAGCCCTCCAGCACGCTCTTCAGGTCGCCGTAACCGGCATTGTCGGCAGCGCGGCCCAGCAGCGTGTTCTTCACGACTGCATACTCGACGCCAGCCTCACGCAGCTTGCGGCGCAGCACGGTGTCATCAGCCACCGTAATACCCTCGTAGCTGACAACGACACCGGACTTCGCTGCGTTCAGCTTATCCGTGAGGTTCGCAACCAGCTGCTGCTTCTCTTGCAATACTTTCTCACTCGGCATAGTGTAGTTTCACCTCCCACATATTGTGAATCATTATGCCGTTTTTCCAAGAAAAAACGCCCTTTCCGTGAACCACAGAAAGGGCGATGAGACACACAGTTACTCCCCGAAGGGATCCCGTTGTGCTTTTCGACCTCGGTGGGCGGTGTGACCGTTAGACGCCGATGAGGGCGTACCCACTGTCTGTGGAAGAACAGCAAAATAGATTATAGCAGACTCCGCTCAAAAAAGCAAGCCTTTTTTTAACCAACCTTAGAGGGGTTGATTTTCACGCCGGGGCCCATGGTGGACGCCACAACGCAGGAGCGGATGTACTGACCCTTAGCGGCAGCGGGCTTCGCACGGACGATAGCGCCCAGCAGAGCCTCGAAGTTCTCCTGCAGCTTCTCAACGCCGAAGGAAACCTTACCGATCGGGCAGTGAATGATGTTGGTCTTGTCCAGACGATACTCGATCTTACCGGCCTTCGCTTCGGTAACAGCCTTAGCGACATCCGGAGTAACGGTACCGGCCTTCGGGTTGGGCATCAGGCCACGGGGACCGAGCACCTTACCCAGACGACCAACCAGACCCATCATATCGGGGCTGGCGATAACGACGTCGAAATCCATCCAACCGCCGTTGATTTTGGCAACCAGATCGTCAGCGCCAACGAAATCAGCGCCGGCATCCAGAGCAGCCTGATGCTTGTCTTCCTTAGCAAACACCAGAACGCGGAGCTTCTTACCGGTACCGTGCGGCAGCACAACGGCGCCACGGACCTGCTGATCGGCGTGACGGCTGTCAACACCCAGCTTTACGTGCACTTCGACGGTCTCGTCGAACTTGGCTTTGCCGGTCTTAACGGCAATATCCAGAGCTTCTGCCACATCGTACTGTGCGGCACGGTCGATCAGCTTCGCGCTGTCGACATACTTCTTACCATGTTTCATTTGGTTATTTCCTCCCTGTTAGTTACCATCCACACGGCACTTTGCCGCGGTTGGCATGAGTGGTAAAATCGGAATAGTTTTTGTTCCTCCCACCCGGAACACAGAATCAGTCGACAACTTCGACGCCCATGCTGCGAGCCGTGCCGGCTACCATGCTCATGGCAGCTTCGATGCTGGCGGCGTTCAGATCGGGCATTTTGGTCTCGGCGATCTTGCGGATCTGTTCCTTGGTAATCTTGGCAACCTTCGTCTTGTTCGGAACGCCGGACGCGGTCTCGATGCCGCAGGCCTTCTTAATCAGGACAGCTGCCGGAGGGGTCTTCGTGATGAACGTGAACGAACGATCAGCGTACACAGTGATGACGACAGGGATAATAAGACCCACATCGTTCTTCGTGCGCTCGTTGAATTCTTTCGTGAACGCCATGATGTTTACGCCATGCTGACCGAGAGCCGGACCAACAGGCGGTGCCGGCGTGGCTTTACCCGCCGGAATCTGCAGTTTAATGTACCCGGAAACCTTTTGAGCCATTTTTCTTGCACCTCCAAAATTTGTGGTAAAGGCGGCACTCAGTCAAGCCGAAGCGAGCCGGTGCCTCCCACAGTCGGAAAAGTGTCCGACGCACAGGAAAAGGGCGATTTGCCCATACCCTCATTGTTTGCTGAGTAAGCGAACTTACTCCATCAGTTCCGCCTGATCCAGTTCCAGTTCGACAGGAGTTTCCCGACCGAACATCGACACGGTAACGCGGACCTTGTTCTTCTCCACATCGAGTTCGTCTACGCGACCACTGAAGTTTTCCAGCGGGCCGTCGATGATGCGGACCATATCGCCCACAACATAGTTGATCTCGACAGGATGCTTTTCAACACCCAGCGCTGCCACTTCCGCTTCGGTGAGCGGGGTGGGCTTGCCGTTGGGTCCGACAAAACCGGTACAGCCACGCGTATTGCGCACCACATACCAGGATTCATCGGTCATGACCATTTTCACGAGGACATAACCCGGGAAGATTTTGCGCTCAACTTCGCGCTTCTTTCCGTCCTTAATCTCGGTGACCATTTCGGTCGGGATCGAGACCTCGTGGATCCATTCCTGAAGCTTACGGTTTTCAACGATCTTTTCCAGATTGGTGGCTACCTTATTCTCATAACCGGAATAGGTGTGGACCACATACCATTTTGCTTCGTCTGCCATGTGTCCTCCTCTCCGATCAACCCAGCATCAGGCTGACCAACTGGCCGAGGCCGAGGTCGATCAAGCAGATGACGATACCCATGAAAGCACACATCGCCAGCGTAACACCGGTGTTACGGGCAGTAGCCTTCTTGGTAGGCCAGGTGATCTTGCGGAATTCACCTTTCAGATCGCGGAAGAACTTGACGCCTTTCTGATCCGCGGCATCAGCACCTGCTTTCTTCATACGGGCTTTGCCGACGAAGAAGAGGATGATACCCACGATGACCAGCGCCACGCCGATGAAGAAGGCAATCTTCTCACCGGTGATGTACTTGAAGAAGACGTTGATCCACTTACCGAAGCCCAGAGCGGCGATATCTGCGAAAATGTTCAGGTTGCTGAGGAAGGAGATCAACGCTGCAAGAGCGCCTCCAACCGCCAGAATGATACCCCAAAAAAACATCGCTTGCTGCTCCCTTCGTTGCTTACTTCGTCTCGCGATGCACAGTGTGCTTGCGGCAGAAGCGGCAGTACTTGTTCATTTCCAGTCTGTCCGGATCGTTCTTCTTGTTCTTCATCGTGTTGTAGTTGCGTTGCTTGCATTCGGTGCAAGCCAGGGTGATCTTGACTCTCATAACGGCACCTCCAATAAATTCCCAATCGGGTATTTTGAGCCTCCCTCAGGGGCGGCGCACCGCCGAAAAAACGGCGCAAAAAAAATAAACCCCTTTTGAGGTGCTTATACTATAACACAGTTTATACGCAAGGTCAAGCCTTTTTTAAAAAAACTTTTTAATTCTCTTCTCCAGATAAAAAACTTTTTCTGTGCATATACTCCCAATGCGCATTGATTTTTGTTTTAATCTATGTTATGCTGTATTTAATTATGGTAAAAGGAGGGAACTGTCGTGGAAATCACCGTTCGCGGAATGCGCGTTCATTACATTGACCAAGGCGCCGGACCGGTTGTCCTGTTGCTGCATGGCTGGGGCGTTGACGGCAGTATCTATCATCTGATTACCGACCACCTGTCCGGCTACTGCCGTATGGTGGTCCCGGATTTGCCCGGGTTTGGCGGTTCCGAAGAACCCTCTGCCCCCTGGACAACGCCGCAGTACGCCGACTTCGTGCTGGCTTTCTGCGAAGCGCTCGGTATTACCGAAGCCACTGTGATGGGCCATTCCAACGGCGGTCGCATTCTGCTGGAGCTGCTCTCCCGCGACTCCTCTTCCCTGTCCGTGCGCAAAATGGTGCTTTTGGACTCTGCCGGCATCCCGGCGCAGCATTCGCTTTCTTATTACGCGCGTGTGTATACCTTTAAATGTATCAAGGCGGTCTTCTCACTTCCCGGCATTCGCCATCTGTTTCCGAATGCTGTGGACAAGGCTCGCCGTCGCTTTGGTTCTTCGGACTATCGGCAGGCAAGCCCGGTTATGCGGCAAAGTATGGTTCTGGCGCTCGGATACGACTGTACTCCCCTGCTGCCGCGTATCAAGGCTTCCACGCTGCTTATCTGGGGTCGGAACGACACCGCCACGCCGCTGTCCGACGGTCAGCTGATGGAGAAACGCATTCCCGATGCCGGCTTGGTCGTGCTGGAGGGCGGGCACTACGCCTTTGCCGAACAGTTCGAGAAATGCCGTCGGGTGCTGGATTCGTTCCTCGGCGCCCCGCAATAAACTCAAGGAGTAGCAGTTATGGAAACGACACTCAAACTCATTATGTTGCTTTGTGCGGCGGGCGCTTTTGTGGTGCAGTCGCTGTACTTCGTGCATATGTTGCAGCTGAACTCGTACCGTCCCGAGCGGTATTCCAAGTGGTGTAAAGAAAACGATGCACGGCTGATTAACTGGAAAACGTTGCTCCCGGCACTGTTGTTGCCTGCGATGTATCTGCCCGCCGTGTACTGTTTTGCTATCGGCTGCGTCGTCTTGCTGCTGACCGCCGTACTCAACATTCCGAAAAAAGCCAAAAAGCCGCTGGTGTTTACCGCTCGCGTCAAGCGCCTGCTTGCCGCGCTGTACGGTGCGTTGCTTCTGCTTTTGGTTTTGTGCTGGTTCCTCGGTTCTCTGCGATGCGCCGGCTTCACCGCGCTGATTTCGCTGGTGCCGTGGCTGTGGGTCGGACTTGTCAACAAAGCGATGCTCCCCCTTGAAAAGCACATTGCAAACGGCTTCGTTAAAGACGCCCGCAAGCGACTGGAGGATATGCCGGAGTTGACCGTTATCGGCATCACGGGAAGCTATGGCAAAACCAGTACCAAGAACTTCCTGCACACGCTGTTGTCGGTGCGCTACAACGTACTGATGACTCCCGAAAGTTATAACACCACGATGGGCGTGGTGCGCACCATCCGCGAACGCCTGAAGCCCTCTCACGAAATCTTCATCGCGGAAATGGGTGCCAAGAATCCCGGTGACATCCGCGAAATCTGCGATTTGGTCACACCGCAATACGGTATCTTGACCTCGGTCGGTGAGCAGCATCTGGAAACTTTTAAGACGCTGGAAAACATCGTGAAAACGAAGTTCGAACTGGCCGATGCGCTTCCCGAGGATGGTTGCCTGATTGCCAACGGCGACAACGAGCCGATGCGGGAACACCTGGAAAATCAGCCGCCGCGTTGCCCTGTGGTAACCTACGGCTTGGAAAACGGTAATTTTAAAGCGGTTATCGACCGCGTGGATACCTCCGGCAGCACATTCACGGTAACCGTCTGCGGCAAATCGCAGACCTTCACCACCAAGCTGCTGGGCGCACACAACATTCAGAACCTGGCAGGTTGTATCGCGATGGCGGTTCGCCTCGGCATTCCGATGGAAGAACTGACCTACCCCGTTCGCCTGCTTCGCCCGGTGGAGCATCGTTTGCAGCTGCTCCCCAACGGCTTCATCGACGACGCCTACAACGCCAACCCCGCCGGCTTCCGCAGCGCACTCGATGTTCTCAGCGGTTTTGCCGTCCAGCGTGTACTGGTAACCCCCGGTATGGTGGAACTGGGTGAACGTCAGGAAGCTCTCAACCGCGAGCTGGGCGCATACGCCGCCGACAAGTGCGATTTCGCCATTCTGGTCGGTGAGCGTCAGGCACCTCCGCTGAAGGAGGGGCTGCTGTCCGCCGGCTTCCCGGAAGAGCGGCTGTTTGTTGTTAAAACGTTGCAAGAGGGACTTGCCGTGCTGAACGCTCTTCCCCGTGCCGAACGTATTGTTTTGCTGGAAAACGATCTTCCCGATAATTTCTGAAAGGTGATGTCTGTTTATGAAAACCAAAGTTGCCGTTATGTTCGGCGGACGCAGCGTGGAACACGAGGTCTCCGTCATTACCGGTATTCAGGCGTTCAGCGCTCTGGATCGCAATAAGTACGACCCCATCGTGGTGTACGTTACCAAGGCCAACCGTTTCTACACCGGTGAGGTTCTGGAACATATCGAAAGCTATCGTAATCTGGGCGAGGCACTGGCACAGGCCACACAGGTGTTGCCCGTTCCCACCGCGAACGGTGTTGACCTTGTCCGCTACCCCGCCAAACTGTTCGGCAACAACGTTGTCGCTTCGTTTGAGGTTGCCATCCCCGCTGTGCACGGCACCAATGTGGAAGACGGCACACTGATGGGTATGCTGGAAATGCTCAACGTCCCCTACACCGGCTGTGACGTGTTGTCCGCAGCAGTGGGTATGGATAAATTTGTGATGAAATCCGTGCTGCGCGACGCCGGCATTCCCGTGCTGGATGCGATGGCGTTCAACGGCAAAATCTATGCTCAAAACAGCGAAAAGGTCATCACCCGACTGGAAGAGTCCATCGGCTATCCGATGATTGTCAAGCCGGTCAACCTCGGTTCTTCGGTTGGTATTTCCCGCGCCGACACGCGTGAGAAGCTTGCTACCGCGCTAGACGATGCATTCGGCTATGCGCCGCGTGTGCTGGTGGAAAAAGCCATCACTCCCCTGCGTGAAATCAACTGCTCGGTGCTCGGCGATGCAGACGAGGCCCGTGCTTCGGCTTGTGAAGAGCCTGTCAGCTGTGACGAAATCCTCAGCTACCGCGACAAGTACCTCAGCGGCGGCAGCAAGTCCGGCAAGTCGGGCGGTATGGCAGACCTCAAGCGTCGTTGCCCTGCCGATATTCCCGAAGAACTCACCGCCAAGGTGCAGGCACTGGCAGTACGCACCTTCCGTGCGCTGGGTTGCAGCGGCGTGGCGCGTATCGACTTCCTGAACAACCCCGAAACCGGCGAGCTGTGGGTCAATGAAATCAACACCACCCCCGGTTCTCTGTCCTTCTATCTGTGGGAAGCCACCGATCTGCCGTTTAACAAGCTGCTGGATGAAATGATTTCGCTGGCATTCAAGCGTCAGCGCAGCCGCGATGCACTGCAGTTCAGCTTCGACACCAACCTGCTCTCCACCGTATCGCTCGGTGGTGCCAAAGGCGCCAAGGGCGGCAAACTGTAAAATAAAACAACACAGGCGGTCGGTAACGAGTGTTACCGACCGCCTGTTATTATATTTCCTTATAATACCAAAGCTGCCAGCTTGCGGTTGAGTGCTTCGCGGAAGGAAAGCAACCATTCCGCTTCGCGCGGATAATCCTTAAGCGTCAGCGCACGACCATCGCACTGCTCCTCGATAAACGCAAGCGCTTCTTCACGCGAGGTCAGCGACTCCAGCAACTGCAATGCACGCATATCCTGCAAGCCCTCGTTAAACACCAATTCGCGGAGCGACGGCACAGGCTGTCCCTTCTTACCGGGGTACACCACAAACGGATCGCCCGACGGGAACGCGTCATCCGCATCCGTTACCAGATACGGATTGATGGGATGATGGGAATACTGGCTGAACCAGAAATTGAACCCCCACTGCAGGAAACCGACGATATTGTACTTGTACAGCTGCACACCCAAAATACGATTGCGTGCCGACGGCATCGCAATCATACGGTTGCTGACATCCTGGGTTTGCGAGCAACAATAATACGTCCACAAATCGGGAACATTATGCTCGATGAACTCGTCCGCGTGATTCAGCGACGGAACCGGGTGGTCTACAAGACCTTTCTCATAGAATGAGTATTTCGACAGCGCATCCATCACCGGCAGACCTGCCAGCGCCTGCTTTACTCCCTCGCGCGCCGCGCGATACCCCTCTTCGTGATCCGCACCGGGTTCGTCCGAAATGTGGAACCAGCACCGCTCCAGATACCCATTTTTCTTCAAGAATGCGCGCAACCGACGGAGAAATGCTTTGAGGAAACCGATGTACTCCTCGGAAGCGGCATCGGTATCCCAACCGAAAATGCGCTTGTACTCGCCGTCCACGGTCGCCATAATTTTCGGCGCGTGCTTTGCGCCCCACTGGGTAAAGAGATGCGCCATCTCAAAATACCGGATACCGCAGCAATCGGCCATTTCCATATACCGCTTCAGCTTGGCAAAACCAAATCGATACACGCCCTGCTCCACCTTGACGTCCACGAGTTGCACCGTCGGGCGTTCGCCGCCGATGGCGGTATCCAACGGCGGAGTGAAAATCGGAGTCAGCAGCATACTGATGCCGTACGTAGCCGCGTTGCGGACATAGTTTTCGATGATGCGCCAATGCTCTTCGCTGAAAATCGGCACATCGTACTCAACAGCAAGGCAATCGCAATGGAACCATTCGGTGCATTTGAGTGTCTGACGCGGCAGCACCGCCGGAATAACTTCGATGGTGAAAGACGTGCTTTCGTGAATGTCCAGCCATGGGACCTTGGAATCGAACTTCAGGGTAACGGTATACTTTCCGGCAGGACAATCCTCCGGTATCGCCGCCTCAATCCACAGGCTGCGCCACTGTTTGCGGGAAAACGAAATGTTTTCCGATTGCTCAAAAAGAGGGTCGGGAAATACGCCGGGGTCCTTGCGCAGAAAATGTTCGTCCGACCACGGATAGGCCGGAAGCATTGCCGGCACATAGCCGACACGGTACAACCGCACGTCACCGGGCAGGTCGGTCGTTACGGTAACATCGCCGTACAGCTTATCCAATCCATCGTAATACGTCGCACACTGCACGCTGAAGCGTTCTCCGCGAAGCGCTGTCGCTTCCGTAACAGACGGAGCGGTAAGCGGCTCATCGGAAAACACCTTTTCCAGCGAACTGATCCAACGGAATTCCATACCGTATCCCCCATTCGAAATGATATACCCATATTGTACCATACGTGTGTGCGATGTCAATCGTTTTGAAAACAAAAGTCGGGCGCTCCGCGCAAGCGAAACGCCCGACCGCTAATCGGATGTTATGTATCTTCTTCCACCATAAAGATGACGCCGTCCATATCCGTAATCTTTTGGATAAGTTCGGCATTCAGCACCGTGGAACGCACCAAAAGCTGCAAGCCGACATGGCCGTTGCAGGTGCTCTTGGGAGCAACAATCTGCACCGTCAGTGTGTGACCCAGCAGCGAGCGGATTTCCTCCACCAGCACACCGGTACGGGAAATATCGCCCACCTCAACATACAGACTGCTGAGCAGCTTGCGCTTGTACTCAACTTTACCAAGCATCGGGATAAACAGCAGGCACAGCAATGCTGCGGCAATCGCACCAACGTAGAAGCCGTAACCGACGGCAATACCGATAGACGCCGTCGCCCACATACCGGCAGCAGTCGTCAGACCGGTAACGATGGAGCGGTTACGCACCAGGATGGTACCTGCGCCCAAGAAACCGATGCCGGAAATGACCTGTGCGGAAATACGGAACACGTCGCCCGTATATCCCAGTGTCTCCACCGCATACAATCCAGTCAGAGACGTAATCGCCGAGCCAAGGCACACCAGAATGTGCGTGCGCATACCCGCGGCACGACCGTGACGACCACGTTCGCTACCGATCAGACCGCCGAGCAGCGCCGACAGAACCACGCGGAAAACAATAGACCACACATTGAATTCTACAAGAAGCTTCCACAATTCTTTCATTGTTCTTTTTCCTCCTTGCATGGTGCCTGTAAAAATAAAAAGGGCGAAAAGGCAGAAAATACCTGCTTTTTCGCTTCTCTTACTCCACAGCACCAAACGATATAACATCGTTAGTATACCGCCCTTTTTGCAAAATGTCAAGAGATAAAATTCAAAAGCCGTGTCGAAGTGCTTCGACACGGCTTTTGGTTCAGGATTACTCTGTGGAGATATCGGCATTGTCCATCGGCACTAAAAACTCGCCACATCCGCAAGCCGGATCAGCTTTGCCGTGGACGCACAGCGCATGCACAACCAGCACGCCCAGCGCCGTAACCGCCGATACCGCGGCAGAAAGCAGCACCACTGCCCCCATACCGCAGCCTTTCGCTTGTTTCAAGAAACAACCGTCCTTTCGGCTCGTTGCCGATCAGCGATTGTCCACCTTGATTTCTCCACGCACGATGACCAGCACGATATTAAAGTTTTCATCGACTACCAGCAAGTCTGCCATCTTACCCACACCGATGGAACCGGTCTCATGGTCCACACGGATAGCACGGGCAGGGTTAATGGTCGCCGATTTGATTGCCTGCTTCATCGGGATGCCGAACGCGATAACGTTTTTCAGCTCGTCATACACGTTGGAAGTGGAAGCGGCAATCGTACCGTCTGCAAGCAGTGCTTTGCCATCACGGACATACACCGTCTGACCACCCAGATCGTACTCGCCGTCCACGTGGCCGGCAGCACACATCGAGTCACTGACGATAACCGAGTTATCTTCACCCAACTGAGAAAATGCGATACGCAGTGCAGCGGGATGGATATGGAAACCGTCACAAATCAGCTCGGCACGCACGCCGTAGCGCTTGGCATTATCAAACACCGCACCGACTACGCCGGGAGCACGATGAGTCAGACCGCTCTGTGCGTTGTACAGATGCGTGACGTGACGCACGCCCCATTCGAACGCCGCACAGGTCTCATCGTAATCGGCAGCCGTATGTGCCACGGAAACCGGGCAAATCGACTGAACCTGTTCAACAAACTCCTTGGCACCGTCAGTTTCGGGAGCGATATCCACGACCTTGATAGCGCCGCCACAATCTTCAAACAGCTGCTTGAATTCTTTGTGGTCGGGGTTGCGGACATAAGCACCGTTCTGCGCGCCCTTCTTGGACATCGCAATATACGGACCTTCCATATTGACGCCCTGAATATACGCACCGGTCACGGTATCCTTCGAAGAGGCAACGTTGCGGAAGATTTTCTGCAGTTCTTCAAACGACAACGTCATCGAAGTCGGGCAGAAAGACGTGACACCGCGCTGAACCAGGCAGCGAGACATCGCTTCCAGCGCTTCCGGAGTCGCCTCACCGGTATCATGCCCCGCACAGCCGTGAATATGCATATCAATCAGACCGGGAAGCACCGTGCAGCCGGTAAGATCCAGCACATTTTCTCCCTCGGTACGCGTGTCGATGGCCGAAATGCGCTCGCCGTCCACCGTGATGTTCAGCTTAACCGCTTCGAACTGGTCGTTGTAAATCGTTGCGTTTTTTAACAGCATAATCTTTTCCTCTTTTCTGAATCGTGTGATTTATTCCGGGCGACACTGCGTCGCCAGCCATTCAATAACATCGGTGTCGCGATAAGCAGGAACCCACGAATCGTGATCCACGCCCGGAAACACCGTCAATTCGGCATGACCGCCGGCTGCGTTTGCCGCATCCACCATCAACTGCGAATACACCGTCGGCACCACCGAGTCCACACCGCCGTGGAAAACACGAATCGGCATTTCACGCAGTGCACCGGCACGCCAGCTGAGACCACCACCGCAAATCGGCGCGGCCGCCGCGAACAGCTTCGGGTAGGTGCAAATCATTTCCCACGTGCCGAAACCGCCCATGCTGCATCCCGTAATGGAGATGCGGTTGCGATCGATGTTGCACTGCTCGACAATCGTCATAATCAGCTCGTACAACGGCAATGTCAAATGATGCCAGATGTTTTCCACAGGGCACTGCGGCGACAACGTAATCACGCGCAGACCGTGATAGCTCGGATTCTCGCCAAAGAACTTCGGGATACCGAAGAATCCCCGAACCAGTTCCGGGTCGGTGCCGCGCTCACCTGCACCGTGCAGGAAAACAATCAGCGGCAGCTTTTCGACAGCGGGATTCCAATCTTCGGGAGCCGTCAGAATGTACGGCATCGCCGGGAGAACACCTTTGGGTTCAAAATGCCGAATTTCGTTCATGGGTTAACCTCCTGCGGAATTGTCAGGCGTATCGGTGGGCGTGTAGTTGTTGACAAGCAAGGTGATCTTCTCGTCGATGCTCAACTTCGCACCCGCCGAAGGGGTGGTTTTGTAAATAGCGCCCTGCTCCACTTCGGGCCCGTAGCGTTCGCTGATAACGACTGTATAGCCGAGATCCTCCAACAACGCTTTAATTTCTTCGCCGGGCAGACCGACCAAATTCGGCATCGTGGCTTCTTTGCCCATACTCACCGTTACGCGAATCGACGTACCGGCTTTGGCATCTTCACCCGCAGCAGGAATCTGCGAGACGATGCTGCCGTTCGGAACAGTGTCATCATACACATAACCGCCGAACACCACGTGCATATTGCCGTTGAACGTGCGGTTTTTCACCGAATCCCAAGTTTCACCCGTAACATTGTCAACCATAAACAGTTCAACGACAGGTTCGGTTGTCGTAGGAATCGTCATAGACGTCGTGCTCATAGCGGAACCCTTAGTGGTCTCGTCTCCGCCGATTACCGAGGAAACGTTGCCCCAAAGTCCCAGTTCCTGAAGCACGAACCACGCCATTGCCACCAAGCCGAGGATCGCCACCAAGAAAATCAGCGCCGCATACGGTACGTTGCGCTTCTTCTTTCTCTTTTCCTTCTTCGGCGGCTCTTCGCTTTGACGCAGTGCGGCGACCGCCTGCGTGGCGGAAAGTTCATCCAGCAACTGCTGCACCGAACGCGTGCGGCGGTCCGCCGGCAAACGCAGAGCGCGATACAGACTTTCGTGGATATACGGCGGCAGACTGTCCGCCACTTCGGCGGGCATCATCAGCTCGTCGGCACCGCGCTTGAGACGCAACGGCGCTTCCACCGGAACACGACCGGTCAGCGCAAAGAACATCGACGCCGCCAAGCCGTAAACATCGGTCGCTTCGTTGCAAACAGCGCCGCTGTCGTACTGCTCGGGAGCAGCACAGCCGGCAACACGGCTGACGCGACCGATACCGCTGGCGGTGCGCACTTCGTTGATCGCAAAGTTTTTAATGTTCAGATGTCCGTCGCGGTCCACCAAAATGTTTTTGGGAGACAACGCCAGATGCAGCACGCCGGTGCGATGAATCGCCGACACCGCCGCCAAAAGCGGGAGGAACATATGACGCACTTCCTCCACAGGCAGACGACCGCCGCGCTTCTCTACGTATTTTTCCAGGCTCACGCCCTCGCAATACTCACTGATGCTGTAGGCGGTGCCGTTTTCTTCAAAAATATCATACGCCGGAACAACCGCCAGCACCTCACGCAGACGAGCCACCGCACGTGCCAGTTCCAGGAACTTGGTACGGCAGGAAGCAAACACCGTTTCCTTGCCCTCGGCTGCCGCTACTTCACAGCGGTCCACACGGCGGGACAACTCGGGCGGGAAAAACTCGCGGATGGTTACACGGCTGTTGTCGTTCTGGTCCAAACCGATGTACACGGCACTGTCGCCGCCGATTTCCAGAACACGCCCCACCAGATACCGTCCGTTAAGCACGGTACGAACCGCCAGATATTCGACAGGGTTGACACCCGCCGTCGGATAACCGCAACGGCCGCATTTGGCAGTGCCGTCTTCCAGTTCGTTCATACAACCCATACAAATCGTTGTGGATTCCACGTTGGTTCCTCCTTGAATTTAACTCTTCGCTTATTCCAAAGACTGACGCAGCTTCAGCTGACGGATATCCGAACCGACACACACCAGCGGCTGGAACGTACCGGTGATGCGCGAGGCGATTTGCTCGCCGTAACGGTCGGTCAATTCTTTTTGATTCAGGTTGGTGCTGATGATGGTCGGCTTACCGGAGAGCATACGCTCATTGATAATGTTATACAACGCCGACGTGTAGAAGGAGCTGGAGAATTCCGTTCCCACATCATCCAAAATCAGCAAATCGCATCCGGTCATCACATCCTCGCTGTTACCGGTTGCTCTGCCGAAATGCTCGTTTTCAATGCGGTGCAGCAGTTTCTGCACCGGACCGTACACCACGGAATAACCGCGGGACAGCACTTCGCCGGCAATCGCCAGCGACAAGTGTGTCTTGCCGACACCCGTGGGACCGCGCAGCAGCAGGCTGACGTCGGTACCGTCAAAGCCATCGGCATAGGAGCGGCAGTATGCAATCACTTCGCGCATTCTGGCGCGGGGCGAAATACCGGTACGGGCATCGGATTTTTCAGAATAGAAATCCAGCGACAAATCTTCAAACGACAAAAGACGCATTCCCGAAAGTTCGGAAAGCGACTGGCAGGAAAGTTCACGCAGCAGCGCGCGGAAGCAATCGCAGCGGCGGTTTTCACAAAAACCGGTGTCTCCGCATTTCTCACACACGTACTTGGGCTCGAAACTGCTGACGTCTTCCCCCTGCGCACGCAACAGAGCGGACAATTCCGCCTGCAGTGCCAGGTTTTCTTCCTTGATACGTTCTACTTCCTGTTCGACATTCTGACCGTTCAGAATAGCGCTTACCACCTTACCGGAGGAACACGCCATCTGCTGTTCGATTTCGCGGACACGCGGTACTTCACGCAGCATACGCTGATGGAACGCGGCCGCCGTCGATTGCGCCAAGGAGCGCCGTTGCTCCAGAATCGCCTGTGCCTGTCTGTATATTTCGGGACTGTAAGCCACGCCGCTCACCCTTTCTTCTTTTTGTAGACGGGGATGTAATTCTCCACCATCGTCTCGTACTCGCTGGAAGCGGTCTCCTTTTTGGGAGCCGTCTTGCGGTCGCTCAGAGCCGCCGCTTGTTCTGCGGTCTCCACGCCCTGCTCACGCCAGTTTTCCAGAATGCGAGTGATATATCCGAATTGGAATTTACCGGTCTTCTGGCGGCAGATATCGTATGCGAGACGAAGCACATCCTCCGCCACGCCCCAGTCGCACATCCACTTTTCCGCCGTGGCATACGCCGAAGCGCCTGCAGGCGGCTTGTCCAGTTCGCAAATCTTCTGCACCTGCAAAAGTGCTTGCTGAGACCGCTCCAGGCGGCACAAATGCGCCTCGGCGGCAGCAATGGTGCAGATGTCGCGATCCGACCAATCCAATGCCACACTTTCGATATACCGCATTGTCAGTCGGTTTCTCGACGCCGCGTAGCCAACCACCATCAGCACCACTTCGGCAGGCAGACCCGCCGTATCGTGCAGATACAGCAGTGTTTCCATATCCCCGGGCGACAACGGACGACCCAGGCGTGCACTGACCTCGTCCAGCAGATAGGAAAATTCCGCACTGCTGTCTCTGCGGGCAATCACTTCCGGCATCTGCGGTTTCACCGCACGCGGACGCGCGGCAGGCTTGGGTTCTTTAACCTCTTCCGCCGGTGCCGGAGTCGGCTGAACAGGCGCAGGAATCGGCGCATCGCTGTTACCGACGAGCACACCGGCTTCCACCCAATAGCGAAGTGCATCCCGGCAATCGGGTGCCGAAGCACCGACCGCGCGAGCGCACGCTTCATCATCGTATACACCGCCGTGGCGAGACAGCCACAGCAGCACTTTAAGCTGCACCGCGCCTGCCAGACGCAGGTGCTTATCCGCCACTTCTTCAGGCAGGATAAACACATGACGCAAAAGCGGCGCGTTCCACTGATATTCTGCCAAGGCCTATCCCCCCAGTTTATGATATAGTGTCATTATACACGCCTTTCGACATGAAACGCAAGCCCTTTTTCACATTTGAAATAAAACCCACAAAATTTCAGTTGATTTTTGCAAAAAAGTATGATATCGTAATATCGTCAAAATAAAGGAGGTGCTGAACCATGGCTTACAAAATTTCTGACGAGTGCATCGCTCACGGCGCTTGCGCCGAGGGCTGCCCTGTTGGTGCGATCACCGAGGGCGACGGCAAGTATGTCGTTGATGCTGACACCTGCATCGATTGCGGTGCTTGCGCCGAGATGTGCCCCGTGGGCGCTGCTCAGGCCGAATAATCAGCTGTACTCTCAGGGGCTGTCGTAATCTGGCGGGATGACCGCACTGTTTACGGCAGCCTTTTGCTATATCGGAGGTAAAACTGTGTTGCGTAAAGAGGATTTGGGCGGCGGACGCTTTGTATTTGTTTCCGAGGATCATACCTTCGGCACCGACGCCTTGCTGCTTGCCGCGTTTGCCGATGTACGGCCGTATGAACGCGTGTGCGATCTCGGCACCGGTTGCGGCATTCTTCCGCTTTTGTTTCACCGTTCCCCCGAAGCGCCGCATATCGATGCGGTAGACTGTGCGCCCGAAGCGGCGGCACTGGCGACACAAAGTGTTTCGGAAAACGGACTGGCATCGTACATCACGGTGCATGAGCAGGATTGGCGCAATCTGACCTTGCCTGCCGCCGCTTATGACCGTGTGGTGTGCAACCCGCCCTATTTTCCCGAAAACAGCGGCAAAGCCTCCCCCTCCCCTGCACGCCGTCTGGCGCGGCAGGAGCAAGGAAACACGCTGGAGGATGTGACAACGGCGGCAGCTCGTCTGCTTCGAAACGGCGGACATTTCGTGCTTTGCCACCGTCCCGAACGGCTTGCCGATGTGCTGGAAACGCTGCGGCGTCATCGCCTTGAGCCCAAACGCCTGCAACTGGTGCACACCCGTGCCGATTTGCCGCCCTTTTTATTGTTATGTGATGCGGTACTCAACGCCAAGCCGTCTCTCTCGGTGTTGCCGCCGCAAATTTTGGAAAGCGAGGTGAGGATATGTCCGGAACACTGACCCTGGTGGGCACGCCCATCGGCAACTTATCCGACCTATCCCCTCGGGCTTTGGAAGCCCTGAACGCCTGTGATTTTATCGCCGCCGAGGATACCCGTGTCTCGCTGACACTGCTTAACCACTTCGGCATCCGCAAACCGCTCGTAAGCTATTACGAGCACAACAAACGGGAACGCGGCGAAATGATTTGCCGCAAGCTGGAGGACGGCGAAAACGCCGTTCTGGTCACCGACGCCGGTATGCCTGCCATTTCCGACCCCGGCGAAGAATTGGTGGCGCAGTGCCACGAACGCGGCATTCCCGTGACGGTCGTACCCGGCCCCAGTGCCGTAATCACCGCACTGGCGGTTTCCGGTATGCCGACCGGTCGCTTTACCTTCGAAGGCTTCTTGAGCGTCAGTCGCCGCTCTCGCCGCGAGCATCTGGAATCCCTGCGCGACGAACGCCGCACGATGGTGTTCTACGAAGCGCCGCACAAGCTCGCCTCCACCCTCGAGGATTTGCTGGAGGTGCTGGGCGACCGTCGCATTTGCTTGGTGCGTGAGCTGACCAAGCTGCATGAAGAAATTATCCGCACCACGCTGGCGGAAGCAGCGGTTCGGTATCGGAACGAATCCGCCCGTGGCGAATTCGTGCTGATTCTGGAAGGACGCGCCCCCGAAGCTGCCCCCGAAATCACGCCGGAGGAGGGCGCTCGTCTGGCCCGCGTGATGATGGAAGAAGAAAGCTTGTCCACCTCGGATGCCGCCCGCCGTGCTGCGGCGGAAACCGGTCTCAAAAAAGGTGACATTTACCGTCTGCTGACGAAAGGAGAATAAACGATGATTCCGTTGATGTTCGGTGGTTTGATGGAGCCCGGCACGCTGGTGCTGATTGCGCTGGCACTGATTATTGCCGCCTACCTGTCCTTTCTCGGCAAAAAAGAAAAGCGCGACAAATCCGCCGCGCTTTTGAAAACCTATGCCGTTATGACCGAGGAGCTGCTTGCCGCCACGCCGGACGAGGAACTCGTTCGCGCGGTCGTTGCCAACCTTATGGCAAAGCAGGATAAAAAACGTCCCGACCCCATGGTGCAGCTGCCGCTGCTCTCGCGCGGACGTGCGGCGGTGTACAGCGTGTGGCTGCTGTGCCACGAGCTGGAAACGCAGGATTTCGGCGAGTTTTTCCGCTCGCCGTCCAACCGTTTCGCCGGGCCTGCCGCCGATGGTCTGGAGCGCATCGGCGCCACCAACTCCGCCACAGCACTCCGCGCTGCCATGCAAGCTGCGGAAGACGAAACCTCTCCGCTGTGGGATGCGGTTACCACGGTATTTCACGAAGCTACCGCTTCCGAAAACCCGCTTTCACTCTGTGTGCAGTACATCCGTGAAAACACCGACGAGTTTGTCGACTGATTCACATACCGACATATAAAAGCGCCAACACCAGTTCCAGCGGCGCTCCGTTTTTGGCAAGAATTACCGCCAAGAGCAATACCAACGTCTGCTCCTCGTCGCCCTGTAGCAGTGCCGCCAATCCTCCGAGTGGTGAAGAATTCGCCGCGGAATTGTTCGGCTCGGTGCAGGGCGTTTTTGGTGGCAAAGCCGTCTCCGGCGGCACCATCGACACACCGTGGTATACATTCACCGGATGCTCCTGCACCAACCGTCTTGAGCGTTCCTGCATACGCTGCACCCGCTCGGCGGCTTCTTTTTGCATTTGAAGAACGTTGTGTCCCTGACTCACCCGAACAGCCCTCCCTTTTGCTGAAGCAAGGGTAGTAACTTCAGTATCTGAAGCAACTTTACCGACTCGTCCAGTCGCTTCTCACGCCCACCGTGCAGATAGGGACGCAGTGCTTTCAGCAAGGCTGTATGCCGGTCGTCCTGTCCGAGTGAACCGAGCAACGGCGCCAGATTGAGAAGTCCGGCGAGCATACCGTCATCGTCTGCTGCAGGTGCGGCAGACGGCGCAGGAAGTTCTGTCGTCGTTTCGCCGCCAACCCCCAGCGTCGTCATCATCTCCTGTATTTTAGCGAGCCCCTCGGGCGAATTCAGCAAGCCGTCGAGCTTGCGGCTGAGTTCATCCTCCATACTTCTCTTGTCCCCCCAACAGCTTGTCGAGTACCTTTTGCACGTCGGGTGAATTCAGAAACTGTTCCGCTTTTTGCTTGTCACCGACAAGGCTGCTGATGCGCCGCGCATTGTCGGCACCAACGCGTTCCGACAGCGACTCCAAGCCGCCGCTTTTCACCGTGCTTGCCAGCTGTTCAGGCGTCATACCAAGCTGCTTCGAGGCGTAACGCAACAGTGCTTGCAGCTGATCCGGTGTGACCTGACCCA
>JAZODA010000063.1:0-21438 GCA_045596745.1 Acutalibacteraceae bacterium
AAAAAACACGTTGCAGACAATGCCGTTTTCGTGGGCGCGGTCGATGGTTTCCCGGACGTGCTTCATACCACCGTTCGCCTCGAAATACGGCTTGTACAGCTGAATCTTTTTCGAGTCCGTGTCCAACGCCTTTTGCACGAGATCCTCCTGTGGATCGTCACCGGCGCCTGCGCAACGAGTAATGTCAGGCGCGATCTCGCGAAGTTGCTTCAGGATAGCCACGTTACCGCACATGAAGTAACAATGACGGCGGCAATCATACTTATCAATCAACCGCACAATCTCGCACAGCGTTGCTTCAGGCAGCGGATGTTGGTTATCGGGCGATTTGATATGGATATTCATCACCGTGTGGCACGCCAGTTTTTCCAGAATATCCTCAAACGTCGGAATCTGCAGTCCTGCAAACGCGCCGCTGCCGAAATCCAGCTCGCGCAGTTCAGCGAAGGTATGCTCATCGATGAGACCCTTACCGTTGGAAACGCGCTCCAGCTCGCGGTCGTGTGCCGAAACAATCACGCCGTCGGTGGTCGCCCACAAATCAAATTCAATCTCCTCGGCACCGAGCGCCACCGCCGCGCCGTACGCAGGCAGGCTGTTTTCGGGGGCGACACTGTTGAAGCCGCGGTGCGCGCACACGCGAGGATACGACATCCATTCATCGTACCGCACGATAGCACTGCCACCCGGACGATATTTCCACGGACGGCGACCTGCCTCCACATAGTGGTGGTGCGGAGCATCGGGATTGCCGAAGCCGGCAGGCTTCAGATAGCGCTTGTGCGGATCGAACTCCGCGCAGGCGTGACCTGCCTCGCTCTTCATATTGCACAGCACCTGACCGTCGGGGGTAACCACCATACTGCAGCCGCCCACTTTGGAATCGGTACCCAGACTGATGGAAGAACGCACCACGTACGCGTTGGTGTTGTATGCCAAAAACTTGCACATCGTCTCCAACGCGGAATGCGGGTCACTGCGCTGATGCGAACAGCCGATGATGACATCGGGGTCGTGACGGGCAATGTTGGCAAACGCCTCATAAAAATAGAAATCGTAGCACACGAGAAACGCATACCGCACGCCGTCGATTTCCAGAATCGTCGGCTCAGAGAAGTCGAACGTGTATTCCTTTTCCAGCTCGTAAGTATACATTTCGGAATTGACAAGATGCTGCTTGAAATACCGCCCTGCCAGGTTACCCTGTCGGTCAAAGGCGGTTATCGCGTTGCGCCAGCCGCTTTCGGTAGCCACCGCGCCACCGACAAACACAACCGCGTTGCAACGCCGCGCAGTTTCCGCCGCTTTGCGGAACAGTCCCTCGCTGTAGCGCGCGAGACTCTGCTCCATCTGCTCTCGGGTTTTTGTCAGTGCCGGCAGATTGGCATACTCCGGCAGCACAATCAAATCCATACTCTCGTCGCAACGGTCGAGTTCGGAAAGCTCCCAAAGGTAGTTTTCTTCCGACCGAGCATAGTCAAAGGAATACGGCGGCTGAATAACACACGCTTTCATAGTTCGCACCTCGTTGTCACGAATCACTTGTTTTCCTTGTTACGCTTCCGCACGCGGAAACTCAGCAGCACGATAATCTCTGCCGGAATCCACAAAAACGCGAGGAAGAACGGATGATGAGCATGAATGTACACGTGCATCACATAGTACAGCAACCCAAACACGCCGAGCAGCAAAAGCGACACCACAAACGGATGATACTTGTACTTGCCCCAGACGCTGTTAAGCACCAACAGTACAATCAGCGATACCGGCACCGCCGCCAGGAACACTTCCCACAGCAGCTTATCCATCACCCAGAAGAAAACGGTAAATACCAGCAGTGCGATTGTCCAGACACCGACAATCGACAGCGAGGTAACCACATCCGTGCGATACGGCACGCGCACCGGTTTACCCTCCCACGCATCGTGCGGCGTGATAAGGAAATCCACCGTTACGCCGAACACATCGGCAAGCTCTTTCGTCACCTGCAAATCCGGGAGCGACTCCGCTCGCTCCCACTTGGAAACGGATTTGTCCGAATAATGAATCTTTTCTGCCAATTCCGCCTGTGTCAGACCCGCCTGCGTGCGCAGATGAATCAGATTACCGGCAAAAATCGCCTTGATATCCTGCATCGGTCGTCACTCCCTTTCTTTGACCGCTGTTTCGCACTGTAATACCCACAATACGATTTCTTCCGCCACATCCACACCGGTGCATTCGGTAATACCGGCGAGGTGCGCGTTGGAATTCACTTCACAAACCAGCACACCGCCATCGGCTGTGTGCAGAAAATCCACGCCACCGAACTGCAAGCCAAGCACACGGCAGCAACGAACTGCCAAGGCTTCCTCGGCCGCTGTCGGCTGATACGGTTCGGCAGAACCGCCCTGCCGCAGGTTGGCACGGAAATCACCATCCGAGCGCCGCTTCATCGCCGCGGCAACACGGTCGCCCACAACGTACAGACGAACGTCCTCCCCTGCCGCTTCGCGGATAAAACGCTGCAGCACGAACGGACGAGGCCCCATCGCATACGCGGTGGCGCGCAGTTCTTCGGCGTTGTTCGCCAGCGACACCTGGTCGCCGAACGAACCGAAGCACTCCTTGACCACCAGCGGGAAACCCAATCGCTCCGCCGCCGCAGATAAAAACGCATCCATCGGTTCGGTCACCTGCGTATACGTCATCGGTGCGAGCAGCGTCTCCGGCTGAGGAATACCGGCCTGCGCCAGCACGCGGTGCGTCTCGCTCTTATCATCGCAATACACCACCGCCTGTGCAGGATTGTACACCCGCACGCCAACTGCTTCCAGTGCTTTGGCAAGGCGGGTATCCTTATCCCAGAACAGCACAAAATCTGCCGCCGAAAGCGCCGTGTCACGGCAGCAAACACCAAGCGGGTTTACCGATGTGACAAACGCCGTGTTGGGGCATACCTCCAACGCCACCCCGTGCCGTGCCGCCGCGTTGGCTACACGCTGCACCGGGTCGGGCGGTGTCGTATTCCAGAATCCGTTGTAGATGACATAACCGGCCATTACATTAACTCCAGTCTTGATCGATAGTAACTACCGTGTACAAACGCGGGTCAACCACCTGAAGCCGTCTCTCCAGCTCCGGCTGGAGGAACGCCACATCTTTATACTCGAACGGGACGACCACATCAAAAATCAGGTTGATGCGCTCCTCGCCAAACACCACGCGAAAATCGTGGAGCGACAGCACAGGCGACATATCCTCGAGCATCGTTTGCGTCAGCTCACGCAGTTCCCGTACCTGTTCGTTTTGCGTATCGACAGGATCCATATGGATGCACGCGATGAGGTTAAGTTCCTGCGACAAGCGGTGCTCCACCGCATCGATTACCTCGTGGCTGTGCAGGATATCGCCATGGCTCGGCACTTCCGCGTGCAGCGACACGATGCAGCGGCCCGGGCCGTAATTGTGAACAATCAAATCGTGGATGCCCACGATGCCGTCTTCGGACAAGACGATTTCCCGAATGGCAGCGACCAAATCGGGGTCGGGCGCTTGACCGAGCAGCGGCGAAATGGTTTCCCGCAGAATGGAAAAGCCCGACCACACAACAAACAGCGCGACCGCCACACCGACCCAGCCATCTACGGCAATGCCGGTAATCAGCGTAAACACCGAGGACAACAGCACAACACCCGTGCAGATAACGTCGTTGCGGCTGTCTGCCGCCGACGCCGCCAGTGCATCCGAATGAATGCGGCGACCGATAACGGTGTTAAACACCGCCATCCACGCCTTTGCGGCAATGGACAACACCAAAATCACGGCGGACACAACCGAAAACTCCGCCGCCTCGGGGTGAAGAATCTTATCCACCGCCGACGTCGCCAGTTCAAAGCCCGCCAACATAATGAGAGCCGCCACCGTCAGCGCCGACAGGTATTCCACACGGCCGTGACCGAACGGATGCTCCTTATCGGGCGGTGCCGAGGACAGGCGGAAACCAACCAGCGTCACAACCGACGAACCGGCGTCCGACAGGTTGTTGAACGCATCGGCGATGACCGCCACGCTGCCGGACAACGCACCTGCCAATATTTTGCCGAGAAACAGCAGCACGTTGGCCACGATTCCCGCCATACCCGCCAGTTTACCGTACGCACCGCGCACCGTCGGGTCGGTTACCTTGTCGCTGTTCTTTACAAAACGGCGAATCAGAAATTCAGTCATCATGGGGCGTTTCCTCCCCGAACAAAGCGATGCCCGCTTCCCGCTCAAGCGCTTGCGCCACAAAGCGGAAGTACGGATCGCCGTAGTGATGGAAGCGGCGCTCGTTCACCATACCGCGCAGCTGCTCACCGGTCACCCAGCGCACCTGCGAGACCTCTTCCTTTTGCAGTTTCATATCCGGCACCGCGATGTCGCGCTTGACCAGATAGATGTCGCACAACGAATTGCGGCGAACCAATCGTCCCAGCGGCAAAAAGGCTTCCGCAGGCAGATGGATGCCCAACTCTTCCGCCATTTCACGACGCGCGGCGGTGGCGCTATCCTCACCCGACACAGCGGAACCGCTGGTAATCGCCCAGATGTTCGGCATCATACGGCGGCGTGCCGACCGACGCTGAATCAACATACGTCCGGCGGAATTAACCACCCATACATGAACAACCAGATGATGTTCGCCCGAACGGAAACGCGCGCCTCGGTTAATGGTTTTGCCGAGCGGATTTCCGTCGCGGTCGTACAGATCCCATTTTTCCATACAAATTCCTCGATCCAAAATATATCTCATCATACATTTTACCTTTTTTTGCCGTAAAAGTCCAGTCCTTTTTCTTGACATCCCCTGCTTCTTTGCGTACAATATAGGAAACGAAAGTGGGGGATGTTATGGACAGTATTCGACTGGATGTATTGACGATGCAGCAATTCGGTCTGACGCCCGAAGAAGCAAACGGTCTCATTATGGCAGGTCGCATCTGGATTGGGCACGTGCCGGCGGATAAACCGGGTGTTTCCATCCCTGCCGATACCGTTCTTACGCTGCTGGAAAAGGAAAAGCGCTACGCCAGTCGTTCCGGCTACAAACTGGCGAAAGCACTGACGGTGTTCGACCAGAAGGTGCAGGGGCTTACCGTGTGCGACATCGGTGCCAGCAACGGCGGTTTTACCGACTGCCTGCTGCAAAACGGCGCGGCACACGTGTTCGCGGTGGACGTGGCATACGGCATTCTCGCTTGGGAATTGCGCAACGATGAACGCGTCACCGTGATGGAACGCACCAATGCTCGTCGCCTGACCGCCGAACAGCTCGGCACGACTTGCGATATGGTGACCGCCGACGTTTCCTTTATCTCGCTGCAGAAAATCTACCCCGCCATTCGCGACATTTTGAAGCCGGAAGGCGTATGCGTCTGCCTCATCAAACCGCAGTTCGAAGCACAGCCCAAACAGCTCGGTAAAAACGGCGTGCTGAAAGACCCCGCCGATTTACCTCCGCTGCTGAACGAACTGTTTGATGCCGCTGCCGAGCACGGTCTCTTTGTGCAAGACCTGACCGTCTCCCCTATTCACGGCACCAACGGCAATGTGGAATATCTCGCCCGCTTTACAGGAGACAATCCGCTGTCCGACGAAGCGGTGCAACAGCTCATCGACACCGCCATCGCACAGCAGCCCGACGATAAAACGGAATAAGCACAGCACGTACAAAAAACGCCGTCCGACGTATGTCGGGCGGCGTTTGGTTTTTATTCGTCCACAGCGCAGATGACCGTCAGGTCAGGATGCAGCTGAAGCAGCGACGCGGGAACTTCGGGGGTGATGGGGCCGTACAGCGACTTCATCAGAATGTCCTTCTTGCCGGCGCCGTTGGCAATCAGCAGCACCTTGCGAGCGGACATGATGCCGCCCATACCCATCGTGATGGCCTGACGCGGCACATCGTCCGCCGAAGCGAAGAAACGCGCGTTGGCTTCGATGGTGCTGGGATCGAGATCCACCATATGAGTTGCCTTGATGAAATCCGGGCCGGGCTCGTTGAAGCCGATGTGGCCGTCGTAGCCGATACCCAGAACCTGGATATCCACGCCGCCGAGCTCGGCAATCAGCGCATCGTAACGCTCGCCCTCAGCCGCAGGATCCGCCGCCTTACCGTTGGGAACGTTGGTGTTCGCCTTGTCGATGTTCACACGGTTGAACAGGTGATGATCCATAAAGTAGCGGTAGCTCTGGTCGTTCTCGCCGTCCAGACCGCAGTACTCGTCCAGGTTGACGGAGCGCACCTTGGAGAAATCCAGCTTGCCCTCTTCGTACCATTTGACGAGCTGATCGTATGTACCGATGGGGGTGGAACCGGTGGCGAGACCCAACACGCAGTCGGGGCGCATCACAATCTGTGCCGCCAGCAGTTTCGCCGCCTCATAGCTCATTTCTTCGTAGTTCTTGGTTTTGATAACTGTCATACTCTTTCGCATCCTTCCCAAAAAGTAATTCAGACTTCTGTCTCCATTATATAGCGCGGTGAGTGCGATTTATTTGTACCACGGGGTGAAACTTTTGCACTTTTAAGCGACACATCTGCCGCTTATTCGACACGAAGTCGCTCACAAAGCGCCGCATCCGGGGTGACATACACCGTGCGGTTGCTCTCGTAAATCACCATACCGGGTTTCGCGCCCGACGGCTTTTTGACGTGGCGAATCTGCGTGTAATCCACAGGCACCTGTGCCGAAGCCGCCGCTTTGGAATGGGTCGCCGCCAGAATCGCCGCCTGCCGAAGTGTGTTTTCCGAAGGCTGGGCGCCGTCGGTCAGAATGACCGTGTGCGAGCCGGGAATGTTCTTCGTGTGGAACCACCAGTCGCTCCCCTTGGCAGTGCGCAGGGTGAGCTGATCGTTCTGGACGTTGTTGCGTCCCACCAGAATGGTGAACCCCTCGTCCGAACGGAACGCCAGCGGTTTGGAGGGTGCTGTCGCACGGCGCTTCTCCTTCCTGACGCGCAGGTATCCACTTTGCTCCAGTTCGTGGCGAAGCTCCTCCAAATCACGGCTGTCCGCCGCGCGGCTGAGCGCATCCGCCACCGACTCCAGATATTTCAGTTCCGCTTCGCCTCGTTCAATCTGCTGACTCAAAACGTCTTCAGCCGTCTTGGCTTTGCGGTATTCTTTATAATATTTCTGCGCGTTGCGCGCCGCCGACAGCGCGGGATCCAGCGGTACGCTGAGCATTCCGCACGCTTCGTCGTAGTAATTCATCAGTTCCACCGACGCCGCCCCTTTCGGGATAGCGTGGAGATTGGCGTTGATGAGGTCGGCATACAGCCGCTTCTGCTCTCTTTCCGCCGACTCCGCCAGTTCACGCCGCTGGTTATCCAGTTTGCGATTCAACCGCTCGGTCGAGGTAGCTAAGGTGCGCGAAATGTCGTGCGCCTGCCGCCGCATACGCTCGGCGGCATCCTTTTCGGCATAAAAAGCATCGAGCAGAGCCGAGAAGCTCTCCACTTCACGCCCGGTTGCTTCCAGGCCATACTGCGTGATAGGCAAAAAGCTGAACTCCAGCGGCGTTTTGTCCGCACGGTACAGCAAATACGGCACGCGTCTGGACACATCGTTCAGCGACTCGCGCACGCGCTCAATCGCCGCAGACAATCGTTTTTCGTCCGTGCTTTCCGCACAGCGAGCGGCAATTTCCCGACAAATCAGCGGCGAAAAGCCCTGCACCGACGACTGCAATGCTTTGTCAATCGGCAAACCGCCCTCCAGTGCCGCACGCGCCAACGTATCCGCATCGCAAAGCAGTGCATCGTGTCGCTTATCGTCCGCAGGCGGCGCCACATACGGCGCTCCCGGCAACACAGGGCGCACCGACGACATCGACAAATCAATTCGCTTGATGGCGTCGACGATGCGGTCTCCCTCCCCGATTAAAATCAGGTTGCTGTGACGACCCATCAGCTCGGCCGCAACCGTCAGCCGCACCGTGTCGCCCAGCTCGTTTAATGCTTCAAAATCAAAATACAGGATTCGCTCCAGCCCCGGCTGACGAATGTCAATAAGGCGCGCACCGGTCAGGCGCTTGCGCAACAGCATACAAAATGTCGGCGGCGTTGCGGGGTTTTCCAGCGACACGGCCGTCAGCTGCACGCGCGGCGAATTTACCCGCGCGGAAAGGTACAGTTTTTCCGTACCGTTCCGCCCGCGCATCGCAAACACCAGTTCTTCTTTGGAGGGCTGGTGTATTTTATCAATGCGAGAGCCCTGCAGCACCTGCCACAGTTCATCGCGCAGACAATGCAAAAAAGCGCCGTCCAGTGCCATCGTGTCAGTCCTTTATCGTAGAATACGGAGCATTACCGCGGTATACAGTCACATTCAGCGACGGGAACGCCTCGGACAGCCAAGCCACCACAGCATCCACCACAAACACCTCGGTATGAAAATGTCCGCCGTCAATCATCGTCTTTTGCGTGGGAACAGCCAACCACTCGTGGTGCTTAACCTCCCCCGTCAGCGCGGCATCCGCCTGCTTCAAAAGCGGCAACACCAAATCTGCGCCCGCACCGCCGCACAGGGCAACGGTACGAATCTCGTCCGTTCCGCGGCGCACACGCACCGCCGTTCCGAGACGTTTCGCCGCAAAGGCGGCAAACGCGTCCGCGCTCATCGGCTGTTTCAGTTCACCCAAGCGGCTCATACCGTCCTCGGCAACCTGCACATTCACAAGCTCCAGTGCCGCTGCCAGACAGTCGTTGACGCCGCCTGTCGCTTTGTCCAGATTGGTATGTACGCACAGCGCGGCAATTCCGGCCTGTGCCATACGGTACGGAACGCTGTCCGCCGCCAGCGTTTTGAGCGGATCGAAAATCACCGGATGATGGCTGATAATCAGTTTCGCGCCGACGGCGCAAGCCGCATCCACAACCTCATCGGTAATATCCAGCGCCACCACAACCGTTTCGGTCTCGCCGTCCGACGAGCCAATCAGCAGTCCGCTGTTATCCCACGGTTCCGCGATTTCAAACGGTGCTTTTTCCTGCAGGAAACTCAAAATATCCGCAATGTTCATTGTGCTTCCTCCTCTTTCGGAGCGCCGCTCCGATAACGGCGCACCGCCTCCAGACAGGCCGCTGTCTGTTCCGTCGGGCAAGCCCGATGCTGTCTCTGTAATCGGTTTTCCACCACCTGCAGATAACCGTCGCCCTCGGGAAGCGGAATCCGACCGATGTGACAGCGTGCTTCGTCCGCCGCACTCACCGTGCCGCTGTAGGCGGCGTGTATCACGGTGTACCAATGGCGTCCCACCCGCGTGACGCGCTCTTCCAGGATGTCAAATCCGTTTTCGTACAAGTACGCGCGCAGCTTCTCCGCACGGGTCATCGGCTGTAAAATCAGACGATAGGCATCGCTTTTCACCCAAGCGGCCGCATCCAAAATTGCGGCAATGGTCTCGCCGCCCATGCCCGCAATCACGATATCGTCCACCTCTTCGGGCCGTACCGTCTGCAGGCCGTCGCCCAAACGCACCGAAACCTCCGCGGAAAGCCCGGCCTGCTCCACCGTGCGGCGAGCATTATCCACCGGACCTGACCGCACGTCGGAAGCAATGGCCGAGGGACACCGCCCCTCGGAAACCAGCGTCACCGGCAAGTGAGCGTGGTCGGTACCGATATCCGCCACCCGACTGCCCTCACGCACGAGGTCGGCCGCTAAGCGCAAACGTGAATCCAACATATGTACTCCTATAACGCAGGCGGCCCGCAACGCGAGCCGCCCCGTGTGTTTTGTCTTACTTGCTCAGGTGAGCGTTAATCTTGGCAACCAGCGCGTCGGCATCGACACCGTGGACAGCGCACGCCTGCTCCAGTGTCTCGCCGCGAGCGGAGGGGCAACCGAGGCAGTGCATACCCATTTCCAGGAAGTAGGGAGCCGTGGTGCGGTCCATATCCAGGATATCGCCAATGAGCGTTTCTTTCGTAATCTGCATATTTCAAAACTCCTTTTCATAACGGTACTTTTATTGTACCATAGTTTTTCCCGTTTGCAACGGTTAATTCATATTTCCCGTCAGCTGCATCACAATCGACAGTGCCACAAGCGGAGCGGTTTCGCACCGCAAAATGCGCGGACCCAGCGTCGCAATATGCGCACCTGCTTCGCGCAGACGATCGATTTCCTCCGCCTCGAAGCCGCCCTCCGGCCCGATGACCAGCGACACCGCCGTCGTTTCTTTGCCGACAAGCGTCTCGAGCGGTTCACCGCCGCCCTCGTAAAAGGTGACGGTGTTTTCCTGCTTTACCGCTTCCAGCAGCTGCTTAAAGCTTATCGGCTCGGCGACCTCAGGGATACATCCGCGTCCGCTTTGCTCCGCTGCCGACGCGGCAATTTTCTGCCACCGCGCCTGCTTTTTAGCGCCCTCGGCCGCGTTCAGCTTAACAATACTGCGTGCCATCGCCACGGGAACAATCCGCACCGCGCCGATTTCCACGCATTTTTGCACAATCAAATCCATCTTCTCGCTTTTGGGAAGACCTTGATAGATTGTCACGCTTGCGGTCGGTTCGGTTTCCGACGGAGCGCGGTACAGCACCTGCACCTGTACTTCCCCATCGTCCACCGACAAAATGCGGCACATATAATCGGTGCCTGCGCCGTCACACAGCATCAGATCCTCGCCCACGCGCATACGCAATACTCTCGCTACGTGGTGCGCCTCCTGCCCTGTCAGAACGGCAGTGTCGCCCTCAAAGGGCTGTACAAAAAAACGAGACATTCCCGTTAGTCCTTTCCGCAGACAAAGCAGCACCAGCCGCCGTGCGTCCGTTTTTCCAGCAGCTTGAAGCCGCAAGCGGCAAGACCCGCTTCCACTTCCGCGCCGCGCTCATCAATGATACCCGACACAATGTACACGCCGCCCGGCTTGAGGAAGGTCGGAATTGCAGGAGACAGCTTCAGAATAGCGTCTGCCACGATGTTGGCAAGCACCACCTGGTACTGTCCGCTGATTTGCTCGACCAGGTCGCCCTGACGAATGGTGTACTGCGGCTCGGCGTAGCCGTTGATTTCTCCGTTTTCCAGTGCCATCTTAACGGCCAGCGCATCGATATCCACGCCAACCGCCGAACGCGCACCAAGCAGCAAAGACGCAATCGACAAAATACCGCTGCCGCAACCGACGTCCAACACATCGGTCTCGGGGGTGATGTAATTCTCCACCGCTTCCAGCACCATACGCGTGGTATCGTGACCACCGGTGCCGAACGCCATACCCGGATCGATGGAAAGCAACAGGCGATTTTCGGGGTTGTCGGTCGTTTCCCACGTGGGGCAAATCAGCAACCGCTCGCCTACCGACAGGGGCTTGAAATACTGCTTCCAGTTGTTCGCCCAATCCTGCTCGCTGATGGTTTTCGTGCCCACCTCGCTGACAATGCCGCAAGCGGACAACCGCTCACGCAGGAACGCCACCGTTTCGGTGGGGTTTTCCTGCGGCTCAAGATACAGATGAATGATGCTTTGGGTGCGGTCACGCTTCAGCAGTTCCTCGTCAATCAGGTCGATATGCGCGATTTCACGCGCGCCCTGCTCCAGGTCGCTGTAATCCTCCACATAAATGCCGTACGGCACCGCCATATGAGCAATATCCGAAGCACGGTCGGTATCCGCCGTGGCAACGTAAATGCATACTTCCGTCCAGTCCATCGACATATCGATTACCTCCGCAGTGCCGCTTTGCTCTCAAGGAACGGCAGCAGCTTGGACAAAATGATTTCGCAGCCGCCCGCGACGTTGCTTTCCACATTAAGCGGCATCACCGGATCGTGCACGCTCAGTCGCAGGAGGAACCAGCCGTCGCCCTCGCCTACGCCAAAGGAAACACGCACGCCCTCGCGACTGTCATCCGCCACCAACCAGCCGTTCTCGTTGGCATAAGCCTCCAGCTCGGCAAGCACCTGCTCACCGTAGGCGCGGAATTCCGGTTCGGTGATGTTAAAGCGCAGCTCGCAACCCTCCACAGGTTCAGGCAGTGCGGCGATGAGGTCATCCAGCGTCTTACCCTCGGCACGCAGCTGCACCGCTTTGATGATGATACGCGTCACCAGATACGCGCCGTCATCCAGGAAGTAGTTATCCCGCAGTGCGGCGTGACCCGACGTTTCGATAGCCAGCGGCGAATTGATGCCGGCGGCATTCAGGCGCAGCGACTCGTTGATAACGTTTTTGTATCCGCGCTTGAAACGGCAATGCACGCCGCCCAGCGTTTTCTCGATAAACTGCTTGAGGCCGTCCGAGGTGATGGAGTCGGTCACGATGGTGCCGCCCTCGTTGCCCTCCAGCGCAATGGCGGAAGCCAGCGCCACCAGACGGTTGCGGTTGATTTCTCTGCCGTCCGCGCCAACGCAACCTGCGCGGTCGACGTCGGTATCAAAAATCACGCCGAGATCGGCACCGGCATTCAGCACCGCACCGCACACCGAGGCCATCGCTTCGGAGTTTTCGGGGTTGGGAATGTGGTTCGGAAAATGACCGTCAGGCTCCAGGAACTGGCTGCCGGATACATCCGCGCCCAGTGCCTGCAGCACGTCGGTCGCATAAAAACCGCCTGCGCCGTTACCGGCATCCACCACAATGTGCATACCCTCGAGCGGCTTTTCACCTGCGCCGACACCATCGACGATAAGGCGGCGGAGACGCTCGGCATACTGCACCATATACGGCACATCCTCCACCGAACCCTCTGCTGCCGGTGCTTCGCTGCCGTTTTCGGCAAGCGCGAGAATCTCGCTCAAATCGCTGCCCTCGATACCGCCGGAGGGCAGGAAGAATTTCAAACCGTTACGATTCCACGGATGGTGGCTGGCGGTAATCTGCACCGCACCGTCGCAGGCGAGATCCACCGTCGTCATAAACATCGCAGGCGTCGATGCCAGACCGCAATCCAGAACGCGCACACCTGCCGCTTTCATCGCCGCGGCAACCGCATCGCGGATGCGAGGACCGGACAGACGGCTGTCACGACCCACCGAAACGGTGAGCTCCGAAGCGGCCTTGCCCGCTTTCGCCGACAACCAGCACACAAATGCCTTCACAATACCGGTGACGACCTCGTCAGTCAGCTCGCACGGCTGACCTTCCACGCCATCCAGCGCAACAGCACGCACATCGGTGCCGCTTTTGAATTTTTTCCATTCTATCTTTGCCATAGCAATCGATCCTTTCTGACCGTATACTTTCATCGGTATTGTAGCATACTTTCCGATAAAAGAAAAGAGGAAATGTCGCCAAAGCGGCGTAAAAATGTAATATAAAATGCAAATGCCCCCTTGAAATGCCCCCGGATATTTGATATGCTATACGGTAGATTGGTTTTGTTCGGCAAGGATGGTGGAAAAGATGAAAAAAGGCTTCGACAACGCCCTGTATATGGCAAAGCAGAAGGAGCATATTCTGGAACGCATCTCGCAGTTTAACGGCAAGCTGTATCTGGAATTCGGCGGCAAGCTGTTTGACGATTATCATGCTGCCCGTGTGCTTCCCGGTTTCGAGCCGGATGCCAAAATTCGTCTGTTGTGCGAGCTGCGCGACACGGCGGAAGTGGTGTTCTGCATCAGTGCCGGCAATATCGAAAAAACCAAGATTCGTGCTGACCTCGGTATCAGCTACGAGATGGATTTGCTACGCCAAATCGACGTCATCACCAAGCTCGGCATCGAAGTCAACAGCGTGGTTGTCACGCAGTACAGCGGTCAGCCTGCGGCGGACGCCTTTGTCCGCAAGCTGGAAGCTCGCGGCGTGAAATATTACATCCATCGTCCGATTGAGGGATACCCCTCCAACGTTGACCACATCGTCAGCGATGCCGGCTACGGCTCCAACCCCTACATCGAAACCACCAAGCCTCTGGTCGTTCTCACCGCTCCCGGCCCCGGCAGCGGCAAACTGGCGACCTGCCTGTCGCAGGTCTACCACGACCATCGCCGCGGTCTGCTCTCGGGCTATGGTAAATACGAGACCTTCCCCATCTGGAATCTGCCCCTCAAGCACCCCGTCAACCTGGCGTACGAAGCGGCAACCGCCGATTTGCAGGACGTCAATATGATTGACCCCTTCCATCTGGAAGCGTACGGTGTCACCACCGTCAACTATAACCGCGATGTGGAAGCCTTCCCCATCGTGCGTACCATCCTGTCGCGCATCACCGGCAACGACCACTTCTACTGCAGCCCCACCGATATGGGCGTGAATATGGCGGGCTACGCCATTGTGGATGACGAAGTCTGCCGCGAAGCGGGCAAGCAGGAGATTATCCGCCGTTATTACAAAGGTCTGTGCGACCTCAAGCAGGGCAAGGAACGCCACGAAACGGTGGACAAGCTCAGTATGCTGATGCAGCAGATGAGCCTGAAAAAGGAAGATCGTGCGGTGGTTCTCCCCGCACTGGCGAAAAAAGAAGCCAGCGGCGCACCCGCAGCAGCGATTCAGCTGCCCGACGGTCGCGTGATTACCGGTAAGGCCACCCGCTTGCTCAGCGCGTGCAGCGGTGCGATGCTCAACGCCATCAAGGTGCTGGCGGACATCCCGAAGAGCGTCCTGCTGATGAGCCCGCAGGTGCTGGAACCGGTGCTGAAGCTCAAGCTGGATTTGCTCAAGAGCCAAAGCAGCGTGCTGAAAGCCGACGACGTGCTGACGGCGCTGTACATCTGTGCCGCTTCGGATGCCACGGCGGCCGCCGCTGTGGAACAGCTCCCGAAGCTGCGCGGCTGTGAGCTGCACTCCACGCAGCTTTTGCACTCCGGCGACGAATCCACGCTTCGCAAGATGGGTCTTAACATCACCTGTGAACCGGAGTTCCCGGACAAGAGCTTGTACTTCGCATAACAAAAAAACGGGCCTCTGCCCGTTTATACGCCGCTGTGGTGGAATTGGCAGACACAAGGGACTTAAAATCCCTCGGTAGCAATACCGTACCGGTTCAAGCCCGGTCAGCGGCACCAAAATACCTACCCTTATTGGATACAACCGTATCAGCAAGGGTAGGTATTTTTTATTCCACCAGGCCGTATTTGACTTTGATTCTGTCCAGTTTTTCCAGCATTGGTTCGGCGGCAATCAGAATAAAGATGACAGTGGCGGCTGCGTGAATCAAATCCATCGGCAAGCCGCTGATATAATACGCTTTCAGCATCTCCCAATTAACGGTTTGGGAATTGTACATCAGTGCTGCGGCGGGATTCATAATGCCGCCGTAGATAATCACAGCGGAGAATGCACCGAAAACAGCAAGACTTCCGCGGCTGCGACGCAACAATCCCTTGCGGAACAAAACGCCTGCCAAAAAACCGATGATGCCCATACTGAACATCTGCCACGGTGTCCACGGTCCTTGTGAGAATAAGAGGTTGGCAGCCAGCATCGTAACAGCACCCACCAAAAAACCGCTTTCCCCTCCAAAGGCCACCCCGCAAATGATAACCAACGCCAACACCGGTTTGAACTGCGGCAACATAAAGAACGCGGCACGGGCGGCAACACCGATGGCACACAAGACAGCAATCGTCACAAGTTCTCTCGCTTTTGGTTTTCGGCTTTCGAACACCAAAAAGAAAGGTATCATACATTCAAGCAGCACCAGTAGCGCCGTTACGTTATAATAGCGGTTACCAAGGTACATCACTCCCGCAAACACCGTCAGCGGAATGCACAGCACAATCAGCACAGCGGCTACCATAGTGCGCTTGCTCAGTTTTCGGCGGTTGGACGGAATCTGCAGCACGGCTGACGGTGCGCTTCGGCGACCAACGGCAGCAATAAACACACCAAGCGCCGCAATCAGCACCACATACAAAAGCAGTTGCTGCTCACCGCTGTCGTTGATACCACTTTGGTTGATAAGGGCAGAAAGATCGGTAATGCTGGTGGCATAGAAAAACACCAACAGAGCCATTGCCAAAGAAACACCGGCAAGCAGTTTTCTCCAAATCGGCAGCGGCTTCGGCTTAAAATTCACGGCAGTTTCTTTTACTTTAGGCAACGGCACTGCTTTGGGCAACTTCGGTTCGACAGGAAGTTCGCCGCCACAACAGCCAATAACGTCGGCAACCGTCACCGCACGCGGAATCAGGTGGCGTGCCATACGATTGGCAGGGGTGGTATAAAAACTGTTGCCGGAGAAAAACTCCCGCGGGGTCCCCTCCGCCACAATGCTACCATCAAAAAACAATCCGCACTTATGGGCATACTCCGCACAAAAAGGTACATCGTGACTCACCATCAAAATGGTAGTACCCTGCGCAACCAATCGGCGAAGAATCAAAGCAAATGTCACCTTGAATTCGGCATCAAAGCCCTTGGTCGGCTCGTCCAGCAAAAGGATATCGGGTTGTGTCAAAAGCACCTTTGCCAAGGCGGTACGCTGCTGCTCACCACCCGAAATATCATAGGGATGGCGATCCAGGAAATCTCTGAGGCCGCACAGTTCAACAATGCGGGCAACCTCAGCATCCTGCGACGTTTTAGGTACCTTTTTGCCGCGGAACACCTCATACAAATCCTCGCGCACGGTACGTTTGACAAACAACGCCTGCGGATTCTGAGGCAAATGCCCCAACTTGCCGTGCAGGCGAACATCGCCGCGATAGGCGGTGCGCAAGGCAGAAATCACTTTTAACGCGGTGGATTTACCCGCACCGTTGCCGCCCAGGATAGCATAAAATTCGCCCTTGCGCAGCGTTAACGAAAATCCCTTAAGCACATCGGGACTGTCCTTCTCGTAGCGAAACCACACATCTTCGCATTCCAGCACCCGGTCCTCGGGGTACACCACAGTAATCTGTTCCGCCAGAGGCAGAAGTGCGTGTCGCTCGGCATGCCGAGACAGAAAATCGCTACCATCGCGAACGGTCATCGGGCAACCGAGCGTCGTTTCCACGGCCGACCACACCCGCATAGCGGTTGGCATAGCCAGAAACATACCGCTACCCTTAGCCTTTAACTGCAACCCAACATTCTCCGGCTTGTCATCACAAAGAATCGCGCCATTTTCCATAACAATAGCACGGGTGGCAAACGGGAATGCCTCCTCCAGACGATGCTCCGTCAACACGATAGTCGTTCCCAGTTCCCGATTGATTTTTCCGAGCAATGCCAAAAAATCGGCAGCTGCAATCGGATCCAACTGAGCGGTAGGTTCGTCCAACACCAACACATCGGGCTGCATCGCCATAACCGAAGCGAGACTTAACAACTGCTTCTGACCGCCCGAAAGTTCGGTAACATTCTTATAAAACCAGTTCTCGATACCAAAGAAAGCGGCTATCTCCGCCACGCGACGACGAATCGTGGGGGTGTCATATCCCAGGCTTTCGAGGCCGAATGCCAGTTCGTGCCACACCTTGTCGGTGACCACCTGATTTTCAGGTGACTGCAACACATACCCAATACGCTGTGCCTGCTCTCGCTGACTGATTTCAGACAACGGTTTCCCCTGATAACGAATTTCGCCGGAAAACAAGCCGTGGGGAGTCAAGCAGGTTTTTAAGTGCCGCAAAAGAGTGGATTTGCCGCATCCTGACGGGCCGCAAAGAATCACGAACTCGCCCTGCTGAACAGCAAAGGAAACATCCCGCAGTGCTTTTCGTTCGCCCTCCGGGTATGTAAAGTCTACATGTTTGAATGAATAGCTTTCCATTTTCTCTCCTCTGCCCGATTCAACACCACAGGCATAATACACAACGCAAAGTAAATAAATTCAAATGCCATCGTCACCGTGTTGATACCCACATACCGCAATCGCGGGAAATACAGAAAACCGAAGGCATCAATCATCGTGCCTGTCAAAAGACAGAACCCGCAAAATCCCAAGAACAACAGCGCCATCTTGTCACGATCATCCAAGCGATAGATAGAAAATGCGGTGCGCCCTTTCAGGCCGTACCCGCGACTTTTCATACTGTCCGCCGTTTCGATGGCGTTTTCCAGCGACCAGGTAATCATAATGGACAAGATGGTAACAGCAACCTTGGTACGATGCCAAAGGCTGCCCGTCGAAACATCTCTGCCGATGCTTTTTTGCGCATCGATTACCACGCTCATCTGTGCTTTGAACTTCGGAATAAAGCGAAGCGTCATACTCAGCACCAAGGATAGTGCCGGGATCATGCGTCCAAAGAGGTAGATGAATTTATCCGAGGTAATCACACGGCTGAAACTTAAAAACCAAAGCATCACCGTTACCAGCATAGCCCCCGCGGAAAGACCGTACAAAATGCTTTCCAATGTCAAAGGGTTCCCGCCGGGTAAATACAGCAGAATCGTCAGGCCTTCGTGGCTGAAAGCCGGGTTGACAAACGCCGTCAGCAAAAATATCGGCAAGCACCACCGAACACTGAACAAGACTGCCTTCTTCCCCTCTGCTTGTACCGCATACATAACCGCGCAGACAAGCGAGATTCCTTGTGCCAACGGATGTGTCAGCACCATAGAAAAACCAATCACCAAAGCGAAGTATAAAAAGTTCACCAAGGGATGGTATTTAGCAAACCGATCCTGCATCTTAACCACCAACAGCATAGCCGCCACCTACGTCGTTGCCGAGGTCGCAGGTATAGCGCCATTCCACCAAATCGCCGTCTTTTAACTGATATCTCGAACAGCCATAGTTGGGATACCAGCCATTGACTTTGTACATCCAACCGGACAGCGCACCGCAATCAAATTCATACAGATTGTGGATACCCTCAACGTAGGCGCTGTTGTACATCGGTGTCCATGACGCCTCCATATGGATGCCTTTTTCCTTACAAAGCCGTTGCAACACATCAAACACCGATTCGCCTTCATGGAAGGTTACGGTAGTTTTCGCAAGAATCACACCACCGGTAGGGAGCACTTCCAATTTGTCGGGGTCAAGCAGCTCCAGATTGTTCAAAATGGTAGAACACTCAATGGAGAAAACGCAGGAATACGTTTTCTCCTCGTCAACCTCTTGATTCTCCGGCTCAACCGGCTTAGGTTTCCCCTCCGGAACGGGGTCGGTATAATATTTATCCTTACCGGTGCTCGGCTGCGGCGTGGAAAGATACTCATCCTGCCCAACCGTAGGTGTGGAAACTACAGTACTGGATACGGTTGTTTCAGCAGACGAAGCGCTTGTTGTATCCTCGGGGAGTTCATCAGGGCGAATAACGAACGCGCTCACAGTGCCATTCGACGTAACATTCAAAATGGTGGTATCGCCGCCCGTAACAGATACGGAAGAAACCGCTTTGCCGTTGGCATAGGCGGTTGCACCCGTCGCACCCCACTTCTCATCCAAATGGATGGAAAGCACCGCGGAAAACCCAAAATTCTCCGTCTGGTTAAGCACCACCCGGATGCATCCGTCCTCAATCTTGCTGAGCTGTACACCGAGATTGGTTTCCTTCGGCTCGGAAATGTCGCTGCCGAAGATGGTCCATTCATAAGCGTAAGCACCGGATTTCCCGGTAAACACACCAATAGCGTTCTCGCTCTTGACCTGTTCGAGCACCGTTCCCCTCACGGCACCGTCTTTCGGAAGCGCAATGGGATCTTTCAAATTGACGCTTTCCCAGTTGCCGGCACAGGCGCACAGGGAAAACAAAGTAATGAAAGCCAACAAAAAACCGAGTATTTTTTTCATTGTTATTCTCCAATCACGATTCTGCCGTGTTTGACTTTCAGCGTATCACGGGTCATAGCCAGACTTTGGGTTTCATCGGATGCGGCGAACACCGCATCCTCCACAATCAAATCCAACACATCGCCGGGACGTGCGCTGCCCCGCAGTCGGAATTTCAGCCGAAGAACCACATTGTCGTCTTCTGCCAACAGCTCTTTGGTAAATGCGTTTTTGCCGCCGGTCATATCCAGATACATGATATTGATAAGTCCGGTGTCGTTACTGCTTTGCACATTGCAGCTCCATTCGGGAAGTTTCTGCCCCGCACCGTTTTCGTAGCTCAAAACAAAAACATTGCCTTCCTCCACACCCAAAAATTCCAGTCGCGAGGAATCAAATGCAAGACTCATACTCATCGCGGGATAGCGGGCTTCTCCCAGTCGGGAAACAGTAACATCCAGCGTGAATTCTTCCGTTTCGGAAGCGGACAGCTTTTGGGGTGTTTCCACGATTAACGTTGGCTCTGCGGGAGCGGCGGGTTCTTCGCTATTGTCACACAGCATCAGTGCTATCACAACCGCTGCTGCGATAACACAAGCGCCCACGATCCAAGGCCAGCCTTTTTTCAGGAATTTTTTCATAGAAACACCCCTTGTCGGAACTGCACGGGAGGTTTATGCCTCTCCAAAAATCATTACGGATTGGTCGTCAAGGTAACCGCTTTGGTGACAACCAAATAGTCGTTTCGGTTCACAAAGGCTTCCACAATGCCCAACGCATCAAAGGTGTTGATACGGCTGTCGCCGTTGACATTCAGAGCAAGAATTTCATCGTCATCAGGTGCATCGCCCTTGCGAAGCCACGTATCCACAGCCGCAAGTGCATCCTGCGCATTGACAACACCGTCACCGTTGGCATCACCGAAGGCCATCTGCGATGCCTCTTCTGCGGCAAACGTGAAATTCTGCTTGTTTGCAAACTGAGCCATATCGATGGAAGCCTCCGCCAACACCACGTAAGTGGCAACACCGATTTTCTCGGAAATTTCCTCACTGTACTTAAGGACATACTCGTTCGTGCCGTCATTGTAGATGAGTTTCGTCGTGTTTTCGGCACCAACAACAGACACGGCAACCGCCATCTTGCTCGAGGGAATCAAGTCAACGTCGTCACCGACGTACAGGCGGACAGCGCTGTAGGAAATGCCCTTTACGACCTCCACACTTCCCGTCGCAGTAGCGGTGTTCACGACAACCATCGCATCCTCGTCTTCGGAATCGGATGTGCGTTTTACAGACATGCCGCCAAGGGAGATGGCTTTCCGCTCACCCACGTTGACAGCATCCACTTGGAACGTGATAGTGAAAAATTGGGCAGGGAACGCGTTACCCTCGGCATTGCCAACCACAGTAATATCACTGTGGTTTGTGGCATCGAAGTACACCACGCGCAGTTTACCATCTTCATCCAGATGGTAGCTGACCTGGCCGCCGTTCAAGCGGCTGCCGGCTGTCACATTGGAAACGCTGAGTCCCTCGGGAACATTGACAATGAAGTCAATCAGTTTATAACCCGCCGTGTTATCCCACTGATCCAAGGTGATAACAGCGTTGAAGGTTTTGCCAATATCATCGGTAATCTGCGCAGGCAGACCCAACGCGGCAGTAGGCTTGCCCTGCACCACCGTGTCCTCTTCGACAACAACGTCGGAGTAATCGTACAAAGACGGCTTGCCCTTCAGCAGACGATCGTAGGCAATCAGACCGTATGTCGCCTGGTCGGTAGCCATCGCGTTGGCACCCGCGCCTCTGCCGTGTTCAAA
>JAZODA010000064.1:0-34594 GCA_045596745.1 Acutalibacteraceae bacterium
ACAATGCGTCCGAAGTGCCGACCTACATTGATAACGTGGTTATCAAGAAGTATGTCGAGGACACGAGCGGCGAGATTCTGACCGGCGGTACGTTCGATTATGTCGACTCCAAGGTTAACCACTGGACGGCGTATCTGAACTCCACCGTGATTCCGTCGACCGTCGTAAAGGAGCCGGATGGTAACCGTGCGCTGTTTATTCCGGCGGCCACGGCGGATGCGAAAGACCACTACGTGAGAAACTTCTCGCTGAAGACGAGCACCGAGTATGTCTTGACGATGGATATCAAGGGCGCGCCGCTTAACATCTATCTGTATGGCGGCGGCGGCGCTACCGGTGGCAATGTGGGTAAGTGGTTCACCACGACGGCGACCGAGGAGTATAAGACGTATACGTATACCTTTACTACCAAGGATGCCACTCTGAACCTCAACTACCTGATTAACATCACGCGTAAGAATAGCGACACGCTGGGTACGACGGGTGGTACGTACATCGACAACATCAGCCTGAAGGAAAAGGTCTATGCCACCTCGATCGAGATGAGCGAGACGTCCTCCACGCTGACGGTGGGCGATACGCTGGAGCTGTCCGCTGCGACGGTGCCTGCGGGTTCCTACCTGTCCGAGAATGTCACCTGGGAAACCAGCGATGCGAACGTTGCCACGGTTGTGGACGGCGTTGTGACGGCTGTCGGCAAGGGTACTGCCACCATTACCGCCAAGAGCGGCGAGATGACCACCACCTGCGCGGTGACGGTGAAGCTCCCGTCGGCAACGGCGATTACGATGAACTCGGCAGCGGAAACGCTGGATATCGGCGGCACGACCACGCTCAGCGTGGTGTCGACCCCGGAAAATGCGGATTTGAGCGCTCTGGAGTGGATTACCTCCGACGATCAGGTTGCCACCGTCGCAAACGGTCTGGTAACGGCTATTGGCGAGGGCACTGCCACTATCACCGCGAAGCTGGGCAGCCTGACTGCTACCTGCACCGTTACGGTGAATCCGCCTCCGCGCTTCGAGCTGCCCAACGGTTCGTTCGAGGAGTCGGATGAGTCCGGCTGGACTTACAAGGACAAGTCGGCTGTGCCGATTCTGACCGATTCGAAGGACGGCAACCATTATATCCAAATGCCTGCTGTCGGTGCAGCAATTTATGCACCTGTCATCGACTACACGGTGCAGGCGGGTGACTGGATTCGCATTTCCTTCCGCGCACGCAGAAACGATGGCGGCATGATGCGTATTGCTGTCCGCCTTTACAACCTGTTCTCCGACGGTGGCTATGGTGAACCGAACTGGATTATTTCCGCCAAGAGCTCCAACGTAAGCGGCGTGGGTGAGTGGTTCAGCTTCAATGTCTATGCGAAAGCAAAGAGAACTACGTCGAACTTCTATATGGTGTTCCAGGAAATCCAAGATACCACCGCAGACATTTTGATGGATATTGATGACGTCGAAATCGAGATGCTGCCCGAAGGTACCACCGAGTACGACCTGAACTCGACCTACGGTGGCGATTTCGAGAACGGCAATGTCGCGTCGCTCAATGACTACAATTCCGGCGGTTTCTTCAACGACGGCGCCAAGATTGAAGTGGATGTGGACGATCCGAACAACCATGTTCTGCACTTCACCAGCAGCGCGCATGCGTATCTGTATCCCGACATTGTTGTGGTTAACAGCTCGAACATCCGTCTGGCGAAGAACGAGATTTATCGACTGACCTACCGCCAGAAGGGCACCGGTTACACCACGCCCGGCATTTTGGCTGCGGGCGGCGGTACGCGACTGGCGACCTACGGCGACCCGGGCACGGCTTCCACGGAGTGGAAAGACATCACGGTGTATTACCTGATTAATCCCACCTCGCAGAACACGAACTATGCCTTTGACTTCAAGACCAGCGGCGATGTGTATATCGATGATTTCGAGCTGCGTCGTGTGCCGGTGGCAACCGGTTTTGTACTGGATGCGGAATCCATCGAGATGACGGCCGGCGACAAGGTTACGCTGGAGTTGTCCACCACCCCTGCCGATGCGTATGTTGAGAGCCCGGTTTGGAGCACCAGCAACTCGGCTGTTGCTACGGTTGTGGATGGCGTTATCACGGCTGTGGGCGAGGGTACGGCGACCATCACGGTGACTGCCGGCGACATCTCTGCCTCCTGCGAAGTGACGGTTGAGAAAGCGTATGCGACCGAGCTGCAGATGAGCAAGCAGTCGCTGGTTCTGTATCGCACCCAGAGCGCAACGCTGACGGCAACGGCTGTGCCTGCCGGCGCTTGGTATGATTCGGACTTCGTCTGGACCTCCGCTGATCCCTCCGTTGCGACGGTTGTCGACGGTGTGGTGACGGCGGTTGGCGTCGGTACCACCACCATCGGTGTGACCGCCGGCGATTTGTCCGCCACCTGCACGGTTGAAGTTCCTGCCGAACTGATTACCGGCGGTGACTTTGAACAGGGCCGCATCGGTTCGTTCTCGAGAGTCGGCTCCTCTACTTCTTCGTCTTGGTACATTGCCGAGGGCAAAGGCTTCGGCGGCGGTAACGCACTGGCGATTAACTACAAGAAGAGCGACCGTCTGATTAACTGGCCTGTCTTTGCTCCCAACACCACGTATGAGCTGACCTTCGTGGCAAAGGGCCCGCAAATCTATATCAACCTGTGGAGATATGCCGGTTCCGTTTCCGGCTGGTCGAACCCCTACACG
Source organism: Acutalibacteraceae bacterium (assembly GCA_045596745.1). Taxonomy (GTDB): domain Bacteria; phylum Bacillota; class Clostridia; order Oscillospirales; family Acutalibacteraceae; genus RGIG3009. The sequence goes on from JAZODA010000064.1 coordinate 2,718, forward strand.
CAGGAATACGATGGCGGCTGGACGCAGTACCGTGTCGAGTTTACCACCGGTGCCGACGGCTTGTACGGCTCTGCCAGCAATCCGGACTACAGCTTCCTCCCGAACCGTACGGCGAACCTGACGGATACCACGGCGGTTACCTACATTGATAACTTCAGCATCAAGGAAATCGCTGATAAGAACTCCGATCGTTTTGTCGGCGGCGACTTTGATGTTCCCGCACCGCACCACTGGACCGATACGTACATCAACAACGGCTTCGGTTCCATCGTGACGGAAGCGGACGGCAACAGAGCAATGTACATCCCGCCGTATGAGTCGGATCCGGGCGACAGATACATCAAGGCTCTGAACCTGAAGACGAATACCGAGTACGTGTTCTCCTTTAAGGCGAAGGGCGCTCCGATTGATTTCTATATCAATCCCAGTTACTTCAGCACGGGCAGCGGTTGGAAGGCTACCGGTCAGTCGGATGGATATACGTCGTATGCATTCACCGTCAAGACCAAGGATGTTACCTTGAACAGCTCCTACATGATTAACTTCACCCGTGAAGACACCTATGGCGGTACCGAGGGTACGTATCTTGACGATTTCAGCCTGAAAGAGGCAACCTCCGATCTGATTGCTGAGGAACTGCTCCTGCTCGGCGGCAGCGATGTCACGCCGGGCACCGAGATGACCCTGGGCGTGAAGATTAAGAACGAGGGCGTGTCCGCTGTTGAGGGCGCGTTCCCGGTGGACTTCCGCCTGAACGGTCAGGTTTGGAACAGCGTGACCTTTGACGGTATCATCGCTCCCGGCGAGACCGTGACGGTGCTGTCCGACAAAGTCTGGACCGCCGCGGAGGGCGATTACACCGTTTCCGTTAAGATTAACGGCGGTCTGCAGGTTTCGGATTCCAGTCTGAACAATAATATGCTGGCGAAAGAGCTGCGCGTCGGCGCTGCGATGACCGCTCCCAATGTGGCGGTGCAGGCCGGCTTTGACACGCTGGTGTTCAGCGACGAGTTCAACTCGATTGATACCATCGATATGAATGCCACCGGCGAGGCCGGTTACAAGTGGTATGTCCGCCGTCCCTACGGTGCTTCCACCGTCACCGCGAACGACCTCACCGTGAAGAATGGTATTCTGACGCTCAAGCTCAGCGATCCCGACTACAACTACGGTATCGCTACCATCGATCCCAAGACGGGCGCAGGCTTCTCCTTCAACAAGGGTTATCTGGAGGTTCGCTTCCGCATTCCGGATTCGTCGATCAACGGCGAGGACGAGAGAGGCGTGCCTGCGATTTGGTCGCTGCCGCCCGAGAAGCTTACCGGCAAGGACAACGAATGGGTCGAAATGGACTGGATGGAGTACTGGGGCAAGGGCATCAAGTACTGGAGATATCCGAAGGGCTATTACACCGTTACCATGCACGACATCAAGCTGGCGAGTGACGGTACGTATGAGCATCATTACCGCAACAGCAACGCCTCTCAGAACGGCCTGGGTGACCAGCAGTGGCACACCATGGGTTGGGTCTGGGAGCAGGGCAAGGTCACCGCTTACCTGGATGGTACCAAGGTGATGAGCCAGGCTTACTCCGCAGACAGCAAGGGTTCTCCCACGGCTTCCGCGAAGGAAGGCACGCTGCAGAATGGCGTTTACACCAGTATGGATACGCTGATGCAGGCACTGATCCTCGGCGGTTCTGCCGACAGCCCGATGGAAGTCGACTATGTCCGCATCTGGCAGAGCGAGAAGGAAGAAGAGAACGCTTATGCCTACACGGATATGACGGTTGAGGGCGGCGACATCACCGTCAACAGCGCTGCACTTACTGACGCCGATGCCGAAGCAACCGTTACGGTGAACGCTCAGCCGCAGGAGGGCTACATCATGGTGCCCGGCTCGCTGAAGTACGTCACCGAGGACGGCAAGGAAGTCAAGATCCTCAACCAGAGCCTGACCGACGCGACCTTCGGCGGTGGCGACGGCTACAGCTTCGAGTTCAAGATGCCTGCCGAGTCGGTGAAGGTCACTGCCGAGTTCGTTTCGACGGCCGACCAGTCCTTCGCGATGGATACCATCGGTACGTCGCTGCGTGTTGCAGAAGGCGGCGAAGGCTATGACGGCATCCGCTTCCTGACTCGTATGAACTTCGCGACGACCTTCAACCCCGAGTTCAACACGCTGTCGGTGGTTTACGGCGGCAAGACCTACGAGATTGAGGAAATCGGTTCGCTGCTGACCCGCTATTCCGAAAACGTGACGCTGGATTTGGACAACTACAAGTGGAAGTCCAAAGCGTACGTCAAGGGCAACAGTATGTCGCTGGTCGATTACACCGATTCCTACATCGACTTCACGGTGATTATGACCAAGGGTGCGTCGGTATCTACCGAGTCCTTCAACGCTCGTCAGTATACCGCACGCGGTTACGTCATCCTGAAGGATGCGAACGGAAACCGTGTGACGGTTCTCAGCGATACGCTGGTGACGAGCAGTGTCAACGCTGCTTCGGCGGCACTGTAATTCAAAGGAGGAACAGAATATGAAACAGTATACGAAGCCTCTGATGGATGTGCTGGAGCTGACGGCGGACGAAGCCCTCGCGGCGGTTGTTCAGAGCGAACCCACCGTTGAGGACAACGACGACGATCTGTCGGTATAATCGCACAAGTTTACAAAACCCCCGCCTGTGCAGGCGGGGGTTTTTCTTGTTCGTGGCACAGTAAAAAACAAAACATTTGTTCGATTTTTTCGCAAAACCCCTTGATTTCCACGAAAAGATGCGGTATACTGGGTACATCACGGATATGAAAGCGTTCGGTCAACGAACAGGAAATGAGGATGATTTGCATGGCAGAGAAGAAAAAGGTAACGATGGATCGCCCCGCTCCGGCAAGCAATAAGCAGAAAGCGCTGGAGACCGCGCTGGCACAGATTGAAAAGACGTATGGCAAAGGCGCGGTTATGCGTCTGGGCGAGAATGTGAATATGAACGTGGAAACCATCCCCACCGGTTCGCTGACGTTGGATATGGCGCTGGGTGTCGGCGGTTTGCCGCGTGGCCGTATTACCGAAATCTACGGTCCTGAGGCGTCGGGTAAAACTACGTTGGCGCTGCACGCGGTGGCGGAAGCGCAAAAGCGCGGCGGCGAAGCGGCGTATATCGACGTGGAGCACGCGCTGGATCCGGTGTATGCCCGTGCGTTGGGCGTTGACGTGGATTCGCTGCTCGTGTCGCAGCCGGATACCGGTGAGCAGGCACTGGAAATTGCCGAAGCGCTGATTCGCTCCGGTGCGGTGGATATGCTGGTCGTTGACTCGGTCGCAGCACTCGTGCCCCGTCAGGAAATCGAGGGCGATATGGGTGAAGCGCATGTCGGTCTGCAGGCGCGTCTAATGTCGCAGGCGATGCGTAAGCTCGCCGGTGCTGTCGGCAAGACGGGTTGCGTGGCCATCTTCATCAACCAGCTGCGTCTGAAGGTCGGCGTGGTGTACGGCAACCCCGAAGTCACTGCCGGCGGTAACGCGCTGAAATATTATGCGTCGGTACGTCTGGATGTGCGCCGTCAGGAAACGCTGAAAAACGGCGGTGTACCGTACGGCTCGCACACCCGCGTTCGCGTGGTGAAGAACAAGGTTGCCCCTCCGTTCAAAGAGGCGGAGTTTGACGTCATTTACGGCAAGGGTATTTCGCGTATGGGCGAATTGCTGGATTTGGCGGTGGAGCTGGATGTGGTGCAGAAGTCCGGTTCCTGGTTCTCCTACAAAGAGGAGCGTCTGGGTCAGGGTCGCGACAGTGTGCGCGAGTTCCTGCAGAACAACCCCGATTTGAGTCAGGCAATCGAGGACGAAGTCGTGGCGATTATCAGCGCCCAGCGTGAGGAAGAAGAGATGGCAGCGCCCAAGGGCGAGCCGGTGGAAATTCCGATTGCCGCGGCGGCGCAGTACACCGCGAACACTGCGCGTGCGTCGATTGACATTATGGTGGATGACCAATGATCATCCGTGCGGTGCGCCCCATTCGGGGGCATCAGGTGCAGCTGACCTTCGACAACGATACGCAGGTCAGCGTGGATAAGACGGTATGGGAGGAATCCCCCTACGGGGTGGATTCCTCTTTGTCTGAAGAGGCGTTGGAGGCGTTGTGCGCTGCGTCGCAGCGGCGTCGTGCGGAGAGCAAAGCGGTGTTTTTGCTGTCCAAGCGAGACCTTTCGCGCCGTGAATTGGAACAAAAGCTGTGTCGTGAAAAGGGACGCTACCACGCGGAAAACCGCGAGGCGGCTGCCGCTGCGGCACAGCATATGGAACAGCTCGGCTATATCAACGATGCGGCGTACGCTCGGCGATTGGCCGAGCAATTTGTGCGTACAAAGCTGTATCCTGCGCGGCGTGTGACGGATGAACTGACGCGTCGCGGCATTGACCGTGAGACCGCCCGCGAAGCAGCGGCGGAGAGTGCTGTGGACGAGACGGAATTGGCTCTTGCTTTTCTTTCCAAAAAACGATATACTGTACCTGAGAATACAGCAGCACTGCAGCGGATTGCCGGTGCACTGGCGCGGTACGGTTACAGTGCCGAGGCGGTGCGTCGCGCGCTGTCGATGTGGCAGGAAGAGGAATTGCCGGATGAGTAAAGTCGGAATGGTATCGCTGGGGTGTCCGAAGAACCAAATGGACGCCGAGCTGATGCTCGCCAAGCTGCGTGACGCGGGTTTCACCGTCACGGCGGACAGCGAGTCGGCGGATGCGGTAATCATTAACACCTGCGGCTTCATTGAGGATGCCAAGCAGGAAGCGATTGAGAATATTCTGGAATTCGCCAAGCTGAAGGAAGAAGGACACATCCGCGGCTTGGTGGTGACCGGTTGCCTGGCGGAGCGGTATCGTGAAGAGATTGCCCGTGAGATTCCCGAGTGTGATGCTGTGCTGGGTCTGGGTGCGAACGGCGGCATTGTGGAAGCGGTGCAGGCGGCGATTCGCGGCGAACGTACCGAATCCTTTCCGCCGCTCTCTTGCTGGTCGCTGGACGGTGATCGCGTGTTGACCACACCGTCGTACTATGCCTATCTGCGCGTGGGTGACGGCTGCAACAACCGCTGCGCCTATTGTGCCATTCCGCTGATTCGCGGCGGACTGCGCAGCCGTTCGATGGAAGCTATCCTTGCCGAAGCTGCGGCATTGGCGGCAAGCGGTGTCAAGGAACTGGTGCTGGTGGCGCAGGATACCACTCTGTATGGACAGGATGTGGCAGGGCGCTCGCTGTTGCCGGAGCTTCTTCGTGAGCTTTGCAAAATTGACGGCATTTGCTGGATTCGGTTGCTGTATTGCTATCCCGAGCATATGACCGATGAGCTGCTGGAAGTGCTTGCCACCGAGGATAAGGTGGTCAACTATCTGGACATTCCGATTCAGCACGCCTCCGGTCGGGTGCTGCGTTCGATGAACCGCCCGGGCGACCGCGCGAGTTTGTCGGCACTGGTTCAGCGTCTGCGTGAGCGTGTACCCGGTATTGCGCTGCGCACCACCGTGATGGTGGGCTTCCCGGGGGAGACCGAGGAAGAGTTTGAGGAATTGTGCGAGTTTATCCGCGAAGCGCGTTTTGAGCGCCTCGGTTGCTTTGCTTTCTCGCCGGAGGAGGGTACGCCCGCCGCCGAAATGGAGGGGCAGATTGACGAGCGCGTCAAGGAGCGCCGCCGCGACACGGTGATGGAGCTACAGACCCGCATCGCGGATGCATACGGGGATGCGCAGGTCGGTCGGACAATGACGGTGCTGGTCGAAGCGTTTGACCGCGAGACGCAGTGCTGGTTCGGTCGTTCGACGGCGGATGCGCCGGACATTGACCCGAAAGTCTTTTTTGCCACCGAAGAGCCTGTGGAACCGGGCGACTTCGTGGAAGTTCGTATTACACATCGTTTGGATTGGGATCTTCTGGGGGAACGAGTATGAATTTGCCAAACAAACTTACGGTAATCCGCATTGCAATGGCGCCGCTGTTCTTGCTGCTGGCGCTGGTGGAGTTTCCGTTTCATAACCTTGTCGCAGGCGTGGTGTTCGGCGTAGCGGCGCTGACCGATATGTTTGACGGTCGCATTGCCCGTTCGCAGGGACTTATCACCAATCTGGGCAAGTTTTTGGATCCGCTGGCAGATAAAATGCTGACCACCGCGGCGTTTTTGGCGTTCCTGTCCACGGGTCATCTCGATGTGTGGGCGGTGATGATTGTGCTGACGCGCGAGTTTATGGTGACGTCGGTGCGTTTGCTCGCCGCCAAGGACGGCACGGTGATTGCCGCCAACATCTGGGGCAAGCTCAAGACGGTGGTGCAGTTTATCGCTATTCTGTTCCAGCTGGCGGCGCTGGAGTTCGCCTCCTGGCAGGGAACGATTCTCGCCGCGTTCGATTTGCCGAACGCGCTGTTTACCGTGCCGCTGTATATCGGCTACGGTTTGCTGTGGCTCTCGGTCGTGCTGACCGCTGTTTCGGGCGCGCAGTACGTGTGGGGACACCGCCAATATTTCTCCGCTGAAAAATAAGTGTGGATTTTTTCAAAAAGTCTGTTATAATAGTACTGTAAAATGCGTTGAGCGGGAGAAGTACCCGTGCAGCACCGCATCAGAGAGAAAGCGCCATCGGCTGGAAGCGCTTTCGGCGGGGCGGCGGCGAAATGCACCCGTGAGCAGGCAGGGGGAACGAACTTTCAGTATCTCTGTCCGGCTGGCACCGTTATCGGCTATCGAGTAAAATGCGAAGTGGAACCGTGTGATGAGCACCTTCGCCATGCCTGTCGGGCGTGGCGAGGGTGATTTTTTTATAAAGTTGGTGAAGCAATGTTCAAACGATTCAGAGAAGATATTGCGGTTATCCGCGATAAAGACCCTGCCGCGCGTTCGGCACTGGAAATTGTGCTGTTGTACAACGGCTTTAAGGCGGTGCGCTCTTACCGCAAGGCGAACTGGTGTTACCGCCACGGACTCAAGTTTTTGGCGCGCTGGATTTCGCAGCGCTGTGTGCGCCGCACCAACATCGAAATTCATCCGGGCGCTACCATCGGCAGACGCCTGTTTATCGACCACGGCACCGGTGTGGTGATTGGTGAGACCACCATCATCGGTGACGATTGTACCCTGTATCAGGGCGTGACGCTGGGCGGTACCGGTAAGGATACCGGCAAACGTCACCCCACGCTCGGCAACCACGTGATGGTGGGCGCCGGCGCGAAGGTGCTGGGCCCCATTGTGATTCACGACAACTCGCGCATTGCCGCCGGTGCGGTGGTGCTGTCCGAAATCCCCGAAAACGCCACGGCGGTCGGTGTGCCGGCGCGTGTGGTGCGCGTGGGCGGACAGAAAGTGGTGGATCAGCTGGATCAGGTGCACGTTCCCGATCCGCTTATGCAGGAAATTGAGGCGCTGAAAGCGCGCCTTGCTGTTTTGGAGAACCAAGCAAAGGAGAAGACAACATGAAAATCTACAACACAATGACCCGCGAGAAAGAAGAGCTCGTCACACTGGAGGACGGTGTCGTTCACATTTACGCCTGCGGCCCGACGGTGTACAACTATATCCACATCGGTAATGCCCGCCCGCTGTGCGTGTTCGACGTACTGCGCCGCTATCTGGAGTGGCGCGGCTGGGACGTGCGCTTCGTGCAGAACTTCACCGATATCGACGACAAAATCATCCGTCGCGCCAACGAAGAGGGCGTGGATTACAAGACGATTTCGGAGCGCTATATCGACGAGTTCAAGATTGACTCCAAGGGTCTCGGCGTGCGCGAAGCCACGGTGCATCCCCGTGCGACGCAGGAAATCGATGAAATCATCGACATCATCCGCACGCTGGAGGAGAAGGGCTACGCCTATCGTGCCGACAACGGTGACGTCTACTTCCGCACCCGCCGCGACGAGGGCTATGGCAAGCTGTCGCATCAGCCCATTGACGATTTGGAGTCGGGCGCACGCATCGGCATCGGCGAAGAAAAAGAGGACGCACTGGACTTCGCATTGTGGAAAGCCGCGAAACCCGGTGAGCCGTTCTGGCCCTCTCCGTGGAGCGAGGGTCGCCCCGGCTGGCATATCGAATGCTCGGCGATGGCACGCCGTTACCTCGGCACCTCCATCGACATCCACTGCGGCGGCCAGGACTTGATTTTCCCGCACCACGAAAACGAAGTGGCACAGAGCGAATGCTGCAACGAAGCGCCCTTTGCCCGCTATTGGATGCATAACGGCTACATCAACGTGGACAACAAGAAGATGTCCAAGTCGCTCGGCAACTTCTTTACCGTGCGTGACGTGGCGGAGAAGTTTGGCTACGAGCCGATTCGTTTCTTCTTGATTTCGTCTTCCTATCGCAGCCCCATCAACTACAACGACGAGAGCATTGAGCAGGCAACGGCGGCACTGGAGCGTCTCTATAACTGCCGCAATGCGCTGGAGTTTGCGCTGAAGAACGCGCCCGCAGGCGATGTGGATGCCGCTGTGACGGCATTCTGCGACAAGCGCCGCGAGCAGTTCATCGCCGCGATGGATGACGACCTCAACACTGCCGACGGTATCGCCGCGCTGTTCGAGTTGACCAAGGATTGCAACCGTATGCTCGCCGCCGGTCAGCCGACCGAAGGCAGCTGCAAGACGGCTTTGGGTGCGTTTAACGAGCTGGCGGATGTGCTGGGTCTTCTGTACTCGCGCGAGGAGCAGGGCGACGACAGCGAAATCGAAGCCATGATTGAAGCTCGCACCAAGGCGCGTGCCGAGAAGAACTGGGCAGAGTCCGACCGTATTCGCGATGAGCTCAAGGCGATGGGCATCGTGGTGGAGGATACGCCGCAGGGTATGAAGTGGCATCGTGCGTGAATAGAGGCATAGCACGCGGGCATACTACCCTGTGAAAAGGGGGAGACTGTATGCTCTCGAAATCGGAATGCATTACGATGAAGCTGCTCGGAGTACACGATACCGCCACCCGTAAAGCGGCGGCACAGGTGCTCCGGGACATACCGGGCGTGCGCTCGGTGTCGGTGCGGCAGGATGCGGCGCGGGTGACGTTTTCTCCCGAACGCACCACCGTACCGCAGATGACAGCGGCACTGGATGCCGCAGGATTTTCCGTAATATAAGCCAAACCGACCGTCCGAAATTCGGATGGTCGGTTTTTGCTTGATTCCGGCGATTGGGTGTTGTATAATGACAAGTGGAAGAAGGCGATGAATATGAAAATCACCGAACTGATGAAAAAAGAGACGCTGTCCTTGTCGTTTGAGGTATTTCCTCCCAAGACCGAGACGGCGTTTGACAGTGTGCGTACCGCGACGGAGGAAATCGCGCGGTTGCGCCCTGCATTTATGAGTGTGACTTACGGCGCAGGCGGCGGTACGAGCCGTTATACGCTGGATATTGCCAAGAATATCAAAGAGATGTACGGCGTGCCGACGCTCGCGCACCTGACCTGCGTTTCTTCCTCTCGCGAGACGGTGCGTCAGCGCATCCGGGCAATGAAGGAAGCGGGTATCGAAAATGTGATGGCGCTGCGCGGCGACATCCCCGAATCGATGCTGGACGATGACCGCAGCGCGTGGGACTATCGGTACGCGGTGGATTTGGTGAGAGAGCTCAAAGCCGAGGGCTTTTGCATCGGCGGCGCGTGCTATCCCGAAATTCATCCCGAAAGCGAGGACCAGAAAAGCGACATTCTTCACCTGAAAGAAAAGGTGGAGGCAGGCTGCGAGTTCCTCACCACCCAGATGTTTTTTGATAACAATCTTTTGTACAACTTCCTGTACAAAATTCGCGAAGCGGGCATTACCGTGCCTGTGATTCCCGGTGTGATGCCGATTACCAACGCCAATCAGGTGGAGCGCGCGGTCAAGCTGTCGGGTTCGTTTATGCCGCAGCGGTTCAAGAGCCTTGTGGATAAGTTTGGCGACAACCCCGATGCGATGAAGCAGGCAGGTATCGTGTACGCCACGGATCAGATTATCGATTTGTTTGCCAACGGTATTACCAATGTGCACGTCTACTCGATGAACAAGCCTGACGTTGCCGAGCAGATTTTGTCAAATCTGTCGGCGATTTTGGGTCGATGAGTACGGGGTACGCGCGGTACGAGGAGCTGCCGCTCGGTGAAATGGAGGCCCTGCGCTATGCCGGTTGCCGCGAGGCGGATGCGGCGGCGCTTACACTGTTATATGATTGCTACGAAGAACTGCGTTCGTCGCTGACATATGGTGTGTGCTACACCGAGCTGCCTGTGACGGTGCGAGGGGAGACATGCGATTTCGGCGTGTTTTCGCTGCACTCCGCCGACCTTGCCGCGTATTTTGCAGGCTGTGACCGCACGGTGCTGTTTGCCGCGACGGTGGGCGTTGCCCCCGACCGTCTGATTGCCCGTTATGCTCACACGGCACCCTCCAAAGCGCTGATGATGCAAGCACTCGGCGCGGAGCGCATTGAAGCGCTGTGCGACCGTTTTTGCGAGGATGCCGCCGCGCGGTACGGGGAGGTAGCACCGTCGCGCTTTAGCCCCGGTTACGGCGATTTGCCGCTGTCGGCGCAGCGAGAGGTGTTTCGCGTGCTGAATGGTGTGTCGAAGCTCGGTATTTGTCTCAATGACAGTTTATTAATGTCGCCAACCAAATCGGTGACGGCGTTTTTGGGTATTAAAGAAAAGAAGGCGAGAGTATGACCTTTTCGGCATTCTTAAAAGAGAATATCGTCTATCTGGACGGCGGTATGGGTACGCTGCTGCAGGCGAGCGGTCTGCAGCCGGGCGAGCATCCCGAGCGGTGGAATATCAGCCACCCCGAGGTGATTACCGATATTCACCGCCGTTATTACGAGGCAGGAAGCCATGTTGTGTGCACCAACACCTTCGGCGCGAATGTGCTGAAGTTTGACAGGGCGGAGTTGGAAGACATTGTGGCGGCGGCGGTGCAGAATGCCAAAGCCGCACGCGATACCGCCGCAGGTGACCGCGCGCGGTTTGTGGCACTGGACATCGGCCCGTCGGGCAAGCTGTTGCGTCCGCTCGGCGATTTGGATTTTGAGGATGCTGTGGCGGTGTTTGCCGAGACAGTTAAGCTCGGTGTCAAGTACGGTGTCGATTTGATTGTCATCGAGACGATGAACGACAGCTACGAGACCAAAGCCGCTCTGCTGGCCGCCAAGGAAAACAGCGCGCTCCCTGTGATTGTTACCAACGCCTACGGCGCGGACGGCAAGCTGATGACAGGCGCGTCTCCGTCGGCGATGGCGGCGCTGCTTGAGGGTATGGGCGCGGACGCGATTGGCGCAAACTGCTCGCTTGGGCCGAAGCAGCTGCGTGCGGTGGCGGAGGAGCTCTTGTCGGTGGCATCCGTGCCGGTGGTGCTGAAGCCCAATGCCGGTCTGCCGCAGGTGGTGGACGGCAAGACGGTGTTTGACGTGTCTCCTGCCGATTTTGCCGAAGAACTGCGTTCGCTGATTGCCGCAGGATTGCGGGTGGCGGGCGGTTGCTGTGGCACGACGCCGGAGTATATCCGCGCGCTGACCGAGGCGACGGCGGCGATGACCCCCGTTCCGCTTTGCGATAAAGGACGGGCGGTGGTGTCCTCCTATGCACAGGCGGTGACGTTCGGCGAGGATGCACTGCTTATCGGTGAGCGCATCAATCCGACAGGCAAAAAGCGCTTCAAGCAGGCACTGCTGGATAACGAAATGGATTACCTGCTCGGCGAGGGTCTGCGCCAACAGGAGGCGGGCGCGCACATTCTGGATGTGAATGTGGGTCTGCCCGGTATTGACGAAGCGGCGATGCTGACCGCGGCGGTGTGCGAGCTGCAGGCGGTGACCGACCTGCCGTTGCAGATTGATACGGCGGACGTTACCGCGATGGAGCGCGCCCTGCGCCGTTACAATGGCAAGGCGATGGTTAACTCCGTCAACGGCAAAGCCGAGAGTATGCACGCCGTGTTTCCGCTGGTGAAAAAGTACGGCGGTCTTGTGGTGGCGCTGACGCTGGATGAAGAGGGCATCCCTGCCACGGTGGAGGGTCGCCTGGCAATCGCCGAGAAGATTGTGAAGACGGCGGCGACCTACGGCATTGATAAGAAGGATTTGATTTTTGATACACTGACGATGGCGGTCAGTGCCGACGCCACTGCCGCGTTGGTGACGCTGGAGGCACTGCGCCGTATTCGCACCGAGCTTAAGTGCCACACTTCGCTCGGCGTGTCCAATGTATCGTTCGGTCTGCCGAACCGCGAAGCGCTCAACGGCACGTTCTTTGCGATGGCGCTGGCGAGCGGTCTGTCGGCGGCGATTATGAATCCGTTTTCCGCCGAAATGCAGAAGGTGTACCACAGCTACAAGGCGTTGTGCGGACACGATCCCAATTGCGAGGGTTACATCCGCGCGGCGGAAACGTTTGCGACGGCGAGTGTGGCGGCGACAACCGCAACCGCATCGCTGACGGCGGCAACCGAACTGCAACAGGCGATTGTGCACGGACTGAAGGATAAGGCGGGCGCGATGGCAACCGCACTGCTGCAGACCACGCCGCCGCTTGAGATTGTCAACGGCGAAATCATCCCTGCGCTGAACCTGGTGGGCGAGGGGTTTGAGAAAAAGACGGTGTATCTGCCGCAGCTCTTGATGAGTGCCGAGGCGGCGAAAAGCGCGTTCGAGAGCATCAAGGCGTTTGTCGCGAAAAGCGGTGCGCCGAGTGCGTCGGCAGGCCCTGTGGTGCTGGCGACGGTGAAGGGCGATATTCACGATATCGGCAAAAACATTGTGAAGCTCCTGCTGGAAAACTACGGCTTTGAGGTGATTGACCTTGGTCGTGATGTGCCGCCCGAAACGGTACTGCAGGCGGTGACCGAGCGGCATGCGCCGCTCGCGGGACTCAGCGCGCTGATGACCACAACGGTGCCTGCGATGGAAGAAACCATCGCTCTGCTCAAGGACAAAGCGCCGTGGTGCAAGGTTGTTGTGGGCGGTGCGGTGCTGACCCAAAGCTACGCCGACACCATCGGTGCCGACCATTACGCAAGCGACGCGATGGAAACGGTGCGGTATGCGGAATCGGTGATAGGATCATAACATAGAAAAGCCGCCGGGATTACCGGCGGCTTTTCTTGTGAAATTCAACCTATGGTTGCATTTCATAAAACCATTCTGTTATACACAAAGTGCAAGCCTTGGTTTATACTATACTTGCAAGGTGCCTGCAATCTACGAAAGATGGTGATACTTATGATGAAAATCGGCGAAAAGATCAAAGATCTTAGGAAGAAACAATGTATAACGCAGGAAAAACTGGCGGCGTATCTGAATATTTCTTACCAGGCAGTCAGCAAATGGGAAAACGGTACGGCACTGCCCGATGTAACGCTTGTGCCGCAAATTGCGAATTTCTTTGGTGTGACGACGGATGAACTGCTCGGTATGAAAGAAAGAGAAGTGGCCGAAGAACTAAAAACATATGAAGCGATTTATCGGGAAAACAACCGCAGTGGAAAAATGATGGATAATATTTTGTTAAGCCGTGATGTGCTTGCCAAGTACCCTCGTAATTATCAGTGGATGCTTAACCTTGCGTACCCTTTAACACAGTATGAGGATACCCCGGAACATCGAAAATACAGTGCCGAGAACGGATTTCGGGAAGAAGCGATCAGCATTTGTGAACGCATTTTGGAGGATTGTACAACCGATTCAATACGGCACAGTGCTATTCAGATTCTTTGTTATCACTACCCTGAAGTTGGGAAACGGGAAGAAGCCTTAAAACTGGCAAATGAAATGCCGGATATGCTTGTAAGCAGGGATTTTTTATTAGAACAGATTTATGAGGGTGAAGAAAGGATCAAGCAGAGCCAAAACACTTTGATCCAAATGATCGATATGAGTGCAGGAAGTATATGGTGGCTTATCTCGCTGATGGATAAAGAATTGACGATTTCTCAAAAGATCGAACTTCTCGAAACCGCAAACCAGCTTTTTAAATTGATTTTTAAGGACGACGAAGACAGTCTGTTTTTTAATTGCAGATTGTCTCGGAATTACAACCGGTTAGCGGAACTATGGTGTCAGTTGGGGGATATAACGAAAGCCATGGAAAACTTGTTGTTGGCAGAGAGAAGTGCATCGGCTTATGATAAGGGCTTGGATTCAGGAGAACAGACATATCGGTCGTTACTGGCAAATCGTTGCACATTTAATCCAAAAGAGGTCGGGAAGAATTGGGAGGGAACTGAAACGGACTTGGTACTGAAAAATATGGATAAATCCGTGTTTGATAGTATGCGGAGCATGGATTCGTTTTGCGCTCTTCAAAACAGATTACGTGCATAATAAAAGAACGGCAGGGTAACCCTGCCGTTTCTGTTTATTTATTCTCTAACAACGAACAGATCATACGCGCACATTTGTACACGTCGCCACCGCCCATCGTCAGTACCAAATCGCCCGGCTTTACGTTCTCTGCCGTAAAGCGGCTGATTTCATCGAAGGTGGCGAGGTAATGCGCGCCTTCAATCCGGTCGGTAATCTGCGTGGAGGAGACGTTCCATTCGTTCGTCTCACGCGAACCCATAATGTCGCTGACGATGACTTCGTCCGCGAGAGAAAGTGCCGCGGCGAACTCGTCGAGATGGCGCGCGGTGCGGGAGAAGGTGAACGGCTGGAAAATTGCCCATACGCGGTCGTACGGCATTGCTTTGGCGGCTTTGAGGGTGGCTTCGATTTCGGTGGGGTGGTGGGCGTAGTCATCCGCGATGGTGACACCGCCGACCGTGCCGAGGAATTCGAAACGGCGACCAGCACCGTGGAAAGCGGCAAGACCGTCGGCAATTTCTTCGCCGGTGGCACCGCACAGATACGCGGCGGCTGCCGCGCCCAGCGAGTTTAAGATGTTGTGCCGACCCGGAACACCGAGACGCACGTCGGTGAGCTTTTCGCCGTTGTGGTAGAGCTCGTAGCAGCCGTAAGCGCCATCCTCCACACGGGGGTTCTTCGCCTGCCATTCGCAGTCATCCGACAAACCGAAACGAATGATTGTTGCGTGGTCGAGGCCTTCGACCGCCCGACAGGTGTTTTCGTCTTCGGCGTTGATGATGAGCGTTTGGGTGGTCTGGGTGGCGAACTTGCGGAACGAGGCGATAACGCCTTCGAGCGAGCCGAAATAGTCCAGATGGTCGGCATCGACGTTGAGTACCACCGAGATGGCGGGAGTCATTTCAAGATAATGGTCTTTGAATTCGCACGCTTCGCACACGAACACATCCGATTCGCCCGCGCGACCGTTGGCATCAATCAGCGGCAGACGACCGCCGATGAACACCGAGGGGTCACGGTCGGCTTGCAGAAGAATCTGGGAAATCATCGAGGACGTGGTGGTTTTGCCGTGTGTGCCTGCGACGGCAACGGTGGAGGCGAAACCGCGGGACAACAGACCCAGCAGCTTGGCGCGTTCCATCAACGGAATGCCGCGCTCGTTCGCCGCAACCAGCTCGGGGTTGTCTGCCGACACGGCGGCGGTGTACACCACCAGCTCGGCATCGCCGATGTTTTCTGCCAGTTGGGGCATTTTCACAGTGATACCCAAACGACGCATCCGCGCGAGGTTATCCGATTCGTTGACGTCCGAGCCGGTGACAATAAAACCCTGCGAGTGCAGAATTTCGGCAAGCGGACTCATACCCGAGCCGCCGATGCCCACAAAATGTACCCGCTGAACGTCGGGCAGAAAGGTGTTTTTCATAACAGCGCCCCCTTTAACAGGTTTATTATATTGCTTTTCGAAAGAAAAATAAACACCTTTTTCGTATTTTGCAAAATCTTTTCCGCAGAGCGCGAAATAGTGTTGAATAACGGCGCGTAATTTGCTATAATATATCTAATTATCGGAATTCGCTTGCACCGTGGTTTGGCGGTGCGATAATGGAGGATATTCATGGCAGAAATCCGCGTTATTTCGCCCGAAGAGCTCGAGCGGCAACGACCGTTTGCCGAGCAGGTTCGTCGGTTTTACGAAGAGCGTAAGCACGGCGTGTCACCGCTGGCGTGCGTTCGCACATATGGCTGTCAGCAGAACGTGTCGGACTCGGAGCATATGAAGGGTCAGCTGGCGGAAATGGGGTTCGGGTTCACCGAAAACCCCGAGGAAGCCGACTTTATTTTGTTCAACACCTGCGCTGTGCGTGAACACGCCGAAGACCGTGTGTTTGGCAACGTCGGCGCGCTCAAAGCGCTCAAGCGCCGTCGTCCCGAAGTGCTGATTGCGGTGTGCGGTTGTATGGTACAGCAAGAGCACGTTGCCAAGAAGTTTTATCAGAGCTATCCGTTCGTGGGTCTGTTGTTCGGCACGCACGTGCAGTATCGGTTGCCGGAGTTGTTGGCGCGTTCGCTCATCGAACGGCGTCGCGTGGTGGAAACGCCTGCGTGTGACGGCGTCATCGCCGAGGGTGTGCCGACCCATCGTGACGGCACGTTCAAAGCCTTTTTGCCGATTATGTACGGCTGTAACAACTTCTGTACCTACTGCATTGTGCCGCATGTGCGCGGACGCGAACGCAGCCGCGAACCCGAATGTATTTTGGCGGAGGCGCGGGAGCTGGTGCGGCAGGGATACAAGGAAATCACCCTGCTCGGACAAAACGTTAACTCTTACGGCAAGGGCGCTTCGCACGGCGTCAACTTCCCCGAGCTGTTGCGGCGGCTGAACGCCATTCCCGGCGATTTTCTGATTCGCTTTATGACCTCGCATCCGAAGGATGCGACACCCGAACTGTTTGATACCATCGCGCAGTGCGAAAAGGTGTCGCGGCACTTCCATCTGCCGTTCCAGTCGGGCAGCAACCGTGTGCTGAAAGAGATGAACCGCGGCTACACGAGGGAGCAGTACTTGGAGCTGATTCGCTACGCGCGGGCGGCGGTGCCGGGTATTGCGTTTACCAGCGATGTTATCGTCGGCTTCCCCGGCGAACAGCGCGAGGATTTCGAGCAGACGCTGGACCTTATCCGCGAAGTCGGATTCGTATCGCTCTTTACGTTTATTTTCTCGCCGCGTGAGGGAACGCCTGCCGCGGCGATGCCCGATCCCATTTCGGCGGAGGAAAAGACCGCCTGGTTCCGCGAGATGACCGCACTGCAGGAGACGCTCTCTGCCGAGCGGTTGCAGGCGCTTGTGGGCACCGAACAGCCGGCACTGCTGGAGAGCGACGCCGGCGAATTCCTGGAAGCACGGCTTCCCGAAAACAGCATCGTACGTGTGCAGGGCGACCCCGCCCGCATCGGTGAAAGCGTTCGAGTACGCATCACCGGCGCACGCAGTTTTATATTAACCGGTGAAATTATCTAAGGAGGAAACAACAATGGAACAGATTTTGGAAATGGCAAAGGAGCTGGGTCACGCGATTCAGCAGGACGAGCGTTTTATGAAGATGCAGATGGCGCAGGCTCGTGCCGATGAGGACGAGGAGCTGCAGGGTCTGATTGGCGAGTTCAACCTGAAGCGTATGGCAATCAACGCCGAGTCCGCCAAGGGCGAGGAGCAGGACGAAGCCAAGCTGCGCGAGCTGAACGTGGAAATTCGTGAAGTGTACGCCAAGGTGATGGCGAACGAGTCGATGGCCGCTTACAACGAAGCCAAGGGCGAGATGGACAAGCTGACCAACGCTGTGGGCGCTATCCTGAATATGGCGGCACAGGGTCTCAACCCCGATGATTACGACGAGCATTCCTGCAGCGGCAATTGCAGCAGCTGCGGTGGTTGCCACTAAGTTTGGATTTTTGAGTTAAGACAGGGAGAGTGATCGGTATGGCACCGCTCACGCCGATGATGCAGCAGTATCTGGCGATCAAGGAACAATATCCGCAGTGCATCCTGTTTTTCCGTCTGGGCGATTTTTACGAGATGTTCTTCGAAGATGCCAAGGTGGCGTCCAGAGAGCTGGAGCTCGTGCTGACCGGACGGGATTGCGGGCAGGAGGAGCGCGCGCCGATGTGCGGCGTGCCGTTCCATAGCTGTGAAGGCTACATTGCACGACTGGTGAATAAAGGCTACAAGGTCGCCATCTGCGAGCAGACGGAGGATCCCGCCGCAGCCAAAGGGCTGGTGCGCCGCGACGTGGTGCGTATCATCACGCCGGGTACCGTCATCGAAGGCAGTATGCTGGAGGAAACCCGCAACAACTACCTGTGTACGGTGTTTGTGGGCGACGGCTTTGCGGATGCGGGTATGTGCTTTGCCGATACCTCGACCGGTGATATCCATGTGTGCCAACTTACCGGTACCGATATCCGTGCGCGGCTCATCAACGAGCTGTCGCGGTTTTCGCCGCGTGAGGTGCTGCTTAACGACACCGCAATGGCGGATGTGATGACGGCGACCTTCCTGACCGACCGCTTGGGTGTACAGCCCGAGCAGGCAGAGGCGGCCAGCTTTGATTACAGCGCCGCCGAGGCGACGATTCTTGAGCATTTCGGAAAAGGCACACTGCGCGATATCGACCTTGATGAAAAGTTTTCCGCTGTGCGCGCACTGGGTTGCACGCTGCACTATCTGTATATGACGCAGAAAATCGGTCTGGAGCGTATGGCGTATCTGGACGTGTATTCCGACGTGCAGTATATGCGGCTGGATTTGGCGACTCGCCGCAATCTGGAACTGGTGGAAACGTTGCGCAGCGGTAAAAAGCAAGGCTCGCTGCTGGGCGTTCTGGATCGCACCCGCACTTCGATGGGTGCGCGGCTGATGCACGCGTGGATTGAACAACCGCTGTTGCATCCTGCGCAGATTACCCGTCGTCAGGGCGCGGTAGACGAGCTGGTGCATGACGCGATGCGCCGTGAAGAGCTGCAGGAACTGCTCTCGGGCGTGTATGACCTCAAGCGCATTATGTCGCGCGTGGTGTACGGCAGTGTCAACGCCAAGGAGTTGCGCTCGCTGCACCACACCATCAGCCGATTGGCGCCTGTGCGCGAGCGGTTGCAGGGTGTGCGCAGCCTGCTTCTTAACGAACTGCGCGACCGCATCGATCCGCTGGAGGACATCTATTCGCTGATCGGTCGGGCGATTGTGGACGATCCGCCGTTGACCGTCAAAGAGGGCGGCGTTATCCGCCCGGGTTACAACGCGGAACTGGATGAGCTGCGTCTCGATATGACCGACGGTACCGGCATTATCGCCCGTATCGAAGCGGAAGAGAAAGAACGCACCGGTATCCGCACGCTGAAAGTCGGTTATAACCGTGTGTTCGGTTACTATATCGAAGTGTCTCGCAGTTTTGCGGAGCAAGTGCCGGAGCACTACATACGCAAGCAGACGCTGGCGAACGCCGAGCGGTACATCACGCAGGAGCTCAAAGAGTTGGAGGCGCGCGTGCTGGGCGCCAAAGACCGTTCCATCGCACTGGAGTACGAACTGTTTGCCGAGGTGCGCCGTGCGGTGGCGGCGGAGCTGTCCCGTATTCAGATGACCGCCGAATCGGTGGCGACGCTGGACGTGCTGTGCGCGCTGGCGGAGGTGGCACTGCGTAACAATTACGTGTGTCCCGTCATCGATATGAACGGCACGATTCATATCAAAAACGGCCGCCATCCTGTGGTGGAATCGTTGCAGAAGGCTCCGTTCGTACCGAATGACGTGATGCTGGATCAGAACCAGAACCGCGTGGTGATTCTTACCGGCCCGAATATGGCGGGTAAATCCACCTATATGCGTCAGACGGCGCTGATTACCCTGATGGCGCAAATCGGCAGTTTCGTGCCGGCGGAAAGCGCTACGGTGGGTATTGTGGACAGCATCTTCACCCGTGTCGGTGCTTCCGACGATTTGGCGTCGGGTCAGTCCACGTTTATGGTGGAAATGAGCGAGGTCGCGACCATTCTGAAGCACGCGACGGCGAACAGCCTGATTGTGTTTGACGAAATCGGTCGCGGCACGTCGACCTTCGACGGTATGAGCATCGCACGCGCGGTGCTGGAATATGTGGCAGACCCGCGCCGTATCGGTGCGAAAACGCTGTTTGCCACCCACTATCACGAGCTTACCGTGATGGAAGATCAACTCGACGGCGTCAAGAACTTCAGCATTGCCGTCAAGCGTCATGGTGACGATATTACGTTCCTGCGGCGCATCGTGCGCGGTCCTGCGGACGAAAGCTACGGTATCGAAGTGGCGAAGCTCGCAGGTGTGCCGGATACGGTTGTCGCCCGCGCTCGTGAAATTTTGCAAGAGCTTAACGAAAACGGTCAGCCTGTGGTGCATCGCACCACCCCTGCGGCGGAGGATAACGGACAGTTGTCGCTGCTGCCGACGGCGGATAACGATTTGATTCGCCGCCTGCGCGATTTGGATGTGAATGTTCTCACGCCCATCGAGGCGATGCAGGTGCTGTACGAGCTGAACCGCGAAGCACAAAGCTACTAAAGAAAAGGAGGATGCCCCATGGCAAAGATTCGTGTTCTGGATAAACATACCGCAGAGCTGATTGCTGCCGGTGAGGTGGTGGAACGCCCCTCGTCCGTTGTCAAGGAGCTGGTGGAAAACGCCATCGATGCAGGCGCATCCTCCATTACAGTGGAGATTCAAAACGGCGGTGTGACGTTTTTGTCGGTGACGGATAACGGTTGCGGCTTCGCCCGTGAGGATGTGCCGACCGCGTTTTTGCGCCACGCCACCAGCAAAATCCGCGAAGAGGCGGATTTGGAGCGCATCGGTACGCTGGGCTTCCGCGGTGAGGCACTTGCCTCCATTGCCGCGGTGGCGCGTGTGGAATTGACCACGCGTACCGAGGACGATTTGGCGGGTACGTGCTATCGGCTGGAGGGCGGCGAAGAGGTTTCGCTGTCGGATGTCGGTTGCCCCCGCGGTTCGACCATTTGCGTGCGGGATTTGTTTTACAATGTCCCTGCGCGTATGAAGTTTTTGAAAAAAGACGTGGGCGAGGCCAACGCGGTAGCGGCGGTGATGGACCGCCTGGCGTTGTCGCACCCCGAGATTTCGTTCCGTTTCATCCGCGAAGGACGCGAAGAACTGCTCACTCCCGGTGACGGCGATTTGTACTCCTGTATCGGCGCGGTGCTGGGCAGAGAGTTTGCCAAAACGCTGATTCCCATCGAGTATGAACTCGGCGGTGTGCGGGTACACGGCTACATCTGTCGCCCGACCTCGCCGCGTGCTAACCGCACGATGCAGCATTTCTTCATCAATGGTCGTTACGTCAAGACCCGTACCGCGATGGCGGCGTTGGAGCAGGCGTATAAGGGCGCGCTGATGGTCGGCAAATTCCCTGCGTGTGTGATGAATCTGGAAATGCCCCCCGAAACGGTGGATGCCAACGTGCATCCTGCCAAAATCGAGGTTCGTTTTGTGAATGAGAAGCCGGTGTTTGACGCGGTGTACCACGGTGTCAAGACGGCACTGGAGGCGGACAGTGCGCCGAAACAGGCGGTATTCACCGCTCCGGTGCGCACGCCGATTATCGAAACCCCGACGCGCCCCGCGGTGACCACGGCGCGGCAGATTGCCGAGCAGGTTCATGCGGCGCCTGCGCCGTCCGAGCCTGTGCCGCCGATGCGACGGGAGACACCGCTGTGGAAGCAGCGTCCCACGACTTCGGGCGCGTCGTTCCGCGACAGCGCGGTGATTGAGCAGGCGTTTTTCGCCCCTCAGCCGAAGAAAACAGAGGCCACCCCCATCGAGTCCGCTCCCGAACCGACCCCCGAAGTACAGGGCGTGGCAGAGCCGATTGCCGAACCGGTTGTCGAGCAGCAGGTGGTGGAGCAGAAACCCGAGCCGGTGCGTCTGATTGGCGAGGCGCTGCACACCTACATCATTGCCGAATGGCGCGGGGCTGTGTATTTTATTGACAAACACGCCGCTCACGAGCGGAT
Organism: Acutalibacteraceae bacterium; assembly: GCA_045596745.1. GTDB lineage: Bacteria > Bacillota > Clostridia > Oscillospirales > Acutalibacteraceae > RGIG3009. The sequence goes on from JAZODA010000064.1 coordinate 24,595, forward strand.
TTTGTATAACGAGTTGCGCCGCGCCGAGCGCAGTGACGCGCAGCTCTTACTCGCACCGCTGACGGTGGAGCTCAGCCGCGAAGAATTGGATGCGCTGCTCTCGGCCGACGATATGCTGGCGGAAGCCGGATTTGATGTGGAAGAGTTCGGTGGCTCGTCGCTGATTGTGCGTACCGTGCCGATGGTGCTGGCGGACGGCAACATTGCCGAGAGCCTGCGCGAGATTGCGGGCGGACTGCTTGGCGGTCGCCGCGAAGTAACGACGGCGCGGCTGGATTGGATTTACCATTCGGTGGCTTGCCGCGCGGCGGTGAAGGCAGGGGATGCCAGCACGCCGCAGGAGCTGCAGGCGCTTGCCGAGCGCGTCTTGTATGAGGACGATATCCGCACCTGTCCGCACGGGCGGCCTGTGTGCTTTGAACTGACAGCCCGTGAGATTGAAAAGCAATTCGGGCGAATCGTATAAAGGAGAAAACCGCCATGTCACGCATTCCGTTGGTTGTGATCGCCGGACCGACCGCGTCCGGTAAAACGTCGCTGGCTGTCGCGCTGTGTCAGCATTTCGGCGGCGAAGTGATCTCTGCCGATTCCATGCAGGTGTACGACGGTTTGCGTGTGGGAACGGCGCGTCCCGACGAGGAGGAGATGCAGGGCATTTTGCATCACCTGATGGGCTTTTTGCCGCCCGACGTGTCGTACAGTGTGGCGCGCTACGCCGAGGAGGCGCACGCCGCCATCCGCGCGGTACACGAAAAAGGAAAACTGCCTGTGCTGTGCGGCGGCACGGGGTTATACATCCAAGCGGTGGTGGACAATCTGCAGTATGAGGATCAGCCTGCCGACCGCACGGTGCGGGAGGAACTCAACCGCCGTATCGAAGCTGAGGGCGGCGAAGCGCTGCTTCGGGAGCTCTCACTTATTGACCCGCAGACAGCGGCACGCTTACACCCCAATGACCACGGACGCATTGTACGAGCGCTGGAAATTTTTCGCACGACAGGGCGTACCATCACCCAGCAAAACGAGGAATCCCGTCGCCGTCCGTCGCCGTACGAGGTGTGCGGCATACGACTAGATTTCCGCGATCGGGCGGCGCTGTATGAGCGGATTGACCGCCGCGTGACGCTGATGCTGGAGCAAGGACTTTTGGACGAAGCGCAGTGGCTGCGCACCCGTGAGCAGGCGGATACCATCCGTCAGGCGATTGGGTATAAAGAGCTGGAACCGTATTTCGCGGGTGAGTGCTCGCTGGAGGCGGCGGCCGATGCCATTCGGCAGGGCAGCCGTCGGTATGCCAAACGGCAGCTATCCTGGTTCCGTCATCAGGAGTGGATGACTCCGGTGTACGTCGATGACGGCGATGCGCTGCGAGTCGCGAAAGAGCTTGTCGAAAACGCATTTTGAGAAAGGAGCGGTGACGACAAATGAATCCGATTGCAAAGCGCATTCTGGCGATCGCCGCCGCTGCTTTTTTGCTGTTATATGTTGGCGTGCAAGGCTACCTCATTCTGGTCTCTCCGCTGGAAACCGAGACCATCGTGCGCGCTACGGGCTACCAGACGGTGGAAGCTGTCGGTGTGGCGTTCCGCACCGAAACGGTGGTGCAGGATGACGCAGACGGCTACCTGTTCTACACCGTGCAAAACGGTAACCGTGTTTCCAAGAGCGGCACGATTGCCGAAGTGTATCTGAGCGAGAGCGATGCGCTTCGCCAACAGGAGCTGGATTGGCTGGACGAGGAAATCCGTGCGCTGGAGTCCATCAATTCGCAAGGCACTTCCAACCGTGTGAACCTGTCCACCATCAATCAGCAGATTAACGAAATTCGCCTGGCAATTGCTATGGAGGCGCAGTCTTCCACCTTTACCGAGATGGCGGCACTGCACGACCGCTTGCTGGAGCTGCTGAACAAAAAGCAACTTACCATCGGTTGGGTGGATAACTTCGACGAGCGGCTGGAAGCACTGCGTGCCGAACGCCGCGAGCTGGCGGGCACGTTCCAGCCGGCAGGGGATAAGGTGACGTCGCCTGCGGCGGGATACTTTATCAGCCAGTTGGACGGCTACGAAGAGATGTGCGTCACCAAGGACGTGACCAAGCTGACGGTGGATGATATCCGCAAAGTCACGGAGTACACGCCGCCCGAAACGAACGACGGTATCGGCAAGATTGTGGGCGACTACGAATGGTATCTCGCCTGCACGGTGCCGCTGTCCAAAGCTGCGGCGCTCAAGCTCGGTGCACAGATGGAAATCAAGATGCCGTTTGTCAGCGGCGATGCGATTCCGATGACGCTCAAGGCCATCAACAAAAGCACCGACAACACGGCGGCACTGATTTTCCAGTGCACCAATATGAGCCAGGAGCTGTCCACCGTGCGTGTGGAGCAGATTGAGATTCGCCTGGAGGAGTACAACGGCATTCGCATCCCCGACGAAGCGATTCATTTCAACGAAGCGCAGGAGCAGGGTGTGTACGTGCAGGTGGGTAACGTGCTGGCGTTCCGCCGCATCCGTGTGCTGCATCACGACGAGAAAAACCGCATCTCGGTGTGCGAGATGGTGGACGATAAAACGTACGCGAGACTGTACGACAAAATGGTTATCAAGGGGGAGGATCTGTATGACGGCAAGCTTGTCAAATGAGTTTGACTACATCCGCGACAATCTGCAGCGGATTGAAGAACAGATCCAAAACGCCTGTGCGGCGGCAGGTCGTCGCCGTGAGGAAGTCACGCTGATGGCGGTAACCAAAACTGTGCCGCCCGAGCGTATTAACGCAGCGCTGGAGCAGGGCATCGGCTTTATCGGTGAAAACCGTGTGCAGGAGTTTTTGGAAAAGCGCGATGCGTTGCATCTGGACGGCGTGCAGGCGCACCTCATCGGGCATCTGCAGACCAACAAAGTGCGCCGCATCGTCGGCGAAGTGGATATGATTCAGTCGATTGACAGCGAGCGTCTGGCACGCGCGGTGTCGGAGGCGGCGCTCAAAACCGAGCGTGGGTATGTGGATGTGCTGGTGGAGGTTAACATCGGTGATGAATCCTCCAAAAGCGGTGTGGCGCAGGAAAATCTGGAAGAGCTGTTGCACACGGTTTCCGCTTTCGACGGAATCCGCGTTCGCGGATTGATGGCGATTCCCCCGATTTTGCCCACCGAGGCGGAAAAACGCGCAATTTTTTCCCAAATGAACAAACTGTTTATTGACATTAGGGGCAAAAATGTAGATAATATAACTATGGAGATTTTGTCCATGGGTATGTCTAACGATTACGTGGAAGCTATCCGAGAAGGATCGACCTTGGTCCGTATCGGTTCGGCAATCTTCGGCGCAAGAGATTATAATAAGTAAGCAGGAGGAAACAACCATGGGTCTTTTCGGTAAATTGCAGGATCTGCTGGGTGAAGCAGAAGACGAACGCGAGGTGCAGGAAGAGGGCACGGAGCTGATGTCCCGTCCCGCCGAGCGTGCGGCTGAGCAGGAGACCGGCCGCAAGGGTAATAAAGTTGTGAACATTCACGCTACGGCGCAGCTGCAGGTTGTGCTTGTCAAGCCGGAGCGCTTTGACGATGCCAGCACCATCGCCGACCACCTCAACGCGAAGCGTACGGTGGTTCTGAATCTGGAGTCCTCGAACAAAGACGTTGCCCGTCGTATTCTGGACTTCCTGAGCGGTGTGGCGTATGCTAACGACGGCCAGATTAAGAAGGTCGCCAACTGCACCTACATCATCACCCCCTACAACGTCGGTTTTATGGGCGATCTGTTGGACGAACTGGAGAACAATGGCCTGTATTTCTGATGCATCCGAAGAGGACGCGCTGCTGCGCGCTCGCATAGAGGATGCGTGTCATCTGTGTAATGTACGCTCGTGTCCCCGTTTCGTCGGTTTCCTGGATGAACACCGACAGGCGGTGGCACGAGCCGTCTTGCATGAAAAGGGTGTGTCCGACACCTTGTTTTTCGGCGGATACGAGGGCGCGGAGCGCACGATTTTAGGTGTGTTTCCGTCGTTTATCCCGCCGGATGAAACCCTGTTTCCCGTTCGCACGCTGGCGTTTCATTATCGCACAGCAGCGACAATCAGTCACCGCGACGTGTTGGGCGCGCTGCTGGCAACCGGTATCCGTCGGGACAAGCTGGGGGATATCGTGTGTACGCCGGGATGCGCGGTGGTGTTTGCCGACGAGGAGCTGGCGGCGTTTTTGGCGGAGTCGGTTACCAAAATCGGGTCGGAGGGTGTGCGCGCGGAATATCCGTACACACAGCCTGTCACCGTACAGCGCGAGTTCCGCGAGCTGCAGGATACCGTGCCGTCGCCGCGATTGGATGCGGTGCTGCACGTGGCACTGCGTACATCGCGCGAAGAAGCGGCGCGGCGTATCCGTATGGGAGCGGTGTCGGTCAACCATATGCCCGAGGAATCGGTTTCGGCAACGCTTTGCGAAGGCGATGTGCTTTCGGTGCGCGGTGCAGGGCGGTTTCGGGTAGCGCAGATTGGGCCGCCGACCAAGAAGGGTCGCCTGATTCTGCGATTGGAGCAATATATCTGATAAACATTGAAGGAGGAGTTCCCTATGATGACATTGGAGAACATTCGCAACGTCGAATTTAACCGTGGCCGCGGTTACCGTGCCGAGGAGGTCGATGATTTCATTGACGCCTGCGTCGACACCGTACAGCAGCTGATACAGGAAAAAGAGGAACTCACTCAGAAGATGAAGGTGCTCGCCGACAAGGTCGTGGAGTACCGCAACGAAGAGGACAGCATCCGTTCCGCGCTGCTCAACGCGCAGCGTACCGGTGACGGTGTGATTCGCGAAGCGTCGCTCAAAGCCCAGCAGATTCTGGACGAGGCGAAGGCGGAAGCGGAGGATATTCGCCGTGTGGCGATGGAGAAAATCGGCGAACAGAAAGCCGAGCTGGAGCGCGTGCAGGCGGAGGTCGCCGCGTTCAAAGAGCAGGTGCTGGCACTGTACAAGCAGCACCTCGAGATACTGCAGCTGATTCCCGAAGAGAAGAAGGCGGAGACCGCGGAAGAAGCACCCGCCGCTCCCATCGAGGAAGCGCCCGCCGCGGTGGAAGCCGTTACTGCCGAGATTCCGCTCGCCGAGGTGCTTGCTGAGGATGATGTGATTGTGGCACCTCCCGTGGAGGAAATTGTCGCTGCCCCCGATGACGAGGACGAGGATATGAAGCCGGTTTCGCGGTTTTCCAACCTGAAGTTCGGCAATGATTACGATATCAGCGCAGACGATGACGACGAACCCGCAAAGCGCCGCAAAAAGCGCAAGTAAGAAGCGTCTGCCTAAAGGAGATAAAAGATATGCAACAGCAGGATTACAACCAGACACTGAATCTGCCCCAGACCGAATTCCCCATGCGCGGCAACCTGCCTCAGCGCGAGCCGCAGTTCTTGGAGAAGTGGGACAACGAGCACATTTACGAGGAGCTCATCAAGAAGAATGAGGGTAAGCCGCGTTTTGTGCTGCACGATGGCCCTCCGTATGCCAACGGCAACATCCACATCGGTACGGCGCTTAACAAGATTATCAAGGATATGATTGTCCGCTATCGCAATATGGCGGGTTATCAGTCTCCGTTTGTGCCGGGCTTCGACACGCACGGTCTGCCCATCGAGCTGAAGGCGCGCGCCAAGGCGGGCGTGGAGAACGCTCTGTCGATGCCGCCTGTCGAGCTGCGCGACATCTGCCGTGAGTTTGCGGAAGGCTACATCCACGACCAGACCGAGCAGTTTAAGCGCCTCGGTGTGCTGGGTGACTGGGAGAATCCGTATATCACGCTGCGTCCCGAGTTCGAAGCGCGCCAGATTGAAGTGTTTGGCGAGATGGCGACCAAGGGTTATATCTACAAGGGCCTGAAGCCGGTGTACTGGTGCGCGGAGTGCCAGACCGCTCTGGCAGAGGCCGAAATCGAGTACGGCGAAGACCCCTGCTACTCGGTTTACGTTAAGTTCCCTGTTGCGGACGAGCGCGGTGTGCTGTCTGCCAAGGGCGTGGACGTGTCAAAGACCTCGTTCGTCATCTGGACTACCACCACCTGGACGCTGCCTGCCAACCTGGCAATCTGCCTCGGCCCGAACTTCACCTATCAGGCGGTTCAGTGCGGCGAAGAGATTTACATTCTCGCCGAAGCGCTGACCGAGGAAACGCTGGCGGCTGCCGGCATCACCGAGTACAAGGTGCTTGCTTCCTTTACCGGCAGTGAGCTGGAACTGATGACGGCGAAGCATCCCTTCCTCGACCGCGAGTCGCTCATCATTGTGGGCGACCACGTGACGCTGGAGAGCGGTACCGGTTGCGTACATACCGCCCCCGGTCACGGTGTGGATGACTTTAACGTCTGCAAGAAATACGAGCAAATCGGCATCGTTGTGCCGGTTGACAGCCAGGGCCGTATGACCGCCGAGGCCGGCGAGATTTGTGCCGGTATGACCACCGACGAAGCCAACAAGGCGATCGCGATTCATATGGACAAGACCGGTTCGCTGCTCGCGATGAAGAAGATTGTTCACCAGTATCCGCACTGCTGGCGCTGCAAGAAGCCGGTGCTGTTCCGTGCGACCGATCAGTGGTTCTGCTCGGTGGAAAGCTTCAAGGATGACGCCGTGCGCGCCATCAAGGAAGTCAACTGGATGCCCGCTTGGGGCGAAGACCGCATCACCTCGATGGTGCGCGAGCGCAGTGACTGGTGTATTTCCCGTCAGCGTCTGTGGGGCGTGCCGATTCCGATTTTCTATTGCGAAGAGTGCGGCGAGCCGATTATTGACGGCGAGTTTATCAAGTCGGTGTCGGAGCTGTTCCGTCGTAAAGGCTCCAACGGCTGGTATACCCACGAGGCGGATGAGATTCTGCCCGAGGGCGCGACCTGCCCGCATTGCGGCGGCCACCACTTCCGCAAGGAAAGCGACATCATGGACGTGTGGTTCGACTCCGGTTCGACCCACGCCGCCGTGCTGGAAGAGCGTCCCGAACTGACCAGTCCTGCCGACCTGTATATGGAAGGTGCCGACCAGTATCGTGGCTGGTTCCAGTCCTCGCTGCTGACCTCGGTTGCCTGCACCGGCAAAGCGCCGTACAAAGCGGTGCTGACCCACGGCTGGGTTGTGGACGGCGAAGGCAAGGCGATGCACAAGTCGCTGGGCAACGCCATCGCTCCCGATGAAGTTATCAAGGACTACGGCGCGGAAATCCTGCGTCTGTGGGTGGCCTCGCTGGATTATCGCGTGGACGTCCGCCTGTCCAAGGATATTCTCAAGCAGCTCTCCGAAGCGTATCGCAAGGTGCGTAACACCGCGCGTTACATCCTCGGTAACCTGCACGATTTCGATCCCAACACCGACTGCGTGGCAGACGACAAGTTGTTTGACATCGACCGCTGGGCGCTCTTGCGTCTGGAGCAGGTCGTGGCGCAGGTGCGTGAGGCGTACGAAACCTACGAGTTCCACGATGCGTTCTACGCGATGCATCACTTCTGCGTGGTGGATCTGTCGAACTTCTATCTGGATGTTCTGAAGGATCGCCTGTACGTCGAAGCGAAGGACGGCGAACCCCGCCGTGCCGCGCAGACCGCTATCTATCGCATTCTTAACACGTTGACCCGTATGCTGGCACCCATCCTCGCGTTCACCGCGGAGGAGATCTGGTCCTTTATGCCGCATACCGCCGAGGACGATGCCCGTTCGGTGCTGCTCAACGAAATTCCCGAAGCCAAGGTTGTCTCCGATCCTGCGTTCGAAGCGAAGTGGGAGCGCATCCACGCCATCCGTGAGGACGTGCAGAAGGTGCTGGAGACCGCGCGTACCGCGAAGCTGATCGGTAGCTCGCTGGAAGCTCACGTCACGCTGTTCTGCTCCGAAGAACTGCTGCCGTTCGTCAAGTCGGTGGAAGAGCTGCTTCCCACCGTGCTGATTGTATCGCAGGTGACGGTGAAGGGCGAAGGCGCGGGCGAGTACAGCGGCGAAGTGGACGGTCTGTCGGTGTCGGTGGCTCACGCCGACGGCGGCAAGTGCTGCCGCTGCTGGTCCTACAGCGACACGGTCAAAGACGAGGGCGAAACCGCCGGTCTGTGCGCACGCTGCGCGGCGCTTCTTGGCCTGTAATATAGGAGGGGTCCCATGTTTCAGTGCATGGTCCTGGCTGTGACGGCGGTGCTGGTCGGTTTGGACCAGCTCACCAAATGGCTGGCTGTTATGTACCTGCGGGGCGGCAGCGATATTACCGTTATCCCGAAGATTCTGAACCTGTCGTATGCCGAAAACACCGGCGCGGCGTTCAGCATCCTGTCGGGCGAACGCTGGTTCCTTATCGTGATTACCGCCATTGTGATGATCGCGCTGATGGCATTTCTGCTGTTCGGTCAGTTCCGTCACTACAAGCTGTTCAACATCAGCGCCACGCTGATTTTGGCAGGCGGTCTCGGTAACCTCATCGACCGTGTGGTTCAGGGGTATGTGGTGGACTTCTTCAAGACCACCTTTATGGATTTCCCGGTGTTCAACGTGGCGGACTGCTTCGTGGTGGTCGGCTCGGTGCTGCTGCTGATATTTTTCTGCTTTGTGTATGAGGACAAAGCACCGGCGGAGGCTTCTGATGATACATCAACTGACAATACCCCCGGAAGCTGACGGGGAACGCGCTGACCGCTATGTGGCGGAGGCTCTGTCGATTACGCGGGCCGCGGCGCAAAAGTGGTTGGAACAAGGGGTGATAACTGCAAACGGACGGGCGCTTTCAAAAAGCGCCCGTCTCTCGCAACATACCGTACTGACGGTGGAAACGCCCGAGTTGCAGCCTTGCGAGGCGCAGCCGCAGGACATTCCGCTGGATATCGTGTATGAAGACAGCGACCTGCTTGTGGTCAACAAACCGAAGGGAATGGTGGTACATCCTGCCGCCGGCAATCCCGACGGCACGCTGGTCAACGCCCTGCTTGCCCACTGTCCCGAGGGACTGTCGGGTATCAACGGCGTGATGCGCCCCGGCATTGTGCATCGTATTGACAAGGACACCAGCGGCTTGCTCATCGTGGCGAAGAACGACCGCGCCCATCAGGGGCTGGCGGAGCAGATTAAGGAACACAGCTTTACCCGCGTGTACGAAGCGGTGATTGTCGGGCATCTGCGCGAGCGAGAGGGCACGGTGAACGCGCCCATCGGTCGTCACCCGATTCAGCGCAAAAAGATGGCGGTGACCGAGCGTAACAGCAAACACGCTGTGACGCACTACACCGTGCTGGAGGAGTTCCCCGGCTACTCGTATGTGCGGCTGAAGCTGGAAACAGGGCGCACCCACCAGATTCGCGTGCATATGGCGTATCTCGGACATCCCGTGTCGGGGGATACGGTGTACGGCGGCTCGAAGCAGCCGACCGAGCTGCAAGGGCAGTGCCTGCACGCACGGTGCATCGGATTCGTGCATCCTGTCAGCGGCGAGTATCTGGAGTTCGACAGCGGCCTGCCGCCGTATTTCGAAGCGTATCTCGCAAAACTCAGAAACACATAAAGAAAGCCTCCTGGCTTGTCGTCAGGAGGCTTTTGTTTTGCGTTCAGATGGCGTCGCCAAAGTGGGCTTCCACAAAGTCGATGATGGGCTGCGGATTGTCCAGACCGTGCGGATGATGGTTGCACATGGATTTGCAGATGACCTTGAGCGTGCCGCCGTTTTTCTTGTAGTAGTCTTCCAGCACCTTGCCGTTTTCGGCGTAGATGACCACGTTGTCGGCGTTGCCGTACACCATAATCACAGGGATGTTGTGCTCGAGCAGCGGTTCCATATTGTCGATGGGGCTGCCGCGGAACGCGACCAGCGAGCATTTGCTGAAGCCGTAGGTATCCACCAGCTCGCGCTGGAACTGCTCGACATACGGTGCTTCGCCCAAACCGGCGAGGCTCAGAATGTTCATCACCGGCGCATCGAGGTACAGCACCGCGATGAGTTCGGGATGCGCTTCCGCCAGACGGGAGGCCATCAAACCGCCG
>JAZODA010000065.1:0-71980 GCA_045596745.1 Acutalibacteraceae bacterium
TCCCGAACACGGCAGTTAAGCTCACTTGCGCCGACAATACTTGGCTGGTAGCGGCCCGGGAAGATAGGTAGACGCCAACACAAAACAAAAGCTCCGACAAATGTCGGAGCTTTTGTTTTGTGTACACTTGGGGTAGCCCCCCAAGTGCTTGATCCGCTTCGCTCTATATGCAGGGGAATCCTGAAGGTTTCCCCGCAACACCCCCTCCTTCCGAACCTTGCGCTAAGATGAGCGGGGCACAGATATACGCGCTCAAACTGCACTCAACCAATCGGTTGGGTGCTTTTCTTTTATTCCTTATTATATAGGCGCGATGTTTGTCGACTTGCGAGAAGGAGCTTTTCGGGTGCTGGTAAAACTTGCCTTTTTGGTCACTCGCAAAAGAAGATTGTCTGATTGTGTTAGTAAAATGTACAATTCTCCACTGCTTGTAGAGGATGGTTTTTGGTATTATTATTTTGTACAAAAGTTTCCAAGGGGGAGATTTTATGAAATTGTATGCCAAACAGGCGATGGCATGGGTGCTGGCAATGACTTTGCTGGTCACTTGTGCGATCGGCGGATTGGTGCTGCCCGCTGCGGCGGAAGAGACCAATCTGTTTGTGAACGGCGACTTCGAAGAGGGCGCTACCGCTTCGTGGGGTAGAAGTGCCATGATTCTCGAGGGCGTCGGCAAAGACGGCAGCTACGGATATTACTATGAGCGCACGGAGACCAACTCCAGCACGGGAACCGGTCAGATGCGCTATAAGTCCGCTTTGTTGACCAAGATGGAGGCATCGACGAAGTACGTTTTGTCGTTCGATTATAAGAACGAGGGTACGGCTGTTGGTCAGCTGTACTTCGACAAGGCGTTCGGTGTGACCGACGACGGCGTGTCGATGATGGCGAATAAGACGATTTATCTGCCCGCGGACGCGACCGAGTGGCGGACGATGACGTATACCTTCATTACGCCCGAAGAGATTGTTGCGAACAGCGGCTGGGAGTTCTCCATCCGTACCATTCGCGGCACGGGTAAGGTTTGGGCCGATAACTTTTCTCTTGTGAAGGCAAGCGAAGTGGTCGCTCCGACGGCGACTTCTGTTGTGCTGAACAAAACCGCGCTGGAACTGTCTGTTGGTGCCAGCGAGACGCTGACTGCATCTGTTCTCCCCGAGGGTGCGTCTGCTGACGGTATTGTGTGGACGACCTCCGATGCGGCGGTTGCTACGGTGGAAAACGGCAAAGTGACGGCGGTCTCCGCCGGCGCAGCGACGATTACCGCGACGCTGGGCAGCCTGTCGGCTACCTGTGTTGTGACGATTGCTGCTGCTCAGGAGCCCGACAACGGCTCGACCATTATCTACAGCGACTTCAACGGCACGGAGTCCGGTTGGAAATATAACGACACGGTTGAAGGCCTGTTTACGAAGAACGATCCTGTTCCGCTGATGACGGATGCCGACGGCAACAAGTATATCCAGATTCCCGCGAACGGCAAAGTGATTCAGGGCCCGGGCGTTGATTGCGACGTCAAGGCCGGCGACTGGATTCGCATTGATTTCAAGATGCGCAAGAACCACACCGGTAAACTGCGCTTCGGCATTCAGGTGCGTAGCATTGTTGACGGTTACCTGCAGCCTGACTGGTTTGTGTCCACCAGTACGTCGGGCACCAACAACAACGGCGAATGGTTCACCTATACGTTCTACGCAAAGGCTGCGAAAGACTCGAGCAAGATTACGCTGGGCGCTTTGCAGATTGCCGGTAACTCCGCAGCGGACGTGCTTGTGGATCTGGACGATTTCAAGGTTACCAACCTCGGTGGCGTAGCAATGGAAACGCTGCCCTTCCTGTCCAACGGCACGATGGATGAGCAGGCTGCCGAGTATAACGACTACGGTTTCGGCGGTATGTTCTTTGATGGCGGCGAAATCGAAGCCGATCCCGATGATGCGACCAACAAGGTTCTGCACATGACCGGCTCGACGCAGGCATATCTGTACCCGGATTTCCGCACCTACAAAGTGGGCACGTCTACCAAGACGCACGGCGTGCAGGCGGAAAAGATGTATAAGCTGACCTACCGTGTGAAGGGTACCGGCACGACCTCTCCCAAAACGGTGTCTTCGTACGCTACGGTTCTCGAGACGATTGGCGAGCCCGACGTGGCCTCTGCCGAGTGGAAGACCGTTACGGTTTACATTAAAACCACCGCGTCTGCCAACAACGCGTATACGTTTGATTTCAAAACGACGGGTGACGTCTATCTGGACGATTTCACTATGGTCGAAGTGACCGGTGTGGATTCCATCACGCTGGACAAGACCACGATTGCCGAGATGAAACCCGGTGAGGAGGTTGTCCTGACGGCAACGACCACGCCTGCTGGTGCTACTGTGACGTGGGAATCCTCCAACACGGCTGTGGCGACGGTTTCCGACGGTAAGATTACAGCTGTTGCTGCCGGTACGGCGACCATCACGGCGACCGCCGGCGACAAGATGGCAACCATCACCGTGACGGTTGCGGCGGTTGAGGAGCCTCCGGTGGAAGAGCCCGGCGAGCTGACTATGATCAACGGCGATTTCAACGCGGCTGAGTCCGGTTGGAAGTACGGCAGCACGGTTGAGGGTCTGTTTACGAAGAACGATCCCGTTCCGGTGATGACGGATGCCGACGGCAACAAGTACATCCAGATTCCCGCAAACGGCAAAACGATTCTGGGCCCGGAAGTTTCTTATGAAATCAAGGCGGGCGACTGGATTCGCGTCGATTTCAAGGTGCGTAAGAACCACACCGGTAAGATGCGCTTTGGTATTCAGGTGCGCGGCATTTTTGACGGCTACGTACAGCCTGACTGGTTTATGACCACCGGCGCGTCGGCAACCAACAACAACGGCGAATGGTTCACCTACACCTTCTATGCAAAGGCAGGAAAAGATGCTACCCAGATTTCCTTGGGTGCTCTGCAGATTGCCGGCAACTCCGCAGCGGACGTGCTGCTCGATCTGGACGATATCAAGCTGACCTACCTGGGTGCTGTGGAAGAAACTGCGCTTCCGCTGCTGTCCAACGGTACGATGGACGAACAGGCGGCCGAGTACAACGACTACGGCTTCGGCGGTTTGTTCTTTGACGGTGGTAAGATTGAAGTCGATCCCGACGATGCGACCAACAACGTGCTGCATATGACCGCTGCATCCCAGGCGTATCTGTATCCCAACTTCCGCACCTACAAGGTGGGCACCTCCAACAAGGCGTTCGGCGTGCAGGCGGAAAAGGTGTATAAGCTGACCTACCGCATGAAGGGCACCGGTACGACCTCTCCCAAGACGGTGTCTACGTACGCTACGGTTCTCGAGACGATCGGCGAGCCCGGCGTGGCTTCTGCCGAGTGGAAGACGATTACGGTTTACATCAAGACCACTGCTTCGGCGAGCAGCTTGTATACGTTTGACTTCCGCACCACCGGCGACGTGTATCTGGATGATTTCACCATGGTGGAAGTCACCGATATTGACGCGCTGGCACTGGATAAAGCGGAACTCGATGAAATGCTGCCGGGCGAAACGGTCACGCTGACCGCAACCACCACGCCTGCCGGCTATCCTGTGACCTGGACCTCCTCCGACGAGACGGTGGCGACGGTTGTGGATGGCAAAATCACGGCTGTTGGCGATGGTACCGCTACCATCACGGCGACTGCCGGTTCCAAGACGGCGACCATCACTGTTAAAGTGAAGGATCCCGGCAAGGCAACCGCCATCGCACTTGACAAGACCGAGACGACCCTGATTAAGGGTAACACGCTGACCTTGACGCTGACGACCACCCCCGCCGGTTCTCGTTACGATTCGCTGACCTGGACTTCCTCCGATGAAACGGTGGCGACGGTCGCGAACGGCGTTGTGACCGCTACGGACAAAGAAGGCGAAGCAGTCATCACCGCTACCGCGATGGTGGACGGCGCTCCGCTCGTGGCGAGCTGCAAGATTAAGGTGCTGGGCAATGCGACGAGCATTGAGGCGACGGTAGAAAGCCTGCATCTGTCCACGGCAGTTTCCGCGACTATCGCTGTGACCGAGACGATTGATCTGGTTGTGACGCCTGCCGGCTCTTACACCGGTACGCTGACCTGGACCTCCTCCGATGAGGCGGTGGCGACGGTTGTTGACGGCAAGGTGACGGCTCGTGCCGAGGGTACCGCCATCATCACCGTGACCAATGGCACGCTGAGCGACACCGTTACCGTGAAGGTTGACACGTTCGGTCAGCGCGTCCCCGGCGGCGACTTTGAAGGCGACGACTGGAACATTCCGTACTGGTCGAAGATTATTGCCGAAGGAAAAGCTCAGGTTGTGGTCGACCCGACCAATCCTGATAACCACGTGATGGCGATTCCCGCCAACGCGACGGCCGGCTGGTATATGTCTCCGATGGTGGTCAACGCCGGTCGCACCTACAAGATTACCTACAAAGCGAAGAGCGAAGCGGGATACACCGAAGTGTATTTCGAGTATGCCAACTCGGTCGAAAACGGCGGTTGGAAGAAGCGCTCCATCGCGAAGGACGGTTGGGTAGAGATTACGGAAATCTTTACCACGAAATCGACCTTGAACCGCAACTACGTTGTGGCGTTTGCTAACCACTGGGATGCCACGCTGTACATTGACGATTTCTCCGTGGTGGAGCTGCCCGAGGCAACCGCTATCGAGCTGATTCCCGACGGCAATGTTGAACTGATGCCGAGCGGCACGATGACGCTGACGACCAAGACGACGCCTGCCGAAGCGAGTGCCGGTACGTTGACCTGGACCTCCAGCGCGCCGAGCATCATTTCGGTGAGCAGCAGCGGTGTGATTACCGCCGTTGCGAGCGAGGGTAAGGCAACCATTACCGTGACCACGCCCAAGGGCCTGACCGACAGTGTCGAGGTTACGATTAACGAGTATGCCAACCTGCTTGAAAACGGTGACTTCGAAGCGGGCTCTGTCAACTGGAAGAAGTCCGACGGCAAGGTTCTCCCGGGCGTCGGTAAGGATGGCAGCTACGGCTATCAGGTTGGTCACTACGTCAGCGAGCGCGGCGAGTGGTACTACTCCAAGGCGCTGCCCGTTATGCCGGGTACGACGTATATCCTGTCTTTCGATTACTACGCAACGCCCAGCTCCGATAATCTGCGTATTTTCTCCAACAACATCAGCTTGGGCAACCTGCGCGCCTCCAAGGGCAATGGTGAGTGGAAGACGATGTCGAAGGTCTTTACGACTTCGCCGACGATGAAGCTCAATCCCACCTGGGATATCGCGATTGTGTGCGACGGTGTCGTCGGTGAAGACGTTATCATCGATAACATCAGCTTGAAGCTTTACAACTCGGGCATCGCAGCAGAGAGCATCACGATGAACTATTCCGAAATGACGCTGCTGCCCGGTCGCACCGGCGGTCTGGCCATCAGCGCCGTGCCGGTCGATGGCGACATCAACCGCTCTACCTGGACCTCCAGTGATGAGAACGTGGCGACCGTCGAGTATGGCGTGGTTACCGCTGTCGGTAAGGGTACCGCAACTATCACTGCCACCACCCGTAGCGGTCTGACGGCAACGTGTAAGGTGACGGTGTCCGGCACCCCCGCGCTTATCCTGAACGGCACGTTTAACGACACCGCCGATGATTCGTGGAAGCTGGAGGGCGGCGCTAAGCTGACTCCCGAAGTCGGCTCGATGAACACCATCGCTGCCGAGCTGGTGAAAGACAGTACGATTAGCCAGAGCGTTACCGGCCTGAAGCCGGAGACGACCTATCAGCTGTTTGTGCGCTATCGTGCGGCGGCAACCGGCAGCACGCTGAAGGCTACTTTGAACAACGGTGCAACCGCACTGTTTGAGAAGACCGAAAGTGCGGCGGTTGCCTGGACGACGAAGACCTACGAGTTCACGACCGGCGCAACGCTGGAAGACACTTCGACGCTGGTCTTCTCGGTGGCAAGCGGCAACGGCCCGATTTACCTTGACAACATCTTCATCTCCGAAAAGGCTTCGCTGGTCGACCTGGTTGTGGACAGCGTTGTCTGGGCAGGCGGCGACGAGCAGGTAACTCCCGGAACGGAGCTGTACTTTGCCGTTACCTTCAGCAACAAGGGCGAAGATCCGGTTAAGGCGGATTCGGTCATTGCTATCGATATCTGCGTGGACGGCACGCCGATTCAGACGCTCAACTACACGGTTGGTGCAGCAGGCTTTGCCGGTGGCACTACCGATATGATTATCGGCGATACGCCGTGGGCGGCTGTGAAGGGTGACCACGTCGTTTCCGTCCGCATCAACCCGGCGCTGTCGGTGCTGGAAATGAACACGGATAACAACAACACGGTGCAGACCCTGTTGCGTGTTGACGAGACTCCTCTGGAAATTCCGGAGCTGGCCGAGCTTGCCGGCTTTACCACGCTGAGCTTCAGCGAAGATTTCGACTCTCTGGACACCATCGATATGTATGGCACCGGTAAGGACGGCTACAAGTGGTATGTCACTCGTCCGTACTCCACGCCGAACGTCGAGACGGATGACTACGAAATCAACGATGGTATTATGACCCTGAAGCTCGACAACTCGAGATACAACTACGGTCTTGCTACGATGGATATCAAGACCGGTATCGGTTACCAGTACAACTACGGTTACCTTGAGTTCCGCATTCGTGTTAAGGATTACGACGAAAACCTGCACGGAGGTCCTGCTATCTGGTCGTTGCCGTATGGCAAGCTGGTCAGCGACCCCGCGACCACGCGTTGGGTGGAAATGGACTGGATGGAGTATTGGGGCACTCGCGGCGGCAGCTTCCCCGATGGTCACTACACCGTGTCGGTGCACGACCTTTCCGGTGAGGGCTACGAAGGCGAAGCGCTGCAGTACAAGAACTCCAACTACTCGCGCGGCGGTCTTGCCGATCAGGAATGGCATACGATGGGCTTCCTGTGGGATTACGGCAAGGTTATCGCTTACCTCGATGGTGAGATGGTAATGAAGCTGACCTACTCCGAAGAAACCGGTGCTTCTCCGAACCCGACGATTGTCAAGGGCAGCATGCTGACGGCAATGGATGCGTTTACGCTGATGGATACGCAGTATCTGCCGATTATCATCTGCGCCTCGCTCGACAACCAGATGGATATCGACTATCTCCGCGTCTGGACCGGTACCGGTGGTGGTTCCATCCCGGGCATCGGCGGTGACGGCGAAGAGGAAGAGGAAGGCACCGTCGTGGATATGGCGGCTGAGGACTTCTGGTACAACTACTGCACCGACGATTGGGGCGATCCGATCGCGGCGGTGAACGACGAGAACTACCAGAACGTGCTGTATGGCAAAGAGATCTGGGAGGTGCTCTCTGAGGAGCGCCGCGCGGAAATCAACGCCCTGCTCGAAAGCCTGGGTCAGCCGAGTTACGACGAGATGCTCGCAGACGCGCTGATTCTGGCAGATGGCGGCACGCTCGACGAAGGCGACTCGCCGGATACCGGTGAGCACGCACGCGCACTGCCTGCGGTAGTGGCGCTGGCGGCACTGAGTGCGGCGGTTCTTTGGACCTCGCGCAAGCGCAGAAGCAAGCGCTAATCCAAGCTGTAACAATTCAGCGGCCGAGATGTCTCTCGGCCGCTGATTCTTTGTCAAGGAATTGACAGAGAGTTACGAATGTGGTAGGATAAACAGGATGTTTTTAACAGGAGGTCATACCGTATGAAACGATATGCTGCTTTGCTTTTGGCGGTGCTGATGCTGGTGGCCCTGGTGGGCTGCGGCGAAGAGCCTGCTACCGATAAAGTGACGACGACGGTCACAACGACCACCACGACGGAGGCTACGACTACCACAACGGTGGCAGACGGCGAGCCGACGAGCTCGACCACGGAATCCACGACCGAGGCTACAACTACCACGACGGCGGGGGACAGCACCTGCGCCCACAGTAATGTGCAGGACGCTGACTGCGACTCCCCGAAGCTTTGCAAGGATTGCAACGCCACACTGGGTGAAGCGCTGGGTCATGAGTATGCAGGTCGCACCTGCAGCCGCTGCGGCGACCGCAACCCGGAGTATACCACGACCATCGAAGTGACCGCTGTTGAATTGGACAAGACCGCGGTGGACTTGGTGGCAGGCGAGACGGTGACGCTCACCCACAAGCTGAAGCCGACGGTTGCTACCGACAAAACGGTGACGTGGAAGAGCGCAAACGCTGCCATCGCCACGGTGGACGACAACGGTGTGGTGACGGCGGTTGCTCCCGGCGAAACCACGGTGACGGTGTCGAGTGCAAACGGCAAAACCGCATCCTGCAAGGTTGTGGTGCACGAGATGCTTCTGGAGCTGCCCACGCTTCCGATGGAGCTGTTCTACAATGCGAACGGCAACGGCATCATTACGACGATTCAGGTCAATACGGTGAAGTACACCCTCACGAACGGCACGCTGAAGATGGTCTTTGATGGCGAACTGACCTACGACGGCAGTGGAAAGGGTGGCGCAATGAGCCGTCCGAACTTCGGCTGGCGTCTGCACAAGGATGGTGCGGTTGTTGCCGAGGGTCTGACACAAACCGACGAGGAAATTGCGGTTGGCAGCCTGGTCAACGGCCTGACGGTGGAAGTACCGTCGGTGACGGCCGGCAAGTACCGCTTGGAGCTGTACAGCACCTACAAGAGAAAAACCTAAAAAGAAACCCCGAAGCGATTTCGCTTCGGGGTTTCTTTTCTTTTGATGGGATTATTGCTCCTTGCGGTTCAGCGCGCGAGCGACAGCTTCGAGCAGCAACCAACCGCCGATGCCACAGGCGGCAACGATGCCGATGGTGCCCCAAGGCGCAGTGGTAACGCCCTGCAGGAACAGTCCACCATCCTCGTTTTGCAATGTGGGCGCAACAAGGATGACCATACCGACGGCGGCAATTAACAGCACGGCTTTGGCGACGATCGAGCAGACCAGCGAAGCGACACCGACCTGACGGCGGGTGGCGCGGGTCACGGTGCTTCCTTCAAACGACAGGAAACGAGACAGGTACACCGAGCCGAACACCAGAATGATGATTTCGGGAATCATATAGGTGGCGTTATAGGAGAGCGAATAGATAGCGGCTTCGGCGGTGGGGACGGACAAACCCGCCCACACGGTACAGCCGGTCAGCGTGTGGCAAAGATAGCGCAAGGCGCCGGTTACCACAGAAGCGAGTGCCAGTGCCACACCCTGCGGCAGATTCGGGCGGCGGAACACGCCGGCGAGACCCAGCACCATAAAGGCAACAATGTAATCGAACAAGAGAATCATCACCACAGCGGAAAAACCGGTGGCGTACGACAGATTGTCAAGACCGAGCAGCATCTGAATCATACCATAAGCGGCGGCAGACACCAAACCCCAGCGTACACCGTAGCGATAGGAGAGCAGAATCAGCGGCAACATACTGAACGCCGTGACACTGCCGCCGTACGGCATATCTACGATTTTGATGATGCTGAGTACCGCTGCGAAGGCGAGCATAATGGCGCTTTCGGTCAGACGATGTGCAGCACTGTTGGAAGTGCGAGACATAGAAAACATCCTTTCACTTGAAATTGTCAATTGAACGAAAAAACACCCTCCCATGTTGGGAGGGTGTTTGGATACATCATTGGCATACGCACCCGCGGTGTGCGTATACGAAACATCCCTCCGCCGGCATTATCCGGATCAGGTTCCAGGGTTGAAAGCAGCGCTTTCTCTCAGCCGAGTAATCAGCACCCCTCGTTCAATTGCCGTCATTATAGCACGGGCAAAAATGCTTGTCAAGGGGAATTTTCTCGAAAATATCGCTACGCTTCAAGGTGACCATAGATATTTTTTGCAATGTGATACACGGCTTTTTGCTGTTTTACTTGCGTTTTGCACCGAAGCAGTGTATACTGTAGCTGTAAATCTTGAAAGGAACAGCAGGTGAACCGTATGTACACGCCCCCTTTGGAAGAGCCGGGTTTTGTGATACCGCCGCATCAGGCGGAATCCCACCGTCTACGCCATGACGGCAACTTTGTCGGCTGGCTGTTGATTTCGTTGCTTATCGCGAATATGTCGCTGTCGTTTGTGCTGGCGTTGCTACAGGCCAGAGGTGTGTTGAACCTTTCTCTGATGGACAACACGCCGCGCGTGTTTTTGGAAATGCTGATGTACATTTTCTATCTGGCGGTGCCGGTGTGGACGGTTGTGCTGATTTCTCGTCGCAAGCAAAATCCGTTTCCGACCCGACGGGTGGGGCTTGGTGTGTATGTGTTTGCGTTGTTTGGCGGTATGATGCTGGCGGTGGCGTCGAACTACATCACCGGTGTTTTGATGTCGTTTATGGAATCTGCCGGCGTGGAGCGTCCGGTGTTTGAGGAAACGCAAAGCGGCACGCCGACCAGCTTGGTGCTGAATTTGATTTCTACGGCGGTTCTTCCGGCGATTTTGGAGGAAATGGTGTTCCGTGGATACGTTCTTCAGGCGTTCCGCCGTTATGGTGACAAGCTCGCGGTCATCGTTACCGCCTTGCTGTTCGGTTTGATTCACGGCAACGTTCTGCAACTGCCGTTTGCGTTTTTGCTGGGACTTGTGTTTGGTTGGATGGTGGTACAAACCGGTTCTATCTGGCCGGCCGTGATTCTGCATTTCGGTAACAACGCGATGTCGGTGCTGCTGGATTATGTCAAACTGGTGGTGGGCAGCAGCTCTGCCGCGACCGTGCTGACGTTCTCCATACTCACCGTTTTGGGAATGATTGCATTCGCAGCGGTGTATTTGTCAAACAAAAAGCGAGGCGAGGACCTTCTTCGCCCGATGAGCAACGGCGCTTCGGCGCTTTCGGTGACGCGGCGTGTGACGGGATTGTTCACCGCGCCGGTAATGATTGTGGGAGTGTTGTTATGGTGTGTGATTCTGGTGTTATCCATCCTGTAATCGACCGCGAGACGGATGAACGATATATGCGCGAAGCCCTTCGCCTGGCGGCGGAAGCAGCTGCCGAAGGCGAGGTGCCGGTGGGCGCGGTTATCGTGAAAGACGGCGAGATTATCGCCACCGGTCGCAACCGCCGCGAAGTGGATCGTCACGCGCTGGCACACGCCGAGATTGAGGCGATTCATCACGCGTGTGCGGCACTGGGCGGCTGGCGCTTGTCCGGCTGCACACTGTACGTGACATTAGAGCCTTGCCCGATGTGTGCCGGTGCAATTATTAACGCGCGCATTGATCGTGTGGTGTATGGCACCCCCGACCCCAAGGCGGGTTCGTGCGGTTCGCTGACCGATTTGTTTGCACTGCCGTACAACCATCGTCCTGAAAACGACAGCGGTGTACTGCAAGAGGAATGCGCGGCGGTACTGCGTGACTTTTTCCGTTCGCTGCGGCGACGGGATACCTAAGACTACATCCGACGGAGGGTGGCTATGGAGGATCGTGATCTTTGTTTTCAGGGAGCGCATTTTGAGTTTTTATATTCTCTGGAGGGTGAGCCCGAGCCGGAGGATTTCTTTATGCACGCCCACGAGCGGTTTGAGCTTTTCCATTTCATTTCGGGCAACGCCAAATATCTGGTGGAGGGCACGGAATATACGCTCAACCCGCATGACACGTTGCTGATGCGACCGTTTGAGGTGCATCGGTTGGTGCTGCTGGACGAAAGTGTGCCGTACGAGCGAATGGTGGTACATTTTTCGGCAGAAATGCTGGATGAGGACGAGGTGGTGCGAGCGGCGCTGCTGCGTCCCTTTAACGGACGCGAATTGGGACGCCGCAATCGCTACGAAGCGAGTGACTTTTCGGGCGAGGGCTGGCCGTTCCACAGTGATATCAACAAGTTGATTGACCGACTCGGTGAGGATGCCGAGGTGTTTATCGCTTCCAAGGTGCGTTCGTTCTTGGCGGAAACGCTGTTGCCGTTTGCCGAACACGACCACAAGGAAACGCAGTTTTCCGCGAAGATTTCCGACGTGCTGGAGTACATCAACACGCATCTGTACGAGGACCTTTCGGTGGCGCACATTTGCGAAGCGTGCTTCCTCAGCCGCGCTCAGCTCAACCGATTGTTTAAATATGCTACCGGTACATCCGTGTGGCAGTACATCACGACCAAGCGTTTGTTGCAGGCAAAAACGCTCATCCGATTGGGCGAACGTCCCACGGATGTGTACGAGCGGTGCGGGTTTACGGAGTACTCTTCTTTCTACCGCGCCTACAAGGCAAAGTTCGGAAATTCGCCCGAGCAGGACAAGGCACGGCTGACACGCGCACTGGCGGGCGAGCCGTTCCCTTGAAAAGAGCGGATTTACAATATAGTTGGTAAAAATTGCAATAGAAATAGGCAAAAAAACCCAATATAATAAAAGCAAAGGGAGGGACAAGCTATGAACGCAAATTATTTGCTGCGAACCCCTGCAGCAGAAGCGCTGTACAACAAAGTGGCAACGCTTCCGATCGTTGACTATCATTGCCATTTGTCTCCGAAAGAGATTGAAGAGGACGCACCGTTTTCTTCGATCGGTGAGCTGTGGCTGGGCGCGGACCACTATAAGTGGCGGCTGATGCGCGCTGCCGGTGTGGAGGAAAAGTACATCACCGGTGATGCTTCGTATCAGGAGAAGTTTCGCAAGTTTGCACAGGCATTGTCGCTGGCGGCCGGCAGCCCGCTGTACCACTGGGCGCATATGGAGCTGTCGCTGTATTTCGGCATTGACGAGTATCTCACCGCAGACAATGCGGATGAAATCTGGGAGCGCGCCAACGCGGTTATCCGCGACGAAGCGCTCTCGCCCCGTCGTATGATTCGCAAGGCGGGCGTGTCCTATCTGGCCACGACCGACGATATCATCGACTCGCTGGAGCACCATCGCCGCATTCGCGAGGACAAGTCCTTTGAAACGGTGGTTGCTCCTTCGTACCGCACCGATAACGTGCTGCTTATCCGCCGCAACGGCTATGCCGACTATGTCAAAAAGCTGTCGGACGTCAGCGGTGTACAGGTGGAGGGCATCGACACGCTGAAAGCGGCGCTGGTGCAGCGTCTGGATCATTTCTGCGACAACAATTGCAAGTTCACGGATATCGGTATTCCCGAATTCCCGAACCGTATTGCCGACGATGCCGAGGCGGATGCGACCTATCGCAAGGCGCTGGCAGGCGAGGCGATTACCGACGACGAGTACCGCGGTTTCCTCGGAAATCTGTATTTGTTCCTGGGTAAAGAGTATCAGCGCAGAGGGTTGGTGATGCAGTGGCACCTGGCGGTGTACCGCAACGCCAGCACCAAGCTGTTTGAGTCGCTCGGCGCAGACTGCGGCGGCGACTGCGTGGGCGATCCGCTCAAGGGTGCCGACGTCATCCGTATGCTGGATGCCATCGAAAAAGAGGCGGGCGCAGTGCCGCAGACGATTCTGTACACGCTGCATCCCGGTATGGCGGATCAGTTGCAGACCATCGCCGGCAGCTTCCGCGGTGTGCGCTGCGGTACGGCATGGTGGTTCTGCGACCATCGTCGCGGCATCGAGCAGCAGATTGAAGTTATCGCGGAACTCGGCCACCTCGGCTCGTTCCTCGGTATGCTGACCGACAGCCGCAGCTTCCTGTCTTATGCACGTCACGACTATTTCCGTCGTATTCTGTGCAATAAGCTGGCGACCTGGTGCGAAAACGGTGAGTTCGACCCTGCTATGGCAGAAACGGTCGCACGCCGTGTTTGTTGTGAAAACATTAAAATGTTGATAGGAGGATAAGCAAATGAAACTGACATTTCGCTGGTACGGCGATGACGATCCCGTTACCCTGTCCCACATCCGGCAGATCCCGCAGATGACGGGTATCGTCTCTGCCATCTACGACACCCCTGTGGGTGAGGTGTGGAGCCGTGAGAGCATTGCGGCGATGAAGAAGAAGGCCAACGACAACGGTCTGGCTTTCGAAGTGGTGGAAAGCGTTCCGGTTCACGAGGATATCAAGCTCGGCAACGAAAATGCTCCCCGCCTGATCGAAAACTACTGTGAAAACGTGCGCCGTCTGGGCGAAGCCGGCGTCAAGTGCATCTGCTATAACTTTATGCCGGTGTTCGACTGGCTGCGCAGCGAGCTGGAGCATGCTCAGGTCGACGGCGCCAACGCGCTGGCGTACGATGAGAACACGGTGCTGGCTATGGATCCCCTCAAGGGCGACCTGTCGCTCCCGGGTTGGGACTCCAGCTACACCAAGGCTCAGATGCAGGACCTGCTCAATGCGTATGCTGAGCTGGGTGAAGAGCAGCTGTGGAAGAACCTCGAGACCTTCCTGAAGGCGGTCATTCCGGTCGCCAAGGAGGCCGGCGTCAACATGGCTATCCATCCGGACGATCCGCCCTGGGGTATGTTCGGTCTGCCGCGTATCATCACCGGCAAGAAGAACCTGCAGCGTTTCTTTGATATCGTTCCCGAGACCAACAACGGTCTGACCCTGTGCACCGGTTCCTTCGGTGCCAACCCCGACAACGACCTGGTGGATATGGCGGACAGCTTTGCCGACCGCATCCACTTCCTGCACCTGCGCAACATCAAGATTACCGGTGAGCGTCAGTTCGAGGAAGTCGGTCATCCCACCGCTTGCGGCTCCATCGATATGTACGGTGTTGCCAAGGCGCTGGTTAAGAAGGGCTGGGACGGCTATGTGCGTCCTGACCACGGCCGTATGATTTGGGGCGAGACCGGCCGCTATGGCTACGGTCTGTTTGACCGCGCACTCGGCGCGACCTACATCGTGGGTCTGTTCGAAGCGCTGGAAAAGGAGAATGAGAAATGAGCAAAGTAATCATAGTTACCGGCGCCGGCGGCGTGCTGTGCTCCGGTTTTGCCGAGCATCTGGCGAAGGCCGGTCATAAAGTGGCGCTGCTCGACCTGAATGAGCAGGCGGCAGCGGCGGTTGCCGACCGCATCAACGCCGAGGGCGGCGTGGCGAAGGCATATGCCTGCAACGTGCTGGACAAGGCTTGCATCGAAGACGTTCACACCAAGGTCCTGGCGGACTTCGGCAAGTGCGACATTCTGATTAACGGCGCCGGCGGCAACAGCCCCAAGTGCACCACCCTGCACGAGGAGTATGTTGAGGGCGACGAGGCTGCTACCGAATTCCTGACCTTCTTCAACATCGACGAGAAGGGCTTCGACTTCGTGTTTGACCTGAACCTCAAGGGCGTTCTGCTGCCCAGCCAGGTGTTTATGCCGGATATGCTGGGTCGTCCCGGCTGCTGCGTGCTGAACGTGTCCTCCATGAACGCGTATCGCCCGCTGACCAAGATTCCGGCGTACTCCGCAGCCAAAGCGGCGGTGACCAACTTCACCTCCTGGCTGGCGGTGCACTTTGCCAAAGAGGGTATCCGCGTGAACGCGATTGCGCCCGGCTTCTTCGTGACCAACCAGAACCGCGCGCTGCTGTTTGACGCCGAGGGCAAGCCCACGGCGCGTACCGAGAAGATTCTGCGCTCCACCCCCATGGGTCGTTTCGGCGATTCGGAGGAGCTGCTCGGCACGTTGGAGTGGCTGCTGGATGAAACCAAGTCCGGCTTTGTGACCGGTATCACGGTGCCGGTAGACGGCGGCTTCTCCGCTTACTCGGGAGTGTGATTACGATGCAGGATTTGCGTATTTTTGCATTTGCTGACGAAGCCGATCCGAATTTCGACGGCCAGATTGACGCGATGCTTCGCAACGATCTCGCCGGTCTGGAAATCCGCAACGTTGACGGCGTGAATATCGGCGAGCTTTCTCTCGAGAAAGCGCGTGAGGTGCGTCGCCGTATGGACGATGCGGGTCTCATCACCTGGTCGATCGGTTCGCCCATCGGTAAAATCCACATCGAAAATGACGATTTCGAAGCACACAAGGAAACCTTCAAGCGTCAGCTGGAGATCGCGCACATTCTGGGCGCGGAGAACCTGCGTATGTTCTCGTTCTATATGCCGACAGACAAAGATCCGTCGATTTACAAGAACGAGGTCATCGACCGCTTGGGTGTGCTGACCAATCTGGCAATCGGCAGCGGCGTGCTGCTGTGCCACGAGAACGAAAAGGGCATCTACGGCGACAACGCCGCCCGCTGCCTGGAGATTCTGGAAGCAGTGCCGCTGCTTCGCGCGGTGTTTGACCCGGCGAACTTTGTGCAGTGCGGTCAGGATACCATCGAGGCGTGGGAGATGCTCAAGCCCTATGTGAAATATATGCACATCAAGGACGCCAAGCTTGACGGCGGCATTGTCCCCGCAGGTCTGGGCGCCGGCAACATTTCGTATCTGCTGTCGGAGTACCGTCTGCAGGGTGGCCGCGAGTTCACCATGGAACCGCATCTGGCCGAGTTTGCCGGTCTTGGTGCGCTGGAGCGTGAAGGCGAGCAGAGTCAGGTTGGCGAATTCGGTTACGCAAGCACCGCCGCGGCATTCGACGCCGGCGTGGCAGCGTTCAAAGCGCTTGTGGGATAACGATAAGGGGTGTTCGTTGTGAAAAAAATCAAACTGGGCATTATCGGTCTTGGTAATATGGGCAGCGCCCATTGCAAAAACATTGAGGGCGGTCATTGCCCCGATGTGGAACTGGTCGCTGTGGCAGACGTTAAGCCGGAGCGCTTGGAGTGGGCAAAGAACGAGTTGGCGGAGAGCGTGCTGCGGTTCGACAGTGCCGAAGCACTCATCGAGAGCGGCGCGGTCGAAGCGATTCTCATCGCGGTACCGCACTATTTCCATCCGCCGATTGCAATCAACGCCTTTGAGCATGGTTTGCACGTGCTGACGGAAAAACCCGCCGGCGTGTATACCAAGCAGGTGCGCGAGATGAACGAAGCGGCCGACAAATCCGGTTGCAAGTTCGCCATTATGTGGAACTGGCGCGCCCATCCGTTGTTCATCAAGCTCAAGGAGCTGATGGACAGTGGCAAGTACGGTGAAATCCGCCGTGTCAACTGGCTGATTACGCTGTGGTACCGTTCGCAGGCGTATTACGATTCCGGCGACTGGCGTGCCTCGTGGGTCGGCGAAGGCGGTGGCGTGCTGATGAACCAGTGCCCCCACCAGCTTGACCTGTGGCAGTGGCTGTGCGGTATGCCGAAAACCGTTAACGCGAAGCTTCTGTACGGCAAGTGGCACGACATCGAAGTGGAAGACGATGCCACCATCGTGGTGGAGTACGAAAACGGTGCCACCGGTGTGTTTATCAGCAGCACGGGCGACGCTCACGGCAGCAACCGTCTGGAGATTCTGATGGACGGCGCGAAGATTGTGGCGGAAAAGGAAACCTTGACCATCACGGAGTTTGAAACGCCCATCGACGAGTTTACTTACAATGGCCCGAAATCCGGTGAGCTGAACTGCACGGTTTCGACCTACGAGTTTAAGGATCCCGACTTCCTGCACGCAATTGTTCTTAACGCCTTTGCGCGCTCGATTCTCTACGACGAGCCGATGTATGCGGACGGTCGCGAGGGTCTGCGCGAAATCACGCTTGCCAACGCCGCGTATCTGTCGGATTGGCTGGGCAAAACGGTGGAGCTGCCGCTGGATGAGGAATTGTATTTCAGCGAGCTGCAAAAGCGTGTGGAAACTTCTAAAATGCGCACTGCCACGCAGGCGGAGGACGATGGCAACACCGACCACCGCAGCCGCTGGCGTGTAAAATGGTAAATAAGGAGCGAGGACTGTGAAAAAGTTTATCCGCGAATTCAAGGACTTTATTGCCAAGGGCAACGTCATCGATATGGCGGTTGCTGTGGTTATCGGCGGCGCGTTCAAGGAGATCGTTAACGCGCTGGTCAACGACATCATTATGCCGCTTATCGGTCTGGCGACCGGTGGCGCGAGCATGGCAGACTGGAAGTACGTTATCAGCCCCGAGACGGTGCTGGCAGACGGTACGATCGTTCCGGAAAATGCGCTTATGTATGGCGACTTGATCCAGAAAATTGTGGATTTCCTCATCATTGCCCTGTGCATCTTCGTGGCGCTCAAGGTTGTGCTCGCACTGCAGAGCAAGACCCGCGAGCTGGCTCACAAGAAGCAGGAAGAGGAAGCTGCCGAGGCGGCTGCCGAAGCTCCTGCCGAAACCGAAATGGATGTTCTCAAAGACATCCGCGAGCTGCTGAAAGACAAGGAAAAGAAGAGCGAATAATCGCGAATCAAAACTGCCGCGCATCCGTTTGGGTGCGCGGCTTTTTTGGGCATACTATCACGGGGTGATGTAATGTCCGAAAAAGAAAAACAGACCGAGCTCGAAAAACAGATTGTTTACGGTCAGCCGGAAACGGTGCAGGAGCTGCTGCACAAATATGGCACGTACGAGATTCAGCCGACGCAGGATTCCGACAACGTGTTTCCGACAATCGGTACGGGCCTGCCGTCCGCAGAGGCGAAAAAACGGCGCGGTCGCGAATAACCGCGCCGCGGTGGGACACCCTAACACCACAAAAGCAAAAGAGGTGTCCGTATGGATTGGTGGATGGTGGTCAAGGCGTTTGCGGTGGGCGGCGGTATCTGCCTTGTTGGGCAGTTGCTGATTGATTTGACAAAGCTGACGCCGGCGCGCATTCTGGTAATGTATGTGACAGGCGGCGTGGCGTTGACAGCGCTCGGCGTGTATGATCCGCTGGTTCGTTTTGCGGGCGGTGGGGCAAGCCTGCCGCTGACAGGCTTTGGGTATGCGCTGGCAAAGGGTGTTGAGCAGGCGGTCGATGAACAGGGCGTGCTTGGCATTCTCACCGGCGGGTTAACCGGCACGGCAGGCGGCATTGC
This sequence comes from Acutalibacteraceae bacterium, assembly GCA_045596745.1. GTDB lineage: Bacteria > Bacillota > Clostridia > Oscillospirales > Acutalibacteraceae > RGIG3009. The sequence goes on from JAZODA010000065.1 coordinate 18,775, forward strand.
GTTTGTCATTGTGGCGGCACTTCTGTGCGGACTACTTTCCAAATCCAAAGAAAAAACGTAAGAAGCGCCTCGGGGAACTCCCGAGGCGTTTCTTTTGTCAAAAAGTCGTTGCGAACGGCAAAAGAATGTGATACACTGGTGGTGAAAATACATACGCGAGGAGAATCCACTATGGTTGTTTTGAAAAACGAGAAGATGACCGTTGCCATTCAGGAGCTGGGTGCCGAAATGCAGTCGGTGACCGCCGCGAACGGCGCGGAGTATTTGTGGCACGGCGACCCTGCGTGGTGGAGCGGTCGCGCACCGGTGCTGTTCCCGGTTTGCGGACGTCTGCCGGGCGGCAAGTATCGTCTGAACGGCAAGGAATATGAACTGGAGATTCACGGTTTTGCCCGCAAGATGGAGTTCGCGGTGGAGTCGGCTTCCGACACCGAGGCGGTGTTCTTCATCCGCGACACCGAGGAGACTCGCGCGATGTATCCGTTTGCGTTTGAGTTCCGCGTGAAGTATGCGCTGCAGGACGAGACGATTGCCATCACCTACACGATTAACAACACCGACGACAAAACGCTGTACGCTTCGGTGGGCTCGCACGAAGCATATGCCTGCCCCGAAGGCCTGTCGGCGTACGACGCCGCGTTCGAAAAGGAAGAGCCGATGAATTCCTACATCGTGGACGGCGGTGTGCAGCACGAAACCTTTGCGGTGGATGCTCCCGGCGGTGTGATTCAACTCAAAGACGAGTATTTCGTGCCGGACGCTCTGATTTTCCGCGACCTCGAGTCCAAGACGGTGGAGCTGCGCAACCGCGAAACCGGCCGCGGCGTCCGCGTGTGGTATCCCGATGCGGAGTCGCTGCTCATCTGGACGAAGCCCGGCGCACCGTATGTGTGCATCGAGCCGTGGTGTGGCTTCCCGACGTGGTTTGACTTTAAGGGCGAGTTCCCGGAGAAGCTGGGTCTGCGCCACATCGAAGCGGGCGGCTCGTATGTTGCCACCCACACCATCACGCTGCTTCCGTAATTTGCTATTGACAAACGCGATTCGGTGAAGTATACTGAATGACGCTGTCTATGACAAGTGAATAGGTCCTTATCAAGAGTGGTGGAGGGAACAGGCCCTGTGAAGCCCGGCAACCTGCGAAGAGCAAGGTGCCAAATCCTGCGGTTTTGACCGGCAGATGAGGTGATGTGACGCCCCGGTTGCCGCCGGGGCGTTTTTTATCGAAAAAGGAGGAAGTTTTATGGCAAGACATTTCTTTACATCCGAATCCGTGACCGAAGGTCATCCCGACAAAGTGTGCGACCAGGTGTCGGATGCGGTGCTGGATGCAATTCTTTCGAAAGATCCCGAAGCGCACGTAGCGTGCGAGACGGTTACCACCACCGGTATGGTGATGGTGATGGGCGAGATTACCACTTCGGCTCAGGTGGATATTCCTGCGCTGGTGCGTGAGGTTGTTTGCGACATCGGTTACGAAGGCGCGGGTGCCGGCTTCGACGGTAAGACCTGCGCGGTGATGACGATGCTGGACAAGCAGTCTCCCGACATCGCGATGGGCGTTAACGCAGCACTGGAGTCCCGCGGCGACGAAAACTCCGATGTGTATGACCGCATCGGTGCCGGTGACCAGGGCCTGATGTTCGGCTACGCTTGCAGCGAGACCCCTGAACTGATGCCGCTGCCCATTTCGCTGGCGCATCGTCTGGCGGTAGAGTTGGCTCGCCTGCGCAAAGAGGGCGTGCTGACCTATCTGCGTCCCGACGGCAAAACGCAGGTGACGGTGGAATACGAGGGCAACACCCCGGTGCGCGTGGAGGCGGTTGTCGTCTCGACCCAGCACGACGAGGCGGTGACGCTGGAGACCATCCGCGCCGACATTACCGAAAAGCTGATTCGCCCCATTGTGCCGGCGGAATTGCTGGATGATAACACCAAGATTTTCGTTAACCCCACCGGACGCTTCGTTGTGGGCGGTCCGCAGGGCGACAGCGGTCTGACTGGTCGCAAGATTATCGTGGACACCTACGGCGGCTATGCTTGCCACGGTGGCGGTGCGTTCTCGGGCAAAGACCCGACGAAAGTCGACCGTTCGGCGAGCTATATGGCGCGCTATGCGGCGAAGAACGTGGTGGCTGCCGGTCTGGCAGAGCGATGCGAAGTGCAGGTGGCGTATGCCATCGGCGTGGCACGCCCTGTTTCGGTGCGCGTGGATACGCACGGCACCGGCACGGTGTCGGATGAGGTGCTGGCGACCGCTGTGTCGAAAGTGTTCGATTTCCGTCCTGCCGCTATCATCGATGCGCTGAAGCTGCGTCGTCCGCAATACCGTGCGCTGGCGGCTTACGGTCACATCGGTCGTGAGGATCTCGATGTGATGTGGGAGAAGACCGACCGTACCGACGCGCTGCTGCAGGCGGTGCGCGGCTAAACAGAAAAGCATTGACAAGTGCTTTAAAAAATGGGATAATATTTTTGTATGAGAGTGATTACAGGAACGGCGAAAGGCTGTCGTCTGGAAACGCCTGCCGGGATGGATACCCGTCCGACGGTAGAGCGCGTTAAGGAAGGCGTCTTCTCTGCCATCAGCTTTGAAATTGAAGGACGGCGCGTGCTGGACTTGTTTGCCGGTTCCGGTCAGATGGGTCTGGAAGCGCTCAGCCGCGGTGCGGCATCCTGCGTGTTTGTCGATTCCGACAGAGACGCCGCGCAGGTGGTGCGTCGCAATACGACGGCGACCAAGTTGGCGCCGCGTTGTACGGTGCTGTGCCGTGATGCGCTGGGCTTTTTGCAGCAGACCTCCGAGCGGTTTGACCTGGTATTTCTGGATCCGCCGTATGACGCGGAGTTGTTGCTGCCGTGTCTGGAAGCGTTGTCGGGTCGTGTGACCCCGGGCGGTGCGGTGCTTTGCGAAAGCGACCGCCAGACCGAGCTGCCGGACGAGGTTGGCGCGTTTTATCTGGATCGTTCCTACCGCTATGGTCGTGTGGTTGTACGGCTGTATCGCAGCAAGTGAGGTTTTTGTATGAAAGTGGCGATTTGTCCGGGTAGCTTTGACCCGATCACAAACGGACATTTGCAGATTATCTCCCGCGCGGCGGCGATGTTTGACCGCGTCATTGTCGTGACGATGGCAAACCACAACAAAACGCCGCTGTTCCCCGCCGCCGAGCGAGTGGAGCTGATTCGCCGTGCCACGGCAGCGCTTCCCAACGTGGAGGTCGACGCCTACGACGGACTGCTCGCACAGTACGCTCGGGACAAGCAGGCGATTGCCATTGTTAAGGGCCTGCGTGCTATGTCGGATTTCGAATACGAATTCCAGATGGCACTTACCAACCGAAAACTCAACCCCGGCGTGGAAACGGTGTTTCTTACCACCAGCGCCGAGCATATGTATCTTTCCTCCAGTCTGGTAAAGCAGGTGGCGAGTCTCGGCGGAGACATCCGCGAGTTCGTACCGGCGTGCATTGTTAAGGATATCCTACAAAAATACGGAAGGAACGAAGAAGAATGACTATCGAAAACATACTGGATCAGATCGATGAAATGATCGACAAGGCGTGGGGTATGCCCCTGTCCGGCGGCAAGTGCCTCATTGAAGCGGATCGCCTGCGCGATATGCTGGACGACATCCGCGGCAATATGCCGAGTGAGATTCGTCAGGCGAAGTCTATCGTGTCCGACCGCGCTGACATCATTGCCGATGCGAAGAAGGAAGCCGAGAACATCGTCCGCGTGGCCGAGGAACGCGCCCGCGCTCTGGTGATGCAGGAAGAGCTGGTCAAGCAGGCTCAGCAGAAAGCCAACGAGATTCTGCTGCAGACTCAGCAGAAGTGCCGCGAGATGCGCAAGGGTACGCAGGATTTTGCCGAAGAGCTGCTCAAGCGCACCGAAGAAGTGCTGGCGAAGCAGGTCGCGGAAGTACACCAGACTCGTCAGGTGCTGCGCAAGCCCGCCAAGAACGAAGAATAAGGAACCAAAAAGGAGAAAACCGTCGGTTTTCTCCTTTGTTGTGCAAAACACGAAAAAATTGGCAACTCGCAGGACAATCCTCTTGCGTTTCTGCAAAAAGCAGGATATAATAAGTAGAGTAAAAAACCCGAAAGGAGTACGAATATGAACTATTCCCACGAAGTAGAACAAATGTGCATCGTGAAGAAGGGTCCGCACCACGGTCCCGCGCCCATCCCGGAGGAGGGTAAATGGGTCAAGGCTACCGAAATCGCGGATATTTCCGGCCTGTCTCACGGTGTGGGCTGGTGCGCTCCTCAGCAGGGCACCTGCAAACTCACTCTGAACATCAAAGACGGTGTTGTCGAAGAGGCGCTGGTGGAAACCATCGGCTGCTCCGGTATGACTCACTCCGCTGCTATGGCTGCGGAAATTCTGCCCGGCAAGACCCTGCTTGAGTGCCTGAACACCGACCTGGTGTGCGATGCTATCAACGTGGCAATGCGCGAGATCTTCCTGCAGATTGTGTACGGCCGTACCCAGTCCGCCTTCTCCGAGGACGGTCTGTCCATCGGCGCCGGTCTGGAAGACCTGGGCAAGGGCCTGCGTTCGCAGGTTGGCACTATGTATTCCACCAAGGTCAAGGGCGTTCGCTATCTCGAGATGGCGGAAGGCTACGTGACCAAGCTCGCACTGGACGAGGATGGCGAGGTTATCGGCTATCAGTTCGTGCGTCTGGGCAAAATGCTGGAGGACATCCGTCACGGCATGCAGCCCAACGAAGCGTATGAGAAGAACATCGGTCAGTACGGTCGCTTTGATTCCGCGGCTAAGTACATCGACCCCCGTGAAGAATAAGAGGAGGCGGCACAAATGGCGAACGATGTGAAATTTGAAGGCAAGGACAGACGCCTTGCAAAGATCGAGGAGTTCCTTGCGGCCAACGACCTCGGCTCTCTGGAAGAGTGCCGCGACCTGTGCGAAAGCAAGGGCGTGGATGTTGCCGCTATCGTTAAGGGCGTGCAGCCCATCGCGTTTGAAAACGCGGTGTGGGCTTACACCCTGGGTGTGGCGCTGGCTCTGAAGCGCGGCATCAAAGATGCTGCCGAAGCCTCTGCTGTTATCGGCGAAGGCCTGCAGGCTTTCTGTGTGCCCGGTTCGGTTGCCGAGCAGCGCAAGGTTGGCCTGGGTCACGGTAACCTGGGCAAGATGCTGCTCTCCGAGGAGACCGCTTGCTTCGCGTTCCTGGCCGGCCACGAATCCTTCGCGGCTGCGGAAGGCGCTATCGGTATTGCTCGTACGGCCAACAAGGCTCGTAAGCAGCCCCTGCGCGTGATCCTGAACGGTCTGGGCAAGGATGCGGCGTATATCATCAGCCGTATCAACGGCTTCACCTATGTGGAGACCGAATACGACTTCTTCACCGGCGAGCTGAAGATTGTCCGTGAGAAGGCGTTCTCCGATGGCGAGCGTGCGAAGGTGCGCTGCTACGGTGCAAACGACGTTAACGAGGGCGTTGCGATTATGCAGCACGAGGCTGTTGAGGTTTCCATCACCGGTAACTCCACCAACCCGACTCGTTTCCAGCATCCGGTTGCCGGCACTTACAAGAAGTGGGCAATCGAAAACGGCAAGAAGTACTTCTCCGTTGCCTCCGGTGGCGGCACGGGTCGTACCCTGCATCCCGACAACGTGGCGGCCGGCCCTGCTTCCTACGGTCTGACCGATACCATGGGTCGTATGCATGGTGATGCGCAGTTCGCAGGTTCTTCCTCCGTCCCGGCTCACGTCGAGATGATGGGCCTGATCGGCGCCGGTAACAACCCGATGGTCGGTATGACCGTGGCTTGCGCCGTTGCTGTCAGCGAAGCGCTGTAAGTTTAAGAAGAAAAGGGTCGCCCATCGGGCGGCCCTTTTTTATTGACGAACGCAACCGTGTGTGGTAAAGTGAAGAAAAGGAGGCGGCGGGATGGTGCGCAAAGAATATATCACCCAACTGCTCGGGCAGTACGATCTTGTAAGGGCGTTGTCGTGCCGCGGCGAAGACGAGGTGCTGCTGCTTTGCCACAAAACGCTGCGGCGCTATTTGGTGGTTCGGAGCTATGCTGAGCCGGTTGTCGCTTATGAGAAACTGAAGGCGATTCGCCACCCAAACTTGCCGGAAGTGTTTGAAAGTCGTCGATTTCCCGATGGTCAGGTTGTTTTGGAGGAGTATGTGCATGGGACGTTGCTGGCGGACGTGTTGAACCGAACGGTTCTTTCCTACCGCAATGCGAAAAGGGTGTTAATTGGGGTTGGCGCAGCGCTTTCTGTTTTACACGATATGGCAATAGTGCACCGCGACATAAAGCCAGAGAATGTGACAATTTCTGATGATGGACGAGTGGTGTTGTTGGATTTGAACGCATCGCGGTTTCACACTTCGGAGAAACGGAGTGATACCGTAGTGCTTGGCACGATCGGATATGCACCGCCGGAACAATTCGGGATTTCGCAAAGCGGCGTCACCGCTGATGTGTATGCGTTGGGCGTGTTGCTTAATGTGTTGTTGACGGGTTGTCACCCCAGCGAACAGCTGGCGCGAGGTCGAGCGGGAAAACTGGTTTTAAAGTGTACACAGATTGATCCCAAGCACCGATTCCCCAGTGCCAAAAAAATGTTGGAAGCATTATAAAAAGCCGCCTCTTGGATTTCTACAAGAGGCGGCTTTTGTGCGCAATCCGGCTACTTAACCGTTCCATTCTACATATTCGGCATCCCAAAACAGGCGAGCGTCGAGGGCGGTCGTAACACCCGGTGGTGCATAAATAGTCAAATCGACCGAACGTTGATATTCTGTGGAAAACTGTCCGGAACTGAGAGTGAGAGTGGCAGAACGAATATATATAGTTGATAAGTTTTCACAATTGGTAAACGCGTTGTATCCCAGAGAGGTTACATTGGGTGGGATAGTGATTGTTTTTAATTCGCTGGCACCACAGAATGCCTGATAACCGATATATTGCAGTGTGTCCGGCAGGGATATTTGCCGGACGGATGTGTTGTAATAAAACGCTCCTTCGCCGATGCCAACGACCGGTTTGTTTTCAATGAAGGCGGGGATTACATAATTACCATCCGCAGGCGTTTGTGCAATGCCGGTGATTTCAACGCCGCCGCTGACGGAGCGTACGATGAACGGCGTTGCCGCGATTGTTGGTGTAGTGGTCGTTGTGGGTTTGGTCGAGGTCGTGGTGTTCGTGTTTGCAGAGGTGACTGTTGTCTTTTTGGTCGTTCCGATCGAGGCTGTTTTATCGGCTGAAGGCGCTGTGGTTGTGCCGGTCGATGTAGATGATGAGGTTGAAGAGACTTCTTGGGGTGGTTGTTGGGTTTTGGTGGTTGGTCGAAGAGTCGTGCCGGTCGAGACCGATGTCGACGTGTTGCTCGAGGCGGCACTTTGCAAGGGTGCAGATAATGAGGGTGTCGTCGGCATCTTTTGAGGGGCGTCAACCGGTGCGCTTGGAGGGGGAGTTTTCAACAAAGCGGCAAGAACCGCCGCCCCAACAAGAACAATCGCCGCAAGGGCGACGATTGTTATGACGGCACGGTTCTTCGAGCCGTGCCGGGCGGGTGTGACTTTTTCTATCAACGACTTCATGCAATAGGGGCAAAAACTGGCATCGTTGTTTAGTTCAGAAGAGCAAAACGGACATTGTTTCATAGCGTATCACCCCAGCAGAGCTAATCCGTATTCGTACAGCAACGCGTTGATATCTACAACAGACAAGCGCTTGCAGATGCCGAAGATGACTACGCAATCGAACTCGTTTTTGGTATATAGCGTGGCATAGCCGGCCTGCTTCATCAGCGCTTGGACCTCTTGCAGATTCAGCTGCATTCCGATTGCCAGACTGAGCAGCTTGGCGCGCTCCGGGACGCGATAGCCGGAAAAGATTTGATAGGCATACGGCTCGCTGAGGCCTGAGCGACGGACAACATCCGCTTTCTTTAACTTTTTGGTAACGAGCAGTTCGTTTACGCAATCGGCGATTGAGCGGCTGAGCAGTTGCGGCTTGTTCGCTTGATGAAACGCGTGAAACTCGGCACACTGCTCCAGTTCTTTGAGTATTTCGGACGTATCTTTTTTCACGATTCTACACCCCGATTTGTGGTAATATGAGAAAAGTGTATCACAAATCAAAAGGCCGGTCAACCAAAGAAAAATCCGAAAAACTACGCGCTGAGCGTAACTGTTGTTGAAAAAAGTCGAGTATACTGGTAGATAAGGTCAAAGGTCATCAATCTTATCTGCCAGAGCCTTTACGGTGGTGAGGAAGATCTTTACCTTCTCTCCGTCGCGGCCCGCCAGCCGCGCGGAGATGCTTTTAAAAACATCGTTGCTTTCGGTGTAAGAATCAAAAAGCAAGTAGTCCATACTTACCTGCAATTCTATTGCCAAACGGAATAGCACATCCACCGAGGGGATACGAGTGCCTCGTTCTATGTGCCCGATATGTGCGGTGGAAACCCCGCAAAGTTCTCCGAGCTTTTCTTGGCTGAGTCGGTGATCGCGTCGGGCGGTTCGTATGCGCCGCCCCAGCGCGATATAGTCTATGTACTTGTCCATAATCGCCACCTCGCTTCTTATGGTAACTATTTTATACGTACAGTCAGCGTTTATGAATCTACCATAAGAAGCAAAAGTTGACAATAAGCAGTAATTGTGATATAGTAATGGCGAAAAGTGTAAGGAGAGTGGTGTTTTTGAAGAAATATATCAGAGCGGTGGTGGCTCTTGCGTTGTTTGTGGTGTTTGCAGCAGCGGCGGTTTTGTTTTATTTTGAGGAGGACTATATTCGTGCGCGTTCCAAAGTGAAGTATTTGAACAGTGAACTGGGTCAAACGGGAATCAGAATAGAAGATAGCATCAATAAGTTGTCCGGCAAAAATGATTATTCGGCGCACCGGGAGTGGCAACAGACACTTGATCGTGCCGAGGATAAGGTGAGTGAGGGGGAGACAAAATGTCTTATCACCGGCTCGCTTGCGGTGGTTTCATTGGGCGGTTCGATTGTGTTTTTTGTTTTGGATAAGAAAAAGGGGAGTAATTGAAAGGGGTGATTGTTGTGAAAAAGTGGAGTTTGCTATTGCTGGTTATTGTGTTGGTGCTGTGCTGTTGTGTCGGCTGCGGGAAGGAAGAAAAACCTGTCGAACAGCCGCCGGAGCAACCGCAGGATGTAGCTGTTGAGTGGATGCCATATGGCTTGGAGTTTGGTATGACCTACGATGAAGCCAAGGCGAACGACCCGGATATGACCGCGATCGAGTTGACAGAGGATGGCGGCTATATGAGCGAGCAGGAAAATTTTGACAACGCCCTTATACGAGAGCATTTTGATGTTCCGTTTAAAAACGAGACGTTTTGGGACTACAACAGCTGGAAGTTTGCCGTTTATTCGTTTAATCGGGAGCAGGAGTTGAATGGCTTTTATTTTCTTGTTTCCACATCCGGTAGGGTTTTTGCAAAGTACATTTACGATGATATGGTGGCTCATTACAATACGGTCTTCAAGGTGGAATGCACGACGGAAGAAACTGAGACAGGTTGCGTGGCAAAATGGGAAAAAGATGGCGTTGCCGTGGAGGTGGTTATGGAAGAAATTAACGTGACGAAGTATTGGACCTACGCGACAATCATCTACGTTGGTGATTAAGGATCGTTTTGGTTGACGATATCACCACACAATAAAGTTTTGAGACAAAGGAGTGTCGATTGTGAAAAAGTTTTTGGTGGCAGTGTTGGTTATTGTGATTGTGGTGTGCAGTTCGGGTTGCTCGCTTATCAAGAGTATTTTCAGCGGCGAGGACGAGTTGTACTTCAATGCGGCGAAAGCGCTTGTGGCGAAAGAGTTCCCCAGTCAATCTTTCATCGAGTACGAAGACGAGGAAATTTACGCAGAAGATGGATATGGCCGAGCGATCGTTTATTTGAACGTTACATTTGGAGCCTCTTTGAAGCGCGAGTTTTATGTATGTATCAAGTCCGTTGACGAGGATGGCAATTATACGTACCATCCGTACGCCTCATACGTTATGGAAGAGTCGGAAATCCCGGAGCTTAAAGAGTATAATGACTGGGGCAATCCGCGGTGAAAGGAAACAACCCGATGGTCGGTATGACCGTGGCTTGCGCCGTTGCTGTCAGCGAAGCGCTGTAAGTTTAAGAAGAAAAGGGTCGCCCATCGGGCGGCCCTTTTTTATTGACGAACGCAACCGTGTGTGGTATAGTGAAGAAAAGAAGGTGACGGCATGAAAAAAGGAACGTGGATACGGAACAGCTTTTTCGTGTTGGCGGCGGTGTCGTTTGTCTGGCACGTTTTGGGTACGATACGCCACGCGCAGTATATGTGGGAAAATGAGTTCAAGGTATATAACTTCGACAGCTTTGCCGAATATTTCTTCTCCGCCCACGATATGTCACTGCTTGTTTGGTTGGGCGTTGCCGTTGCGATTGCCGTCGCGGGTATCATCATACAAGATTGGGTTAACCTTGAAAGGAACGCGCGGACAAAGCGGAAGCGTGAAGAGGAAGCACACTGCCGGGAATAATTTACACACGACCTGCTCCAAAAAGTTTTGGGGCGGGTCGTTTTTGTCCGAAATGACATTGAATTTGCAGAAACGGTGTGTTAGAATGGCATACACTGTCCGGAAAACAAAGGAGGCGTTTTGATGAACAACCGACCTGTTCCGCAGCCGGCAGAAGCCGCCGGTTACAACAACCTGGTGTTTTGCGACGATTTCGACGACCCCTCCACCATCGACTGGGAGGTCACCGGCAAGCCGGGGTACAAGTGGTATCTTGACCGTCCGTTCCATTGGTCGCCGCTGGTAGAGGGTGACGTCAAGATGGAAAACTCCGTCGTCACCGTCGCTCAGCAAAAGTCCTGTGCCAACTGGGGTATCGGCACGTACAGCGCCAAGGGCGATACCGGCGCGGCGTTCCGTTTCGGTTACTTTGAAGCGCGCATTCGCTTTGATACGACCAAAACCAAAGCGGAGGTCTCCGGTTTCCCGGCGTGGTGGAGCTTTTCGGTGGCGCACACCACCGACCGCAACGATGAGCATTGGGCAGAGCTGGATTTCTTTGAGGCGATGACCAACCCCACGGCAGACGGCAAGTATACCGGCACGTATGTCGCCACGCTGCACGACTGGATTCGCAAGGATGGCAAGCCGCAAAACTGCCAGAACCCCAACAACTGGCACGATCGCTGTGTAACCGACGGTTGGCACGACTACGGCTGCTTGTGGAAGCCGGGCGTTGTCGAGTGGTATTACGACGAAAAACTGCTCGGTCGGGTGACCTACTCCGCCGACGCGATGCCGGAACCCGCAAACGAGGCGAACAACTTCCCCGGTGCGTACCAGTATATGGAGCAGGAGGATATGCTGCTCATTCTCGGCAGCTGTGCCGAGTGGCCGATGGAAGTGGATTGGGTGCGCGTTTGGCAGGGGTAACAGCAAAATGACGAACGGATATGGCATTTTGCCAACAACTTCCGTTAAATCGCCACATTTTACCAACAAAAATAATCGTCACATTTTTAAATTGACGAAAAAATGCTACTTTATTGCGGCAAATTTACTATATTATCGGCGAAAAAACAGTATAATGTTAGTGAGGGCATTGGCGCAACCGGGCAACGAGAGATCGTTTGGCCGGCTATTTGTGCCGTTCTCGGGCAAAATTTCTGTACTTCGACACAAGGGATAAGGGTGTGTGAAAATGAAACTCAGCAAAAACATGACTAGAATCCTGTCTGTGTTGCTGGCGGCTGTTATGCTGCTGGCTACTCCGGTGTACGCCGGAACAGACGCCGACGCCGTGGTCAGCAGCGGTGCCGGTAACTTCGCCGGCGCCAACGGCGGGGTTGTGGAATTCGACGGCACCCCCTCGTACATGGAATATTACGAGGAGTACAAGGGTTACGATAAGCCTGCCAACAAGGTTGTTGTCGGCATGGATGATATCGTGGCCGTTGAAAACGAAGGCAAGTCCAAAATCACGCAGGGCGACCTCGATGGCGCCGTGCTGAGTGCGGACAACAAGTACGTCGAGTGGACGTTCACGGTCTCCAAGGCCGGCATCTACAACATCACGCCGTACTACTATCCGCTGGATGACGACGATCCGCTGGGCGACTCCGAAAAGGAGAGCAACACCATCGGTCGTGCCATTACGCTGGAGCTGGCGCTTGACGGAACTTCGCCTTACACGGAGGCGAAGGCTTTTTCGCTGTCCAGAATGTGGCGCGATGCCGGTGAGCCGGAAGTCGATGAGCTGGGCAACCACGTGCGTCCTTCTCAGGAAGAGGTGCAGCGTTGGATTTCTGCCTCCTTCGTCAACGAGCTGGGTATGTATTCCGACCCCTACTATGTGTATCTGACTCCCGGTGAGCACACGCTGCGTCTGACCCGCGTGCGTGAAGCGCTGGCGATCAATAAAATTACCTTCAGCAACGCGGCTGAGCTGGTTTCTTATGACACCTATTATAAGAACACCGCGGCGGTGAAGGGCGAGAAGAAGGATACCGGCAAGTTTGCCGAGCTGCAGGCGGAGAAGTCTTTCGAGAAGACCGACTCCACCCTGTACGGTCTGATGGACCATCAGGATGCCGGCACGTATCCGAACCATCCCACCCGTATGCTGATTAACACCATCGGCGGCTCCAACTGGGGTGTCACCGGCCAGTCCATCACGTGGGTGGTCAATGTGGAAACCGCAGGTTGGTACAAGCTGGCGATGCGTGCTCGTCAGGACTTGAATCAGGGTATGATTTCCTATCGTACGCTGAAGATTCAGGGCAAAAACGACGAAGAAGCCTACATTCCGTTTGCTGAGGCGGAGAACATTCCCTTTAACTATAATTCCGATTGGCAGGTTCACGTGCTGGGCGGCGAAGAGGATCCCATGGAGCTGTGGCTGGAGCCCGGCGACAAGATCACTCTGACCGTTGCGGCCGGTGAGCTGTGCGACGTGCTGCGCAACGTGCAGCGTTCCGTGCTGGATCTGAACGAAATCTATCGTAAGATTATCGTTATCACCGGCACCACGCCCGACATCTATCAGGACTACTACCTGGAAGATGAAATCCCGGGCCTGCAGGATATGTTTATCACCCAGAAGAACCGTCTGACCGCTATTGCGGACCAGATTATCGCTGTTACCGGCAAGACCGGTTCCCAGACCTCCACGCTGCTGGAAGCGGCGGCTCGTCTGGAAATCTACGCCGGCAAGTCCTACGAAATCACCGCTGACCTCGGCTCTTTCAAGAGCAGCATCGAAAGCTTGAGCTCCCTGCTCCTGTCCTTCGGTACTCAGCCGCTGGAAATCGACCGCTTCTATTTTGTGCCCGCCAACGAGGAAGAGATTCCGGATGGCGACGCCGGTTTCTGGGATGCGCTGTGGTACAGCATCCAGAAGTTCTTCGGTTCGTTCTTCAGTGACTATCAGGTCAAGGGCGGCGAAGACACGGTTGAAGTGTGGGTTTCCACCGGCCGTGACCAGATGCAGATTGTCAGCTCGATGATCACCGACTTTATCGCAAAGTACGGCATTTCGGTTCGTCTGAGCCTGGTTCCCACCGGCGAAACGCTGCTGGAAGCCACCATGGCCGGTAAGGGCCCCGACGCCGCTCTGATGATCGGCTATGACCAGGTCGTCAACCTCGCAATGCGTGGCGCACTGGTAGATATGGATAAGGAAGGTTACGACATCCGCAAGAAGACCGAAGGCATCTTCTCGGAAGCGGCGTGGAAGCGCTTCTTCTACGAGGGCGGCTACTACGCCATCCCCGAAACGCAGACCTGGCCGGTGCTGTTCTATCGTACCGATATTATGGCGGAGCTGGATCTTGAAGTTCCGGACGATTGGGACGAGTATCGCGAGATGTTGCGTACCCTGCAGGGTCAGAACCTGAACGCCGGTATGGTGGAAACCTCCTCCGGTACGCCCGGCGTTTCCGGTAGTATCGACGTGTTCCAGAGTATGCTGTTCCAGCGCGGTGGTACGTACTACAATGAGGATCGTACCGCAACGACCTTCGATTCGATCGAAGCTTACGAGTCCTTTGAAGACTGGGCAGAGTTCTACTCCAAGTACGGCGTTGACCGAAGCATTGACTTCTACAACCGCTTCCGTACCGGTGACGTGCCGATCGGCTTCAGCTCCTATGGTACTTACAACCAGCTGATGGCTGCCGCTCCCGAATTGCGCGGCCTGTGGTCGATGGCTCCCATCCCGGGTATGATTCAGTACAAGAAGGATGCCAACGGCGAGTACATTCTCAACGAGAAGGGCGAGAAGATTGTCGCTCGCGGCACGTGGGCAACCAACGCGGACGGCTCGCTGAAGCTGGATAGCAACGGCGATCCGATCCCGGTGTACGATGACAACGGCGAAGTGCTTATCAACCACACCTCCGCTTCCGGTGGTACCGGTTGTATGCTGCTGTCTGCCGCAGTTGATCGCGAAGTTGCCGACAAGGCCTTCACCTTCCTGAGCTGGTGGACTACTACCGAACAGCAGATTCGCTATGGTCAGGAACTCGAAGCCACGATGGGTGTTGCGGCTCGTTACACGCCCGCTTCCATCGAAGCCTTCCACAGCATGGGCTGGACGGAAGAAGAACTGCAGATTCTGGATGACCAGCGTGTGTGGACCGATAACGTCTACTCCGTGCCCGGTGACTACCTGCTGGCTCGTTCGCTGACCAACGCCCTGCGTTCCACGCTGGACAAGAAACTTGAGCCTCGTCGTACGCTGTCGCAGTACAACCGCGATATCAACGCGGAAATCACCCGCAAGCGTAAAGAGTTTGGCCTGAAATATTGAGAGGAGGGGTAACACATGAGTGCTAAAAAGAAAACAGCCAGCCTGAGCGCTCAGGCACGCCAGAGCTATTTGGCGCATTATGCAATGTTGTCCCCGTTCCTCATTGCATTCATCACCTTTACGATCCTGCCGATTCTGTCCTCGATCGTACTGAGCTTCACCAACTTCAACATGGTGCAGTTCCCCGGTTTCACCGGTATTGAAAACTACATCCGCCTGCTCTTCGAAGACGATGTTTACATCATCTCCCTGAAGAACACGCTGATCATGGCCTTGATTGTCGGCCCGGTCGGTTACATCCTCAGCTTTGTGGTCGCATGGTTGATCAACGAGCTGGGCTACCGCCTGAGAGTTATGTACACCTTCTTCATGTACACCCCCGCGCTGTGCGGCGGTGCGGCAACCATCTGGTCGTACATCTTCTCCACCGACTCCAAGGGCTTCCTGAACGACCTGCTGCTGAAGCTCGGCATCATCGCCGACCCGATTCAGTGGTTGACCGACTCCACCTACACCATGACCGTCGCTATCATCGTGGCGATCTGGGGCAGCTTTGGTACCGGCTTCTTGTCCTTCGTTTCCGGTCTTCAGTCGCTGGATCGCACCTTCTTCGAAGCGGCGGCCATCGACGGTCTGCGTAACCGTTGGCAGGAACTGTACTACGTTACTTTCCCGCAGATGAAGGAATTCCTGCTGTTCGGTGCTGTGCAGTCTATCTCCTCCGCGTTCTCCATTGCACCCACCATCACGGGTAACCCCAGTACTAACTACTCGACGCACACGTTGGTTTTGCACATTCAGGACCACGCGAACATCCGATACGAAATGGGTTATGCTTCGGCAGCTGCCGTTGTCCTGTTCTTGTTGATGTTCCTCTCCTGGAAGCTGATTAACAAGTTGCTCTCGAAGATTTCGGCGTAAGGAGGGGATAGAGATGAAGCTTTTTAAGAGAAATTCGAACAAACCTGTCAACCTCAAGCGCCTGAGAACTCATCGCGTTATCCTGTCCCGTTCCAAGGGCGGTACGATTGCCATCGGTGTGTTTGTTACGCTGATGTCGTTGTTCATGCTCCTGCCGGTTATCTACTCGGTGATTCAGGCTTTCAAGCCGATCGAAGAAATCTACGCTTACCCGCCGAAGTTCTTCGTGCAGAATCCCACCATTGAAAACTTCAAGATGGTCCTTAAGCTGGCCGGTAACTTGTGGGTTCCCTTCAGCCGTTACCTGTTCAACAGCTTGCTGATTGCCGTCGCCGGTACGTTCATCTCGGTGTTTATCTCCACCCTGGCTGCGTACCCGCTGGCAAAGGGCCGCTTCCCCGGTCGTGTGGGTATTTCCAGCGCCATCGTTATGGCTATGTTGTTTAACGGTAGCGTTACCACGATGCCCCGTTACCTGATCATCGCCGGTTTGGGCATGGTCGATACATACTGGGCCGTTCTGCTCCCTGCAATGGCCGGTACGATGGGCGTCTTCCTGATGCGTCAGTTCATGATCACCGCTATCCCGGATTCCACGCTGGAAGCTGCGCGTATCGACGGTGCGAATGAATACACCATCTTCTTCCGCATCGTTACGCCCAGCGTGCGTGCGGGTTGGATGACCTTGATCATCTTCTCGTTCCAGAACTTCTGGAACTCCACGAACAGCACCTACATCTACAGTGAAGAACTGAAGCAGTTACCGTCGGTGTTGTCCTCGATTGCGGCTGGCGGTATCGCACGTGCCGGTGCAAGCTCCGCGGTGGCGGTCATCATGATGCTCTTGCCGATTATCGTCTTCTTGATTTCGCAGAGCTCCATTACCGAAACGATGTCCCACTCCGGTTTGAAATAACGGATAACGTTAGTTTGCAGAAAGGTGCGTGTTTGGCTTATGCCGAAGAAAACATTTGGCGCGATCCTGGTAGCAATTTTGCTGCTGGTGTGTTCGCTGTCGGTCGGGGCATTGCCGGGAAACAATGTCGCGTATACGACATACGACTACAACTTCTATGAGGAATCCATTGCTGCTCCTGCCGCCTATGCGCCGGCAGGCCGCATCAGCGGCGAATCGCTGACGAAACAAGCGAAAGAAGCCGGTATCGATGTGGATCTGGGTGGATTCTCCTATCCCACGGATATCTTCTACGACGAGAGCAAGGATCTCATTTATATGCTGGACAGCTTGAGTGCGCTCAGCGATAAGAATGCGACCTGCCGTCTGATCGTGTTGAACGCCGATTATACCTTTAATAATGTCATCTACTTCGAGGAACCCTCCAAGACCACGATTTCCTACTCTTACTTCGACCTCGAGTCGGGTAAGCTGGTTATCGAGGACCTCAAGGATGAGTCCGGCGAAGCCATTATGGTGCCGGAAGTTGATCCGTCCAGCCCGTATCTCTATGATGAGAACGGCGAGATCGTGATGGAGCCGTTGGTCAACCCCTTGACCAACGAGGTCGTCACCGATCCGACCGGTGAGCCCATCATGGTGGAGAAGTACGACCCGGATCAGATCGTTTACAAAATCGGTCCTTCCGACATCAAGGAAGCCGAAGGTGTTACGGTCGGTAACGACGGTCGTATCTACATCGCGGATACCAAGGGTATGCGTATCGCTATCTTCAAGGTGTCCGAAGATGATCCGCAGAAGGCGAGCCTGATCAACGAGATCATCCCCGATCCCGAAGAGACCCACCAGGATGGCGACCTGCCGTTCGACGTGTGTAAGGTCATCGTGGACAACCGCCACAACCTGTACGCTATCGCGCGCAGCAACAACATGGGTGCGTTCGTCTTCGATAGCGAAGGCAACTTCAAGCGCTTCTTCGGCGGTAACGAAGTGGAACAGACCAGCGAAGTGGTTATGAAATATCTGCTTCGTCCCTTCCTGACGCAGGCTCAGCTCGAAGGTATGACTACCTCGACGCCGATTAACATCGCCAGCTTCGACGTTGACCGCGAAGGCTTCCTGTACACCTGTACGACGGTTGCCTCGACCACGTCGGTTCCGGAAGGCATTATCCGTAAGCTGAACTATCTGGGCAAGAACATTCTGAACGCCGAAATCATCTTCGGTGACCTCGAATGGGACCGCCTGAGCGTTCAGGATACCAAGGTCACCAACTTCATCGACTTGGATGTTGACGAAAGTGGCTTTATCAACATGTTGGATACCAACCGCGGTAAGATTTTCCAGTACACCGAGCGCGGTGAGCTGGTGGCGGTGTTCGGTTCCTACGGCGATCAGGTCGGTACCTTCGACAAGCCGGTGGCTGTTGAATCCATTGGCGACGAAGTGCTGGTTGTGGACGCCAACAAGCGTTTGATTCAGATCTTCGCTCCCACGGCGTACGGCGCTAAGTACCGCGATGCTCTTGCTCGTCTGGAAGATGACGATTACGAGGGTTCGCTGGCTATCTGGAACTCGCTGCTGGAGTCCAACTCCAACAACGCACACGCTTACTACGGCGTGGGTCACGTCTATGATATGATGGGCGAGTACGGCAAAGCAATGGAATACTTCAAGCTTGCCGGTGACCGCGATTCCTACTCTAACGCATTCCAGGAGTACCGCAATGAACTGATTAAGCAGGGCTTCCTGCCGGTCGTTATCATTGTGATCGCTCTGTTCATCGCGCTTAAGGTTCTCAAGCGCATCCGCAGCAAGAAGGTTAAGGAAAGAAGCACCAGCGCGTACAGCAAGCTGGAGTCCAAGTACACCTTCCCGCTGTATACGCTGTTCCATCCGGCGGATGGTTTCCAGCAGCTCAAGCCGCGTAAGATTGGCTCGTGGCGAGTGGTTGGCGTGTTGCTGACGGCGTTGTTCTTCATCTTCACGGTGCAGTACTTCGCAACCGGCTTCATCTTCAATATGAACCGTGTCACCGATTACAGCCTGCCCATTATGCTGCTTAAGACCGTTGGTATCGCGTTCCTGTTCATCATTGCGAACTGGGCCGTGTGTACGCTGTTCAACGGTAACGGTAACCTGAAAGAAATCGCTTGCGTTACCACCTACAGCCTGCTGCCCTTCATGAGTGCGCTGGTGATTAACATCATTGCTTCGAATGCACTGAGCATGGATGAAGGCGCCATCATGAACATCATCCTGGTCGTCGGCATTCTGTGGTCGCTGCTGCTGCTCCTCAGCGGTCTGGCGGCAATCCACGAATACACCATGACGCAGTCGCTGTTCTCGACGATTGCCACCGTCATCGGTATGGCTGTTATCGTCTTCCTGCTCATCATGTTCTTCAGCTTGATGCAGCAGACCGCAAGCTTCTTCGAATCCATCATTGACGAGCTTATCAACCGCTAATTCAGAGAGGAGAGATTGTAAATGAACAAAGCGTTTATCAAGTTCATCGTTTGTATGATCCTCTCGGTGGCGGTTATGCTGATGATGAGTGTCGGCGTGTTCGCCGACAAGCTTCCCGAAGAGGGCACTGAGCCGTCCGACGAAATCGTCGACGGCGAAGTGGTTGACGGTGAGGAGGAGCCCGAAGAAGAGCTCCCCGCTCACCTCACCGGCGCAGGTTTCCTCAACGAAACCGAAATGACCATTCCGCTCACGCTGTACGATGACTATGAGTACGTCTGCGGCGACGAGAAGAACGGTATGGCTATGTATTACGATGCCAAGGGCGGCACCGGCCTGTTCTATCTGCAGAAGATTGTGGATGGCGAGGTTGTCCGTTGGCACAGCACGGCGTATCAGAACACGCGCATCGAAGACCCCACCATCGGTGAGTCCATCCAGAGCATGCGTTCTCAGATCATTATCGAAAGCGTTAGCCGTGCAGAAATGGCGACCAAGTCCTTCGCTGAAGAGCGTTCTTCCCGTTTCGACTGTATCGGTCTGGACGGCGCCGGCCTGAAGAACCTGAAGGTTGTGAAGAAGGACAACGGTCTGAAGATTTCCTACACCTTCCCGTCGATCGGCGTGACCGTTCCGGTGGAATACACCATTAAGGACGGCAAGTTCTACGCCACCGTCGTTATCGGTGAGATTGACGAAGGTAAGGATCACTACCTCATCAACATCAACCTGCTGCCCGCACTGGGCGTCGGCACCTGGGAAGAGGACGGCTACGTTCTGATTCCCGATGGCAGCGGCGCTATCATGGACTTCAACAACGGCGCGTTCCTCGAGCTCGGCTATCGTCAGTACGAAGCCAAGGTTTACGGCGAGGATATGGCTATCGTTGAAAAAGAGCAGGTTACCTACAAAGAAGACATCCGCCTGCCTGTCTTCGGTATTGTGAAGAACAACAACGCTCTGTATGGTATCATCACCAAGGGCGACGGCGCTGCTTCCATCGTTGGTATGTCCGGTAACAGCCGTTTCGGCTACAACGGTGTCAGCTCCATCTTCCACTATCGCGTCATGCAGAAGCAGATGAACCTGTTCAATAAGCGTGATGTCAACTTTGTTGCTCAGCCGAAATTCGGCAAGGACGACAAGTATCAGGTCTGCTACGATGTGCTGTTCAATGAGGAAGCGAACTACATGGGTATCGCTTCGGCGTACCGCGATTACCTCAAGGACGCGAAGGCACTTAAGAGGCAGGACACCACGCCGAAGTTCCATATGGATGCTATCGGCGCGTTCGAGCAGGATGCTACCTTCCTCGGTATCATCCCCTACACCGAGACTGTGACGCTGACCACGTATGAGCAGTGCGCCACCATTCTGGGCGAGCTCAAATCGGCGGGCATCAGCAACCTGACGCTCCGCTATCTCGGCTGGAGCAACAACGGTGTTGAAAACAAAGAGCTTCCCGACGAGGCCGCGTCGCTGAGCGCACTCGGCGGCAGCGACGGTATGAAGACCCTGCAGGAGTACACGAACAAGAACGGCATCAAGCTGTTCCCCGACGTGGATCTGCTCCGCTTCCAGGAAAGCGGCAACGGCGTTTCCGCCCGTAGCGCCGGTATCCGTACGGTCTTCGGTAAGATCGCCTATCAGCCCAAGTATATGCTCTCCACCTATGTGACGGTGCTCGGCTCCGAAATCACCGCGACCCTCTCTCCCGAGAAGATCAGCTGGGCGGCAGAGCGCTATATGGCCAGCCTGCTGGAAGAAAACTTCAAAGCAGTCAGCCTGAGCACGTTGGGCGACTTCTGCTACTCCAACTTCTATGAGGACAACGAGCAGTATCGCTACTACTTCCCGGAGCGCGTTGCCGAAGTGCTGTCGAAGTACGCCGGCAAGGCCGAGATGAGCTTTGAGGGCGGTAACGCTTACGTGCTGCCGTACGCCAGCCTCATTACCAATGTTCCGATTCACTCCAGTGGCTACGACGTTCTGAATCAGGACGTTCCGTTCTACCAGGCTGTGCTGCATGGCTGGATCCCCTACACGACGGAATCCATCCCGCAGGCCGGCAACCCGGAGGCCACCTATCTGGCGGCTGTCGAAACCGGTAGCGAGCTGCTGTACGTGGGTATCTACGAGAAGGCGGACGTGCTGTTCGATACCGAGTACGACCACTTCTACGGCTCGACCTACACGCTGTGGATGAAGCAGGCTGTGGCTCAGTACAAAGAGTATATGCCGCTGCTCCAGAAGATTCACGACCAGGAAATGACGATGCACGGCGAGCTGATGCAGGGTGTCTACCTGACCGGCTATGAAAACGGTGTGCAGACGGTTGTGAACTACAACGACAAAGCGGTCACGCTGAGCGACGGTACCGAAGTTGCAGCAATGGGCTTCGTGACCGGCGAAAACAAGTGGTCGCTGGCAAAGCCCGAACCCGAACCCACTCCGGATGAAAATCCGGAGGAGGTTCCGGAGGACGGTCTGGATGTTGGCGAGGGCGAAGGCGTCATCGTTGATGATGAAGAAGGGGACGAGGTGATCGGATAATGGCTAAGAAACAAACCGGATACATTCCTCCGGCCACCAAGAAAAAGGGCCTGTTCAATCTGTCCCTGACCCAGCGTCAGGCGATGACCGGTCGTCTGTTCTGCTCTCCGTTCTATGTCGGTTTTGCAGTATTCTTCGCGTATCAGCTGTTCCAGTCCATCCGTTTCTGCTTCAGTAAAGCGACGATGGAAATGGGCAGCATCAACCTCGAAAGTGTTGGTTGGGACAACTTTGAACACATCTTCTTCGTTGACTCCAACTACACGACCAAGCTGGTCTCTTCGCTGACCACCCTGCTGTGGCAGGTGCCGGTTATCATCGTTGCCAGCTTGTTCATCGCCGTTATCCTGAAATCCAAGTTCCGCGGCAGAACCTTCGTGCGTGGCGTGTGCTTCCTGCCCGTCGTGCTTGCCGGCGGTATCGTTATGGATATCGTTAAGGGCGACACCGTTTCCGCCGGTGTTATGAGCGGTAACATGGTTTCCAGCGGTTCGATGGTCGATACCAACGCCCTGCAGGACCTGCTGGTTAACATGGGTCTTGGTAGCGAAATCACCAAGTTCATCAACACGATTTATTCCAACCTGTTCGGTGTTCTGTGGAGCTCCGGTGTTCAGATGATTATCTTCCTGGCCGCCCTGCAGAGCATTTCGCCCTCGCTGTATGAAGCATCCTCTATCGAAGGTGCTACCGGCTGGGAGAACTTCTGGAAGATCACCATCCCGATGATCAGTCCGATGATTATGCTGAACATATTCTACACCATCGTGGAAAACAGTATCAGCACCGGCAACGCGGTTATGGCAAAGGTTATCACCGAGTATAACAACGTTAAGCTGGGTTGGTCGGCGGCCATGGGTTGGACGTACTTTGCGGTAATTGCCGTGGTGCTTGCCATCGTGGCGTTCTGTTTCCGCAAGGTCAACGTAAAGTCGTAAGGAGGTGTCAGCTATGTCGATTGCAAAAGCACGCAAATTCAATCCCGTTATCGCGCGTCGTCGTACGCAGAGCGGCGCAGTCAAGCTGGTACGCTTCCTGTTCCTGATTGGTCTTTGCTACCTGTTTCTGTTCCCGATTTTCTACCTGCTGCTGCAGGCGTTCTCCTCCGCGGAATCCCTGACCAACCCGAACGTTGTCTGGATCCCCATGAAGTGGACGCTGCTCAACATCGAAGCGGCTATCGAAAAGCTGAACTTCTGGACGGCAGCCCGTATCAGCGTGATCCACGCCGTGGGCGGCACGCTGGCTTCGCTGATTTCCTGCTCGCTCATCGGCTACGGTTTGGCTCGTTACAAGTTCGCGGAAAAGGGCGTCGTGTTCCTGCTGGTGGTTCTCACCATCATCGTTCCGCCGCAGACCCTGCTGATTACCCAGTACCTGCAGTATGCCGACTTCTTCGGTATGAACCTGCTGGATACTCCCTGGGTTCTGATTCTGCCCGCATTCTTCGGATGCGGTCTGCGTAACGGCTTGTTCATCTTCATCTTCCGTCAGTTCTTCCTCGGTCTGCCTAAGGACTTGGAAGAAGCGGCGTGGGTGGATGGCTGCAACCCGCTGCGTACCTTCGTCAGCATCATCATCCCCAGCTCCGGCCCCGGTATCGTGACCGTTACACTGTTCTCCTTCGTGTGGCACTGGAATGACTACTACTATTCCGCAATGCTGTACAAGTCGAGAGACAGAAAAGCTCTGGTTCCGATGATGAAGTCCATCTCCAGCGGTCTGATCACTGCGATCAAGGACGGCGGTATGGACAACGCGGCACTGAACTCCCGTGGTATCCTCGGTGCGGCCGGTCTGATGACCATCGTCGTTCCGCTGGCGCTGTACATCTTCTTGCAGCGCTACTTCGTGGAAAGTATCGAACGCACCGGTATCGTCGGTTAATCAACCGCATACCAAACCGTGCAGGCAATCGCCTGCACGGTTTTTCTTTTTCACTTGCCGCTGCGCCCTCTTGCACAGGGGGTGTGCTTTTTGACACAACATTTGCAAAACCTCTTTTCAGCAGCACAGGGCGACTGCCGGGTGGTAGTATACCCCTCGCCAAGGACGGCAAGGTATAATTTTCCAAAAAAATTCGCCAAAAAACAGGGGGGAGCGGGCAAACCGCAAGCCTTTTCCGGATGTTCCCATTGTACCTGCCTCAACCGATTGCGCCGCTCTGAAATCCGACCACAATATCTAGTGTTGGCAGGAAAAACCAGGGCGAATTTGAAAATTTTATTGTCATTTTTTCCAAAATCTATTGCAAACTTGTAAAGCCTTTGTTATAATTGATATGCGAGTAAGCGGTGGTGTGCCCATCGCCGCCGCCGCGGAGCGTTTCAAAAACGCTGATTCGCTCCAAAAAAATTTGAAGAAAAGGGGTACTGTTATGAAACTGAAGCGCAGTTTGGCAATCGTCCTGGCTCTGCTGATGGTTCTGCCGTTGGCGGCTTGCAGCAAGGCTGCCGAGACGGACAAGAAATCGGATGAGACGACGACTGCCGCGGCCACGACCACGACTACGACGACGGCAGATCCTGCGGATCCGACCGGCGACGAGCCCGAAGTGACCGAGCCCAGCGCAACGGACGAGAGCGGTAACGTGATTACCACGACCACCACCGTCGCTACTGACGATAGCGGTAACGTGATCACCACCACTACCGATCCGGATGCGCCGACCACCACGACCACCACGCGTAAGAAGAAGACCACCGTCACCGCCACCTCCATCTCCAAGCAGCATGGCGACCAGCACGGCTTTGGTAAGGTCGTCATCAAAGAAGGCGACACTCCTGTGGAGAAGGGCCTGAACTTTGGCGGCAAGACCTACAAGTTCGCTTACTATGGTTCGTCTTGGGACCAGGATCACGACAATTGGCATGCTGATTTCGAGAAGACCTACAACGTCAAGCTGAAGATCGATGGTGTTCCCACCACCGAGTATGTTGCCAGCTTGTCCTCTGCTCTGGCTTCCGGTAATCCGTATGACATCGTGTTCTTCTACAGCTTCGACTATCCGGAGCAGATCACCGCGAACGTCATGAAGCCTCTGGATGATTACATCACCACGGCTGACCTGTGGACTGAGAAGTCCCCCACGACCGGCGGTTTCTCCGCTTCGCTGGCTCAGGCTCTGTCCCTGAACGGCCACGTGTACTGCGTCGCCGGTAACTACCTGCAGACTCCCACCGTTATCTGGTACAACAAGAAGGAGTTCGCTAAGGCTGGTTACACCGGTGCTAAGGATCCGCTGAACATCTACAAGAACAACAAGAAGAACTGGACCTGGGATACTCTGTACGACATGCTGTACACCATCCAGAAGCCGGAGAAGGGCGTCTATGGTATCAACTCCATCGCTCCCTACTACGATCACCAGTTCATCAACTCCTTCAACACCGACTTCGCGAAGCTGACTGCTGACGGTCGTCTGGTGGAAAACCTGTCCGACACCAACCTGTACGCTGCATACGAAATGCTGCAGAAGTACAGCTACGGCGAGCACAAGGTTGCTAACCCGAAGGATAAGTTCGAGGACGGCCGCGAGCAGTTCCAGAACGGCACCACCGTGTCCGTCATCAGCACCGTCGGTGCTTACTGGACCTGGATTAAGACCATCCCGCAGGCTTCCGCGTTCGATAAGAGCCTGAACAACCTCGGCATGGTTCCGCTGCCGACCTATGGCAACAACGGTCCTGCTTCCATTTGGGACTGGATGGGTTACGGTGCCGGCGCCGGTACTTCTGAGGAAGGCACCCTGTGCGCTATGGCGTTTGCCAAGCACGACTCCATCGTCAACCACAAGCAGGCTTATCATCCGAGCATGCCCGCAGAGATGAAGAAACTCTCCTGCAGCATTCTGGACTCCGATAACCTCATCGGTCCGAAGGATGGCTTCGACTCTTCCGCCGGTTCTCTGGGCGGCGTGGGTACCACCATTTCCCAGGCTATCGCTCTGAACGGCCAGAACATCACTGTTGTTCTGAAGGGTTACAAGAAGGTCACTCAGAGCATCATCGACACTGCTCTGAAGGCCGGCTAATCGCCCCTCTCTTTGCAGCTGAAAATGTAATGTTATATCCCCCGGCGGGTGAATCCTGCCGGGGGTATACCCCTCTTTAGCGGAAGGGACAAAATTCGCTAAATTTCTCAAAAAAGGAGGCTTCACTATGGTGAAGTTCAGAAAATCTCTGGCACTTCTCCTTTCTTTGGTGCTGGTTGTATCCTTTGCGATCTCCGGCATCGTGCTGCCTGTCAGCGCGGACGAGACTACGCCGGTCGGTGGCGAGACCCCCGAAGAGCCGGCTTACACCTCGATCGATATGTCTACGTTCACCTATGGCGCGGCGATTGTCAACCACCTGGGTGAAACGATGAAGGCAGGCGACTCGGTTCCTTACTACACGGATGAAGATGGAACCGAATATGTTTGGATTGAGCCCGGTGCAAACAGCTGGAACAAGCTTATCAAGGCTACCATGATTCCGGTGAAGAAGGGCGAATGGCTGGCTTTCTCGTTCAGAGCTCGTGTTCATGATGCGAACAAAGTCATTAACGAAGAAGGCACGGTTAACACCGGTTACGCCATGTGCTACACCTATATCTCCGGCATCAGCTCCGGCGCTAAGCAGGACTCGTTCTATGTTAACACCGCGAACGACTGGGTGTGGGTTACTCGTTATTTCCAGGCGAGCTCTAACCGCTCCGCCCCTGCGTTTGGTGTCCAGAACCAGACGGACAGCACGAAGGGTAAGCTCGGTATCGATATCGCTGACCTCCGCGTGTGGATTGCCGATCCCAGCGAAATCAATCTGCTCGGTGTCGGCGCGGACTTCGACGAGGGGTATGTGCCCTACGGTTTCGGTGCCTACAACGGTTCTCCGCTGCTGACCAGCTTTGGCCAGTTGGAAACGGAGTCCGATGGCAACGTCGTATTTCATGCCACCAGCGATTCCGCGACCAGATATATGCTGACGATGCCGACTTGGGCCAGCGACAATGTGAGCAAAAGCGGCAAAATCGGCGGCAAGTATAAGCTCACCTGGCGTCAGAAGGGTGGCACGGCTTCGATTCGAGCAGGCAGCGGTAACTTTACCGGTGCAACCACTCATTATATCGGAACCCCCAACACCGCTTCGGCTGACTGGGAGACGGTTACCGCATACATTGACGGTACGACCGCTACCAAGTACAACAACTCCTACGCCTTTGAAATCAACTTCGACGCAGGCGTCTACCTGGACGACTTGGCTTTGTACTATGTTTCGGATGCTACGGGCATTGAAGTGAAGGTGCCTGAGAAGGTAGCGATTGGCGAAACTGTTCAGCTTGACTTTGCGACGACCGAAAAGAACGCTTATATCGATGCGATTTCTTATTCCAGCGACAACGACGCCGTGGCAACGGTGGATGCTTCTACCGGTAAACTTACCGGCGTGTCGCTCGGCACTGCTAACATCACTGCGACCGCGACCATTAACGTGGCCGACGGTGATCCCATTGTGTTGACCAGCACCAAGGCGGTCAACATCACGATGCCTGTGGCAACGGGCATTAAGCTTGACATCACCTCCACCAAGGTGATGGCCGGTTCGACGGTTACGCTGACGCCCTCCGTCATTCCGGAAAGCGCAGAAGCCCCCGAGTCCTACACCTGGACTTCCTCCGACGAAAAGGTTGCCACCGTTGTTGACGGCGTTGTGACCACGAAGAAGGCGGGCGAAGCCACCATTACGGTGTCTGCTGAGGGTCTGCCCCCTGCCACTTGTGTGATTACCGTTCTTGAGCACGGTGATTTCCTGAATGGCCTGGGTGATTTCGACGACAAAGCAGCGTTGAGCAGCACGATGATTTATAACATCGTAGGCGCCACCGGTGCCAGCGTTGTGGAAGACCCTGCGCTTCCCGAAGGCAACGGCAACAACGTCCTGAAGCTCGAAGCGTTGTCTTACAGCGAGACTACCGGCAAGTACTCGTATTCTTCCTACTTCAAGTGGCAAAAGATGTACGATGTTTTGACGGGTGCGTACAACAAAACGATTGAGCCCGGCAAGGCATACACCATCTCCTTCAAGGTGTATGGTGAGGCTGTTGGTCTCTATTTCGCCAAATCGAAGGTTCTCGCCCACAATGCGGTGGACAACAACGGTATCTGGCACGAGTTTGGCGGCAAAAACGAGTGGAAAGAGTGCTACGTCACTTTCTACGTGAATGACGATTTCCGAGTGGAGTGGGATAGCAGCGTTGCCAAGGGCGGTAACGGCGCGAACTTCAGCTCCGTCAACGGCCCGACCTACATCGACGATATCCGCATCGTTGAAGCTAAGGCAACCACCATCACTCTGGATCAGACTGAGGGCTTGCTGGCCATCGGTGATTCGGTGACTCTGACTCCCAGCTTTGGTCCTGCGAACACGATTATTCCCGAAGAAATCGTTTGGGAAACCTCCGACGATAAGGTTGCTACCGTTGTTGACGGTGTTGTGACCGCTGTCGGCAAGGGCCAGGCGACCATCACGGCGACTGCTGAGGGCATCACCAAGCCCGGCACCTTTGTGGTGACGGTTAAGGGTGTTCCCGCAACCGCTATCGAACTGGACAAGAACGTTATCCAGCTTGAAATTGGCGGCACCGATACGCTGACCGTGAATGGCATTCCGGTGGATTCCGAACTGCCGGCAATCACTTGGGAAAGCAGCAACAAAAAGGTTGCTACCGTTGTTAACGGTGTGGTGACCGCTGTCGGCCCCGGCGAAGCGATCATCACCGTTACCGCTGAAGGCCTGGAGCCTGTGACCTGCGAAGTGATCGTGGCATGGCCCACTGAGTACTTCGTCGGTGCGCACGACGGTACGATGGAGTCTGACGAATTCGTCGACTTCACCTGGTATTCCAACTCGAGCAGTGCGCTGTCCTACACTACGATTGACGGTGGCAACACCGTGCTGAAGGTTGACCCCGCTATCCGTAACGTCGGTAACTACACGGAGTACTTCCAGAACCTGAGCGATCTGAACGGCTTCCTCAAGCCCAACTCAATGTATTGCTACAGCGTGCTCGTCAAGTCCGAGTATGCCAAGACGGCGGTTTCGCTTATGTATGACGACCGTGCAACGGATATCAAGTTCTATGCTCCCTCGGCTAACAGGGTGGATCCCAACGGCGGCTGGAAGCGCATTTATGCGTGGATTAAGACCGGCGCGAATCCGAAGTGGGATGCTACTACTTGGAACCTGCGCTTCGGCTGGACCGACTCGGATAAGGCGACGCCGTTCTATCTGGACGATTTCCGTCTGACGCTGATGGAAGAGGACGGCAACATCTTTGCTGTCAACAGCGAGATGGATACCATCGACTCCTACCTGGACGGTTATGGCGCGGATGGCGTGATTGTGACCGAAGATGACGGCAACAAGGCGCTCCGCCTGTCCAACCTCAGCGCTTCTTCTCGCAACATGTTCGAGCCCATCCCCTTCCTGGAGCCCAACGCTGTGTACGAAATCAGCTTCGACAGCAAGGTTGACCAGGCGTGGATCGATGCCGGTGCAACGCTCCGACTCTACTGGGGCGATACCAACGCCGGTGTGGTTAAGTGGTATGGCAACAACGACGCCAACTTCTACATGACCACCGAGTGGAAGACCAACAAGTTCTACATCTACACCAACAGCAGCACGGCGCTGAACAACAACACGTTCTACTTCGACGATCGTGATGCGGCGGGTGAAGGTTACTTCTACCTGGATAACTTCTCGGTTAAGCGTGTTGACAATGGCAACTCTGTCCATGGTGTCAACAATGGTGGTTACGATGTCCGCTTCTCGCTGGATGGCGGTCAGCACTGGGCCGGTCATTATGTTGACGTGCCCGATGGCACCGTTGTGACGGTGCTGGTGCGTAGCCATGCGAACGCTAAGAAGGTTCTGACCTCGCTGACCGTGACCACCAACGGCACTGACGTTGCCAACATCCTGAACAAGGACGTTGTGAACGGCTACACCGCCAGCAACTTCGGTACCGGTGACGGTCGCACCTTCCAGTATGTGAAGGGCGCAGGTGCTGATGTGGTTACGTCGGTTACGGAAGCCATTCCTTACAAGCTGGATACCGTTGGTACGTCGCTGCGCTACACCGATGACGACAACTACGACGGCATCCGCTTCCTGACCCGTCTGCAGCTGAAGGAAGGTTCCTTCAATGCCAATACCGGTGTTATCACCGTGGTTGTGGATGACGTGGAGTACACGGTTGTTGAGTTCGGTTCCGTGATGGCTCGTGCCGGCGCGTACGGCGAAGAACTGACCTTGGAATCTTCTCTGTGGCAGTCTGTGGCTTACAGCGCTGCAACCGGCGATATGAAGCTGCTCGACTACACCGGCAGCTATGTGGACTTCACCGTCGTTATGACGAAGGGCGACAAGGTTGCGCAGGAAGACTTCGAGGCTCGTGAGTACGCGGCTCGCGGCTACATGATTCTGGAAGATGCTTCCGGCAACAAGGTCACCGTCTACAGCGAATCCACGCAGATCGACAGCGTCGACAGCGTGCAGGCTCGCCTGTAATCCAGAAGGAGGAGTATGATTATGAAAACGTATCAGAAGCCCCTTTTGGAGGTGCTCGACCTGACGGTCGATACCGCTCTTGCGGCGGTTGTGCAGAGCGAACCCACCGTTGAAGACAACGATGACGATCTCTCTGTCTAATTAGCAGGACACAGCGCCCCGACGGAATCGTCGGGGCGCTGTTTTCAAAACGCGAATCCGTTTCCTTGTGTCAAGAGGTGAACAGTATGATAAAATCCCCTTACAGTGAATCGACCGTCACCGTCAAGGTTGGTCGTGACGGCGGCTACGGCATTGAGTTTTGGGAATACGGCAAACCCATCGTAGAATCCGAAACCGGACGCTACGATGTGGTGAGCAACACCGAGCTGAAGCCGAATACCGCCTATGTTTTCCGCTTTGAATACAAAAACGAGGAGCCCGGCTATCCGGAGCTGTATGTCAACCGTGTCCCCGAGGGTGTGGTTGGTGTGCAGACTACCGAGCTCGAGCACGGCACCTACGATTGGAAAGCGCGCGAGTTCCGTTTCACCACCGGCGACGTGGTGACCACCCCCACCCGTATGGAGTGGATTCTGCGTCGTATGGATCATTTCAGCAACGAAATCAAAGGCGAAACGCTGTATCGCAACATCGAGCTCGTCGAGGAATAAGACGCTCCGAAAAAAGAACCCCCGCCGGCCGTTCAAAAGGCAGGCGGGGGTTTTTATGTTCTTTATCCTCTTGACCAACCACAGGGAATGTCGCCGTTTAACGCGGCGATAATGGTTTGTGGCGTGCAATCGGGGAGTTCCAGATACGCGGCGGCTTCGCCTATATCGTCCAGTCGATGCGCGTCGGAGCTGAGTAGTAAAGGACAATCACCAATCGCGGCGTGACGCGATTTCAGCGCTTCGATATCCCCGGAGGCGGTGATTTCTATCGCAGTAAAGCCAACCGGAGGAACGTCGCCGAGCGCCGCCGTGACGCTGTAGGAGGGGCGGTCGATATGGGCGGGAATTGCCACGCCGCCAAAAGAGCGAACCACCTCAACCACATCGTCCACGCTGATGCCGCTGGCGGTGGTCAGCAGAATATCCTGCGTGCCAATCGGCTCATCCAACGCGTTACAGATTACCTGCTCGCCGAAAATTTCGGGACGATTCTGAATCGGCGGCAGCGTGGGCGCGACTGCCGCTTCGAACGCCAGTGCGTTTTCCAGCGTGGGGAAGAGGCACACCACGTGCGCTTCTTCGGCGGTACACAGCTCCATACCGGGCAGAAACGTAATGCCGATTTCGCGCGCCGCCTCCGCCGCAGCGGGGCAGTTGCCGCAGGTGTTGTGGTCGGTCAGCGCAATCGCATCCAACCCGAGAATTGCCGCCATCTGCACCAAGTCGTGCGGCGTCATTTCCGCATCACCGCAGGGCGAGAGGCAGGAATGCAGGTGAAAATCGTAGTAAATTTTCATCGTCTCGCTCCTTTCGGTGTAGGGTGGAAGCTTACAGCAGCTTCGAGAGGGCTACTGCCAACGAAAAGGCATCCTTATCACTGCGCAGTACGGTGATATTTTCGGTTTCGGCGCGTGCGCGTGCCGCATCATCCAACGCGGCGTTTTCGCACAGCACGAGGCAAGGCAGCTCTGCCAGCACGCACACCGCAATGGCGTTGACGTTGCCCATAACGCTGAACCACGCGCTGTCGGCAGGGGCGCGCCCCATTACCCAGCTGAGCAGGTCGCCGCAATAGCCGCCGACGACCGAACGGTCCAAATCGCCCTCGCACAGCACGGTCAGTTCCAGCGGTGCAATGAGATCGCGTACGGTCATACGGTGTCCTCTCCTTCCACATCGTGCAAGCGTTGCCGCAAGCGGAAAATGCAATCGTTTTCATCGGCGAGTCCCAGCGCCACATCCTCTGCCAGTGCGTGGCAGGAGGGAGCGCCGCAGGAGCCGCAATCCAGTTTGGGCAACGTTTCGGCGATGGCATCCGCTTTTTGCATCAGCGCCATCGCTTCGAACACGTTTTCCGCCAGACGCAGGGCAGGGTTTTCCTGCAACGGCTGCGACCAGCGCAGCGCCGAAAGCTCGCCGATTTCACCGGCGCGGTTGCAGGAGACAGGCATATACTTCCGCAGATGCTTGATGCGTGCGCGGGCGACATAGCCGTTCTCGGTGGTAAACACGCCGCCGACACAACCGCCGGCGCAGGCGTTGAGCTCGATAAAATCAAGGTCGGTGAACTTCTCGTCCTCCAAATCCTCCAGCACGCGGATGACGTTCTGAATGCCGTCTGCCGAAAGGTGGTTTTCGTTCAGCGTACCGGCCGCTTCGCCGCCGATAAACGACCAGCTGACGCCAATCAGACCGGAGTGCGAGAGCGGT
Source organism: Acutalibacteraceae bacterium (assembly GCA_045596745.1). Classification (GTDB taxonomy): domain Bacteria; phylum Bacillota; class Clostridia; order Oscillospirales; family Acutalibacteraceae; genus RGIG3009. Next base: position 51,379 of record JAZODA010000065.1, read on the forward strand.
TCTACCTGCTCGAGCTTATTCATTTTATTAAGTAAAGCGGGGTAGATATCGCTGATTGCCAAGACGCCATCCACCTGCGAGCGCGGCATCCCGATGGGGGCGTGCGCGTCGGTGTATTTGGCGGGACAAGGCGAAATGAAGAAAATGCCGATTTCGTCCGGTGCATAGCCGGTGCGTGCCATCACGCGCTGACGCGCCAGTGCCGCCGAAACCTCCATCGGGGATTTCATCGGCAAAACATGGTCGCACAGCTCGGGAAAACGCACCTGAATCAGCCGCACCACCGCCGGGCAAGCCGAGCTGATGACAGGCTTTTTCAGCTTGCCGTCTGCCAGCATTTGGCGCGTGGCGTCCGAAACGATCTCCGCGCCGCGCGAGACCTCAAACACTTCGTCAAAGCCGAGCTGGGTCAGCGCGGTGAGGATAACGTCCACATCGTCGAGATTGCGGAACTGTCCGTAAAGCGACGGCGCAGGGAGCGCCACCGAGTAGCGGTAGTTTTCCAGCATTTTCAGCGAATCGTGACGCGCTTTTTTGGCGCGGTGTGGGCAGATACGGATGCACTCGCCGCAATCAATACACCGTTCGGTGATGATGGTTGCCTTGCCGTCGCGCACGCGAATGGCCTGCGTGGGGCAATGCTTGATGCAGTTGGTGCAACCGACACATTTATCGGCATCCAGCGTAACGGAATGAACTAACTGTGCCATAACGGTTTTCACCCTTACTTTAATTCTCTCCAACAATCGTCATACGCATAACCGTTCCTTCTCCGGGGACGGTGTCGATGACAAGGTCATCAGAATATTTTTTGATGTTCGGCAGACCCATACCGGCACCGAAACCGAGGTTGCGCACCGTTTCGGTAGCGGTGGACCAGCCTTCCTGCATCGCCAAATCCAAGTCCGGGATACCCGGGCCATGGTCGCTCAGCGTGATGCAGACGCGGTCGGGGTCGATTTCCACGTCCGCGGTACCGCCGCCGGCGTGGATGACCATATTGATTTCGCCCTCATACATGGCGATGGCCACGCGACGAATGACATCGGGGCGGAAGCCAAGCTGCTTCAGCTTGCCTTTGACCGCGCCGGAGGCTTCACCTGCACGGGTGAAGTCGTCGCCGGGGACCTCATAATGCAATTTGATACTCACAGCGGTTCACCAACCTTCCGCTGTCAGGTGGCGTCGCCACCGGCGAGTCCGTTCTGATACAGCAGACCGCAGGCGGTGAACATACGAAGCGGAGTGGTCATCAGCATAATACCGCGTTCCTCTGCGAGCTCAATCATTTCGGGAGTGGGCACTTTGCCCCGCACAAAAACAATGCACACCATATCCATCATTTCGGCGGTGCGAATGACCTGCGTGTTAACCAGACCGGTAAGCAGCACCGACTGATCCTTCACAAATGCCAGCACATCACTCATCATGTCGCTTCCGCAGGCATTACGGACCTCCGTGTCCGCATGGTCGCCGCACCGAATTTCGGCGTTCAGAATCGATTTAACATCCGCGATGGTCATAAGGGGATCATCCTTTCTGTGTTTACATATTTTCATTATAACGGCAATTTGCAAAATATGCAAGATGGGCGGTTCAAAATTGCGAAAATCAAGAAAATCAGTTGACTATCCGTAATAAAAAGAGTAAAATGTTATATAAGCAAAATTTTTATTATCAACAGGAGGAATCAACCATGGCAAGAGTGTATAATTTTTCGGCGGGTCCGTCCGTTCTGCCGGAAAGCGTGTTGCGTCGTGCGGCGGATGAGATGATGGACTACCAGGGCTCCGGTCAGTCTGTAATGGAGATGTCTCATCGATCTAAAACTTACGATGCAATCATCAAGGAATGCGAAGCACTCCTGCGTGAAGTGATGAACATCCCGGATAACTATAAAGTGCTGTTCCTGCAGGGTGGTGCTTCGTCCCAGTTTGCTATGATCCCGCTCAACCTGATGACGGGTAGCGGCAAGGCGGACTTCATCATCACCGGTCAGTGGGCGAACAAGGCTTACCAGGAAGCTTCCCGCTATGGTCAGGCAAAGGCAATCGCCAGCTCCAAGGACAAGACCTTCTCCTACATCCCCGAGTGGGACGAGGCGGACTTCACCCCGGATGCTGACTATTTCCACATCTGCATGAACAACACCATCTACGGTACGAAGTTCACCAAGCTGCCGGAGACCGGCAATGTTCCGTTGATCGCGGACGTGTCGTCCTGCATCCTGTCCGAGCCTGTGGACGTGTCCCGTTTCGGTATGCTGTATGCCGGCGCCCAGAAGAACATGGGCCCTGCCGGTCTGACGGTTGTTATCGTGCGTGAGGACCTCATCGGCGAGGCTCAGGAGAGCACTCCCACGATGTTCAAGTACAGCATCCACGCGGAAAACGATTCGATGTACAACACCCCGCCCTGCTACTCCATCTACGTCTGCAAGATGGTTCTGGAGTGGATTCGCGACGAAATCGGCGGTCTGGAGAAGATGAAGGAACTCAACGAGAAGAAGGCGGCGCTGCTGTACGACTTCCTGGATTCCTCCAAGCTGTTCCGCGCGACGGTGGAAAAGAAGGATCGTTCTCTGATGAACATTCCGTTTATCACCGGCAACGAAGAACTGGATGCCAAGTTTGTTAAAGAAGCGACTGCAGCCGGCTTTGTCAACCTGAAGGGTCATCGCTCGGTGGGCGGTATGCGCGCTTCCATCTACAACGCTATGCCGATCGAAGGCGTGGAGAAGTTGGTTGAATTTATGAAGGCGTTCGAAGCTGCTAACGCCTAAGGAGAGAACAGTATGAACATTCTGACTTTGAACAAGATCGCTGCTTGCGGTACGGACCGTCTGGGCAGCGGCTATACGGTTGGCGACGCCGTGGAAGCTCCCGAAGGCATCCTGGTGCGTTCCGCCTCCATGCATGATATGGAATTTCCGAAGTCCCTGCTCGCCGTGGCTCGTGCCGGCGCCGGTGTGAACAACATCCCGCTGGATCGCTGCAGCGAAGAGGGTATCGTGGTGTTCAACACCCCCGGTGCCAACGCCAACGCCGTGAAGGAACTGGTGATTGCCGGTCTGCTGCTGGCTTCCCGTAAAGTGGTTCCCGCCATCGAGTGGGCGCGCACCCTGAAGGGCCAGGGCGCCGAAGTCGGTAAGCTGGTCGAAAAGGGCAAGGGTCAGTTCGCCGGTCCCGAAATCCTCGGCAAGAAGCTGGGCGTTATCGGTCTGGGCGCTATCGGTGTTCTGGTTGCTAACGCAGCTCAGGCGCTGGGTATGGAAGTTTACGGCTATGACCCGTATCTGTCGGTGGATGCCGCTTGGAAGCTGTCCCGTTCGGTGCATCACGCCGCTACGCTGGAGCAGCTGTTCGCTGAGTGCGATTACATCACGCTGCACCTGCCGCTGACCCCCGACACCCGTGACACCGTTTGCGAAAAGAGCCTCTCCATCATGAAGGACGGCGTTCGCATCCTGAACTTCGCCCGTGGCGAACTGGTTAACAGCGACGATATGAAGGCGGCGCTGGCGAGCGGTAAGGTTGCCTCCTATGTGGTTGACTTCCCCTCCGACGAAATGCTGGAGGTCGAGAACGTTGTTGCAATTCCGCACCTCGGCGCTTCCACGCCCGAGAGCGAGGACAACTGCGCTGTGATGGCTGCTGACGAGATTAAAGCGTATCTCGAGAGCGGTATCATCCGCAACTCGGTCAACTATCCCAACATGGAAACCGCCAAGACGACGGCGGTGCGCGTGTGCGTGCTGCACCGCAACATCCCCACCATGCTGGCACAGATCAGCACGCTGATCTCGGAAGAGGGCATCAACATCGATACGATGACCAACCGTTCCAAGAAGGATTATGCGTACACGGTGCTGGATGTCGCTGAAGATGTGGCAGACGCCACGCTGGAGAAGATCCTCGCGATCGACGGCGTTATCCGCGTCCGCAAGGTCTGATTGTAACAGACAACGCCCACCGCAATGCGGTGGGCGTTTATTTTTGAGGGAGAGCGTTGCATGGTCGGATATATTGTCGGCGGTGTGCTCGCGGCAGCGGTGCTGCTGTGGGGCGTTTTACCGCTGTTTTCAAAAGCACTGCATATTGGCAATGTGACGCTGATGGTCGTAGGAGCTGTCGGGCTGCTTTCGTGCGTGTATTTTTCGGAAGTGGCGGCGACAGTCAAAAACATCTGGCAGAGCGGCCTTGGAGGTCAGCTGGTGCTGATTGCGGTTGGATTGCTCGGTGTGTCGATTGCTGTGTTGTTTGTGGTGCTTTCGGTGCAGATGATACGTGCCAACTTCCGCAAACCGCAGCCAAACGCGACTGTCGTTGTGCTGGGCGCCTCTCTTCGCGGAGACGAGCCGAGCAAATCACTGAAAATACGATTGGACGCGGCGGTTAGATATCTTGCCGACAACCCACTGGCCGCATGTGTGGTTTCGGGTGGACAAGGGCGCGACGAGGCGTACACCGAAGCTTCGATTATGAAGAAATATCTGATTCGCGCCGGTGTGGATGAGAACCGAATTTTCGTGGAAGAGGCATCCTCCAGCACCTATGAAAATTTTGCTTTCACCCGAAAGGTGGTCGAGCAAAACGGGCTGTCACCGCATCTGGCGGTGGCGACACAGGAGTTCCACCAATATCGCGCCGCGCAGTTTGCCGAGGCGATGGGGTTTGAGTCGGTTGGTGCTGTAACTGCGAAATCGCGATGGGATTTGCTGGGCAGCTATTGGATGCGCGACTTGTTCGGACTCTGCCATATGCTGTTGTTCGGAAAATAAAGAAAGACCTGTCTGTGTTTAGACAGGTCTTTTTCTTTTTTATATACGGAACAGCGTGCGCAACGTGGCGGCGACGTCGTCCGTTTCGGGTGCGGAAGAGTGCGTCAGCGTTCCGCGCATCCGATAGGGATGACTGACGGCGGAAAGCAGTTCGACGTCGTTTTCGCCATCGCCGAAAGCCACCGCTTCGTCGGGGGTAATACCCAGTTTTTCCATCAGCTTGACAGCGGCGTTCCCCTTGTTGGCGCAGGGGGCAACCACTTCGGTCAAACTGTCATCGTAATAGGCGGTACGGTAGTACATACTTTTTTCGGGGCGGCAGCTGCCGAACAACTCCAGCTTGAGGAAGTCCTCGCCGATTTCGTTCGGGGTCTCTATCTTTTTGCCGTCGACAGGAGCATCTCCCAGAACGTACACCGTTTCCCGTCCGTGGACGGCGGCTTTGGGATAGCGCGCAAGCAACGACAGCGCGGCTTTGCGGGGCAGCGGACGCTTGTGAAGAATAAAATCGGGGCGGCGGGTAAGAGCGCCGTCAAGGCAGATAAACACGAGACGATGAGACAGCGCGCCAAACAGCGTCCGCAACTGCGGATAGGGGCGGCCGCTGGCGATGGCTACCGTAATGCCGCGGTCGGTCAGGCGGCGCAGCGTGTCCAGCAAGTCGGCGGACAGGGCCGTAGTATTTCGCGGCAGCAACGTGCCGTCAACATCGCAAAAAACCAGTCGCAGCATAGGGGGCCTCCTTTACTTCATGGTGACGACGGTGACACCGGTTTCGCCCTCGCCGTAGGCGCCGAGGCGGAACGAATCCACACCGGGGCAGGTGCGCAGGTGCGTTTGCACGGCAGCACGCAGTGCGCCGGTGCCTTTGCCGTGGATAATGGTGATGCGCTCCAGACCCGACAGGCGAGCGTCATCCAAGAATTTGTCGACCTCCATCAACGCTTCCTCGGTTGTCAGACCGCGCAAATCGAGTTCGGTACGAGCGTTACGGGTAGAGCGGGAGAACCCGCCGGTTGTCGGATGAGAACCTTTGACAGCAGGGGTCGGCTTCTTTTCAAGCAGACGCACGGTGTCGATTTTCACCCGCGTGCGAATGATACCGGCTTGTACTTCGACCGTGTCGCCGTCCGCTACCGACACCACGGTGGCGGGCTTGTCGATATCGGTCAGCAGCACCTCATCACCCACTTTGAGCGGGCGGGGGAGCTTGTAGTTATCGCGACGCTTTTGCGTGACAGGGTCGATGTCGTCCTCCAGACGGTTAAGCCGATTGCGCAACTGCGACCGCGCGGCAGAGGCTTTCTTGGAGAAGTCGGCGGCGTCTTTCTGACGGCGCAGCTCGTCCAATTCTTCTACCAGCGCTTCCGCATCGTGTCGTGCGCGTTCCACCAGACGGCGGGCTTTGTCACGGGCTTCCGATAATTCTTTTTCACGCAGGTCATCCAACTCGCGCAAACGGCGGTCGGCTTCCGCTTTGGCAGCGGCCGCTTCTGCGGCAGCGCGGCGAGCGGTGATAAGTTCGGCTTCCAGCGCCTGTCGCTTTTCTTCCAGACCGACAACCACTTCTTCCAAGCGGCGATCGTCGCCCGAAACCAGCGAGCGGGCGTGTTCTACCACCGACGGCAGCATACCCAGTCGTTCCGAAATGGCAAACGCATTGGAGCGACCCGGCACACCGACCAGCAAACGATAGGTCGGGCGTAGCGTGGCAACATCAAATTCACAGCTGCCGTTTTCCACACCGGGGGTCTGCAATGCGTACGCTTTGAGCTCGGCGTAGTGTGTGGTGGCGGCAATGCGAGCGCCTTGTGCGCGCAACTGCTCCAGTGTAGCGGTGGCGAGTGCCGCACCCTCAACAGGGTCGGTACCTGCACCCAACTCGTCGAGCAGCACCAGCGAGCGGTCATCGGCATCGTTCAGAATGCGGATGATGTTGGTGGTGTGCGCCGAGAAGGTGGACAGTGATTGTTCGATGGATTGCTCGTCGCCGATATCCGCCAACACGGTGCGGAACACGGAAAACGTGCTGCCATCGCTGACAGGCGGTAACAAACCGCATTGCACCATCAGGGTCAGCAGACCGAGCGTTTTCAACGTTACAGTTTTACCGCCGGTGTTGGGGCCGGTGACGACCAGCGTGTCAAAATCCACACCCAGCTCCACATCGATGGGAACGACGCGGTCGGCGGCAATCAGCGGATGCCGTGCGCGCTTTAAGCGAATACAACCGTCATCGGACACGGCGGGGCAGGTGGCTTTCATAGCATACGCCAGACGCGCTTTGGCGAAAATCAAATCCAGTTCCAGCAGAATGTCGTAATCCTGCAGAATGGGATCGGCAAACGAACCGGCTTCGGCAGAAAGCTCCTGCAGAATGCGTTCGATTTCCGCCGCCTCGCGGGATTCCCAGAGTTTCAGTTCGTTGTTGGCCTCCACGGCGCCCATCGGTTCGATAAATACGGTGGCACCGGAGGCAGAAGTGTCGTGTACGAGGCCCGGCACGTCACCGCGGTGCTCTGCTTTGACCGGGACAACAAAACGTCCGCCGCGGATGGTGATTACCGGATCCTGCAACAGTTTTTGAGCGTTGGGGGAGTGAATCAGCTTGTCCAGCTGATCGCGGACGCGCGCCGAAGAGGAACGGATGCGACGACGGATGTCTGCCAGAGCGACAGAGGCGTGGTCGCTGATCTCTTCCTCCGAAACGATGGCGGTGCGGATATGTTCTTCCAGATATTTATTGCCTGCCAGCAGCGAAAAACGCTCATCCAGGCAGGTAGTAATTCCTTCGCAATGCTGTCGCCACTCGGTCAGCGTGCGGATGACACGCAGCGTGGCGGCGATGTGCAGAAGCTCACCGGGCGTTAGTACCGCACCCGCCTGCGCACGGCGCAGGGCGTTCGCAACGTTGACCGCGCCGCCAAAGGACGGTGCGCCGAACTTGGCCATCAGCATCACCGCGGCATCGGTTTCCTCAAGCAGCAGGCGAACCTCGGAAAGATGGGGAGACGGGCGCAACGAACGAGCTGCTTCGACAGTATCGGCACACGATGCCTGTGCTGCCAGCAGATCGAGAATCTTATCCAGTTCCAGTGAGCGGTAGTGTCTGTTCATACGAACTCCTTAGGTAAGACTGTGATAAAAATCCAGCGTGTTAAAACCGCGCCCCAGCTGTGCAAGCAAAAAGCGCTCCGTCACGTCGCACAAAGCGGCGGCGTCGGCAGGGGGGAGCGAGAACGAAAAGCACTTTTCAAACGGTGCATACACGATGTGCCGCATAGCCGCCAGCACCGACGCCGAAACGGGGAGCGCGCCGACTGTGCCGTGGCAGTTATCGCAAAGCAGAACGCCTTGCAACGGTGAAAACCATACGCCATCCTGAACGCCGCACACCGAACAAGCCGCGACCGAGGGCATATAACCCGCCTGACACAATAGCCGCAACTCGGTAACCGCTTTAATCAACGGCAACGGGCGAGAATCCTCCGACAAAAAGTGGAGGGCGTTCAAAAGCAGGCGTAACGCCTCCTCAGCCGGCTCTTCCTGCGGGGCGAGTACACCTGCCAGTTCGCAAAAATATTGTGCGAGAGCGAGCTTGTCCAATTGCTCTCGCACTTCAAAAAACACTTTTATGGGTTCGGCGTCGTCCACTATGTATTTTTCCCGTCCCTTGTACAGTGTCAGACGGGAATAGCACAGCAGTCCGGTGGCGGAGCTGTTGCGGTTTTTGATGTTGCGCGCACCGCGCACCGAAGCGCGGATCAGCCCGCAGTCGCGCGTAAGCGCTGTGACAAAGCGATCCGACTCACCGATATTGTTGTTTTCGCGCACGATGAGTGCGTCGGTCGTCAGCTTCATAGGGTGCCTCCCGATCGGTCGATTCGGCAACGCTGTTTGTGCCGCTATCGTAAATATCGACGCCACAGTAGCGCAGATAATCGTCCACCTTACCGGTTTTCTGAAATTTTGCCCACAACTTATCCTGTTCCATAGCGCTCCTCCTGCTTCAAGTCTCACTATTACTTTGAGCCGAAACAGGGGAAACATACATGGAAAGTTATGAACGGTAGCCGAAAGAGTTCAGCAGACCTTGGCGGTTGCGCCAATCTTCTTTCACCTTGACCCAACACTGCAGGTCAACGTGCGTGCCGAACAGCGATTCCATTTCGAGACGCGCGGCAGCGGCGATGTTTTTCAGCGTCGCGCCGCGTTTGCCGATGACGATGCCCTTATGGCTCTCGCGTTCGCAGAAAATTTCCGCATCGATTTCCAAAATCGTGCCGCGGTCGGTCTCCCGCTCCTCGAAATGCTCCACCAGCACCGCGATGCCGTGGGGAATCTCTTCGCGCAGCTGCAGCAGCATCTGCTCGCGCAGCAGCTCGGCGGCGAGAATGCGGTCAGGCTGATCGCTGGTGGTGTCGGCGGGGAAGAAATGCGGGCTGGGCAGCGCGTAGCGTGCCAGTTCCTCCGACAAAACGGAAATGCCTTCGCCGGTCAGTGCCGACACAGGAAGAATGGCTTCAAACGGATACGCCTGACGCCAGGCATCGATGCACGCGAGCAGCGAGCTCTTGTCTGCCAGTGTATCAATTTTATTCAGCACCAGTAGCACCGGCAGCTTCTGAGAACGGAAACGCTCAAGAAGTTCGCGTTCCGCATCGCGCACGACCGTGCTGGGTTCGACCACCAGAATACCGGCGTCCACACCGGACACCGCTTCGCCGATGGACTTAATCATAAAGTCACCGAGACGGGTGCGGGGGCGATGCGAACCGGGGGTATCCAGAAAAACAAACTGCAGATTGTCCTTGGTAGACACACCCATAATACGGTTACGGGTGGTTTGCGGTTTATCCGAAACAATGGCGACCTTGCGACCGACCAAGGCGTTGAGTAGAGAAGATTTTCCCACATTGGGAACGCCGACAATGGCGATAAAAGCAGAGCGAGTATCCGACATAACGTATCCCTCTTTTACGTCTTATTCATCCAGCACATAGCTGTTCACGCGGGAAAGACCAATCTGGTTCATAACCGTCTCTTCTTTCTCGCGCATATGCACCGCTTCCAGTCCGCCGGCAACGTGATCGTAGCCCATCAGATGGAACATCGAATGCACCGTCAGATAACCGACTTCGCGGTTGAAGGAATGACCGAAATCCTCGGCTTGGCGCTGTGCCTGCTCCAGCGACAACACGATGTTGCCGATGAGCTTGTCGCCGTTTTCGGGATTGATATCAAACTCGCCGTTTTCGCCGAGCGGGAACGACAGCACGTCGGTCGGCGCGTCGATGCCGCGCTGCTCGAGGTTGATGCGGTGAATTTCATTGTTATCGACCAGTGTGACGTCCACCGAAGCCGAGCCGTCCACGCCCTCCAGATCCAACACAGCGTGGCAGCAGCGGCGAATCAGCATACGCAGCCCGGTGGGGATCTTCACTGCTTTCTGACGGTTTTCAATGTCTACTCGAATTTTTGTCAGCATTTTTTTGCCGCTTCCCTTCCTGTGTTGATTTTTCATAGTCCTCATAGGCTTTGATAATACGCTGCACCAGCTGGTGGCGTACCACGTCCTGTTGTTTGAAGGTGCAGATGGCAATATCTTCTACGCCCTTCAGGATGCGCATAACCTCGCGCAGACCGCTCTTCTTGCCGTCCGGCAGGTCAATCTGGGTAATGTCGCCGGTGATGACCATCTTGGAGTTAAAACCAAGACGAGTCAGGAACATTTTCATCTGTCCCGGCGTGGTGTTCTGCGCTTCGTCGAGAATGACAAAGGAATCATCCAGCGTACGGCCGCGCATATACGCGAGAGGGGCAACCTCGATGTTGCCGCGCTCCATATATTTCTGATAGGTTTCGGTGCCCAGCATATCAAACAGAGCATCGTACAGCGGACGAAGGTACGGGTCGACCTTGGACTGCAAATCGCCCGGCAGGAAACCGAGCTTTTCGCCGGCTTCCACCGCGGGACGGGTCAGAATAATGCGGTTGACCTGCTTGGAACGGAACGCTTCCACCGCCATCGCCACCGCCAGATATGTTTTACCGGTACCGGCAGGACCGATGCCGAGAACAATGGTGTTCTTGCGGATGGCGTCGACGTACGCCTTTTGTCCCAACGTTTTGGGCTTGATCGGGCGGCCTTTCGCGGTGATGCAGATGCTGTCACCCGACAAGGTGGGGAGTTCCTGTTCGGCACCTTCGTTGACCAGCATCATCACGTAGCGGACGTTCTGCTCGGTGAGCTGTTCGCCGCGGGCAATGAGCTGTAACAGGCCCTGGATGGCACGGGTGGCGCGCATCACGTCCTCCGGTTCGCCGCTGACCTTGATTTCGCTGTCGCGGTTTAAGATGTTGACGTGGTACTGCTGCTCAATCAGTCGAATATTTTCATCGAAATTGCCGAACAGAGCGACCGCTTGCTCCATACGATCGACGTTGATGAGTTGTTCCACACAGCCACCTCGTTTCCCACTGTAATTTATGTTAGTATACCACAAAAAAATCGCCTTGTCACTAACAAAATGCACAAAAATTTGGCGGCAGAGCGCGATTACAGCAAGGGGGAGACGATGGTAAGCTCCTCCGTTCCCGTGTACTCGGCGGTGATGGTGACGGCGGTGTTCGACACCTCAAAATGCAGGTTTCGCTCCTCAATTGTCAAGGTTTTGCGCAACGTGTTTTCGGCGTTTGTCAATCGCTGTTCAGCGAGGGTATAGGCGTCGCGTTCCGTGCGGTGGATGATGCTTTCGGCGGGGTAATAGCGGCGCGTAACCGACACACCGACAGGAAGCGGCACACCGCGAAGCCTCAGCGGATGGTGCTCGGTGGTAACGAGTGGGGCATCGGTGCTGCCGCCGGATGCATACAGGGGAATTTCGAGACCGAACAGGCGCAGTGAAGAGCAGGAAAGCACCTGCCCATGGGGATTGGTAATCGTTTCGGTGAAAGGCACGGTGATGGTCAGCGTGTGCGCGGTGCGTGCAATGACACTGCCGACAGCGCGTTTGAGTTGTGGGCCTACCGAGCTGTCCACCACACCGCTGATGAGAAGGTCGCCTTTGGTGACGGCGTCACCCGGAGACACTACCGCGCGTCCGCTGACGGCATTCACACGCACGATGACACCATCACGCGCCGCGATAAGATTGGCGGGGGTGTTGTCGGGAATCGGCTCGGTGGGGTTGCTCTCCCGCACTTCCACGGTAAGACAGCTTCCTTGTCGGTTGACGGTCAGCCACGTCAGTTCGGGAAATTGTTGCAACGCACTCAAGCGCAAGGTGGCGATGTCCACGGCATCAAAATCGCACCCCTCATAAATGCCGAGCGGCTGTAAAGCGTCGAGAACACGGTTGGCATCGACGCGGATGTTGCCGCTGACGCGAATGACCCAAATGCGGGAGGACAGTAGCTGCAGCACCAGAAAAAACAGCGCCGCACCGGCAAGGAGACCGAAGCGGAAGCGAAAGCGTCGCAATCGAAACAGGATGCCGCATCGCCGCTGTAGTCGCATTCGCACGCAGGCTCGCCGTGCGGAGGCGCGCAGGCGACAGTAATCGGCGGCGGCAGCCCGACACCACAACCCGTCCGAGCGATGGCGGATATCCCAAAGCGGAATGTCGGCGGTGGCGGCAGCGTCAAGAAACCGCTCGGGAAAGCCGCCTTCACAGCGAAGCAGTACCGAGCAGAACAATCGATTCTGAAGCATGGTGTATCACCTCCGCACTCAATCCAAAAATTCAATCGACAGCAACCGACCGGTGATGACGGCACAGGCAGGATCCAGTCGGTGCATCCGCAAATCACAACCCGAAAAGCGGATGGTGCCGCTGTCGGTACGCAGGCAGATGAGTCCCTCTTCGTACGCGGCGATGCCGCGGCAGCCCTCAATGAGGAGGCGGCGGTTACCGGAAAGCTCCATTCGTGCGCTTTTGCCAAGCAAGCCGTCGGGAAGCGCAAAGGTTCGCTCGACCCGCCGCGCCAGTGCTTCTTTCTGTTTTGATGCCTTCATACGCACCCCTCCTTGGTGCTATCCTATGAGCGCGGTAACGGAATAATGCGGCGGGCAAACTCCATAGAATGAAACCGTTGGGAGGGGATGACGTTGACCTGTAAGGTGTGGATTCGGTGGCGCAGAGTATGGTTGTGCGGTGGGGTGTTCGCGTGTGCGGCGGCCCTCTTGTATCGTCCGCAGGCGGTGGCGACAGGAATCAGCCGTGGGCTGTCCATCTGTTCGGCGGTGCTGATTCCGTCGCTGTTTCCGTTTTTGGTGCTTGGTGGGTTTTTGATTCGTTCCGGGTTGGCGGCGGCACTCGGCAGACGGCTGGAACGGGTGACGAGAATGCTGTTTGGGTTACCCGGTTGTTGTGCGGCAGGAATTATCATCGGCGCGGTCGGTGGCTACCCATCGGGCGGCACGGTGGCAGGCGAACTTATCCGCAGCGGACAGATTTCCCGCGATGAGGGACGGCGGATGTTGTGGTTTTGCGTCAACGGCGGGCCGGGGTTTGTAATCAGCGCGGTGGGCGCAGGGCTGATGGGCAACATCGGCATCGGCGCGATATTGTTTGCGTCACATTTGCTGGCGGCGCTGTTCATCGGAATTGTCAGCGCGCCACGGAGCAGCCGTCGCTCTGTTTCGGGCGAGCGGCGTATCGTCGCGAAAGCCGTACCGCCTGTAGCGGCATTGGTGGAATCGGTAACAGCGGCGTGTGAATCGCTGTTTTATATGTGCGGCTTTGTACTGCTGTGGTCGGCAGTGCTGGCACTGCTGGATGTATCTGGTGTTGCCGCCGCGCTCGGCGGTGGATACCCACCGTCGGAAAAACTGTGGTCGGCGGTGTTTGCCTGCGTGCTGGAGGTGGGGTGCGGCTGTACCGCGGCAGCAGGACTCTCGCAAAACGCCGTGCTTCTTTTGGCGTTCGCGGTGGGTTTTGGAGGCTTGTCGGTACATTGCCAACTGGCATCCGCACTGCGCGACTGCGGTGTGATGGACCGCCGCTTCTTTATAGCGCGCCTGTCGCAAGGGGTGCTGACGGTGCTGTTTACCAAAATACTGCTCCGTGTCATTCCGTTATCGCAGGCGGTATTTGGTGATGTGGCAACCCCCATCGTACGACCGAGTGCGGTGTCGGTCCCGGTTTCGATAGCGCTTCTGGTGCTGGGCGGTGTATGGATGCTCACGGTGGGTCACCTTGACAAAAAGGCATAAAAGCCGTATAATAAACGAAAACAGACGGCGCGGCCGTCGGGAAATAAGGAGTTTATTATGGAGCAATTGGCACTGCCTAAGAAGGGTGAAACCGTAGCGGTATTCCATACCAATCACGGTGATATTGCGGTGCGCCTCTTCCCCGAGAAGGCGCCCAAAACGGTGGAAAATTTTGTGACCCATGCGAAAAACGGCTATTATGACGGCCTGATTTTCCATCGCGTTATCAATGGTTTTATGATTCAGGGCGGCGATCCGACCGGCACCGGCTGCGGTGGCGAGAGCATTTGGGGTCGTCCGTTTGAGGATGAATTTTCCGCCGAACTGCACAATCTGCGCGGCGCTCTGTCGATGGCGAATGCCGGCCTCGGCACCAACGGTAGTCAGTTCTTTATCGTGCAGGCGAAGCAGGTCTCGCCCGGCTTGCTGGCGCAGATGGCGGAGCTTCGCCGCTACTTCCCCGAAGAGGCGGAAGAGGCCTATCGTAAGCAGGGCGGCACGCCGCATCTGGACTATCATCACACGGTGTTTGGTCAGGTGTTCGAGGGCATGGATGTTGTGGACGAAATCGCGGCGGTTGCCACCGGCGCGCAGGATCGTCCGCGCGAGGATGTGGTGATTAACACCATCGAAGTAAAGGAGTATGACGCATGACGTTGCGTAAAGGATTGGCGCTGGTTTTGGTTGCGGTTTTGTGTTTTTGCGCTACCGGTTGTAACCAGACCTTGATTTCGCCTACCGTAACCACGACCGCCACGGTCACCACGACCACGGGGGCGTCTACGACTACGACGACCACGACCACGGCGGCGACTACGACTACAACGACGACCGGCACGCAGACCGACGAGGATGAAAAAGATCCCGCGGATACGCAGGAAGGCAACGGCGTCGGAACGGCTTATCCCAAAAAAGAGGTTGGTTTCCAGCTGGAAAAACCCGCTGTGGGTGAGGAGATTGTAATTCTGCACACCACCAAGGGCAATATTTCCATCCGTCTGTTCCCCGAAGCCGCGCCCAAAGCGGTGGAGAACTTCGTGACCCACGCGAAAAACGGCTATTTTGACGGTCAGACGTTCTACTGCGTTATCAATGACTTCCTTATTCAGGCGGGCGACCCGACCGGCGACGGCAACAGCGGTGAAAGCATCTGGGGCAAACCGTTTGAAGACGAGTTTGACCAGAAATTGCTGAACCTGAATGGTGCTGTGTCGATGGCCGGCAACGATGTGGATGACAACAAGAGCCAGTTCTTCATCAACCAGTGTGACCCCGAGGGCTTCGGCAAACGTGAAACCTATTCGCCCGAGTACCGCGAAAAGGTTGCCAAAGAGTTGTGGGACGATATGGTGGAAGCCTACGGCGAAGAACAGGTCAAACAGGTGTATCCCACTTGGCAAGACATCATCACCGACAAATATATCTACGAGTGGATTCCGGACGAGGTGTGGGAGCTGTACGAAAAGAACGGCGGCAACATTCACCTTGACGGTGCGTTCCGCAAAGAAGGCGGCCGCACGGTGTTCGGTCAGGTGTTCGAGGGTATGGACGTTGTGAAAACTATCGGTTCGGTTGTTACCGACAGCAACTACAAGCCCAGCGTGGACGTCGTGATTAAAAGCGCGGAAGTCACCACCTATAAAGGCTGATGTAAAAC
Source organism: Acutalibacteraceae bacterium (assembly GCA_045596745.1). Classification (GTDB taxonomy): domain Bacteria; phylum Bacillota; class Clostridia; order Oscillospirales; family Acutalibacteraceae; genus RGIG3009. Next base: position 67,033 of record JAZODA010000065.1, read on the forward strand.
AAAAAGCGTACGATGCAAATTGCATCGGGCGCTTTCGTTTTGTTGTTATTTCAGCAGCGCTTCCACAGCGTCCACGGCGGGCGCGATTTCCTCGCACACCACGCGTTCAATATCGCCGGAATCGCACAGGTGCGACACAGACGCATCGATAGGCAGTTTGGCGAGCAGAGCCACATCCATACGGCGGGCGGCTTCGTCCAGACCGTTTTCCTCGCCGAACAGCGAGATGCGCTTGCCGCAATCGGGGCAGGCGAGGTAGCTCATATTCTCCACCAGACCGACCACCGGGATGTTCAGCATATCCGCCATCGTCTTGGCCTTGCCAACCACCATCTGCACCAGCGACTGGGGCGTGGAAACCACCACGGTCGCATCCACCGGCAACGACTGATACACCGTCAGCGGGATATCGCCGGTTCCGGGAGGCATATCGATGAACAGCACGTCCAAATCGCCCCAGACCACGTCGGTCCAGAACTGAGTAACTGCGCCGGCAAGCACCGGACCGCGCCACACGACAGGCTGGTTTTCGTCCTCAAGCAGCAGGTTGATGGACATAATCTTAATGCCCATATGCGTCTCCGCAGGCAGAATACCGATTTCGGAGCCCTGCGCTTTTTGCGTGATACCGAACGCGCGGGGGATGGAAGGACCGGTGATATCGGCATCCAGTACGCCGACTTTATAGCCGCGGCGAGCCATCATAACTGCGAGCAGACAGGTGACGGAAGATTTGCCGACACCGCCCTTGCCGCTGCTGACAGCAACCACCTTTTTGATGCTGCTGAATTCGTTGGTTTTTGCGTGCAGATCCTGTTTTTTCTCGCCGCATTTCTGCGAGCAGGAACCGCAATCGTGGGTGCATTCGCTCATAATTGATTCCTCCTGTGACAGATTAAAAACGGGGCCCGTTACACGGACCCCGCTGCAATACAGAGTGTACGGTCGCGCCGATCAAGCGGAGCGGCTGACCTTGTTTTGCGACGGTGCGGTGATGCTTTTGTTGGCGCCTTCCACGATGCCCTCGGAGACGACGACCTGTTTTGCAGTTTTGAACAGGATGGCCATATCGCTCTTGAAGGAATACGTTTTGGCATACTGGGCATCGAAGCGAGCCTTGTCGCGGATGGTAACGGTGTCGCGACCGCTGACCTGAGCCAGACCGGTGATACCGGGGCGGACACGGTCGGCGCCGTTGCGATGGCGCAGACGCAGCAGACCGGTTTCGGTGAGAACCACCGGACGCGGACCGACGAAGCTCATATCGCCTTTCAGCACATTGAAGAGCTGCGGCAGTTCGTCCAGGCTGGTCTTGCGGATAAATTTACCAACGCGGGAAATATATTTCTCGGCGTTTTCCAGCTTGTGAGTGGCAACGTTGGCAGGAGCCTGCGCACTCATGCTGCGGAACTTGTAAATTTTAAAAGGAACACTGTAGCGACCCATACGTTCCTGCACAAAGAAGGGAGAACCCTTCGTGTCGATTGCAACGATCAGGGCAACCACCAGCATAACGGGGGAGAGGGCAATGATCATTACGAAAGAGAAGACGATGTCGAGAAACCGTTTCAACGAGGAATAGGCATTGTCGGCCTTGCTGCTGTAGGACTGCGAAGACAGAGCAACTACCTCACGCATAACGGATTTCCTCCTTCCTTACCGATAAAAGGCTTTAAAAGCCGGTCTTGTGAGTGTTACGGCTACATCTCTCGTAGCAATCGCATTGTACCATTCTGCGGGCAAAAAATCAAGTCCTTTTCCGTGCCGTGCGCGAAAGACTGGTTGCACCTCTACATTTTGACGAAAAACGGCGTTTGCTTTTGTGGAAATCGACCAAAAAAGTGCACCTTTCCGAGCAGTAAGCAACGCTTAAAAAATTCCAAAAAAAGGAAAAATAGGCAAAGAAACCCCGAAAGCACGTCAAAAGGCGGCACAAAAGGGGGTCTACAGGGATATACTAACCTGAAAAATACGAAAAAACACGCCGATCACGGCGGTTGGTCGGTGGAGGTTGTTGGGGTTTTTGACAAATTTCACAATATATGACGACGGGTAAAAACCGATGGGAACACAAGCGGTTTGTTGTCATACTATGAAACAGGCACATACTGTGCCACTGATAAGGAGGGGTACGATGGTAAACGCGCCGATTCGATTCTTTTTGGGGGCGACCACACCGCGCGGCTTTGTCGGTTTTGCGAACGAGGTGTATTCTCCGCACGACGGCTGGCAGGCATATCTCATTAAAAGTGGGCCCGGTAGCGGAAAAGCCACCTTGATGCGTCGGGTTTACGAGGCGGTCACGGCACTGTCGGTCGAGGCGGAAGCCATCTTTTGTTCTTCCGACCCTGCGTCGCTCGACGGGGTGGTGTTTCCGCAACTGCGGATGTGTATTCTGGATGCCACCGCGCCGCACGTGGTTGAGCCGCAGTTTTGGGGCGCGGTGGAGCAGATTGTGCCGCTGGCGGTGTGTGTCGACGAAAATGCATTGCACGAAAACGCCGCGGCGATTATGCAGGCGACCGAGGAGAACCGTGAACTGCACGGTCGGGTGCGTAAATACATCCACGCCGCAGGGGCGTTGCTGAAAGAAAATCGGCGTTTCGAAGAAGCCGTTATGGACAACGATAAGGTCTGCCGTCTGGCGGCGCGTGTGGCACAGCAGGAGCTTTTTGAGGGCGATGGTGGGCGACTGACACGGCGGTTTCTCAGCGCCATCACGCCGCAAGGGCCGATGGTGTTTTACGAAACGTTGCAGACGCTTTGCCCGCGTATTTATGTGATTGAGGATGATTGCGGCGCGGCGGCGTCCCTGTTTTTGTCCGAAATCGAACAGCACGCCGAGCGGCTGGGACTCTCCGGTGTGGTATGCCCCTGTCCGCTGGCACCGGATGACGGGCCGGAGCATTTGCTCTTCCCCTCGTTGGGGGTAGGATTCACTACCTCCAATACGTTCCACACGGCTGATTTCCCTGTGTATCGGCGCATCCACGCGACTCGTTTTGCGCCCGCGGAACGGTTGCGCGAGAAACGGCAGACACTGCAATTTAACCGTCGCGCGGCGCGAGAGTTGCTGGCGCAAGCACAACAACTGGCGGCACAAGCTAAAACGGTGCATGACCGTATGGAGGCATACAGCATCGCGGCGATGGATTGGGAGCGCGCCGAAGCGATGGGCGCAGCAGTGGTGGAACGGTTCGTCGCGGCGGCAAAACGGTTTCTCGCGCGGTGAGAATGCCACTCTACACTCGCGAGAGCGCGTGATTTTCAGGGTGGATTGACTCTCTCGCCCTTGTATCGTACACTGGTGGCAACAAAAAACAGGAGCGTGATGGCGATGACACGAACACGGCTGCGGGATCGGTTGCTGCCGCTGTACAGCGGTGGGGAAGAGCGGTTTCACATGATTTCCCATATTGTCGGCGGCGGACTTGGTGTGGTGGCGCTGATATTGTGCGTAGTGAAAGCGGCGCTTGACGGAAACGGTTACGGCGTGGTCGGCGGTGCAATTTACGGTGCGGCGCTGATTACGTTGTACACGATGTCCAGCCTGTATCACGGCTTGCGGCACCCAACCGCCAAACGGGTGTTTCAGGTGTTGGATCATTGCACCATCTATTTTCTCATCGGGGGCACCTATACCCCCATCCTGTTTTGCGCCATCCGTCCGGTGTCGCCCGGATGGGCGTGGACGCTGTTCGGGCTTGTGTGGGGTCTGGCAGCGCTGGCGACGGTGTTCACTGCCATCGACCTCAAGCGCTATGCGGCGTTTTCTATGTGTTGTTACATCGGTATGGGGTGGTGTGTGCTGCTTGCGGCCGATACGGTAGTCCGCGCCGTAGCGGCACCGGGGCTGTGGTTGCTTGTCGGCGGTGGTGTGGCGTACACGATAGGCGCGGTGCTGTACGGTCTTGGCAAAAAGCGGCGGTATATGCACGCTTTGTTCCACCTCTTCGTCCTGTTCGCAGGCTTGCTGCATTTCCTGTGTATCTATATATATGTATTATAACAATATACTTACTGCAAGAAGGCCCGTTTGGGAAAGAAAAAAGCACCGCTGTTGCGGTGCTTTTTTGGTGGACCGTAGAAGTTGTCGGCTCTTTCGAAACAAAAAGCCAACACCGATAGGTGTTGGCTTTTTTCTGAAGACTCACCCTAATTTTGATACAAATGCACCCCCTTTTAGGTTTAGGGGGTGCAAAACCCATCAGTTCAACTCTGCTTCGATACGCAGTAAGTATATTTGTCGTAACCAGTTTGGCTGTTTATCGAGTTCGGATTTTAATTTAGTAAGTGTTCGTTTTCCAACCCTTCTGTCTAAAATAGCAAACATCCTGATTAGAGGGTTATTTGATTGGAGGTTTTCATGAATATCTTGGTGGCGATAATTCTCGAGGGCATTACAAAATTCTTCATCAGTATATTCCGTTCGATCAGTTACAGGATATTTATCAAGTAATGACCAAAACTCTGCCCAATACTCGCCTATGCCACTTGGATTCTTATTACTCGTATATCCGTTATCAATAAAATAGGAGTTAACAGTTTCCCACGAAAAGCGTTTCACTTGTTTGCCATCGATACAAATCTCGAAGATGTGGCACCCGTCCATCCCAACATAAGAAGTGCATCCATCTCCGCTTTGATATGCAGTCGTGTTTCCAGATGCCAACGCTTGCAGCGGTGTGATTGAAAGTATGATTGTTGCTGTCAAAAATAATGACAGTATTTTTTTTGAATTGCTTCACGTTTTATCTCTCCCGTCTTTCTTTCTTATATTCCTTGCAGAAGAGGCTTCTGTTTTTACCATATTTCCGCTTCTATTGCCATATCAAGCATTCGGCTTTCCGGTTCCGCCGCAGGCATTGCAGTTTCCTGATCCACGACATCCCTGACAAGGGACGATTCCGGTTCCGCCACAGTTGCCATGCGTTATATGACCATTGCC
>JAZODA010000066.1:0-39633 GCA_045596745.1 Acutalibacteraceae bacterium
CGAATTGATGCCACCAATCAAGCCGGAGACCGGCACGGCAAACGGATTCAGCGTAACCGCAATACCGCTCACCAGCACGAGGTTGAAGAGGTTCGCACCGATAATGTTGCCGAGCGACAGCGAACCGTGACCCTTGACCAACGAGGTAATCGCTGTCACCAGTTCAGGCAACGACGTACCGAGTGCCACAATAGTCAGACCGATAACCTTTTCGGAAACACCGAAATTCTGCGCAATGAGAATCGCATTATCCACCAGCAAATCCGCGCCGACCGCAATCAGCACCGCACCGATAACCAATAAGATGATATCCTTGAGGACGCTATCTTTGGTACCGTCCGCGGTGTGCTCCACAACGTGGTCTTCGCCACTTTTCGCTTCCAATTCCTCTTCGCTGACCTCAATCGTTCCCGCCTCTTCCAGTTGCACCGTATCCATGGACACCGCCGTTTTCTTCATACGCAACACAGTAGCGGTCATATACAGCACAAACGCCGAAAGCAACACAATACCCACTGCCAGCGTGAACGCGCCAAGAATGTATGCTGCAAAGCAATAAATCAGCGCCGCCGCGAAGAAGAACGCCACCGGCAGGCTGGTGCTCTTACGCGCCGCCACACCGGGCTTAATAGCGATGGTCAACGCCGCGATCAACGCCGTGTTGCAGATGATGGAACCGATTGCATTGCCATATGCAATCGAACCGCTCCCCTGCACTGCCGCACCGGCCGATACCATCACTTCCGGCAACGTCGTACCAATCGACACCACCGTTGCGCCAATCAGAATTTCCGGCAGATGAAACCGCCGTGCAATACCGGTTGCACCATCAACAAACCAGTCGCCACCCTTGATAAGCAAACCAAAGCCTATAGCAAGCAAAATAACAGGAACAACCATCGCAACGTACCTCCCACGATACTTATAGCATTACCGAAAAAGAAAGTATCATAAATCGCCACTTTTTGTCAAGACAAAAAAACAAAAAAGCGTTTCCGAAGAAACGCTTTTTTGGACTTATTCCATGGGATACTTGAGCTTGACAAACTTCATCAGCTTGTGCCAGTCTTCACGGCTGAAATAGTGCTTACCGGAACGGATGTGGTAACCGATGTCGCCATCGAAATACTCGTCGCCCGGCTCTGCAATAACGGTGCAGTTGAAGCCGTTTTCAAAAGCGGGAGAAGCCGCCAGCACGCACAGCTGCTCGGACAACGGATCGGAGTAGGTGTCCTCCTCCGCGCTACCGATCAGCACCTTGCGAGGCGCAATCGACGCAACCAGATAGTGCTGGTCGAACGGCATGCTGGCCACATTACCGACATAGTTGAAGTAGTTGTCGCAGAACCAGTAGGGATACATCGAAGTGATTCGAGAAATGCCCTCGCCGGTCTTACCGCGCATAATCGCAGCGCCGGAGCAACCGGAGTCGTTGGAATACGCAAAATCAAAGCGCTCGTCGGTCGCCGCCGCAAGCAGTGCGGTTTTGCCCAGACGGGAATGACCCGCCACGATGGCGCAATCGAGATCCAGATAGTAATCAATCGTCTCGGCATAGTCCATCACGCGCTGTGCAGCCCAAGCCCACATTGCGATTTTACCGGGGTCATCCGCTTCACGCTTGCCATCCTCAAACAGGATACCGGCAAGACCGTTCGTGAAGTCGCTGTCATCGCTCGTGATATCTTTGTAGTTGAAGGACAGCACCGCAAAGCCGTTGTCGATGAGTTCTTCGGTGGGCTGATAGCGGTCGGTTTCGTTGCTACGGAAGTTGATGTGCACGATAAACGGATGCACTTCACCATCGTTGGGAACAGCCACATAGAACGGGAAGGAGAATTCCTGACCATTGACTGTGCAGGTCGCCGTCACCTTGTTCAAGAACGCTTTGCCGGCGCAGTAATCGCTGACCGCATTGCGCTTCTCGGTGAATTCAATCTTCTCGGGAGCAGCAGGCATATAGCCATACACTTCGCGCTGCATCACTTCCAGCATCTCGTCACGCGTCTTCAGTTCGGGAAGATTGCGCTTCGTCAGCAAATCCACAAGCTCCGTATTGTTTTCCGGTTCGGAAGGAGCGGCAGGTGTCGTCGTGGTCGTGGTGCTCGTCTGGCTTTCGGGCTGAGCACAGCCGAAAAGCGTCATACACAGGATAGCAAGCAGCGTAACCACTGTTACGCTTTTAAGCAGATGGGACTTCTTCATTTCCATTACCTCCGCTGTTATATTGGGGTTCTATACTTGTATCATATCGAAGTACAGGTCCAAATTCAAGTTACTTTCTGCCATATATGCGCCATTTTTTGACATTTTGCAGAAATAGCCATTATAATTCCATATCGATATACGCAGGAGAATGGTCGGAGATGGGCAAATAATATTCCGGCGAATAGCGCTCGAATCGCTTAACGCACCCCTCCGGCTCGCCGTGCAGCAGAATATGATCGATACCGTATTCAAACGGCTTGTCGCTGTAGAAGTTTTCATAGCCGGCCGGATAACAGAAGTGGTATCCGATGTCCTCTTCGGCATACTCCGTGGCAATGTCATGGGCGTGACGGAAACCGGCATCAAACATATCCTGCACCGCTTTGGAAAGATAGTTGGTGTTCAGGTCTCCCACCACAACGGCGGGGCAATCGTACTGCTTGCAGAAAGCGAACACCTTTTCGCGCAGGATAGAGAGTTGATATTCGCGCGCCTCGTCCGAGCCATACCGATAATCCGAGCCGGGCTTGCCCGCGCGGCTCTTATCCGATGACATCCACCACAGATGTGTCGTCGCAAAAACAAAACGCTTGCCGCTCTTCTTCTCGCGGAACACGCCGATGTTCAACGCCTTGGATTTTACGTCGTTGAACGTTTCGTCATACCCTTCTATCCGCTCGGGATAAGTAACGAATTCCGAATCCAGCAGTTCAAACTTATCGGCGCGGTACAAAATCGGCGTAAAGCGTCCCCAGATAAGCGTGTATTCCAAACCGGCGGCATGACACGTCTCTTTAAGCAAATCCGCCATCAGTGCGGACACTTCCTGACCGCCGATGATATCCGGCTTCGTATCCAGATACACCTGAACCAGACTCCCCACACGCGCGGCGGCAGAGCAGTCATCCCCTTTTTCAATCCAGACGGGACAGTTATCGTCACAGTTCCAGACGTTATGGGTCATCAGACGAATACGTTCACTCACACTACTTCCCCCAATCCAAAGCTCACCATATAAACGGAATTAACCGATATTTTACGCGTTGCTTATATTCACGGTAGCCGGGCAGCTCGTTTTCCAGCAGTGCCTCTTCGTCGCGGATACGCCCCGCGATGATAAACGGATATGCCAAAAACACCACAAACGAAAACACCGAACCGAGTATCAGCGGCATTGCCAAAAACAGAAGCAACGTGGCGCTGTACATCGGGTGACGCACAATGCCGTATAACCCCGTGTCGATAACACGCTGTCCCTCCTGCACTTCGATTGTGCGGGACAGATAGGCGTTTTCGCGAAGTACCTCCGCATACAGCAAATAGGCAAGCAGAAACAAAACCGCCGCACCAACCGACACGTAAAGCGGCAACACATACCAACCGAAACGAACCGTCAGCCCTGCGACCACAAATCCGACGACAAACATCAGTCCGCTCAGTTTGACGACCAAGCCTTGCTCAGATCGCTTCTCCCCAGCGTTCAAGCGTTTGGAAAGCAGCGACGGATTCTTAAGCAGCAACACCACGCCGACAAACAGCATCGGGACAAACAAGACGCCCATCAGCAGCCACCCCCCGGCAAAAAACGTTCCGGCAGGTGCAAATATCAACGCACCGACCAGCAACACGCCGAGCAAGAATTTCGCCACAGCCTGCAACAACAGCTTCGCGGACATACCGTCACCACCTTTGTTTTGATTGTATCACAGTTTTATTCTGTTTTCAATGAAATCCGTCTCTCATTTAATAAAAAGAACCCGCTCTTGTCACAGACAAAAGCGAGTTCTTTAATATGTTAGGAAACACCTATCAAAGCTTTTTTGTAAAACGGCCTTTCGAGTCCTCTTTCCCTGCTTAAAAAACAACAAAGTCACCCTACAGGGTGTCTTTGTTCTTGCGAAAGAGCGACTAAAAGGTGTATAAGTGGTGGTAAAAACGACCAAAAGTATTGTGCGCTATCTGTTCGACAAATTCACATTCGTCGGACAATATTTCATTTTTCAATAATTTATTTTGATGAAAAATGAAAATTGGATATAAACTGCATATATCCGTCAGGATGTATTTTTGCTTTAACAACACCTACATATTCAAGGATGTCATTTGTGTACAAACCGTATGATATGTCGTATGTACCATCCTGATTATCTGTTACATCGTGCATAACTGCATCTAAACCCCAACCCCAGCCATCTGCCAGAATTACCGCATCGTTCTGTGCATCGTATACCAAAGAATTTTCAAAACTGTCACGAAGCAACTGTTCACTAAATGGAAAATATTTTGTGATTGCAGGTATAAGAAGATCAATTTTGATGCCTTCACTCACAAGAAAATCATTTTCTGCAACAGCTACAGTTGGCATTGCTTCACCATTATCTCTTTTGTAAAGATACTGTGCGTTGGCAATCATCAAAAAATCTTGTTCAGGGAGACTCTCTGCATCCCATTCGCATCCTAACATCATACTGATGGCTGGAATCTCTTCTTCTGCCATCTGCTGAACTTCTTCAAAGGAAACAGATGTTTTATTATTGCAAGCAGTTAGAGTTATAATCATAACAACCGATATAAAAGATAATACTTTTTTCATCAAGTGCACTCCTTTGCCAAACTCTTATTTATCAAACTGATTATACCACGAAGTACTGTATATTTCAATGAAATCTGGGCGTTGCTCGGATGAAATCTGCTTCGCAGATAAAATGAAAACCAGCCTTGCTCCCGACGGAGTCGGATTTCATCCATCGTAGGTGGATTTATTCCGTCCAAAAGGACGGATTTAGTTGAAAAGAAACACCTTTTGTCGGTAGACAAAAGGTGTTTCTTTTCTGGTGGGGGAAGGTGGATTCGAACCACCGAAGTCAGAGACAACAGATTTACAGTCTGCCCCCTTTGGCCGCTCGGGAATTCCCCCGCGTCAAACGCAAGACCAACTATACCACGGGTTTTCATGATTGTCAAGTCCTCATTTTCGAAATTTTCAAAAAAGAGTAAACTTTTTGAAAGATTCCCTTTGAAATTTCTGTTCTTTCTGTTATACTACCTTTATGACAGTGCCGTCATGCGGACGGCGGAGAGGAAGTGACAGGAATGTGCGGCTTTTGCGGATTCACCGGAGAACTGATTAACCGCGAACAACTCCTGCGAAATATGGCAGATAAAATCACCCATCGGGGTCCCGACTCCGAGGGTATTTATATGGACGATACGCTGGCAATGGCGTTTCGTCGCTTGAGCATCATCGACCTGGAAGGCGGTCATCAGCCGATCGAGAACGAAGACGGCACCAAGGTGCTGATGTTCAACGGCGAGATTTACAACTACCGCGACCTGCGCGAGGAACTGCTCGCTGCCGGTCACCACTTCACCACCGAATCCGACAGCGAAGTGCTGCTTCACGGTTTCGAAGAATGGGATGCCGGTCTGCTCGATCGTCTGCGTGGTATGTTTGCCTTTGCTATTTGGGACAAGCCCACCCATTCCCTGTTCCTGGCGCGCGACTTCTTCGGCATTAAGCCGATGCATTACGCTCTGCTGGAAGACGGTCGTTTGGTTTTCGGTTCGGAAATCAAAAGCCTGCTGGAGCATCCCGACGTTCCGCGCGAGTTCAACGAGGCCGCGCTTGACAACTACCTCTCTTATCAGTACTCTCTGCCGCGCGAGACCTTCTTCAAAGGCATTTACTGCCTCCAGCCGGGTCATTACCTGCGCTATCGCGACGGCAAGGTGGAAGAGACCCGTTATTGGGAAGCCATCTTCAACCCCGATGATTCCATGACGCTGGAACAGGCGGTTGACCAGATTGACGAAGTGTTCACCAACTCGGTGGAAGCCCATCGCATCAGCGACGTGGAAGTCGGTTGCTTCCTCTCGGGCGGCGTTGATTCCTGCTTCGTGGCATCCTACTTCGGCGGTCAGAAAGCTTTCACCGTCGGTTTCGACAACGGCGTGCATTATAACGAAACCTCGTTCGCTGCCGAGCTGGCCAAAGAGGTCGGCATTGAGCATCATCGCCATCTTATCACACCGGAAGAATACTGGTCTTCTCTCCCCTCTGTGCAGTATATGCTGGATCAGCCGCTGGCCGACCCGTCATGCGTGGCTCTGTATTTTGTTTCCAAACTGGCGTCGCAATACGTCAAGGTGGTACTGTCCGGTGAAGGTGCCGACGAGCTGTTCGGCGGTTACCGCATCTATCACGAGCCGTTCTCGCTGGCAAAATACCAGAAGCTGCCGCGCTTCCTGCGCCGTGCACTGGCCGGTATCGCCAAAGCGATTCCCGTCGACTTCAAGGGCAAGTCCTTTATCGTCCGCGGATCCAAGTCGCTGGAAGAGCGCTTCATCGGCAACGCCTATATGTTCTCCAAAAAGGAAAAGGCGGCGCTGCTTCGTTCCACCCCCGCCACCGATCCCACCTCGCACACCGGCGCTTGGTACGAGCGCACGCAAGGCTTGGATGACGTGACCAGAATGCAGTATCTGGATATCAATCGCTGGATGGTAGGCGATATTCTGCTGAAAGCCGACCGTATGAGTATGGCACATTCGTTGGAACTGCGCGTGCCGTTTTTGGATAAACGCGTGTTTGAGGTTGCCTCTCGCATTCCCACCAAGCACCGCATCGCAGGCGGTACGACCAAGTATGCGCTGCGTCTCGCCGCCAAGCGGCATATGCCGGAGAAGGACACCGCCCGCCCGAAGCTTGGCTTCCCTGTGCCGATTCGCATCTGGCTGCGTGAGGACGCTTACTACAACACTGTGAAGGAAGCGTTCCGGAGCGAAGCCGCCAACCGCTACTTCAATACCGACGTGCTGATGAAGTTCCTCGACGAGCACTACACCGGAAAACGCGACAACAGCCGCAAAATCTGGACGGTATATATGTTCCTCGTGTGGTACAACCAATATTTCGGATGATACTCAAAGCCCCTCTGCTGCGGCAGAGGGGCTTTTTCTGTTTGGTTGCACAAACCTTTTTCCAGCATTCGGCAGCGCTCCCAAAATTACGATATAATTCGCGGCGGTTTTATAAAGGTGCGCTCGTTTTGCTTGTTCAACAGTCACAAAAATCGGCTTCCTACGCGGTTTGACAGCGGTTTTTCGCTTTTGTATACTGTGACCGAAAGGAGGCCGTTTCACAATGAAACCGAGAAAAAGACCGTCACTGTTTTTTGCGGCTATGCCGATTATCATATTATCCTTAGTGCTCTACCAAAGCAAGCCTGCCCCCACCGTACCGATACAAGCCAAAGCCGTAACAACACCTGCCACCACCGCCACAACGGTTCAGACGACAATGCAAGAGGCAACGACAACTGCCAAAGCAACCGAACCACCCGTGGAATACACCGGTGCGTTACCGGAGTTTCTCGGCGCATTCCCGCTTGATGAAAACGGGACACCGCGTCATTATGTGGATATGCTGAGCGGTGTTGCCTGCGCCTACACCGCCAAGCCTGACGCCATAACCTCTACGGGAACAACACCGCGCATCGGCACGGTTGCCGTCAACCCGAAGCTCATCCCCTACGGCTCCAAACTGTTTATTGTATCGGACAGTGGCTACGTTTACGGCTACGCCATCGCGGAAGACACCGGTGGCGACCTTTTAAACAATACCATCCTGGTCGATTTGTATATGGACACCCGTGAAGACTGTCTGGAGTTTGGCAGACGACGCGTCACGGTGTATATTCTGGAATGATGTTACCCTGCTTTTTTGCAAAACAGTTCGCGCACACCGACATACAGAAGCAACACGCCGAACAGGCGGCGTAGCAAATCGGTATTCATCTGCAACGCCAAAAGCGACCCCAACACCGAGGTGAGCGCACCACTCAGCGAACACCACAGCACGGCTCGCCCTTCGACGCGCTTGTTTCGGATGTGAGAAATCAACGCCGTCGGCGCACAACACAGGAAATACAGCAGATTGATACCGCCGGCGGCATATTGCTCCATTCCTGCCACAGTGGTGAGATATAAAATCAGCAGCGAGCCTCCACCGATACCGAATCCGCTGAGGACGCCTGTGGCAAGCCCTACCGCTATCGCAATCAGCATCATAATAGCAGCACCGCCCGTACACCACCATATATCAGCAACGCACCGAATAAGCGGCGAAGCAGTGTCGGCGATGCTTTACCAAACGTCAGCCCCGCTACTACGCCGCCCAACGCACCACCGGCAAGGTACGGCCACACACCCGAAAGCGGCATACCGCCGCCAAGCAAAAACACCGCCAGCGACACAGGCGACAACAAAAACACAACCGCCACCGATGTGGCAAAGGCACGCTTTTGCTCCATTGCCGTCCACTTAACAAACAGCGGCACCAAAAACAAACCACCGCCCGAACCGAACAAACCGTTTGCCAACCCTGCAAGTGCGCCGATAACGGTATATCGCGCCTTTTCTTTCACAGCCACACCTCCCGATACGGTTAGTGTGCTTGCCGACAAGCGGTTTATACAAAAACAAAGAGACCCGCCGAAGCGGGTCTCCGATTTTTCTCATGATATATAAAGTTGCGAACAGGAAACAGGTCTCTAACGCATGGGACTCACCTTTTCTTTATCAGAATGGAGAACGCTCCACAACTTGACCCATGGGACTCACCGTGTCCTTTCTTCGCAGAAATGATTTGGTTGACAGAAGATTTATAAAGCCATTGGACTCACCTTTTCGTAAGATTCGGGATGCCGGATCTTAACCCACGGGACTCACTCCTTCTTTATTCGGTCTCGTCTTCTCTGTCCTTTTGTCACCTTTAAAATACCATATTCCGGCGATTTTGTCAATACTTTTTTGTGAACTTTTTTAGTCTTTTTGTGAACTTTTTGTTTTTGCGGCGAAACCGCATATTTTGCTTGACGAACCGCCGAAAACAGGGTATCATTAAAGGTAGCACGGCACATTGCTGCCTAGGAATGGAGAATGAAATATGTCTGAAGAATACGGAAACGATCTCGTCACCGTCGTGGATGACGAGGGTAACCAGCATCAGTTTGAAATCCTGGACGCCATCGAGACCGATGACGGCCGCTACGTCGCTTTGGTACCGGTGTATGATAACCCGTCCGACCTCATCAACGATGACGGCGAACTGGTCATTCTGACGGTCAAAGAGGAAAACGGCGAGGATCTGCTCCTGCCCATCGAGGATGACGAGGAGTTCGAGGAAATCGCCGGCATTTTCGAAGAGCGTCTGGCCGATCTGTACGAGGTCGAGGATCTCGAAGGCTGATAAGGCACATCCCCTGCTCTGTGCGCGGACCGTCCCCTTATAACCCTACTACAGTTTGAATACGGGAGACTGACTCCGAAAGCGGATTGCAGACCTCCCCACCTCGGTGGGACGAAGGGAGCGCGAACCTTTTGGGCGGACACCCACCTGCTAATTTTAGTAGCAGGTTATGCGGGGGATATTACGGCAGAGCGGGGATCAACAAGACACAAAACCGCCCGATGTCATTACGGCATCGGGCGGTTTTTTTAGTTTTCTTTAACCGGAATCAGCGGCACGTAATCAATGGCTTCCGCCACCGGCTCACGCATCCACAACGTGGGCGTTACGTTCAGCGTGAATCCACAGCCGCTTTCCGTTCCCCACGCCGACATATCGGCGCGCGGCAGTGCATATGCCGCCATAATCAGCATAATCACGCCGCCGTGGGTGCACACCACGGTATCGCTGTCGCCGCTCTTCATCGCATCCTCGACCAGTGCTTCAAACGCCGCCATCACGCGCTTTTGAAACTCTTCGGTAGCCTCGCCGCCGGGAATCTCTTTGAGCTCACCCGAAATCCAGCGCTTAAACTCCTCATCGTTTTGCAGTTGTGCCGCATTCTTTCCTTCCCACTCGCCGAAATCGCACTCGGCAAGTCCGGAAAGCAGCGCAGGCTCACATCCCGGATACAGCACCTCCAGCGTCTGACGGCAACGCGACAACGGGCTGGAATAAAAGCGGGTAGCTTTGGGATAGATGGCTTCCTGCTTCTTGTCCAGCAGGTCGCGCAGGCCCAGTGCCGACAGCGGCAAATCGGTGCTGCCGATATAGAGTCCGCTCTCATTCGCCTCGGTCATGCCGTGACGAATCAGGTGAATTCTGTAGTTTTTCATAGAAATTCCTCGCTTTTTAAGAAATTTACACTTTACAAATTGTATCCTGCACGATATAATCTAAAACGCACCGTATAATTTCAGTCAGGAGTTTGTACCATGAATACCACGTTTCCCCGCACATTGACCTTGCTTCGCAAGGAACGCGGCATCAGTCAAAAGCAGGCCGCAACCGAACTTAAAATCTCACAAGCGCTGCTCTCGCATTACGAAAAAGGTATTCGTGAGTGCGGCTTGGATTTCGTTGTGCGCGCCGCCGATTTTTACGAAGTCTCCTGCGATTATCTGCTGGGACGTACCGTCGATAAATCCGGCGCGGTCATCTCGGTTGATGACATTCCCGAGGGCGACCAGAGTGCCGCCGACAGCCATATGACCGGCAGTGTGCTGCCTGTTCTGAACAAAAAGCTGGTGGTCAACGCGACCAACCTGCTGTTCGGCTTGCTGCAGCGTTACGATAACAAAGAACTGACCGCCGAGGTAACGACCTACTTAAACCTGGCAATCTACACCATGTTCCGCGCGCTGTACGCCGCGGACAAACGCAATTCCGCTGCGATGTTCTCCGTCCCCTCCGAATTGTATCAGGCGGCGGCTTCGGGAGCGATGGGATTATGTGCCGCCCGCGTAACGACGCTGGCGCCCGCCTCGCTTCCCAAAGAGCAGGTACCTGTCCTGCTGCCCAGCGAGCTGTCGAAGGTGTATCCGTTGTTCGCTTCTTCCCTGCTGAACCTGCTCAAGAACGCCGAACACAAGCTTGGCAAAAACTGATACTCCTATTATAGCGAATTGCATACGGTTTTTCAACACTAAAAAAGAGACGATCATCGATCGTCTCTTTTTCTTATTACGCGTCTTTCAGCAGTGAACGATACAAGCGGATATACTCATTTGCCGAGCGACCCCAAGTGAAATCACTGCGCATGGCACGATCCACAATCTGCGCCCAATCCGCCTTGTTTTGATATGCCGCCAGCGCACGATGAATAGCATCCAGCATATCATCCGCGTTGTAGGTGCAGAACGTAAAGCCGTTGCCCTCACCGTCGCCGCAGTCGCGGATGGAGTCCTTAAGGCCGCCCGTCTCACGCACAATCGGCACAGCACCGTAGCGGCAAGCCAGCATCTGCGAAAGACCGCAAGGCTCGCTCTTGGACGGCATCAGGAACAAATCGGAGGCGGCGTAAATCTTCTGTGCCAACTCCGGAACAAAACCGGAACAGAAGCAGAACTTTTGAGGATATTTGGCGTAGATTTCACGGAAGAACGTCTCATACGCCCATTCACCGGAACCCAGCACCACCATCTGCACGTCTTCCTGCAGCAGCTGCTCCTGAATGTGTTTGACAAGGTCAAAGCCTTTATGCGAAGCCAGACGGCTGACCATACCAATCAGCGGCACATCCGCACGCACAGGCAGACCCAAACGCTCCTGAAGCGCTTTCTTATTCTCGGCTTTGCCCGAAAGGTCATCCGCCGAAAACGGCGCAAACAACGCAGGGTCGGTTGCGGGGTCGTTTTGAACCGTATCAATGCCGTTCAAAATACCGCTGAGTTTCCACTGGCGCAGTCGCAAAATGGAATCCAGACCGTGCGAGAACCACGGATCGAGAATCTCCTCGGCATACGTACCGCTCACTGTCGTCACACGGTCAGCGGCTTCGATACCGGCCTTCATCAGGTTGATACAGCCATCCTGCTCCATAAAGTCGCGGACGCTCTGCGGAAGACCGAATACGTCCTCCAAAATCTCCATACCGTATTTGCCCTGGTACTGGATGTTGTGGATGGTGTACACCGTACGCATCTTGTTATACGGCTCTTCCTTGGCGTAAAACAAGGTGTGGTACACCGGAACCAGAGCGCACTGCCAGTCGTTGGCATGGAGAATATCCGGCTTGAAATCAATGTGCTTAAGCATTTCCAGCACCGCGCGCGAGAAGAATGCAAAGCGCTCGGCGTCATCGTAGTGACCGTACAAACCGGCGCGCTTGAAGTAGTACTGGTTATCCAGCAAATAGTAGATTACGCCGTTATGCTTGGCTTCAAACACGCCGCAATACTGCCGACGCCATGCCACCGGCACGGAAAAGCTGGTAAGGAAGGTCATGGTATCCCGCAGCTCCTGCGGTACCGATTCATACAGCGGCATTACCACACGGCAGCCAACCAGGCGCGTACGCAGTGCGCGCGGCAGAGAACCGGCAACATCAGCCAAACCACCGGAAGCCGCAAACGGACGAGCTTCGCTTGTCGCGTATAAAACTTTCATTCCTGTTCTCCTTTTACACCATCGTGTTTTTGCGGATTGTCACGGGATAGCCATCGCAACCCTTCAGCGCACGACCATCGCGCACACAAACATATTTGTCGGTGATAACGTAATCGATGTCGCTGTTCGCTCCAATCATACTGCCCTGCATCAGGATGCAGTTGTGCACCTTTGCCCCGCGGGAAACATGTACGTCACGGAACAAAATGGAGTTGCTGACATCACCGTCGATTTTACAACCATCCGCGATGAGCGAGCCGGACACATTGGCGTGCAGGCCATACAAAGCCGGAGCGCAGTCGCGAACCTTGGTGTAAATCGGGCGCTTGCTGACAAACAGTTTTTCACGAACCGATTCATCCAGCAACGCATAGTTGGCACGGAAATATTCCTCCAGCGAGGAAATCACCATCGTGTATTCCGGAACCATATACACGTGCAGGCGGCGATCGGTAATATGACGCTGCAGCATATCCCACTCAAAGCTATGCTGGTTGCGGCTGACAGCAATGTCCACAAACTGCATCAGCAGCTGTCGCGAGAGGATATACAGACCCAGTCCGTAGGTAACCTCACCATTGCTGTGGTCGGTAATAATCATATCGGTAATACGGCCATTTTCGTCCGTCGATACCACAGGCGAGAAAATGTTCTTCGGAAGCGTGCCTTTGAGACACGCCATTGTAATCTCGGCACCGCTTTCGATATGCGCATCAATCAGCTTACGATAGTCGATGTTGCCGACAAAATGGCAATCCGACATAATCACGTATTCTTCCTTGGAATTGCGCAAGAACGGCAGAACGCCTGCCAGCGAGGTGATACGACCGTCGTACCGCTCTTCCCCACCACCAAACGGAGGCAGGAAGTATAAGCCCTCTTTTTTACGGGACAAATCCCACGATTTACCCGAGCCGAGATGATCCATCAGCGACTGGTAGTTGCTCTTGGTCACCACGCCGACCTTCGAAACACCGGCGTTGACAAGATTGGACAGCGTAAAATCAATGAGACGGTATCTGCCGCCGAACGGCACCGAACCCATCGCGCGGCTGGCGGTCAGCTCCGGCAGCGCGTCATCGTGCATATTGGAAAACAGAAGACCAAGTGTCGTATTGTAACGCATCTTACGCTTCCTCCTTTTTCACATCGCTGTCAATCATAGCTTTGGCGGGAATGTGACAACCCGCACCCACGTTGACCCCGGCAGCCACCACGGCAACGCCCCAGTTGTCCAGCTGTTCAACCTCTTCGGGCAGTTCACCGACAACGGCGTTTTCGCCAATCACTGCGTTTTCCGCGATAATCGAGTACTGCACCACCGCGCCCTTCTCGACAACAACACCGGGCATAATGATGGAATCGCGCACCACCGCGCCCTCTTTCACCGTAACGCCTGCGAAAATCAGCGAGGATTCCAACGTACCGCTGATTTTGCCGCCTTCGGAAATCATACTGTTCTGCACCTTGGCGGTACTGCTGATATAGTGCGGCGGCAGACCGGGCGTACGGGAATAAATGCGCCAGGCATCATCCGACAAATCCAGCGGCACTTTCGGATTCAGCAGGTCCATATTGGCTTCCCACAAGCTGTCGATCGTTCCGACATCCTTCCAATAGCCCTCAAAGCGGTAAGCGAACATCCGCTCGCCGGCAGAAAGCATGGCGGGAAGCACGTTCTTACCAAAGTCGTTCTGCGAAGCGGGGTCATTTTCATCCGCTTCCAGATACTTCTTCAGCTTCTGCCAGTTAAACACGTAAATACCCATCGAAGCCAGATTGCTTTTCGGCACGGCGGGCTTCTCATCAAACTCGTAAATCGAGCCGTCCTCGTTCGTGTTGAGAATGCCGAAACGGCTTGCCTCCGACATTTCCACTTCGATAACGGCGATGGTGCAATCGGCCTGATTCTTCTTATGTTCGGCGATCATCTTGGCATAGTCCATCTTGTAGATATGATCGCCCGACAGCACCAGCACATATTCCGGGTCATAACGCTCAATAAACACCATATTCTGATAGATGGCATTGGCGGTACCCTTGTACCAGTCAGCGCCCTTATTGCGCTGATACGGAGGCAATAAATGCACACCGGCATCCATACGGTCAAGGTCCCACGGCTGACCGGAGCCAATATAGTCGCTGAGTTCCAGCGGCTGATACTGCGTCAGCACACCGACCGTTTCAATACCGGAGTTGACACAGTTCGACAGCGGAAAATCGATAATACGATACTTTCCGCCATACGGAACTGCAGGCTTGGCGATATTCTTCGTCAGCGAATACAACCGACTTCCCTGGCCGCCTGCGAGTAGCATGGCCACGCACTCTTGCTTGCGAAACATTACGCAAGACCTCCTTCAGGTTTCATTTTCGTCTGCGGCAACCGCCGCTTGAGTTTGAAAAATTGTACAGACAACGGCGGCAACGTCAGTTCCACCGATTGTTCCAAACCGTGTGCGGGAACCAATTGCGCCCGCAATAAACCGTTATGCACGCCCGAACCGCCGAACGCGGTATCGTCCGTCGAAAACACCTCTTCATATATGCCGTACACCGGCACACCGATACGGTAGGTCTCACGCTGAATCGGTGTGAAATTACACACCGTAATCAGTTCCGCACCGCGGCAATCGATACGACGAAAGGCGATCACGCTGTTATCGGCATCGTCGTGCGAAATCCAGCAAAAGCCTTCCCACGAAAAATCATTTTGCCACAGCGGAGAGCGACTTCGATAAAATGCATTCAGCGCCCGTACGAAATCCCGAAACACGCGATGTGCAGGAAACTCCAGAAGTTGCCAATCCAACTCGCGGGTATAATCCCATTCCGCAAACTGAGCGAACTCCGTCCCCATAAACAGCAGTTTCTTACCGGGGTGCGCCATCATATACGCAAGGAACAGCCGCATCTGTGCGAACCGTTCTTCGTATGTGCCGGGCATTTTCCCAATCAGCGAACCTTTGCCGTGTACCACCTCGTCATGCGATATCGGGAGCAGAAAGTTTTCCGAAAACGCGTAGAAAAACGAAAAAGTCAACGCACCGTGGTTGCCGCTGCGGAAGAACGGATCCAGCGCGATGTATCGCAGCATATCGTTCATCCAGCCCATATTCCACTTGTAGTTAAACCCCAGTCCGCCATCCTCTGTCGGTCGGGATACCAACGGCCAGGCGGTGGATTCCTCGGCAATCATCAGCGCATCGGGAAATTCCGAAAACACCGCGCGGTTAAGCTCCTGTAAAAAGGAGACCGCCTCTAAATTTTCACGACCGCCAAAGTAGTTGGGAAGCCACTCCCCCTCGCGGCGGTTATAATCCAGATACAACATCGACGCAACCGCATCCACCCGAATGCCGTCGATGTGATATTCCCGAAACCAGAAAAGCACGTTGGAAATCAAGAAGTGGCGCACTTCGGCTTTGCCGTAATCAAAAACACAAGTTCCCCACTCGCGATGTTCCCCTTTGCGCCAATCGGCATATTCGTAGCACGCCTCGCCATCAAAGCGATACAGACCGCAGGCGTCCTTGGGAAAGTGACCGGGGACCCAATCCATAATCACGCCAATACCGTGTCGGTGGCAACGGTCAACAAACTCCATAAACTCCGATGGCGTGCCATAGCGCGAGGTCGGCGCGTAGTAGCCTGTCACCTGATATCCCCACGAGCCGTCGTACGGATGCTCCATAATCGGCATCAGTTCAATATGGGTATACCCCATATCGCACACATATGGTATCAGCTCGTCCGCCAACTTGGTATACGAAAAGGTGTTGTCGTCGGCATAGCGCCGCCACGAAGCCGCGTGTACCTCGTAGATGTTGACAGGCACCCGATAAACCGAACGACGCGCTTTGCTTTTCCGCCACTGTGCGTCCTGCCAGTCGTATGACGGCAGCGTGTACACACGCGACGCATTACCGGGGCGTGTCTCATAATGATATGCGTACGGGTCGGATTTCATGACACCTTGTCCGTCGGCACCGACCACATAATACTTGTAAAGGTCATATTCCGCCGCTCCGGAAACGCATTCCCAAATACCGGAAGCGGTGATGCGGGTCATTGGCGTGCGGGCGGTATCCCAACCGTTAAAGTCGCCGACAAGCGAAACGGACCGGGCGTGTGGCGCCCACACCCGAAACACGTAACCATTCCCCTGTGCGTGGCAACCAAGCACCTTATATGCGTAAAACGCATCCGAAGAAAACACCGTTTCAGAAGAAACACTGCCCCTACTATCCATAGTTTACCAATTTACCCCCTGCGATGTCAAGCAAATTTAGATATTTTCTTAAAACAATTGCGTTAACATTCTTTTGTTTTTGTTAAATATGCATAACTTTTTTCGACTTTTTTATTCAAATCAAACGGCCAACCCACTCCGACATACAAAGAATCCGCCACCACAAAACGAGATGGCGGATATACTGTTTCAGTTCGGGCGCCGCTGAGCATCCGCACCGAGGCCGAAACTTATCTGCAGCGCCTGATCGATGCGGTTCATCGAATACTCATCCAAGCGACCCATATGTTCTTTCAGTCGCTGTTTATCAATCGTGCGAATCTGTTCCAGAAGCACGACCGAATCGCGGCTCAAGCCGCTGTCGGTCGAGTTTACCTGAATGTGCGTCGGCAACCGCGCCTTATCCTTTTGACTGGTGATGGCGGCGGCAATCACCGTCGGGCTGAAGCGGTTGCCGACGTCGTTTTGAACAATAAGCACAGGACGGATTCCACCCTGTTCCGAGCCAACCACCGGGCTGAGATCCGCATAGTAAATATCTCCACGACGAACTGTTTGCATACCTTTCGTTCCTTTCCTCGGATTCTGTGAGAGTAGTATGCCCCGAAAATTTCGATGCCAATCCCCACACCGTCCTTTTTCGAACCATTTACATTCACAGTGTATGCCCGTCCGGCAATGCTTGTCATAAAAAATCCTGCCATCCGATATAGTGAGATACAGGAGGTGTCGGCCATGAGCCATCCGATTTTCAAGCAATGCGAGCGCAGTATTTCTGCGGCGTTGGAAACCCTGCGCTTTCTGCAAAAGCGGTGCGTCATTACCGCAAAAACCATTGAGGACATCCGCCTGCACAGACAGACGGCAGACATCGCCTTACAAGGCACATTCGAGGAGCTGCGCCACGCCTTCATCACCCCCATCGACCGCGAAGAAATGTGGCATATGCGGCAAATCACCGAATGCGTAGCGCACTGCGCAGAGGAAGCCTGTGTGGCGCTTTGGCAAGAAGGCTGTTCCGCGCCTTCCCCCAACGATACCGCTCTTTTGGCGGCCGTTTTCAAGGAATGCTCACACCTGCGGGACGCGGTTGCCGCTTTCCCCTATTATCCCCGCACCGAGCAGGTATTGGTCCATTTGAAAGAAGCCGAGCGGCAACATCGGCTTTGCGAAGGAATCGGCGGTCGCGAGCCGCTTCAAAGCGCATTAAAAAAGCTCTCCGCCGCGTGCTTTGACGCGGCGGAGAGCCTTCGGTATATTTTGCTTAAATCGCTATGAATCAATCGAGCATAGCCTCGAATTCTTCCTGCGAGATAATGCGGATTCCCAGCTCCTGCGCTTTGGTCAGCTTGCTGCCCGCATTCTCACCCGCCAGCACGATGCCGGTCTTTTTGGAAACACTGCCCGAGGTTTTACCGCCGTACTGCTCAATCAGTGCTGCTGCCTCGTCACGAGTCATACTCGGCAGTGTACCGGTCAGCACGAACGTAACACCCTCGAAGCGACGATCGGTCGCCTGTGTGCGGCATTCCATATTGACACCGCAATCACGCAAGCGCTCAATAAGACGGCGCGACGGCGGCAGCGCAAAGAACGCAAGCACGTTATCCGCCATCACATCTCCGAAGCCATCAATCGAAAGCAGTGCCTCGCGGTCTGCTTCCGCAATTGCTTCCATCGTCACAAATCGCTGAGCCAGCAATTTAGCGGCCTTTTGACCGATATGACGAATACCCAAAGCAAACAGCAGTCGCGACAAGTCCGCTTCACGCGAGGCGGCAATCGCACCGAGCAAATTGTCGGCGGACTTATCGCCTTTACCCTCCAGCACCTGGATATCCTCACGCTTTAAGGTGTAAATGTCATCAATATGCTCAATCAAACCTGCATCCACGAACTGTTCCAGCACAGCAGGGCCAAGGCCCTCGATATCCATTGCATCTCGCGATGCAAAGTGAATCAATCGCTGTAAGAACTGTGCAGGGCATTCGGGGTTGCTGCAACGCAGAGCTGCCTCCCCTGCTTCATGTGCAACCGGCTGACCGCAAGAGGGGCAGGCATTCGGAAGCTCATACGGTGTACCGGTATGCTGTACCACACGCACCACTTCGGGAATGATATCGCCCGCTTTTCGCAGCACCACGGTATCGCCGATGGAAAGACCTTTCTCACGGATAAAATCGGCGTTATGCAAGGTCGCACGGCTTACCGTCGTACCCGCAAGCGACACCGGATCGAACACACCCGTCGGCGTCAGCACGCCTGTGCGTCCCACCGTAATTTCGATATCACGCAGTACCGTTTGCTTTTCCTCGGGCGGATATTTGTAGGCAACCGCCCAACGCGGATATTTGCTGGTACTGCCCAGCTGATTGCGGTCGGCAAAGTTATCCACCTTGATAACCGCACCATCAATATCAAACGGCAACGCGCCACGTTGTTCACCGATACGCCCGACTTCCTCCAACACCTCGTCGATCGAACCGCTCCGGCGATAGAAAGGAATCACCGAAAAACCAAGTTCACGCATCAGTTCCAGCGATTCGGCGTGCGAAGCAACCGACTCGCCCTCAAGCAACTGTAAATTGAAGATAAACAGGGATAATCCGCGACTTTTGGTAATTGTCGGGTCTTTTTGACGGAGTGAGCCTGCCGCGGCATTTCGCGGGTTTTTGAAGGCCTTTTCGCCGTTCTGCTCCTGCTGTTCCACCAACGACGCAAACTGCTGACGCGGCATATACACCTCACCGCGCACAATAATGCGCTCAACCGGACGCGAAAGCACCGCGGGAATATCCGCAATAGTACGCAAGTTGGCGGAAACGTCTTCACCGGTCTGACCGTCGCCGCGGGTTGCACCGCGATAGAAAACACCGTCGCGGTATTCCAGTGCAATGGACAAGCCATCAATCTTCGGTTCAACCACATACATCGGCTCCGCCAGTTCTTCCCTCACGCGGCGGTCAAAGTCGCGCAATTCTTCCAGCGAAAACACATCCTGCAAACTGCCAAGCGGTACTTCGTGCTCAACCGGCGTAAACTGACGCGACACCTCACCGTGAACACGTTGGGTATACGAATCGGCAGTAATCAGCTGGGGATATGCCTCTTCCAGCCGACGCAACTCCTGCGTCAAGCGGTCAAATTCATCGTCTTCGATTTCCGGAGCATCATCGTCGTAATACCGACGGCTGTGATAATCAATCTCCTGCCGTAATTCGGTAATACGCAAGCGTGCGCTTTCAAAATCCATACCGACACATCCCTCGTTTTTCTTTCAGTTATAGTATAACAAATCTCAACGAATTTTTCAATCGCTAGAACCAAAAAACTTATCCACCGCACCGCCAAAATCCATCTGCAAAACCGTCTCGGGCACTTCGCCGACAAACACGGTTTCGCACACCAAAAAGCGGGTTTCCAATTCCACAGCCGCCCGCTCCATCGGCAGTGCCGCCGTCATCAGCACCTGCAAATCCAGATACAGGCTGTGCTTTACTTGATTGATACCCGCATCGGTGAATTCACCCGACAGTGTAGTGATTACCGTACCGTAGGTGTGAACGTCCAGTTTCAGAAACGGACCACGCCCTGTGAAAAAGCTGCCGCCGATTAAACTGCCGAGCGGTATGCTTACCGTCTGCACTTCATTAGTGGAAAGCTGTCTCATCACTTCAGTAGACACCGCCGCTTTCAGACGGTTCACAGCGGAAACGTCGGTTTCTGCCGACATCACTCTTCCCTCTTCGTTTCGCAGCACCGTAACAAATTGACCGTATGACGCGTTTTCATCGGCAAGCACGCGTTCGACACCGCTATGTACCGCCACCATTGCACTGCGCCGTGCCGACATACAGCCGTAACTTTGCACAAGCGGACGCAACTGTCCGTCAAGTGCCACCAAGCCTGCCACTGCCATAATGAGCGCCGCCGAAAAGCACGCAACGATACCGATAAGGCGACGCCGACGGCGCCGTGTCATTCAAACAGCGGCTGCAGCTGAACGCCGACCTGTGCCGCATGGATGGCAGCCGAAAACTTGTTGAAATGCGCCACAAGCGAGTTTGGTTTGTTCGCCGCATCGTCCTGTGACATGGGAACAAAATACAGGTTTTTGCTGTTTTTCAGCAATGCGATATTGCGCATGGAAAAGCCCAGTGCGTCATTGGTGGAAACCGCAATTACCACCGGTCGGTTGCGTCGCAACTGTGATTTGACCGCAAGCGTCACCGGCGTATCGCTGATGCCGTTTGCCAACCGCCCCAGCGTGCTTCCCGTACACGGTGCAACCAACAACACATCAAAATAGCCTTTCGGCCCAATCGGCTCAACCTCCGTCAGCGTCAAAAGCGGACGATTGCCTGTCGCTTCGGTAAAGCGGGCAATCCATTCCGACGCCGTACCGAAACGCGTATCGGTGGAAGCAGCGCAAAAGGAAAGAATCGGCGTCAGCGACATTCCCTCTTTCCTGAGCGCCTCCATCTGCTCCAGTGCACGACCGAAGGTACAAAACGATCCGCAAAGCGCAAAACCTACTTTGAGTTCCATTCGGACTCCTCCTTGATCATATTGAGAATGGTCTGCTTGATGATGGCACCGGCGCTTTTGGGGGCGACTCGCCCCGGCAACGACAACGCCCAGATGGTCTTCAACCGAAGTCCTGCCGCCGCGCCGAAATCCACCCCGCCGGGTCGCGAAGCAAGGTCAATAATCAGTGTGGCGCTATCGAGTTGTTCCAGCACGTCTTTGGTGAAGATTTTATGCGGAATCGTGTTGAAGATAACATCAAAGCGTTTGCTTTCAGGCAGCTTCGTCAAGTC
The DNA here is from genome assembly GCA_045596745.1 of Acutalibacteraceae bacterium. Lineage (GTDB taxonomy): Bacteria > Bacillota > Clostridia > Oscillospirales > Acutalibacteraceae > RGIG3009. The sequence continues at coordinate 21,677 of JAZODA010000066.1, forward strand.
CATCGCCCGACACCCCAGCGTCTCTGCCCAGGCGCGGTCGGAACACTTACGAGCTGCCACTGTAACCTCCGCGCCCATGGCGCACAAGATGCGTGCAAGCACGCGCCCGATACGGCCATACCCAGCAATCAGACATTTCGAGCCGCACAGTGTGATGGGAAGCTCCTCCATCGCCAGTTGGATGGCCCCCTCGGCAGTGGGTACGGCATTCAGCACCGTGAGTTCTTCACGCGCAAAATAATCGCCGGCCGTCATACCGCGTAACATTAAATCGTGACGCAGGCTTTCGCTGATTTGTCCACCCAACACCAGCTGATCCTCGCGCAATGACTGCACCACCGTTTCCAGCGGTATCGGGATGCGCGAAAACGGCGCGTTGACGTTTACGCCGTCGGTGCTGACAGGAAGCGGCAACACCACACAGTCCGCCAAAGCGATTGCCTGAGCCGGATTGGTGCACGCGGTTACACAACTCGGCAGTTCCGTGCCGTCGAACCCCGAACTGATGACACGATACCCCTCCTCCGCCAGTGCTCCTGCCAGATAGGTGCTTCGTAAATCTCCGCCAATGACCGCAAATGTTTCTACTGTTCGCATACTGACTCCTCCCCACATCAAAAAAGACCTCACAGGATGGTGATGTTCCATCCTATGAGGTCTCTGCTTGTTCGGTTCTTTACAGTTTTTCGGTACGGGAAAGCAGCGCGTAGAATGCCTTGTGCGCCATATACACATCGGGCTTGGCAATAACCTCAATCGGCGCGTGCATCGACAGCACCGGCACACCGAGGTCAACCGCTTCGACACCCAGATTGGCAATGTATTTGGCAACCGTTCCGCCACCACCAACATCCACACGGCCGAGTTCGCCGACCTGCCACAGCACATTGTTATCTTCCAGAATGCGGCGGAAGAAGCCCATCAGCTCCGCCGAAGCATCGCTGGTATCCGATTTGCCGCGCGCACCGGTGTACTTCGTCAGCACAACGCCCTGATTCAGTGCCGCACAGTTGCGTGCTTCCACCACTTCAGGATACAGCGGGTCATATGCCACATTGACATCCGCCGACAGACACATCGAGTTGTTGAGAACATGGCGACCCTGCTTGCCGAATGCGGCGGCAATGTCTTCCACAAAATACCGCAGGAAGGTGGATTCCAGACCGGTGTTTCCCTCGGAACCGGTTTCCTCCTTGTCAGCCAGCACCGTAAGTGCCGTATAAGCAGGCGTCTCCAGTGCAAACAAAGCCGTCAGCGCAGGATAAGCACACACGCGGTCGTCGTGACCGTATGCCGCCACCATGCTGCGATCCAAGCCAAGATCACGCGCACCGAACGCCGGTACAATCTCCAGTTCAGCCGACATAAAGTCTGCCTCGGTAATGCCGTATTTTTCCGACAACAGGCGCAGGATGTTCAGCTTGACAGCATCGCTGCCCTCTTCACCTTCCAGCGGACGAGAGCCGATAAGCACGTTCAGGTTTTCGCCATCGATAACCTCAGCCGCCGTCTTTCTCATCTGGTTTGCACCGAGATGCGGCAGCAAATCCGTGATGCACAGAACCGGGTCATCCGCCGCTTCACCGATGCTCACCGAAACGGTCGTGCCGTCACGACGCACCACAACACCGTGCAGTGCCATCGGAATGGCCGTCCACTGGTACTTCTTGATACCGCCGTAATAATGCGTATCGAAATATGCCAGGCTGTGATCCTCATACAGCGGATGGGGCTTCAAATCCAGGCGAGGCGAATCGATATGTGCCGCCGCGATGGAAACACCCTCTTCAATCGGCTTTTCACCGATGATTGCCAGAATCAGCGATTTGTTGCGATTCACATAGTACACCCGATCGCCGGCTTTCAGCGGCTTGGAGGGATCAAACGCCGTGAATCCGTTTTCCTTCGCCATACGAAGCGCTTCGTCTACCGCCTCGCGCTCGGTCTTGGCGCAATCCAAAAAGTGCTTATACCCCTCCGCGTAGGCGGTCACCTCGTCCAGTTCCTGTTCGGTAAGCACGCGGTACGCGTTCTTGGGCTGATAGCACAGCTGCTCACGCAGCAGTTCGCCCTGAGTTTTTTCCGACATCCATATTCCTCCTTAATCAGGCTTATACAATTCAATATATTTTTGTTGTGCATCCAGCACACGTTCAACATAGTTTCGCGTTTCCTCAAGTGGGATTTCCTTGAGTGTCACCCCATCATCGGAATAGCGGCTGTCCTTCAGCCAGGATTTCACGCGGTTGTGTCCTGCGTTATACGCCGCCAACGCCGCTGTCGGGTCATCGAATTTTGAGAAACAGTAACCCAGCATCCAGCAACCGCTGCGAATGTTGACATCAGGGTCAAACACCCGTTCAATCGGCAATGCTTCTCCCGGCAAATTGCGCTGTGCGGTTTCATAGGTGGCATCCATCAGCTGCATTAGCCCTTTTGCCCCTGCCGCTGACTGCGCATCGGCTTCAAATCCGCTTTCGGTGCGAATCACCGCATATACCAGCGACGGCGGAAGATTGTGCTCCGCCGCATATGTCGTGACATACTGCTGATACTTCATCGGATAGGCGGCGTGCAGGTACTTGTCATACCCCCATCGCACCAACGGAACACAACAAGCAATGAGTGCCGCCACAATCAAAAGGATCACTGTCAATTTCAAAAGTCGACGAGCCATCCCATCACCTCCCGAACCGCTCACAAAGTTGCGCCACCGCCGCTCGCAGTTCGGCCTCATCACCGTCATTTCGAATCACGTCGGTCGCACGCTCTGTATAGTATATGTCCGCAGGTTGCGCGTTCATACGCAGCTTCGCCTGCTCGGGAGTAAAGCCATCACGCGCACAAATGCGTTGCAAGCGCACCTCCGGCGACGCACTCACCGCCACCGTACGGCCGCAAAGAGACTCCAGACCGGCTTGGAACAGCAGCGGCACATCCAGTACCACAACCGCCTCTCCGCGCTGTTTCGCGGCATCCAGTTCACTCTTCATCAATCGGATTACCTCGGGATGCACGATAGCATTAAGTGCCGCGGTTTCCGTTTCGGACACAAACACACGATTCGCCAGAGCGGCGCGATTCAGCGTCCCATCGAGAGAAATCACATCGTCACCGAACCGTGCGGCAATGGCAGAAAGTGCCTTGGAACCGGGTTCCACCGCCACACGCGCCAGCACGTCGGCGTCAATGATATAGCATCCTCGCTCGGCAAACTGGCGAGACACCGTGCTTTTGCCCGAGCCAATCGACCCGGTCAGCCCGATTACCAACGTATTATTCAAGGATAACCACCTCAAATCCTGCGGCACGCAGCAAGCGGTTGTACACCGCAAGTCCTACACCCTCAGGCAACGGACACGCCGTATACGCCAGTGTTGTGTGCCGTTCATCCAGCAAACGCAACGCTTCAAATACGTTTTGCGCCTGTGCGGCGGCATCGTCACGCCGTCCATAGGTAAGGTGCGGTACTGTCAATCCCTCTTCCTCACCGTCAAAGCACAGTGCGGTCACGCCGTCAGCCGCATGGGCGTTAACGTAATCACGATACGCCGCAGCATCACCGCGTACCAGAACCACCCGTGCTTTCGGGGCGTAATGCTTATACTTCATACCGGGAGACGCAACCACAGCGCCCTCACGCAACGGATTGAGTACCGCCTCATCGATTTCCACAACACCTGCAACCGCTTCCAGCATTTCCACCGTAACAGCACCGGGACGCAGCAGGCGCACACGCTCACCACACACCGAAATCACCGTGGATTCCACGCCGACTTCGCACGCACCGCCGTCCACAATAGCGGCAATGCGTCCGTCCATATCCTCCGCCACACGATGGGCGTCGGTGGGGCTGGGACTACCCGAACGGTTAGCGGACGGTGCCGCCAGCGGACATCCCGACAATTGAATGAGCCGCCGCGCCACCGGGTGTGACGGCATACGCACCGCCACCGTATCCAATCCGGCGGTCACTTCCGTGGGAACGCCCTCGGCTTTGTTAAAAATCATCGTCAACGGGCCGGGCCAGTACGCCTCTGCCAACGCTTCGGCAACCGACGGCACATCCGCCACCAGCGCATCCAGTTCGCTCTGCTCGGCAATATGCACGATGAGCGGATTATCCGACGGACGCCCTTTTGCTACAAAAATCGAAGAAACCGCACGACCGTTGCGAGCATCCGCCGCCAAACCATATACCGTTTCGGTCGGGATGGCAACGAGTTCGCCCTCAGCGAGCAGTGCCGCCGCTTCGCGCAAATCCTCTTCCCGATCGTTAAAATGCTTCGTTTGCATAGCCTTGACCTCTTTGCAATTTTTCGGTGCGGTCGGCGGTGATAAGCGCATCCACAAACTCATCCAACGCGCCGCCGAGCACCACATCCAGTTTATACAACGTCAGTCCGATACGGTGATCCGTCACCCGTCCTTGCGGGAAGTTATAGGTGCGAATCCGCTCACTGCGGTCACCCGTTCCCACCTGTGCACGGCGGTCGGCGGCAATGGCCGACTGTTGCTCGCTTTGCAGCTGCTCATACAGCCGCGAACGAAGCACGCGCATCGCTTTTTCCTTGTTTTTATGCTGACTCCGCTCATCCTGACATTCCACCACCATGCCGGTCGGCAGATGGGTAATACGAATGGCAGATTCGGTTTTGTTGATATGCTGACCGCCTGCGCCACTGGAGCGATAGGTATCGATTTGCAGGTCAGTCGGCGAAATGGTCAGCTCCACTTCCTCCGCTTCGGGAAGCACTGCCACCGTCGCGGTGGAAGTATGAATACGACCGCCCGTTTCGGTTTCGGGAACACGCTGAACGCGATGTACACCGCTCTCAAATTTAAAGCGGCTGTATGCGCCCTGTCCCGTAATCATACAGCTGATTTCCTTGTAACCGCCAAGCTCCGTCTCGCTGGCGCCGACAACCTCCGTCTGATATCCGCGTGATTGGGCGTACAGCGTGTACATTCTGAGTAAATCCGCGGCGAACAGTGCCGATTCCTCGCCACCGGCACCCGCTCGGATTTCCAGTACGACATTGCGGTCATCGTTCGGGTCTTTGGGAAGCAGTAAAATCTTAATTTCCTCCACCAACCGCTCGGCGGTCAGGCGGCTTTCGGCAAGCTCTTCTTCAGCAAGCTCGCGCAGTTCGCGGTCTGTGCCGTTCTCCAGCAGTTCCCGCGCTTCGCTCTCGCGCTGTCGGGCATCCGCATACGCGCGATACGCCGTAACCAGCGGCTCAAGCTCGCTGCTTTCTTTCATCAGCGCACGATACAACTCATTCTGCGAAACCACCTCGGGATCGCACAGCCGCGCCATCAGCTCTTCGTAACGCTTCTCAACCTCTTTCAGTCGATCCAGCATCTCTCTTCCTCCCTTTCGTCTGTGTCACGAAAGGAAAGGCTATTTCTCACCGTCACGCTCCACTGCGCGAATATTCTTTTCGGCTTTTACGCGAGGAATCATCATTTCGTGGCCGCAGGTTTCACAGCGCAGACGAAAATCCATACCGACACGCAGCACTGCAAATCGCGCACCGCCGCACGGATGTGTTTTCTTCATTGTCAGCACATCGCCCACCTGAATATTCAAGCCGATCCCTCCCATAAATTTCTTTACAGAATAGTATAGCACATATCCATCATTTTCTGCAACCATTGAATTTCACAAAAAATCCGCGACACCCGAAAGGGTGCCGCGGACAACTCGTCTTATGCTCCGTAACTCCAAGTAGCATCTTGCAAGCAATCATTTCCTATCGAACAAGAAATGCCCTTCCGGTCGGCCGAACTGCCGGCATATTCCACCGTATCCAGATTGTTGCAGTTATAAAACGCATTAACACCCACCGTTTTTACGCTTTTGGGCAACGATACCATAAGCAACTTGGTACAATCACGGAACGCATCGGTCCCAATCTTTGTAACGCCTTCCGGGATTTCCACAATCGCCATATCGCAGTCGCTGAAGGCGTAGTCGTTGATAACGCTAACCCCCTTCGGGATTACCAGTTTACCGGTCAGTTTAGACCCGTTGAGATAGATGTTTTTGGCGCACGTCATGGGGTTGGAATCGAACGTGATGTTACACCACGCTTTCAAATCGTCGATATACAAGTCATCTACCTGTAAAAAAGCGTTCTCTCCGATATACGTTATCGCCGACGGAATCTTCAGTTGCAAATTGCTCAGCGATGCAAACGCGCTATTACCGATTTTCGTCACACTGCCGTCATTCGGAATCACGCTCTTGTGTGCTCCAAGCACCACGGTTTTCGCCGCTGTTTTGATAAGGCAATTTCCGGCGCTATGGTATACACTGTTGCCGGATCTGACGGTGATGTAATCGATATATCCGTTGACGGAAAAAGCGAATTCGTCAAGATTTTGCAAACCCGTACCGAAAGTGATCGAACTAATCGGACAGGCAAAAAATGCATCTCTCTTGATGTCGGTTACGCTGTCCGGGAAAACGACTTCTTCCAGTCTGCAATTAGCAAACGCTTCCCGGTCAATTGTTTTCAGATTCTTTCCGAAGACAACCTCGCCCAGGTTATAACAATAGCTAAAGGCATTCGCTTTGATTTTTGTCAGGTTATCCGGGAAGGTAACCGATGTGATTTCATCACACCCGGTGAACGCAGAAGCGGCAATACAATCGACAGGGACACCGCCCAATTCTTCGGGGATGGCCACCGCGCCTCGCACCGAGGCGTCGCAATCGGTGATCGTCGCCTTTCCGGAAATCACCACATACGTCAGTTTTGACGAAATGTCCGTTGCGGGACGCGTCGTTGTTGTGGCTACTCTCGTCGTGGTCGTGGTGGTTTTCTCTTGCGTTGTACCGGTCGTTCCCGTTGTTCCTGTCGACCCAAGTGTACCGGCACTTGTCTTTGAAGTTGTACCTACAATCGACGAAACCTCGCCGCTTACGGTGGTACGATCATCGCTCGTTGTCGACGAAGCAGTCCCATCGGTTTGAGTGTTGCCGCCATCCCCTGTCGGCAACGCCGTCGTCGTAATCGCAGGGTTGTCATCGGGTGCTTCGGTAGTCGTTTCCACCGAAGTCGGCAATGTTGTCAAAGTCGAGTGCGTGGTGGTTATACGGCTCTTTGTCGTGCCGTGTTCCGAGGTGGTTCCGACAACAGCAGCCGAAGACTCTCCGCCGCCAAACCAACCGTTGAAAATCGCAGATGTCAGCAATGCGACTACAACCACCAAAAGCAGCAGCAATCCGGCAATACGCAAAATCGCCTTGTTCCGTTGCCGTTCAGCCAGTTTGGCAGCCGCCATATCCAGTCGGCCGGGTTTTCCCGTGAGTACTTCATCCACCATTTTCTGCGCTACTGCCGCCGACAAAATGTCGGTACCCAGCACCGAACGCAATGCCACTGCGATGGCACTGAAAAAGCCGCCGCTGTAAAACGAACGGTCGATACCGCGCTGCGCCAAAAGATCGGTCAGCTCGCGCTTCGCCGCTTTCAAGCGGCTGTAGACCGTGCTGACAGGTTCATTCAACACCTTTGCAATTTCCGCCAGCTTGAGTCCGTCGTAATAGTAAAGCGCCAGCACTTCCGCACGGCGCGGATCCATCTCTTCCAGCACGCGGCGAATCAGCACACGACGGTCGGCATCTTCCGAAATATCCGGAGCAGGCTGTTCATCGATATCATCCGTCAGTTCCTCGTTGGGGTGCAAATCGCGCCAAATATCCTTGGCGGAATTCTCCACAATTTTGGTGAGCCACGCCGTGAACGTTTCGGGCGTCGTTACGCGTTTTATGTACTTGTACGCTTTGGTGTAAGCGGTTTGCAGTGCATCGTAAATATCTTCATCGCGGGACAATATTTTACGCGCCACAAAAAACATACGGCGATAGGTGGCGTTAAACAGTTCGGTAAACGCATCTTCATCGCCGTCAATCGCCCGACGAACCACTTCCACATCCGGTTCGTAGCTGTGCATCGCTTCCGGATACAGTAAAAGCTCTTGCTCGTTTTCCGCCATTATCGCCACCCCCTTCAAAATATATACCGCGCATCTTGTCGAATTTTATGATATCACAAAGAATATTTTTTCGCAACCCCGCAAACAGCCGGCAAACAAACTTCCATTTGACAAAAGTCCCTCTTTACGATATACTTTTTTGTTGGTTAAACAATCTTTACGGAGGTGCTTCCTCATGCAAAAGGATGTTGTTATTGTCGGCGCGGGTCCTGCCGGTATTTTCACCGCGCTGGAGATGATTCGCCGCGGCAGTAAGCAGCGTATCGTGCTTGTTGAAAAAGGTCAACCGGTTGAAAAACGCCGTTGCCCCAAATCGCAGGTCGGCTATTGCGTCAACTGCAAGCCCTACTGCCACATCACCACCGGTTTTTCCGGCGCGTGTGCATTTTCGGACGGCAAACTGTCGCTGAGCTATGAAGTCGGCGGCGATTTCCCCTCGCTGGTCGGTGAGGATCTCGTACAGGAAACCATCAACTACACCGATGGCATTTATCTGGAATTCGGTGCCGACACGCACGTGGAAGGCTTGGAAAACACCGAAGAAGTCAAAGAAATCCGCAAGCGCGCCATCCAGGCAGGTCTGAAGCTTGTTGACTGCCCCATCCGCCACATGGGTACGGAAAAGGCACAGAACATCTACCTGTCCATCGAGCGCTATCTGCAGGACAACGGCGTGGAAATGCTGTTTGGTTACGAGTGCACGAACCTCCTTCTGGACGGTCAGAATTGCCTCGGCGTTACTGTCACCGACGGTAAGCAGGAGCTGGACATTCACGCAAAGCACACGGTCATCGCCACCGGTCGCCGCGGTGCGGACTGGCTGGAAAAGATTTGTGCCGAGCACAACATCGCTCATCAGCCGGGTACGGTTGATATCGGCGTGCGTGTCGAAGTGCGTAACGAGGTTATGGAAAAGGTCAACAAGACCCTGTATGAATCCAAGCTCATCGGATATCCGCAGCCCTTCAAAAACAAGGTGCGCACCTTCTGCCAGAACCCCGGCGGCTTTGTCAGCCAGGAAAACTACGACAACGACCTCGCTGTGGTCAACGGACATTCCTATAAGGAACTCAAGTCCAACAACACGAACCTCGCCATTCTGTGCTCGCATAACTTCAGCGAGCCGTTCAATCAGCCGATTGCGTACGCACAGAAGGTCGGCGAGCTGACCAATATGCTTGGCGCAGGTCACATCCTCGTGCAGCGCTTCGGTGACATTCTGGACGGCAAGCGCACGTGGCAAAAGGAGCTCTCGCAGTCCAACCTGAAACCCACGCTGCCGGATGCGGTGGCAGGCGACATCACCGCCGCTATGCCCTACCGCGCGATGATTAACATCATCAACTTCATCCAGGCTGTCGACCACGTGGTTCCCGGCTTCGCGGCATACGAAACGTTGCTGTACTCCCCCGAGCTGAAATTCTACAGCAACCGCGTGCGTATGGATACCGACCTGAACACCAACGTGCAGGGTCTGCACTGCCTGGGCGATTCCAGCGGCTGGACGCGCGGCCTGATGATGGCGTCGGTTATGGGCGTGCTGATGGGTCGTAAGATTGTCGAGCGCGAAACGAAATAAAACGCAAAACAGGCACCGCTCGATGCGGTGCCTGTTCTTTTATGTCTGATTATTCTTCGATGTATCTGCCGTCGGTTACTTCACATTCGAAAACCAAATCCGAAAGATCCGAGTTGTACAGAGCCACAAAGAAATCATCCTCGTATCCCTTGTTTTCGCTCAGCGAGGTTTTTCTGGTAATCGTCTCGTCCTCTTCGAGCAAGAAATCGGAATCACCGTAGCTGGAGCCAAACGACGAGGTGATGGTGCCAAGCTGCTCACCGTCTTTGTCAAACACGCGGGTGGAAACATTCAGATACGACCAATCCACGTCGGTGTCGTTGGTGAACTCAAGCTTGAGATTAATGACATATTTACCATACATATAGGCGCCGCTGTCTTCATCGAAGTAACATTCTTTATCCACAACCTGAATGTCAATCTTCGTCACATCGGTAGCTGCCTCATGCTCTGCGTCTTTAGCAATGGGGTAACCGGCGATGCAAGCAATAATCGCAACAATTAAAAGGATAATGCGGATTCTCTTCATAACTTTCATACTCAAGTCACCCTCCCTTACAGATCGTCTTCGGTCGCAGGCTCATAGCCAAGCGACTCAAGCTTCTTGTTCAGCGCTTCGAGCAGCTTCGCTTTATAATTGTCGGAATAGTTTTCAATCTCTTCCTCAATGCGCTCTTCTTCGTTTTCGGTTTCCTCTTTAACCCGTGCAGTCTCTTTTGCGATTTCCTTTTCCGCGCGCTTGGTTTCCGCTTTCAGATCCAGTTTCACCACAATGGTGTTAATGACAAACAGCACCACAGCGGCGATGAACAGCGTGATAACCAGGAAACTGGAACGAATAAACACTGACGTCAAAATAGAAGCAAGCAACGTAAAAATCGTAATCAGCGACAGCGGTGCGGTGCGCATACCGACCTTCTTTTCGATAGCATCCCGGCGCTTGGACTTCATATCGCTCAACTCACTCCAGCGTGCATTGTTGGCTTCCTCCAGCTCTTCACGCATTTGGTCAGCAATCTCCTCGGGACTTTGATCGTTTTCAATCATTTCGCCACCGACTTCCATCTTACCAAAGGGATAGGCACAACGGGTATATGTTTCACCGTCATACGTAATGCTGACCTGATATTCCGGAACTTTATACAGAGTCGTTACGGATTTCACGACATTGGTCGCACGCCAGTCAAAATCACGCCATCTATCACCGGGAAGCGACTTGATGGTAGACTGCCGGATGCTATCCTCATGTTCCTCCATAGCGGCTCTGTAGGTTGCGTCGCTCACCTGCATCGTAGCTGCCTCCGCCTCCGGAACGCCGCTGAGCGAACTGCCATCCAAGCCGCGGAAGCTGCTGTAGAAAAGATCAAAATCGAACTCAAGATCCGTATTTTCAATCGCTGTAGTCGAATTTGCCGTATGCTCTCCGCTGAAAGCACTCCAATCGGTTACGGTACGATACTTCGTCACCTGACGTTGCTTTTGAACGGTCTTATATTTGGTAACCTGTCTTTCAACATATTGTCCAAGCGTACGGTCATACTGCCTCTCATAGGCAATATACGGTTCTTTGTCATAATACGTCTCATAATCCATATACGGTTCTTTGCGGTCGTAGCCAATGCTGGTCTGGTATGAGGTATCCACCGTAAGAGAATCCATAAACACCTGGTGCGTGTATTCCTCGACTTCACCAAAATCCTCTTCAAACACCTCGAGAGGAGCATCTTCGGCAGCCAGAGCAATCCATGCACTTCTTACGAAATCGTCCCGCGTATAACTCGGTCGGATTTCCACTTTGCTGCACGAACGCCGTGCATCACTACGAATGTCCAACTTTCCCATTTTTCACCCTCCAGATTTTTTGTTTTGCACTCGCAAAGCAAACACAAAACCGCCTTCGACGTTTTGTGTTATACTATATAATACCCCTGTTTTTTCGATTTTTTGCGACAAATTTTAAAAATTGCCTAAAAGGAAAGTGGCTGCCGAAGCAGCCACTCAAATGAAGCAGCTTGTTTTATTTCTTCAGATATTCCACAAGGAAATCGGACATTGCCTTAACTTCGAACACAGCAATAAATTCGCTCAGTTTTTTGATAATGATATCCATCTCAGCTGTCTTGCCATCGCTGAACTCAACAGTGAAGCGAGCGGTGGGAACCTGGGTCTGCTGCTGGTTAACATGCTGACCGGGGCCAATATACTTCGCGCTGACGATATCTTCTTTGTCAAAGAGGTAATCATCAAAGGTGGTGTTGTAAATAACGCCCTTCTTGTTTTCGATGTTCACCGAGCTCATCTGGCGGAAGTCGCCATCCTTGACCGAGTAGTTGACATGTCCGTAATACTCCTGGATGTTGTTGTTACGAGCCATCGTCTTGCCAAAGTTTTTGTTTTCTTCCTTGATTTGCTTGAGTTTTTGCTTCAGATTGTCCAAAAAGCCCATTTTCTGTCCCTCTTTCTCTTTGTATTCCGAGTGCTTCGAAAGGTTTCCCTCGCTGTGCACTACATTCTCATATACCCTATGGAATTTGCTTTTTTACGATAAAAGGAAAATGTTTTTCTTTTCTCACCACAACAATCGGCTTTTGAAAACCACTTGTAATCCGATACGCGTCGCGGTATAATGTAAAAACAGGAGGCGAAGCTATGAAACAACTCACCATCGCCAAAAACGATGCCGGGCAGCGTGTGGACAAATTCCTGACCAAGGCGTTCCCCAACCTGCCGGTTTCGATGATGTACAAATATATCCGTCAAAAGGATATCAAAGTAAACCGCAAGCGCTGCACCATCTCCCAGCGATTGGAAGAGGGAGACGTCCTGACGATTTATGCTCCCGATGAGTTTTTGGAGCAGGCAGCTCCTGTGTATGAGTTTATGCACGCCGGCACCAAGCTGGATATCGTATACGAAGATGAGCATCTGTTGCTGCTCAACAAGCCTGTGGGTCTGCTTGTCCACCCCGACAGCAACGAGTACCGCGACACCCTGCTGTTCCGTATGCAACGGTATTTGTTCGAAAAAGGCGAGTTCGACCCGGCGGACGAAGCCAGCTTCGCCCCCGCGCTGGTCAACCGCATCGACCGCAACACCTGCGGCATCGTTATCGCCGCCAAAACTGCTGTGGCACTGCGTATTCTCAACGAAAAGCTGCGCCGCCGCGAGATTGAAAAGTACTATCTTTGCCTGGTTCACGGCAAAATGGAAAAACAGGAAGACACGCTGCACGGCTTTTTGGAAAAGAACGAAGCGCAAAACCGCGTGTACGTTTCCAACCGTCAGGAGCGCGGCGCACGCACCATCGCTACCCGTTACCGCGTGCTGGAGGAACGGGACGACTTGTCGCTTTTGGAAATCGAACTGCTGACCGGTCTTACGCATCAGATTCGCGCACATATGGCCTCCATCGGGCACCCCCTGCTCGGTGACGGGAAGTACGGCACCAACGCCCTCAACAAGGGCACGGGCTTTAACAAGCAGGCACTGTGTTCCTATCGTCTCAAGTTTGCTTTTGAGGACGATGCCGAGGAGCTTGAATACTTGAATGGCAAGGAGTTTACCTTGCCCGGCGTTTGGTTCGCCGATGATTTCCGCGCAGGAAAAATATAAGAAAAGAGCGACGGCAATGCCGTCGCTCTTTTTATTCACTGATAGCAATACACCCTACCAGACTGCCGCGTTTTCCTGCAGTGGCGCGGTGCGACCACAGCACATCCGGATGACACCGCGTACACAGGTCGGTCACCGTGATGTGGTCTTCTTTAATTCCGGCTTCCAGGAAGGTGCGCCGATTGATTTCCCACAAATCGATGTAGCTTTTGCCGTTCCCCACCTCACGCGTGCATTCGGGGGCGAAATCAATCGCTTCGGCAAACGCCAGTCGCACCGGCTCGTCCACTTCAAAGCAGCACGGGCCGATGGAGGGGCCAACCGCTGTCAGGATATCTTCACGGCAGCAACCGTAATCGGATACCATCCGTTCCACCATCACCGCGCCCATTTTGGCAGCTGTACCGCGCCAACCGGCGTGCGCTGTGCCGACAACGCGCTTTATCGGGTCGACAAAAAACAACGGCACACAATCGGCATACTGGGTAAACAGCACCACGTCCGGCTCATCGGTAAGCAGGCCGTCGATGTTGGTGTAGCCGCGTTCACGAAGCACGCCTCTGCCCCTGTCTGCCGCCGTGGCGTTGTACACCACGGTGTGATGCTCCTGTGCCGAAATCACGGCGTTGCGGCTATCCACCCCAACCGCATTGCAAAAACGGTCGAAGTTTTCACGCACCAGCGCTGCATCGTCACCGCGCGTGAAGCTTAAATTCATACTCTCAAAAATACCACTGCTCACGCCGCCGAGACGTGTGGAAAATCCGTGCCGCACAAACGGCACCGCCTCGAAAGCGGGAAACGCATAGTACACCACGCCGTTCTTTTCGCAGGTGTGCAGTGTATTGGTTTTCGGTAATTGTATCATGTGTATCACCCAAAAACAGTGTACCACATTTTCAATGCGTTTGCAATCAGATACCGAAAATCACTTTCAAAAGAAGCAAGGTAATCACCCCGGGAACGCCCAGCGAAACGCACGCCACGCCCGACAGCCAGTTGATTCCGAGCGACACCCCTGTAAATGCCCCTGCCACGTTCACCGCCGCCAGCGCCGACGCGCCCTGTACCGTGCTTTTCAAAAGGCTGCGCACCGGTTTGCGTGTACGCACCGCCACTATCACTATCCACAACGCCGCCGCACCGAAAACGGTGTAGAGCAGCGCCACCACCCACCACGCCATACAAGCACCATCCTTTCACCCCTACTCTATGCGACACGGCCGCCGAATAGTAATAAAAGCGCTTGCCAAACATGCCGCCGCGTGTTACACTGAATGCAGAAACAACACAAGGAGGCAATCTGTATGAAAGATCCCAAATGCGGTTACTGTGCCGGCGGCGAAATCCTGGCAGGCTTCGGTATTCCGATTTGCAAGCTGCGTGTCAGCGACCTGATTCTGTTTAAAGAGCAGTCCAAGCCCGGACGCGTGATTGTGGCGTACAAGGACCACGTCAGCGAGCTTGTCAGCATCAGCGAAGAAGAGCGCAACCTGTTTATGGCGGACGTGTGCCAGGCGGCAAACGCTCTGCACAAGGCGTTCCACCCCAACAAGGTCAACTACGGCGCTTACGGCGACACGGGTTGCCACCTGCATATGCACCTCGTTCCCAAGTACGAGGGCGGCGACGAATGGGGCGGCGTGTTCCAGATGAACCCCGGCAAGGTGTACCTCACCGATGAGGAATACACCGAAATGATTGAAAAAATCAAAGCGAACCTGTAAACAATGAAAAAAGGGAGAGAGACCGCAGTCTCTCTCCCCTTTTTATTTTCAGAGCGTTACCGTTTTGCCGGTTTTGCCGCTTTCGTAGATGGCACAGATGAGTTTCTGAATCTTCAGTGCTTCGCGACCGCTGATGGTCGGCTCGCGACCCTCTTCCACTGCCGCGTAGAAATCGGCAATCTCGCGCACATGCTGGAAGCCCCAGTAGTCCTTGCCGCCCTCGTACTCGATACCGTCGGTCTGGGTCTGCGCCGTCAGCACCGTACCATCGTTCAGCTCGATGCGCGCGTCGTCGTAACTCATAACCGCCTTGCCGTTTTCGCAGTAAAGGCGAATCTCGATCGGATCGTCGCAGCCGTAGTTGTTCATCGCCCAGAAAGAAAGCGTTGCGCCGTTCTTGTAGCGAATGAAGCCCTCGCCCGTGTCCTCCACCTTGACGTAGGTGTGGTTGCGGTTGGTCAGGTGTGCCTGCACCTCCACCGGCTCGGAGCCGATGAACCAGTTGGCGAGATCCAGCGAATGAATCGCCTGGTCGATAATTACGCCGCCGCCCTCTTTGTCCCACGTACCTTTCCAATCCGACAGCTTGTAGTAGGAGTCGGGACGATACCACGTCAGTGTGCTGCGCGCGCTGATGATTTTGCCGAGTTTGCCGTTTTCCAGGTTATCATGAATAAGTTTGGAAGTTTCGTTATAGCGGCACTGGAAGATGATACCGTAGCGCAGACCCCGCTCCTCCGCCAGCTTCACGTTCGCTTCGGCGTCGGCGTAATCAATGCTCATCGGCTTTTCGCACAGCACGTGCACGCCGTGCTCCAGCGCATACCGCGTCACAATCGGGTGCAGATAGTGCGGCACGCATACGTGCACCACATCAATCTTTTCAGGGTCAATGAGTTCTTTGTAGTCGTAATACGCCGAAACACCATACCGTGCGGCCGCCGCATCGGCACGATCTTTCTTGATATCACACACGCCGACAAGCGTCGAGTTCTTCAGATAATCACAGCTTGTTGCGTGCATGGTAAAGATATTACCACAACCTACGATACCCACCTTAAGCATACTCTGCCAACTCCTTTTAAAAGAAACGCTCAAAGAACAACCCTTGACTTTTTTGGGGTTTCTGTTATCATTGTAACAGTACTTTTCGATTTTGAAAAGATATATTTTTATTTTGTCGATTTCAGTATACCACCGCCCTCACACGGGCGCTATGTCACAACATGACATTTCCCCTTGCAAAACCCCACCTGTCATTTTTAGCTTCGTTAAAGCTTCAGGGGCTACAATGCCTTGTGAAATGACATATTTCGCGCTACAAAAGAAAGGACGGAATACGTTTATGGCAACGACTATCCAAAAAGCAATCAGCGGCAAGCGCAGTGCGATGACCGCTCTGTACGAGCAGTACAAGACACAGGTCTATCATCTGGCGATGCTGTTGCTTAGCGATACCGAAACGGCGGCAACCGTCACCGCTACGGTGTTCGATACCATCTGGGATGCCGCCCAAAAGGACGCCCCGCGCGGCAACAAGGAATTCAAAGCGCTGGCATTCTCGCTCACTATCAGCGAGTGCCGCCGTCTCATCACGCGTCAGGATTCCAAGGCCTATCGCCTTCCGCAAAACCGTGATTTTGCTATCCGAACCGACCTGGTTGCACCGGAGAATACCGAACACATCGAAGAGTTTATCCTATCTCGATTCAGCACGCTGCAGCGCACCATTTTCGTGCTGACACATATCGTTCGTTGCCGCGAGAGCGACACCACACATCTGCTTAACCTCGACAGCAAAACGCTGGAGATGGCACGAAAAGCCGAAAGTGAAAACATCGAGCGCATTTTGGTTGCCAACAAAAAAGAGGACGTTACGCTCGAAGCTATCGTGGAATACTTCCTCGATTTGGAAATCGATTGCCACATCCCCGCCGAGACGGATGCGAAAGTTGCCGAAAGCATCGACCGCATTGCCCGTCCGCTGGAAGTGAAGCGCAACAAGAAGATTCTCATTCGCTCTTCCATCGTGCTGGGCATCTGCGTGGTGTTCGCCGGTTTTATGTTCCTGCTTGCCGCTATCTGGGATGCAGCGAACAGCGGCGGTAACAGCTACACCTCCGGTGACAACGCCACGACGACCACTACCACAACCACCAACACGAACACCACCGTCGATGATAGCGTTATCACCGAACCGGTTATGGAACTGAAAAAGGATGCCGTCTACACCGCCGATATTGAAATCGAAGAGTACGGCACCATCACCGTAAAGCTGGATCAGAATGCCGCACCTGTTACGGTTTCCAACTTCATCAAGCTGGCTCAGGACGGCTTCTACGACGGTCTGACCTTCCACCGCATTATCAAGGACTTTATGATGCAAGGCGGCGACCCCACCGGCACCGGTCTCTACGGCTCTGACCAAGAGATTCTGGGCGAGTTTAGCTCGAACGGCGTGGAAAACAACCTGTCCCACACTCGCGGTGCTATTTCGATGGCTCGCAACGGCTACAACGCAAACAGCGCCAACTCGCAGTTCTTTATCATGCAAAAGGACAACACCGACCTCGATGGTGAATACGCCGCATTCGGCTATGTGACCGAGGGTATGGACGTCGTGGACGCTGTGTGTGACACGGCCCAGCCGACCGACAGCGATGGCACAATCCCCGCTGAGGCACAGCCTGTCATCAAGAAAATCACCATCACCGTTACCGAGTAAATCAACCGCAAAACAAAAGACCGGGTTTTCACCCGGTCTTTTTTATTATGCCTGTCGTTTCAGCACCATCGCCGTGCGGCACGGCAGATAGCACGGAAAGCCGAACCAACCGTCGGGCGTTTCAAACGCTGTATAGCGCCGCGTGGTATTCACGCGCCCGAAGCCACCGAATTTCGCATCATCGGTGGACAACACCACCTTGTACCGCCCTGCTTCCCCCACCGGCACGAAGTAGCCTTCAAACGAACGAGTGGGATGGAAGTTAAACACAAACACCAAATCGCCCTTGGTGAACATCAGAATTTTA
>JAZODA010000067.1:0-18754 GCA_045596745.1 Acutalibacteraceae bacterium
CAAAAAGGCTCTGTTAGATATAATTCTAACAAAGCCTTCGGGTGAGTGAACAACTATATGATTACATCTTGTCATAAGACGTAAATATATTTCTGATTTCTCCCAAAAAATCTGTTATATCAAAAAAATAGTTCGGGTATGCATCGACAAGAGTTTCATATGATTTGGCAGATACCAAAACTCCATCCCATACATTAGGTTTCTTTTCACGTTCAAATACATTATATGCCTCAGTAGCTGTTTCAACATTTTCAAATTCCGTTATCTCAACAACAGCCTTATTCAAATTGAGTTTTATTAGGTAATATCCTTCTTTTTTTCTTTTTGCCTTTTTGAGTCTTACATGGCCTTTGCTATACGTTGCAATACCGATGGCACCTAATGTAGTAATTACATCAAGTTTTTGTTCTAAAGAAATCCATTTTTCAAAAAGTAATTTTTCGTCAACTGGGACGCCATCAACCACGGCGCTGTCCTCCTTAAAGGAAAAAAGCGCAGATGTCAACTTGAAAAACTCTCTCCAATCATCGGATCCTTCATTAAATTTCAACCCATTATCTGTAAGAAGACCTACGGTTTCAACAGCGGTTGCCCATAAATGCTGTAATTTCGTTCTAATTTGTATTTCAATCAAGAAACCATTATAACGATCATTTCGGTCACTATTATATTTGTAGATGAGATGGTACCCTCTGTACCCAGTATTGGGATTAGGTATTGCTATATAATCTTTGTAGTTGTGCTCAATATGTCTAATTCTTGAGTTCCTTATCTTTTTAACCACAGAGTAAACATCTTCTATTCGGGGGACAATTACTCGACACCCACCTAAATCCTGCATTCTGGAAAGTTTCATCTTGGGGAGTCTTTTTAACTTATACAAAATCGTGTCCATTCGCTTTAAGCGCTGAACTACAACAGCAGTTGGTATATGTCGCACTTTTTCTTTTAAATTTATAGCAAAAGTGTTCATAGGAAAAGCATGAGCTGCCCTAAAATCATCGACAACCTGCATTAATTGTCCTTTCTCTTCATCAGAAATAGTATCATCACAAATTGCTTTCCCAGCTCTGTTTATTTCTTTTTTTGTGTATTTATCCTTCTCCCACATTTTCCAAACCCTCCGCATAATAAATCGATGTTTTTCAACTCTTCAAATTATAAAAAGACTTTTTCTGTACTATGGTTTTATATTACCATATTTCTACAATCTTTGCAATGCATAACACAACACCCCCGAGTATGGAATTCCATACTCGGGGGTATAATTTTGCGTGGGTTGGGAGAGCGCTTGAATGGGGTTCAAGAGGAGGGGATTTGATTCTCTTGTATGATGGAAATCAAATGTGCGAACGATATGGTTGGTGGTGGGTTTATTCGGTTTTCCTTTACAATCCGGCGGGGGGATGGTATACTGTGTATACTATGAGCGAGGGGGAGACGGATGGTGCGAGAGGCGGCGTTAAAGTTTAAAAAAGGCGACCTTATCGCGATTGCGATTGTGGTCGTTCTGGCGCTTGTCGTGCTGTTTTGTTTTCTTCCGCGCGGCGAGGAAACATCGGTAAAGGCGGAAATCTACCTCGACGGCGAGCTGTTTAAAACTGTGGAGCTGACCGAGGATCAAACCTTTTCCGTTGACGGGCGCTATCACAACACGGTGCGCGTTGCCGATGGGAAAATCGCATTTGTCGAGTCGGACTGCCCCGGGCAGGACTGTGTGCACAGCGGAGCGATTGATACGTCGGGTCGCGTGCTTGTCTGTTTGCCCAATGCGGTGGAAATTCGCGTTCTCTCGGCGGAGTCGGACGTGGATTTCGTGGTGGGGTGACGATATGAAGACGAAAACCATCGTGCAAAGCGCGATTCTTATCGCGATGGCGCTTGCGCTCTCATATGTGGAACGGTTCATCCCGTTGCAGCTGCTGATTCCGCTTCCCGGTGTCAAGCTGGGTCTGGCGAATATCGTGACCTTGGTGGCACTGTATGCGTTCGGCACGAAGCAGGCGCTCTTGATTGTCGCCTTGCGCTGTACGCTGGGGTCACTCTTCGGCGGCGGTGTTACGGGACTGTTGTTCTCGCTGACCGGCGGCATCCTGTCGCTGTGCGTGATGTCGCTGTGCAAGCGGCTGTCGCTGTTTTCGGTCTATGGTGTCAGCATTCTGGGCGCGGCGGCGCACAGTATCGGACAGATTGCGGTGGCGATGCTGCTGATGCAGTCGATTCACATCGGGTTGTACCTCGCGTATCTGCTGATTGTGGCACTGTTTACGGGATTTGCCACCGGTGCCGCTTGCGCAGGTGTGTTGCGCGTGCTGAAGTCTGTTAACACCTCGGAGGCCATATCATGAAAAAGAGTATTGCTCTGGTTTTGATTTTGGCGCTGGTTGCCACGCTGTCGCTCGGCGGATGCGCCGTGTCGCAGAAAAGCGAAGAGCAGCGTTACACGGCGACGTTCCTTGAACTGTTTGATACGGTGACAACCGTTATGGGATACGCCGACAGCAAAGAGGCGTTTGATCGGGACGCGCAGGAAATCCGCGACAATCTGAAGCGGTATCACGAGCTGTTTGATATTTACAACGACTACGACGCGCCGAACATCAAGACCATCAACGACAAGGCGGGTGTTGAGCCTGTCCGAGTCGATGCGGAGATTATTGCGTTGCTGAAGGATTGCCGCGACTATTATCGACTGACCGACGGCAACGTGAATGTGATGATGGGCAGTGTGCTGCAGCTGTGGCACGTTGCGCGCGACGAGGCGGAGCGTGACCCTGCCAACGCGAAACTCCCGGACGAAGCGGCGCTGAAAGCGGCGGCGGAGCACACGAGCATCGAGTCGCTTGTCATTGACGAGGCGGCGGGGACGGTGTATTTGTCCGATGCGAATGCGCGGCTGGATGTCGGCGCAATTGCGAAAGGCTGGGCGACCCAAAAGGTGGCGGAGCAAGCGCCCAAAGGCTGGTTAATCAGTGTGGGCGGCAATGTGTGCGCCACCGGCCCGAAGCCCGATGGTGCGGCGTGGGTTGTGGGTATCCAAGACCCCGACAACGCGGACGAAAACCTCTGTGCACTGACGCTGTCAAAGGGCAGTGTGGTGACCAGCGGTGACTATCAGCGGACATACCGTGTCGGTGATACGGAGTACCATCACATCATCGACCCGACGACCTTGCTTCCTGCACGGCGGTGGCAATCGGTCAGCATCGTGTGTGATGATTCGGGACTGGCGGATGCGCTGTCGACGGGACTGTTCCTTATGGATCGCGCACAGGGCGAAGCGCTCGCCGAGCAATGCGGTGCGGACGTGATGTGGGTCGATACGAACGGACAGGAATATCGGACGGACGGTTTTGAAAGCCGCCTGCGGAAATAACGAAACAAAAAAAGCACAGCGCCCGCTGCGAGGCAGGGGCGCTGTGCTTTTACTTATTTCTTGCGTTTGACAATCAGCACGATGGCGAGGACGAGGATGAGGACTCCTGCAGGAATCGCTACCGCCAGCCAGGGGAAGTCGCTTCCCGGTTCTGCGCTTGCAGGTTGTGTTGCCTGCGTGGTCGGCTGGGTGGAGGTCGTCTCCGCTCCACCAATCGCTTCCATGGACGTCACGGTCGTGTCATTGGTGGTATCCGCCTTGTCGGTTGTCGGCGTCGTGGTCGTTCCGGCGATAACGGTCGGCTGAGTGGTTGTGCCGACGGTGGGAGTCGGAGGTGCCAACGACGTGGTGGTTGCTGTTGTAGTGGTTCCCGTGCCACGACCGGTTGTGCGTGTGGTTGTGGTTGTCTTGCGAGTAGTCGTGGTCGTGCGGGTGGTGGTTGTTGTCTTCTTGGTTGTCGTGGTGGCACCCGAGTCTATCTGCTTTGCCTGTGCAAGCAGTTGGGCAAAGGTGGGCTGACCTTTTCCTGCCAGCAGCGTGTCCAGCGCGGCTTTGGTCGCGGAATCCATCTCGTTCCACAGCTTTTCACCCGCCAGCACAAAGCTGTAGGTGTCTTCGGTCACCGTTTTAATCGGCTGCTCCTCGGCATCGGTCGTGTAGATCGCGGCGAAGTCACGAGCGGTGGCTTCGGGCGTGGTGATGACGTCGGGGGAGGCGTTGCGAGTGCCGTTCCAGACGCGGATATAGTCGAGCTCCAGCGGGTTATCCTTCGAGCCGCCGATGATGATGGGGTTGTACTGCGTGTTCAAGAGCGAGTAGACACCGGTCTTATCCGCCGACGAGTTGCCCTTGATGGTGTTGGCGCGCGGGTTGGGCACGGTGGTCGTGCTGTACGTTTGTCTCATCACTTCGGCACCGTCGAGGTAGGTGATGAACAGGTTTTCCTGCCACAGCCAACCCATCACGTGCCATTCGGCATCGCCGAGGCCGCCCAGCTGATAGTTGCTGTTCTTGTAATGCGTGGTGACGGTGCTGCCGGTTCTGTACTGCTCGTGCAGGCAGACGGTGTAGAAGCCGTCCGGCCAGTAGCTGTCGTAGGCGTTAATACCCCAGTATTCCAACCAGTCGACTTCCACCCAGTGGGTCGATCTGTTGGTGAGCTTATCGGGCGGCAGCGCCCAGATGGCAGGAACGCCCTTTTCGCTTCCCTCGTTTTCACGCGGACGCGGAATACGGAAGCGGACTTCCATATAGCCGGTGTTATAGCTGAAGCCCACCTTGGTGTTGTGGTTGTAGGTGCCGAGACCGTAGTTGTAGGTCGGCTTGATGTTGTGCACCGTCATAATACCGTTTTTCACCGAATAGTCTTCGGAGGTCAGCGTTGTTGCGCCGTACGGACGGGCGACGTACCATTTGTAGCCCTCTTTACCGGTGTTGTTGACGTCCACCGTGGAGAGGTCGTTGAAGTCCTCACTGAAAATCAGCGTGGTCATACCGGTATCTTCCATCATCGTCTGAGTGGTGGAATAGGCAGAGGTCAGCTTCTTGCTCGCAACGCGCAGGCTGGCCATTTTGGAGTTGTTGGTCTTATTGTTTTCCGAAACCGTGCCGGTGGTGTTAATTTGTGCCAAAACCAGATAATCGCCTGCCACGGCCGTCCACGGCTGCGACTTGACGGTTACACTGGAGCCGCCGGCGATGCCACCCGTATAGTTGACGGTGGCAAAGGTGGTATCCACCGTGCCGAAGGTGATGACAAACGAGTCTTTTACAGTCACCGAGTTGTTGTTTTTAATGGTAACCGAGAACGTCACCGCCGTGCCGGGGGTAACTTCCGTTCCGGTGTTCCAGCTGAAATCGGTCACCGACAAATCTACCGTTGCCGCCGAGACAGTGATGCCGCTCATCGTCAGAACCGCCAACAGCAGCACGACAGACAGCATGGAAATCAAACGTTTCATAAAAACACCTCCGTAGTAAATAAGGGTTTTGCAACTTCATTGTATCAAAGGACAGATGGCTTGACTATGTCAAATTTTGATATCTTTGTGCTGCTTTTTGATATTCTCGGTGCGGATGTCGATTTAACAAGGGCAAGTCACGTGTTTTCCCGTGCGAGAATGCGCGAAAAAAGTCGGATATTGCAGAAAACACATCTTTACAAACGGGTTGTGCCGACTTATAATGGGGAAGCGCAATCCGTGGGAGGGGTTAATATGAAAACCGGTACAAAAGCAGTGCTTTGTGCGGCACTGGGTAATATCATCTGGGGTTTCAGCTTCCTGTTTATCAAAGTCGGTCTGTCCGTCGCGCCCGACCCGAACGTGCTGCTCGCTCATCGGTTTACGGTGTCCACGCTGCTGATGCTGGGAATGATGGTGTTCGGCGGAAAACGCATTTCTTTTAAAAACAAAAACTGGCGACCCGTAACGGTGTTGCTGGCGATGCAGGTTACATACTATCTGTTCGAAAGCTACGGCGTCGTATATACCAACTCCACCATTGCGGGACTGGTGCTTGCCACTGTTCCCGTGGTGACAATCGGTACGGGCGCGCTGTTCTTGAAAGAATACCCCACCCGTCGGCAGGCGCTGTTTTGCATTATGCCGATTATCGGCGTGGTGCTAATGACGATTTCGGGCAGCGAGCTGGGCGAAATCACGTGGATCGGTATGTTCTTCCTGTTTTTGACGATGCTGTCCTCCGCGTTCTTCAAGACTGCCAACCGCAAAGCGGCGGAGGAATTCACGCCGTTTGAGCGCACGTTCTTGGTTATCGCCATTTCCGCGGTGTTTTTCACGGCGGTGGGTCTGAACACGGTGAAGTGGGATATGGGCGCGTTTTTCGCACCGCTCGCTAACGTGGAATACGATTTGTCGATACTGGCGCTGAGCGTTTTCTGCTCCATTGTTGCTACCATTCTGGTCAACTATGCCGCCGGAAAAATGTCGGTATTCAAGCTGTCCTCGTTCGGCGCGCTGTCGACGCTGTGCTCGACCTTTGCAGGCGTGCTGATTCTGAAAGAGCCCTCCAACTGGATGCTGTTCCTTGGCGGAGCGCTGATTATTGTGGGTATTCAGCAAGTTACCCGCTCTGGCAAAAAGCAAGCATAAGAAAACCGCTCGTTGCAGTCGCAACGGGCGGTTCTTTTTTATTCGAGCGGTTTGCCGTTTAGAATGGCAGAAACCAGATTCTCGGCGGCGTCGTATTCGAGCTTTAGCGAGAAGAACGGAATGTTTTGTCTGAGCAGCTCAAGGAAAATGCGGTCGCCTGCCCAGGTGGGGAGGGAGGGGACAAGCGCATCGTCCACCCATTCGAGTGTACCCTCGGCGCACTCTTTCAACTCACCGCAAAAGCCGTCGGCAGTGAACAGGTGCATCAGTTCGGTTTCCCACGTTTCCGATACAAACGTCACGATGCCGCGGTATTGGTAGGAGGTCAGGGTGAGTCCCGTTTCTTCTTCGACCTCGCGCAAGAGGCAATCTTCGGGGCTTTCTTTGTCCTCAAACTTGCCGCCGACGCCAATCCACTTGTCGTGGTTTAGGTCGTTTTCTTTTTTGACGCGGTGCAAAAGCAGTGTCTGACCGCGGTCGTTGTGGATGTAACACAGAGTGGTGTTTTTCATAGTTCACCTCAGCATGGTTTGCTGTTATTCGGTTTTGCCTTTTTTACGAAGCATGACAGCAGCCGTCACGCCGATTGCGGCCGCCGCTGCGACAGCGAGGATAATCCACAGTGCGGTGTTGCTTGTATCGCGCGTTGGCTGTTTCTCCGTTTTCGGAGCGGTGTTCGCCGCTGTGGAGGAGGGCTGTGCCACCGTGCCCGTCGTGGTCGGTGCTTCGGTTATGGTGGTGACAGGAGCGGTGCTGTCGGTGGTCGGCAGCGTCGTTGACGCTGCAGCGGTACTCGGTTGCTTGGTGGTTGCGGTGATTTTGGTGGTGGTCGGTGCTTTCGTGGTGGTTGTCTTGGTGGTCGTGGTAGTGGGTTTCGGCTGCTGCGGCGCTGTACCGCCGTACTGCCAGATGCGGACATAATCCAGTTCCAGCGGAATGGCAGACGAGCCGAAGATGAACAGCATCATATCCTGCGTATCGGCATAGGAGAACACGCCGTCAAACCGAATATCACCGGATTTGACCGTGTGGATCGGCATCGGGATTTCGTCCTCGCCCCACGTTTGCGTGTAGAACAGTTCGCCGTCGAGATAACAACGCAGGCTGCCCTCTTCCCACAAATAACCCATGGTGTGCCACTTCTCGTCACCGAGACCGTTGAAATTGTTGTTGCTGCTGGAATACCAGTCCGTGCCCGAGTTTGTGTAGGTCTGCTCGTGCATGGTGACAGTGAAATAGTTATCACCGTAATACTCCATCCAGTCCATTTCCACGTGGATGTTATAACGCTCGGCTTCGGTGTAGCGCACCCGCGGGAAAGACCAGATGGCGGTGCGGCTTTCGTCCTCTTCGCCGGCATACGGCATCCGCAGACGGAACTCCAGATAGCCGTGGGTGAAGGTGTAGCCGACACCGGTAACACGGTCGATGGTCGCCGCGCCGATGGCGAAGGTATCGATGGCGCAGTCCATCGTCAGAATGCCGTTTTCGGTGCGGTATTCGGTGGGTTTCAAGTTGGGGAACGCCGAGTGGCGGCGCACATACCATTTGTAACCCTCTTTGCCGGTGACGTCTTTATCGAAGCTGTCGGTGTCGTTGAAATCTTCGTTGAACGTCAGGTCATACATACCGGAGGCTTCCACCTCGGCCTTGATGTCGTCATATGTCGGGGCGTAGCGGTTGTCGCCGATACGCAGACCGCGCTGCAGGGTGTTATTGTCCCACGATTGCTTTTCGGTGTCGGAGGAACTGACACGGGCGGTTATCATACGGTCGCCCTCGGTGGCAGTCCATGTCGGCGAGGTGAGGGTTGCGGAAGCACCGGCGGCAAGACCGCCGCTTTTTGTCAAGCGGAACAGCTGCTCGGTACCGAAACCGATGTCCACGGTGATGTCGCTTTGAACCGCGGCGGTGCCTTGGTTTTTGATGGTGACACAAAACCGCAGTTCGGTGCCGGATTTCACCTGCCCGTCACCGCCTTGAAATGTCAAGGACGTGACAATCAAATCGGGCGTACCTGCCGTTTCGGCGGCAGTGGCGGGAACGCTTGCCGCAAACAATGTTGTGCACAGAATAGTTGCAATCAACAGGGAGAAGAAGCGCTTCATAACGACACCTCGCTTTGCGTTTACATCATTATACCGAATGCGGGGTTTTGCTGTCAATCCTTAAGAAAAAGAAGAATCCCCGAGCGGCGTGCGCTCGGGGAGGTGCCTTATAGGTCGTAGAAGTCGGCGAGAAGGTCGTCCTCGTCCGGGAAGGGCATCTCTTCATCGAACTCCATCTCGGACGCTGCGATGCGAAAAGCGGCTTCCTCTTCAGGGTCGCCGTTCTCCAGCAAATCAACGATTAAGTTGATCGCTTCCTCGGAGGGAAGCTCCTGGTACGCCATATCCAGCTCCAGAATCACGCCACGGAGCATCGGGCCGTACGGGTTGCTCTCGGCGGGACGGAACTCCACCGTGTAGTCGTGGCACCCACGGTGGTAGGTGACACGGTCGCCTGCGCTGAAGCGAGCGCCCTCCTGAATCTGATCGAACAGGAAGCGCAGCAGCGGCGTCGAGTACTCCTGCATATCGAACTCGTAAAGAAGCTCGATGTCGGGATGTCCGCAGCTGTTCGGAAGACCGAACGACTGGCAGACAAACCGCACAGCAGGCGACTCCAGCGTGAACCGCTGCATTTTGGGGGAGCTGCAGACCACCGCAAGCGCCGGCTTGCGGTTCTTCATGCGCTCCTCGCGCCGGCGGATACGTTCTTCGATTGTCATAGGGATTGCCTCCTTGTTATTAGCAAAAAGAAAAGCCGTTCCTTTTTGCCGTGAATTCCGATTGGTGGGCGCACCTCGCCCTACCCATCAGTGAAAAATTCATTGCAAAATAAAACGACTGAAGATGTCTTATTTCCTGTAGTATATCACACGGAATATATGTTGTCAAGGGCAATGACGCACAAAGTAACGGTGGATTTTTTTGGCAACCCCCTTTTTATTGCGAAAAAAGTGTGCTATACTGAACATGTAATCCAATTTTGAGTATAGCAGGTGACACTATGTTTGATGCAGTACGAGTAAAAGACGAATGCGTAGCGTGGATTCGCAAGTTTTTCGAGGAGAACGGCCCGGGCTGTAACGCGGTGGTCGGTATTTCGGGCGGTAAGGACAGCTCGATTGCGGCGGCACTGTGTGTGGAAGCGCTGGGACGCGACCGCGTCATCGGTGTGCTGATGCCGCAGGGTCAGCAGCACGATATCGATATGGCACAGCTGCTGGTTAATCATCTGGGTATTCGTCACTATGTTATCAATATCAAAGACGCGGTGGACGGTCTGCTCAAGCAGTTCCCGGAAGATCTGACTCCCACACCGCAAACGCTGCAGAACATTCCGCCGCGTGTGCGTATGACGACGCTGTATGCGGTGTCGCAAAGCTGTAACGGCCGTGTGGTGAACACCTGCAACCTGTCGGAGGACTGGGTGGGGTATTCCACGCGTTACGGCGATTCGGTGGGCGATTTTTCGCCGATGTCGTATCTGACGGTGACCGAGGTCAAGGAAATCGGTCGTGTGCTGGGTCTGCCGGATGTGCTGGTGGACAAAACGCCGATTGACGGCTTGTGCGGCAAGAGTGACGAAGAAAACCTCGGCTTTACGTATGCCGAACTGGATGTGTACATCCGCACGGGATACATCGCCGATGCCGCCAAAAAGGAAATGATTGACAAGCGCCATAAGGCAAACCTGTTTAAGCTGCAGCTGATGCCGGCGTTTCAACCGGAAATTTGAAAGGAGTGCGGACAATGTATACGATTTATGTGAAATTTGATTGCCTGCCGGGTCGCCGTGAGGCGTTCATCGAACGCGTGAAGGCGGAGGGTATTCTGGATGCGATTCGTGCCGAGAATGGCTGCATCCGCTACGACTATTACCTGTCGGAAAAGGACGAAACCGAGCTGCTCCTCATTGAACAGTGGGAGAGCAAGCAGCATCAGCAGATTCATATCGAGCAGCCGCATATGGCGCAGCTGCGCGCGCTGAAAGACGGCTATATCACGAACACCAAACTGGGCGAAATCGAACTGAAATAATCGATAGAGCGGAGGGACTTGTATGAAAAAAGCAATCGCGTTCGTATGCGGTATGATGCTGCTGTTGTCGCTGACAGCGTGCGGTTCCGCCGACACCGAGCCGACAACCACTATCAAGCGTACCGAGAGCACGACTGTCGGCAGCACCACAACCACGCAAGAGGAGAGTACCACGACAACCACTGCGACAACGAGCGACGAGGTGGATGAGCCGCCCGTTCAGGAAGTGCTGGCGCAGGACGTGGAAGCGGATACTATCCGCTACTACAAGGGCTCGGAAAATTATCATTTCTGCGTGATTACCAAAGACGGGAAATCCGGTATCATCGATTACGCGGGCAATATCCTTGTGCCGATGCAGCATGATATTTGGCTGATGACAGTTGGCCCGTACAGCGAGGAAATCAAGTTGTGCGTGTTCGACGAGTATCCGTCGGTGCTTTGGATTGAAGCGGACGGCACGACGGTGCCGGGCGAATGTGACGGCTGGGGCTTTGAGTGCGGAGAAGACGTCATCTGGTATAACGACGAGGCGCTCATTGTTGATATGTTCTACCCGGGCGACAACAATCAAAAATATAGCTATGAACTGTACTGCGAGTTTATAGCCGGCTATGTGATGTTCGGCGATGATTTCGTATCGTACGATATGCCGTCGGTCATCCCGATTCAGGAAGCAAGCGCTTTGGGCGAGGAAGTGACCTACGCTTCGGACAAATACGCTTTGTTTGACCTCAAGTCCGGCAAGCTGCTGACAGGCTTCATTTATGAGAATTATTATCTGGGATATGTCAATGGCTTGATGGCGGTAAAACGCGACGGCAAGTGGGGCTACGTCCGCGAAAACGGCACGGTGGTGACCGGCTTCGTGTATGATGCGGCTGAAGGAGATGAGGGCGAGCGGCGGCTGTATACACCGATAAATGGGTATATTGCCGTGTGCCAGCGCGGCAAGTGGGGCATTATCGATACCGACGGCAAGGTCGTGGTTACGCCGCAGTATGAGGATATCACACAGGTCGACGATCAAGGCAGATATTGGTGCAAACGAGACGGCTTGTGGTCGGCGAAAAAGATGGATATGTAAGAAAACAGCTCTGCGGGATTCCCGCAGAGCTGTTTTTTATCAGTAACATTTGCTACAGGGTTTTAAGCCTTGTTGTTTGGCGCTGCTCAAAGAAATCTGGAGAGGACCTTTCATCCCACTGCACGAGGAGACGGAGTGATATACGGTCAGCTTGCCCGATTTCTTGACCCAAACCATCGTGGTGTCTGCTTTGGTTGTGGTCGTCGGCTTTTTGGTGGTTGTTGTCACCGCTTGCGTGGTTGTGGTTGTGGTTTTCTTGGTTGTGGTGATGACTGCGATGACAGTTGTGGCAGTCGTTGTTGCTTTGGTGGTGCTTCCTTCCAGATGGCTTTTGCCGGTTGCGTAATCGATGACCACGCCCGGTTGGACGTTGTACACGTACACGTTAAAGCAGATGCCTTCGCCGTTATCTTCCACCGAGAAGGCTTCCATCTGCACACCGCTCGGCAACAGGTTGCTGCCGTCGTACATCGGGGTGATGCGGTAGGCGACATGGTTGCCGGTTTCGTGTATGTAGTCGGCCACCATATTTTCAAACGGCAGCATACCCTTGGTGTTCATATACCGCGTGCCGGTGATGAGGTTCTTTTTATTGGCGTTTTCGGCGGACAACTGCCAACCAATCAGGTGCGAGCGGTTGTACAGATATTTGCCGTCCACGATGTCGTATTGTGCCTGCACCCAACCTGAGGGCTTGACACTGCTGATGCTGCCGCGTTCTTCATCCTTGGCAGGCATAATTTCTGTGCCGCAGGAGGCAATCGCCACACCACAGCGGCCGAGGTTGTCCAGTGCCGAGTAGGATTCATACGCGATAGTGGTCAGTTCGGCATCGGAGAAAGTCGGGTTGTTATTATTCAGCGTTACGTACGGTTTTCCGGCGTACGCAGGAATGGCAGACGGTGTGACCGTCTCGCCGCTTTGCGGCTTGGTGGTTGTGGTTGCGCCATCCGTTTTTTGGGTGGTGGTGCTCTGCACAGGGGCGGTCGTGGTGGTCACAACCGTTGTGGTTGCAGAGCCGTTGTTATCTTCGGTCGGCAGTTTCGGCGAAATCGGCGAGTTCGAAATGCCGACAAAGAACAGGATAACCGCCAACACGATGGCAAACGCCTGCTTTATCTTCAGTTTCTTTTTGAAAAAGCGGCGAATGGGCGGCAGGGGAGCAAACAGCACGGCGGCGAGAATCAGGAAGATGGAGGAGAAGTGAAAGCCGTTGGAAAAACTACCGACAAGGCACAGGATGGCCAGTGCCCACTGAACGACGTTAAGAATCTTTTTCATATTACTTCCTCCCATAGACTTCCAGCGTGATTTTTTTGTGAGACGATCCCTCGAAGTTTTCGGTTCGGAGCTTTTTGTAGCCCGCCGCTTTCAAATCGAGGGTGAAGAACGTGTCGCCGGGATACTCGCGGTTCCATAAAAACAGATACCACTCGTCGGCACTATCGGGGACAGGAGCATTTTCGATGAAGCAGAAATCCTCCGTCCCTGCCTGCTCGAGAAACGCGTCGCTGACAACCAGCTTTTCGCTTGATTCAAACTGCTTGGCGGTGTAGGCGTTGACATACAGCTTGCTGTCACCCACCAGCTCCAGCAGACGTTCGCGCAGGATACGATCCTGACTTTGACGGCGGCCGCCGAACAGCATACCGCCGGATTTATCCAGACACAGTACGATTTTCATACTGTTCCTCCTTTACATCGTATGGTTCAAGTGTAACGCGTTTCGGTGCGGTTTACAAGAGGTTATTTTTCGTCTTCTTTCCGCTTCTTACGGCGAACGCGGTTGATGTGTCGCTCGAAATCGCCGCTGTCAATCAGTGCCGCCAGCACAAACTGCATCACGGTGGGGACGGTGCAGGAATAAAAGCCGAGGCGTTCGGTATACGCTGTTACCAGCGGACGGGGAAGCACCATATACCCGATACGCAGTGAGGGAGAGACGGTTTTGGAAAAGGTGTTCATATAGATAACGTTGTCGGCGGTGGTGTGCGAGAACAGCGTTTCCTCCGCTTTTTTCGACAGGGAAAATTCCGACTCGAAATCGTCCTCTACCAGAACACGTCCCTCGGCAGCCGCCCAACGGAGATACTCGTGCCGCTTGGACGCGTTGGCGGTGACGCCGCTGGGGAAGCTGCGGTAGGGGGAGATGTGTAAAACCGAAGCGTCGGTGTTCCACAACGCGGTGCTGTCGATGCCGTCTCTGCCCAGCGGCAGGTGGCGACAATGCACGTCGGAGGCGCGGTAGACCTGTTCGATTTGCTTGTAAGAGGGCGCTTCGATGGCGTAGATGCGGTCGCGACCAAGCAGTTCCACAATCAGACTGTAGAGATACTCCGAACCCGAGCCGATGATAATTTGGTCGGCTTCCACCGTCAGACCGCGACTCCGGGCGAGATATCGCCGTATCGCTTCGCGCAGCTCAAGACACCCGGTGTTGGGCGAGCGGTCGAGGATGTCCTCGCCGCGGTCACTGATGACGGCGCGCATGGTTTTGGCCAGCACCGAAAAGGGGAATTCCGTATGCTCGCCGCTATGATGGGACGGCGGTGGCGGTGTCGGCGCGCTTTGCGCCGCGGCAAAACCGTCATCGGTGCGGAAGCACACAAAATAACCGCTGCGCTCCCGTGGCTCGATATACCCCTCTTCGCACAGCAGGGCATAGGCGTGCTCCACCGTGATGGTGCTGACGCCGACCTCTTCCGCAATGGTGCGTTTGGAGGGCAGCTTACTGTCATACGGATAAATCTCGCGCACAATGTCATCACGCACCTGCCGATACAATTGCAGGTAGGCAGGCTGCTTTTCGGTTTTTTCAATACGATACTTCATCTGGTTATATAATTTACTCCTGTTCTGACTATTTTTATATCACCAAAACAAGTATATACTGGTTTTCATAAAAAAGCAAGGGGGGAGAGCGCGTGTCGCACAATCGCCAAAAGAAATTAGCGGTTATCAACGATTTCTGCGGATTCGGTCGCTGTTCGCTGACTGTGTCGTTGCCGATTGTATCGGCGCTGAAAGTGCAGTGTTGTCCGATACCGACCGCGGTCTTTTCCAACCACACCGGATTTGACGAGTTTTATTGCACGGATTTTACCGAGCATATGGAAGCCTATACGGCGCAGTGGGAAACGCTGGATTTGCGATTTGAGGGTATTCTCACCGGCTTTCTCGGTTCGCCTGCGCAAATCGGGATTGTGCATCGGTTTTTGGAGCGGTTCAAGACGGCACAAACCGTTACGGTTGTTGACCCGGTGATGGGGGACAACGGACGGCTGTATGCCACCTATTCACCGGCATTGGCCGCCGAAATGAAAACGCTGTTGCCGTATGCCGATATTCTGACTCCCAACCTGACCGAGGCGTGCTTGTTGGCAGACGTGCCGTATTGCCCGACGATGGGGGAGCAGGAACTGTATGCGCTGTGTGAAGCACTGCACGCGATGGGTCCGCAGAAAATTGTGATTTCCGGGCTGGAACGCGATGGCGATTTGGAAAACTTCATTTACGAAGCGGGACGTCCTCCGGTGACGGTGCGTGAGCATCGTGTCGGGTCCTGCCGCGCGGGTACGGGCGACGTGTTTTCCTCCATTGTTGCCGCCGATGTGGTGAACGGTATGGAATTGGTTGCCGCCGTACGGCATGCGTCGGCGTTTATTGCCAAGGCGTTGCGCCGCACGATGGAGCTGGGGATTCCCGAAACCGACGGCGTGTGCTTTGAAGAGATTTTGACGGAAATTGGGTGTGAGTGCTATGCGGGCAGCTAATGTCAAGCGATTGTGCCTTGCCGGTGTGCTGACAGCACTGGTGTTTGTGTTTACGGCGTTTTTGCATATCCCGGCACATACGGGGTATGTTCACATCGGCGATGCGTTTATTTATCTGGCGGCGTGTTTACTGCCGTGGCAGTATGCCGTGTTTGTCGGTGCGGGCGGCGCGTTGCTTGCCGATTGCCTGACCGGGTTTGCCATCTGGGCGCCTGCTTCGGTAATTATCAAAGCGGCAGCGGTGCTGTGCTTTTCCCGCAAGGCGCGGATGGTGTCGCTGCGTAACGGTGTGGCACTTGTGGCCGCGGGACTCATCAGCTGCAGCGGTTATTTTTTCTACGAATGGCTGTTGACCGGCTCGTTGGCGCCGGTTGCCAGTATTCCCGGCAACATTCTGCAGTCGTCGCTCAGTGCGGTGCTGTTTTTGGTGCTGGGTGCCGCGCTTAATAAACTCAATTTCAAAGGAGAGAATGCCCTGTGATGACGATTACGTATCCCGTGAAAAACGGTATCTATGTGAATATGACCAATCGCTGCCCCTGCGCCTGTACGTTTTGTCTGCGGCAGAACCGCGACAGTGTGTACGGCTCGGAGCCGCTGTGGCTCGACCGTGAGCCGACGGTGGAAGAGGTGTGCGAAAGCCTGGATGCGTGGGATTTGTCGCAGTACAGCGAAGTGGTGTTTTGCGGCTATGGCGAGCCGACTGAGCGACTGGACGATTTGCTGAAGGTGGCGGCACACCTGAAAAGCAAAAGCGATATCGCCATTCGTATCAACACCAACGGTCTGGCGGATCTCATCCACGGTGAGTCGACGGCGCCGAAACTGAAAGGTCTCATCGATGCTGTGTCGATCAGCCTGAACGCGACGAGCGAAGAGGAATATCAGCGTGTTGTTCGCCCGAAGTTTGGCGAGGGTTCGTATGCCGCGATGTTGCGCTTTACCAAAGAGTGCGTTGCGTACGTGCCGAAAGTGATGATGACGGTGGTGGATGTGGTGACCACACCCGAGGAACAGGAGTATTGCCGTCAGCTTTGTGAGTCGCTCGGCGCGACGTTGCGCGTGCGTCCGTACGAGGAATAATGTAGTTTACAAAATGTTTGAAGAAGCCCTTCGGGGCTTCTTTTTGTTTTTTTGGAGGGTGGTGAAGAGGAAAAAGTATACTCTTTGCATAATCTTGCAAAAAATGCATAAATGCAGGGCTGCCGAGCAGGAAAAATGTCGATTTTGTAGGGTATTAATTATAGTAATGTTGTTGACATATTCTGACGAAAGGTGTATCATTATGAATAATAATGTGGGTTTTTGCACCATCTTGCAATGACGTTACATTTTTTAACCATGTGAGGAGGGGATAAAGAAATGAAGCGTTTTCTTAGCGTGCTTGTCTGTCTTGTTCTGCTGACGGCTATGCTGATGACCGGTTTTTCTTTGGAGACCGCAGCTACCGGTGGAACGGAAACCAAGCGCGCCATTGCGATCGTGTTTGACAACTCCGCATCGATGTATCAAGGAACGGATGACTTCAAGCAAGCCTGGTGCCGTGCTACGTATGCCATGGAAGTTCTTGCTACGATGATGAACCCGTCGGACACGATGGTGATCTATCCGATGCACCCCATACAGGTTGGTGTAGGCGGAACAACGTATGATTCCGACAATCCGTTGAAGGTCACGCAAGCGACCGCTTCGACGATTCGGGAAATTTACACACCCAAGGCGGGAACCACCCCGATCGAGTCCATCAAAAAAGCATGTGACGGTCTGGTAGGAATGGATGCCGCTGAAAAGTGGCTGATTGTTCTGACCGACGGTTCGACTTTCTATCGCAATAATAAGGAATTAAGTGTTTCGGCGACCATCCAGGCGCTGAAGACATCTTTGACCGATTGCGTAGAGCGGGTAAATACGATGTACCTCGGTATTGGTCCGGAAGTGGCGCTGCCCACGGGCGTTTCGGGTAGCTATCGCTACATCGCCGAGCAGGCGAAAGATAGCAGCAGCGTGTTGTCGAAGCTGACCGATATGTGCAACACCATCTTCGGTCGCGATACGCTGTCTGTCACTTCCAAGGAAATTACCTTTGACGTGTCGATGAAAAAGCTCATCGTCTTCGTTCAGGGTAAAGGCATCAGCAACGTTTCCTTGAGTGGCGCAAGCCCGGTTTCCACCAATGAGCTGAAGTATCCCACGTTGGGCGCGAAAGATCGTCCGTTCCTGATTGACGAAAGTCTGCAGGGCGTGATGCTGACGTTCGGCGAAATGGATGCCGGTAAATATTCGCTCAGTTACAGCGGTACGGCTACCAGCGTTGTGGCGTACTACGAACCGGACATCGACCTGAAGGTCGTTCTGAAGGATGCCGCCGGCACGGTGGTTGATCCCAAAGAAGAGCAGATGGCCGGTAGCTACACCATCGAATATTGCTTGGTGGACCGGGACGGCAAAGTCACGAATTCCAAGCTGCTTGGCAACGTCAACTACGACATCAAGTACACCATCAACGGTGAGCAGAAGTCGGTAACGGCGAACAAAGCCGGTAAACTGGAAGTGCAGCTGGATTCCAACTCCGAGTTGGATGCGGATTTCACGGTGACGTACTTGAGTGGTTACACCATTCATCGCACCGGTACACAGCTTGGCTGGCCCTCGGGCGGTATCAAGACCGGTCCTCCGCCGGCCGGCGAACTCAAGATGACGCTTGTCGGTGCGAAGTCTTCGTATGCATTGACCGAATTCGCTTCGGAACAGGTCGTACGCATCGACCTTGTATATGAAGGTAATAAAGTAGTCGGCGCTGAACTTGATAAGGTAACGGTGATTCCGAACCTGCAGGGCGGCAACGTCACCTGCGAACTTAAGCGGGATGACAACGGCTACTATGTGGCGCTGAACAAAAACGGCTCGCTGCTGGACACCAAGCCCGGCAAGTACAAACTGGCGGTCAGCGGTGTTTACACCACGGTCGATGGTCTGAAGAGCAACAAAGCGATTGCTTCGACGGCGTTTGAACTGAAAGACAACAGCGGCAAGCTGGCAATGAGCCTGAAAGTGGATCAGGATTATTACGAGATTTCCAAGCTGAAGGACGGCAAGCCGATTCGCGTGGAGTTGACACTCGGCGGCAAACCGCTGACGGATGCTCAGCTCGATAGCGTGAAACTGGACTGCCAGGTAGAAGGTCTTAAGCTGATTGTCACGCCCGTCAAGGGTGAGTCCGCGATTAACGTGCGTATCGATCCCGAAAGCTCGCCGGAAGACGATTCGTACGAGATTAAGTTCAAAGCTTCCTGCAAGAACGAAATCGGACGTGACGTCGC
>JAZODA010000068.1:0-29643 GCA_045596745.1 Acutalibacteraceae bacterium
GATAACGTGACGGTGCTGCTCGCGGCAACGCGGATGGGTCAACCCGAAACGCTGGTGTTTGACCGCGCCGCCATTTTTGAAAAATACGGACTGACTCCCGAACAGCTTATCGGTCTGAAAGCGCTGATGGGCGATTCCAGCGATAACATTCCCGGTGTACCCGGTGTGGGCGAAAAAACCGCCTTGGGATTGCTGCAGCAGTTTGGCAGTCTGGATAGTGTGTATGAAAACATCGATTCGCCCGAGATTCGTGACAGTCTGCGTAACAAGCTGACCGAGGGTCGGGAGAGCGCGTATCTCAGCCGTAAGTTGGGAGAAATCTGCCGCACGATGCCGCTGGAAAAGACGGCGCCGTCGGCGTATGCGCTCCGCGAACCGCAAAGTCACGAACTGGCGGTGCTGATGACGCGCTTAGAGCTGTTTAAGCTGATGGACCGTATGGGATTATCGCCTGCGGCGGCAGTGGAAACGGCTGAACCTGTGGCGGCTCTTTGTACGGCGGATGTTGAGGAACTGCTTTCCGCCGATGTGGTAGATGTGTTGCTCGATGGCGACACGGCGTGGTTGTCGGCGGTCGGAAAGGCGGCCTCGGTCGCTGTGGATGATGCGCGGTTTTTGGCACTGCTCGTGAACGAATCGCAGAGCAAGCGCACCGACAATGCCAAAGCGCTGGCAAAACTGGCGCTTGAGCACGGCGCGGAACTGAAAACGGTAACAATGGATACCAGTCTGGCGGCGTATCTGCTCGATCCGCTGGCCAGCGGATACGATACGGTGCGTCTGGCGCAACAGTATGCTGTAGCGGTGCCGGATGGCGAACAACCCGAAGCCCTGCGCGCGCTGACGCCGCTTTCGGATAAGCTGGCGACGGAAATCGCTGCGGCAGAGCAGGAGTTTTTGTTAAATGAAATGGAGATTCCGTTGGCGCTGGTGCTGGCGGATATGGAGCGTGTCGGCTTTGCGGTGGATCGTGAGGGATTGAAGCGGTTCGGTGAAGCGCTCGGCGAACACATCGATACCCTGTCAGCCGGCATTGCCGAAGCGGTGGGATACAGCTTTAACCTGAATTCTCCCAAGCAGCTTGCCAAAGCGTTGTTTGAGGATTTGGGTCTGCCTGCCAAAAAGAAAACCAAGTCCGGATATTCCACCAACGCGGAAGTGCTGGAAAGCCTGCGCAATGCGCATCCGGTGGTGGGGATGATTCTGGATTACCGCACGCTTGCGAAGTTGAAGTCCACTTACTGCGACGGTCTCGAAAAGGAGATTGCCGAGGACGGACGGATTCACACCAGTTTTAATCAGACCGAAACGCGCACAGGGCGCATTTCTTCCACTGAGCCGAACCTACAGAACATTCCTGTTAAGCAGGAGCTTGGACGTGAATTGCGTCGCTTCTTCCACGCACGCCCCGGCGCTGTGCTGTGCGATGCCGACTATTCGCAGATTGAACTGCGTGTGCTGGCGGCGCTGTCCGGTGACGAGACAATGGTGAACGCGTTTAACACCGAGCAGGATATTCACCGCATCACGGCGGCACAGGTGTTTAATGTGCCGGAGGATATGGTAACGCCGCTGATGCGCTCCCAGGCCAAAGCGGTAAACTTCGGTATTGTGTACGGTATCGGTGCGCACTCGCTGTCGGAGGATATTCACGTCAGCTACGGTGAAGCCAAACGGTACATCGAGCAATATCTTGCCCACTATGCGGCGGTTGCCGGATATATGGACGGACTCATTGAAACCGCACGGGACAAGGGATATGCCGAAACGCTGTTCGGTCGTCGCCGTCCGTTGCCGGAGCTGAAAGTTTCCAATCATATGACTCGCGCGTTCGGTGAACGCGTGGCACGCAATATGCCGATTCAGGGAACGGCGGCGGATATTATCAAGCTTGCGATGATTCGTGTGTATCGTCGCTTGCGTAAAGAAGTGCCGGATGCCCGTCTGATTCTGCAGGTGCACGATGAACTGATTGTGGAAGCGGCGGTGGCGGATGCGCCACGTGCCGCACAGATTCTGCAGGAGGAAATGGAAGCTGCTGCCTCGCTGTCGGTGAAACTGCGCGCCGATGTTCACACGGGAAACACCTGGTTTGATGCAAAACAGTAAGTTTTTTGAAGAAAGCACATTGCACCACGGAGTAAAATGTGGTACACTGTAAAAAACAGTCGAAAGGAGAATGTCGGATGACCCGTATACTGACCCACAGCGTTGCGGAAACGGAAGCCCTCGGCAACCGTGTGGCGGCGCAGTGTACCGGTGGTACGGTGGTGGCATTCTTCGGAGGCTTGGGTATGGGGAAGACCGCTTTTGTGCGGGGGATGGCACAGGTGCTGTCGCCGCAGGCGGAGGTTTCCAGCCCGACTTTTGCACTGGTGAATGACTATGGCGGAACGCCGCCGCTCGTGCATTTTGATATGTACCGTGTTACCGGATGGGAGGATCTTGATACCACCGGTTACTTTGACTATCTGGATGCCGGCGCGATTCTTGCCGTGGAATGGAGCGAAAATATCGAAGCCGCATTGCCGGAGGATGCCGTTCGTATTACGTTTGAGCGGCTGTCCGAAACCGACCGTGCCATCACGGTGGAGGGGGTGTCGCTGTGAAGCTGCTGGTACAACCGTATACAATCCTTGCCGTGGAATCCTCGGCGGGTCCTGCTTCCTGCGCTGTCCTGCGCGTGGAGGAAAATCGGCAGACACTGCTCTGTTCCGCTTCGGTGAACACCAAGCTGACGCACAGCCAGACGCTGATGCCGATGATTGAAGATATGCTGCGCAATGCCGGATTGTCGCTGGATGCGATTGATGTGCTGGCGGTAGCGGTTGGCCCCGGCTCTTTTACCGGTGTGCGTATCGGCGTTGCCGCGGTCAAGGGGTTGGCGTTTCCGAAGGATTTGCCGTGCGTGGCCGTTTCGACACTGGAGGGTATGGCGGCTCGCTTTGCCGATATGCCGTTTGACTGTGATGTTCTGACGGCGATGGATGCTCGCTGCCGTCAGGTGTATACCGCGCTGTTTTCCGTAAAGGACGGCGTTTTGTCCCGCGAAACGCCGGACGAAGCGTTGTCGCTTGAGGAGGTGTCCTCTCGACTTGAAAATCACACCCGCCCGATAATGGTGGTGGGGGACGGCGCCGCGTTGTGTGCCGCCGAAATGCCGAAGGTGCGACTGGCACCTGCCGGTATGCGCGATCAGAGCGCGGTGGGTATTGCCCGCGCGGCGGTGGCGCATATTGCCGACGGAGATGTGATGTCGGGCGATGTGCTGTTGCCGGTATATCTTCGCCTGCCGCAGGCGGAGCGCGAACTGCGCCGCCGTCAGGCAGACGCAACTTAAATTTGGAAGCAATCCGCGTTACAGCGGTAGGAAAAATAGTGGAGGTTGATAGTTATGTCCAAGCCGTTTATTGCCGATCATCCGTTGATTCAGCACAAGCTCTCTATCCTGCGTGACAAAGCGACCCCTTCCAAGCAGTTCCGTGAGCTGATTCGTGAAATCACTCAGCTGATGGTGTACGAAGCTACCCGCGACCTGCCGTTGTGCGACGTGGAAGTCGAAACGCCCATGACCAAGATGACCGGCAAGATGATTGCTGGCAGAAAGCTGGCGTTTGTGCCGATTCTACGTGCTGGCCTCGGTATGGTGGACGGTGCGGTGGAGCTGGTTCCTGCGGCGCGTGTGGGTCATATCGGCCTGTACCGTGACGAGGAGACGCTCAAGCCTGTGGAATACTACTGCAAACTTCCGGGCGATATCCAGGAGCGTGAAGTTATCGTTCTGGATCCGATGCTGGCAACCGGTGGTTCGGCGGTGGATGCTATTGCTCAGATTAAGCAGCGCGGCCCGAAGAACATTAAGTTTATGTGCATCATCGCGGCTCCCGAAGGCCTTAAGGTGCTGACGGAAGCGCATCCCGATGTGCAGGTGTACTGTGCCGCTCTGGACGAGCGTCTTAACGATAAGGGATACATTCTCCCGGGTCTCGGCGATGCCGGCGACCGCATCTTCGGTACGAAATAAACAAAGAAGAAACATCGCCCTCCTGCCTCGTGCAGGGGGGCGATTTCGTTGTTGATTTGACTTTTTTGCAAAAATGCGCTATACTGCTTCTGTATGTATTTTCAAAAGAAAGAGGGAGCGGTTATGCAGGTTTCACCATCAATTTTGACTTGTGATTTTACGCATCTCGCCGACGAGATGGCGTTTGTGGAGGCGTCGGGTGCCGATATGGTTCACCTGGACGTGATGGACGGTGTGTTTGTGCCCAATCTGAGCTTTGGCCCGCCGGTTATCGAACGTATGCGTCCGCTCACTTCGATGTTTTTCGACGTGCATCTGATGATGGAATATCCCGATCGCTTGATTGAGGCGTTTGCGAAAGCGGGCGCCGATCTGATCAACTTTCATATTGAAAGTGCCGCTCCCGTTGAGGAGACGCTGGACAAGATTCACGCGCTCGGCAAGCAGGCAGCGCTGACGATTAAGCCGAAAACGCCTGCCGAAGCGGTGTTCCCGTATCTCGATAAAGTTGAGATGGTGCTGGTGATGACGGTGGAGCCCGGCTTTGGCGGCCAGAAGTTTATGGCGGATATGATGCCGAAGGTGCGTGCTCTGCGTGAGGAAATCGACCGTCGCGGTCTTTCGGTAAAAATTCAGGTAGACGGCGGCGTTTCCGCCGCTACCGCTCCCGAAACGGCGGCAGCCGGTGCGGATATCGCTGTGATGGGCAGTGCGCTGTTCAATGCGGCCGATCCGGCGGCACTGGTCAAGGAGATTCACGCCCTGTAAGCAGTCGCTGCAAGGCATTCCCGATGACGAGAGGACTGCCGTGTTCTTCGGTGTAGGCGGCGGTTGTGCTGCCTTTACCAATCAGTTCGGCAAATTCTCCGACCAAGCGGCGCAGTGGCGTCGATGGTAACGTGTCGGGGTATAAAATCAACCGATAGCCTGTGTGCCATTCGAATAGGGAGGCACACGGCAAACGGTGTTTTGGCAGTAAACTCAGCCTGCCACCCAACTGCAGCAAATCGTCTGCGGTGCGGATGGCATATACGGCGGGTTGCGCGGCGCGGGTTTGGCAGCGCGGGTGCCCGGGGGTCAGCAACAGAAGACAACCGTCTTCCAACGGCAACGCCTCCACGGTCATACCGGTGGAAAGGGGTAACGCCAACCGTTCCTGTGCCAAATGAATGAGCTTCAGCACGGCGTGTCGCGTGGCGGTGTCGCGAACGCTCATCCGATCAAAGTCCAATCCCCACGAGAGCATATCGGCGTGGGTCATCCATATTTTCAGGCAGCCGCTGTCGAGCGGTTCCATTTTCATTGCGAATCCCTCCCTTGTGGGTGCTTACTACCATCATATTATGGGTACAGGCTCTTGGCAAGGAACAATTTTTGGGAAAGGAGGCAACCCCTGTGCGTATCGGTAAAGGTGTTAAATTGGAATTTCGGAAATCTCCCGCGATTGATCGTCCCACCGCAGAGTGGACGGACATTGCGCAGGTGGTTCTTCCGTATACGTATTTTCCCGAGGCGCAGGTGCGCCCTTCGGTTTTCCTGTACGATACCGTGCGTCGCGGCACACCGTTGTCGGTTTCGGAGGACGATCCGCAGTCGGTGGTGTGTTCCAGCGTTACGGGTGCTATCAGCGGTGTGCGTGAAGTGAACCATCCGCTGTACGGCACGCTCAACTGTGCGGTCATTGACCGTATGGCGGTGGAGTCCGGTCCGGAGCTGCCGATGCCCAATGTGCGGGAAATCACTCGTGAGGACATTCTCGAAGCGGCGGAAACGGCGCATATTATCGATGAACTGGACGGCGTTCCGCTGGTACTCAAGTTGCGCGAATGGTGCGACAACGGTTGCGATTATCTGGTGGCGGACGGCGTGCAGATTCAGCCGTACGAATCCAGTGCGTGGGCGGTGCTGCGCGATTATGCGGAGCAGGTCGCGGAGGGCTTGTCTCTGGCGGCACGTGCCGCTGGTACTTCGCGGTATCACATTGCGATGTGTCTGTCGGGTCAGCGTCGTCGGTCGCTTGCTATGCGTGTCGGCCGCCGTCGCTTGTATCAGACCGATTCGTATTATCCCACGGAAGAGCCGATTCGTCGGTCGATTCATCCGCACGCGCGCTCGGTAACGCCGGATGCGGTGGTTCGCCGTATCGGCGTGCAGGCGTGTCTGGCGCTGTACCGTGCGATATATTTCCATCAAACGCACGATCGTTGCACGCTGACGGTAGCAGGCGATGCCGTGCAGCAGCCGCAGAATGTCACTGTGCCGTTCGGTACAACGGTACAGGAGGTTCTTGCCCGCTGCGGTCTTACCGAAGATCCCGCTTACCTCATTCTGGGTGAGATTATGACGGGTACCACTGCCGCTACGCAGGATATCCCGATTTTGCCGGGTATGACGTGTGTGCTGGCGTTCACGGCGGCGGCACTTCCCACGGTTACGCCGCGAACCTGTATCGGTTGCGGACGGTGTGCGCAGGTTTGCCATGCCGATTTGCTTCCGTTTGAAATTGTGCGTCGCTTTAATAATATGCACTACGAGCGGTTGAGCTCGCTGGAAGCCGATTTGTGCGATGGCTGCGGCGCGTGTTCGTATGTGTGTCCCTGCGGCATTGATCTTACCACGGCGGTACTGGAAGCGCGTGGCGCGGACAGTGCGATTCTGTTGGAACTGGAGGAGGATACCGATGCTTAGAGCTTCTGTTGCTCCTCATATTCGCCTGGCACAGCGCCCCTTTTATCAGGCAGGCGGTGTGCTGCTGGCACTGGTGCCGCTGGTCGGATTTTCCTGTATGTATTATGGTATCCGTCCGCTGATTTTGGTGCTGTGCGGTATGTTTTCGGCCATGCTGGTTGAGCTGCTTTGCTGTTCGGTGGCGCGGCGTCGCC
This sequence comes from Acutalibacteraceae bacterium, assembly GCA_045596745.1. Taxonomy (GTDB): domain Bacteria; phylum Bacillota; class Clostridia; order Oscillospirales; family Acutalibacteraceae; genus RGIG3009. Next base: position 6,907 of record JAZODA010000068.1, read on the forward strand.
CGACACTTTCGGACGGTACGGCGGCGGTTACCGGTGCACTGATTGGCGCGATGATGTCGCCGCTGACTCCGCTTTGGGTGCCGGCTATCGGTGCTGCATTTGCCATTGGTGTTGCTAAAATGCCGTTTGGCGGCGCGGGACGGAATATTTTCAATCCCGCGGCGGCCGGTATGGCGTTTTGCGCCATTTGCTTTGCCACGCGCATTTTCACCTATCCCGATCCTGCGCAAAGTGCGGCACTGCCGCTTTGGGATACCTCGTCGGTGATTACCGCGGTTTCTCCCACACAGCAACTGGCCGGTGGCGGTAGCCCGAACCTCAGTTTTGTGACGCTGCTCAGCGGCGATTTTCCCGGCCCGATTGGCTCGGCAGGTATTTTGATTCTGGTGGCGGCGGCACTGTTTTTGGTTGTGCGCCGTTCGTCGTCGGCATATATCCTGCTGTCGTATCTTGCCACGTGTATGCTGATTGCTGTGCTGTTTCCGCGTGCGGAAGTGAGCGCAGGAATGAGCGTGCAGCTTGAGATGTGCACCGGTTTGCTGCTGTTTTGCGGTGTGTTTCTGCTTAGCGACCCGGTCACCGCACCTCGGTTCTGGCTGGCGCGTATTGTCTACGGCGTAATGGCCGGTATCTTGGTGATGGTGCTGCGGTACTACGGTCGTTTTGAAAGCTGTGAATTCTTTGCGGTGCTGCTGGTTAACTCGTTCTCGGCGTTGCTGGACCGCACCTGCTGGTCGCTGTTGCGGCGATTCCGTCAATGGAAGAAGGGGGCGCGTGTATGAAAAAGACATCCGTACCCATTCTGTCCTTGCTGTCGGCGTTTTGGGATACATTTCTCCCGCAAAACGTCGTGTTGGTTCAGGCGATGGGATTGTGTCCCATTCTGGCAATCGGTTATAATCTGAAATATGGTATAGCACTGGCGGTTTGTACCATACTTGTATTGGTACCCGCTAACGTGCTGTTGTCGCTGTTTGGCGAAAAGATGCCGTTGTGGTTGCGTTTGCCGGTGTATGTTGTGTTTACCGGCGTGCTTCTGCTTGTTGCGGCGTTTGTACTGCACCAGTATGTGTCGGCGGATATCTATGCGGTGCTGTATCTGTTCTTACCGCTGATGGCGGTGAACTCGCTCTTTACGGTGCGCGCATCCGGCGCACACGCGTCCACGATACATCCGCTGTTGGCATTGGCGGAATCGCTCGGTTCGGCGCTGGGCTTTGCTCTGGTGCTTTGCGTGGCATCGGGTCTGCGTGAAATTGCGATTTACGGCACGCTCTGGGATGTGCCGTTGGGCATTTCCACGCATTTCCCCGAAGCGCAACATCCGTTTATTGGCTATGTGCTGCTTGGCTTTATGGCGGCGGCACTGCAGTGGATGCGCCAGCGTATTCGACGCGCGTCCTCCGGGAAGGAGGCGGTGGCTCCGTGAGTGCTTTGGGTACAATGCTGCTGTATCTTCTGATTACGGCAACCATGCAGAATCTGGTGCTGACCGCGGGCTTCGGTTCGTCCTCGCTGACGCGTATGTTGCGGCGTCCTCGCTATCGCCGTGAGTATACCCGTTTACTGATGGTGTTTACCGTTGCCACCACGGCACTGTTTTTCCCGATTGATATGCTGCTGCCGTACGAGTGGCAGTTCCGTATGCTGCGTCCGCTGATTGTTATGGTGCTGGCGGCACTGCTGTACGTCGGTACGGTGCTGACGGCGGTGCGCCGCTATCCGGCGTGGTATCGTCGGGTACGCCGCCTGTTACCGCTGGCGGTGTTTAACAACATCGTTATCGGTTCGGCACTGGTTACTAACTATCAGTTGTCGGTGTCGTTTTTCCCGGCAATCGGTATTGCCGCCGGTTCGGCACTGGGCTTTACACTGCTGTCGGCTATCAGCGCAGAAGCGCTGGAGCGTATGGACAATCCCGATACCCCCGCCGCATTCCGTGGCTTACCCGGCACGCTTGTGTATATGGGCCTGCTGGCGTTGGCACTGATGGGTTTTGATTCGGTTTTGAATCTAATCTAAAAGAGGAGTAACACGAGAGTATATGAAGCAACGGTCCTGCTACAGAGAAATATCCTACGTCGTCGCCATTCTGACGATGGCGTTTGGTGCTGCGCTGATGGAGCACGCCGATTTCGGGCTTTCGATGGTGATTGCACCGGCGTACTTGCTACATCGGGCGGTAGAACCGATGTTGAGTTGGTTTTCGTTTGGCGTTGCGGAAATCGTGTTCCAGGCAACACTGCTGTTGCTGCTGTGTTTGGTTTTGCGGCGCTTCCGCTTTTCGTTTTTGTTCTCCTTTGTCACATCGGTTATTTACGGCTTCTGTCTGGACAACGCCATTCTGTTGCTGGATGCGCTGCCCGATACGCTGATAGCACGGCTTTTGATGTATGTCGGCGGTATGCTCAGCACCTCGGCGGGTGTGGCGTTTTTCTGCCGCACGTATCTGGCACCGGAGGTGTATGAGCTGTTTGTGGATCAGCTGTCCCGACGCTATAAGCGTCCGTTTCACAAAATCAAAACGTGGTACGACTGTGCCAGCTGTCTTGTCAGTGTGGTGATGGCGTTTACGCTGTTCGGCTTTGGCGAGTTTGTGGGTATTGGTTGGGGCACGGTGCTGTGTGCGCTTGTCAATGGCTCAATCATCGGTTGGTTCGAGCGAATGTATGACCGATTGTGGGTGTTCAAGGACGCTTTTCCGAAGCTTCGCCGCATTATGCCGTAATCATCTGAAAAAAGTAAAGCGTTTCCGCAGTTTTGCGGGAACGCTTTTTTGTTTTCGTATTGCGTTTTTTGTCGGAATATGGTAAATTGGTACTATATGTAAACGCATTTTTCGTTGGGGTGATAAAATGAGTATACAACTTCAAATCGCGATACCGGCGTTCGTATGCTTCGCAGCGCTGGTAGCCATTGCGGTGTGGCGAAAGTACTTCAAGCTTGAGACTTTCGTTATGGGCATTTTTACGCTGGGTATCGGTATTGCGATGCTGGCGATGCACATCGGGCAGGCGGTGGATACCGACGCTCGTCGTCAAACGAGGGAGGAGGATACCCGCATCAGTCTGGCGGTGGCAGAGCAGTATATGCTTGCCGCCGAATACGACGAAGCGATGCTGGTGTTGACCGATTTGCAGGCGACCGATCCCAATAACAACGAAGTTCGCACAGCGGTAGCGCGGTGCTCGTTGCTTAGCGGAAACTATGCGGCCGCGGTGCAGATGTATGAGATGGTTGAGGGCGTCGGTGCCGAGGAAAAAGCAGCGGCAACGGCTCTGTACGATGTGGGACAGAACAGCAACAACTCGCTGATTACCTATCTGAAGGGTGAAGGTGTCGACCCCGGCAAGTACAATTTGAAAGCTACCGAAGTGAAGGTCGGCGATTACGAAGCGACGAAAGCACTGGTGCTGGAAGCTATCGGCAATCATCTGGACGAATACGAAGAAAACGAAAGCTATGACGTGGTGGAAGCGGCAGAAGCAGCTGCGAAAATCACAGCGGCGTTTAAGCGCTACACCGGCTCGAGTATTACCAACGTGGCCGAGGAAGACCTTGCGCTTGCAGAGGATATGGAAGCAGTGCTGGAGGAAGCGCCGGAACTGCAGCGTAACCCCCATCTGCGCATTGCGCGTATGAAAGCCTTTGTGCTGACCGGTGACTATGAAAAAATCGCCGAGACCGCCAACCGCGATGTAAGCACGCAGGAACTGATTGTGCTGGCAGAACTGTATACCAACGGACTGGTTGACCCCGACGATTTTTCCGAAGCGTATACTGACGTTACCGAGCGCAGCGACGAGATTGTGGAGCAGTGCGGCGAAATTCTGGAGAGTATCGGCGATTCGCTGCCGGATTATCAGCGCGAAAAGTACGAAGAAAAGATTGAGCGCTTGCAGCAGCAGATGGAAGATCCGGTTGAGTTTACGCTGCGCAAGGATTTGACCGATGCGGCGAAGGATGGCGCTCTTGCGCTGCGCAGTAAGAGCTATCTGGCACTTTCCAAAATCGAGAAGTACAACGGCAACGATGACGCGGCCAACGGCTATCTGGCGGATGCGCTGGGTACGGCAGGTGAGAGTAACGACGAAAACTATCGCGTGCCGATGAATCAGTTGGCGGGTATCGTACAGGATACGGTGGACTCCGAAGAAATCAAGAAGGTTGCCGAGTATGTCGACCAGGCGCTGGATCATTCGCTGCCGCTCGGCGTGGAGGCGAACCAGATTGTGGTGCCCGAAACGGAGGCAGGCGATTCCGAAGAGCCTGCCGAGAGCGAGCGTGAAGAGTTCAGCGGCTTTATGGGTGACTCCATTTGCACCAAGACGGCTGTGGTAAACATTGGCAGCATCAGCAAGGATGAATTCCCCAAGGTGGTTGCCCGTGTGCAGGTGCAGTCCGATGAATGGAAAACGATTGAAGAACTGCGCGAACATATCAAGGTGTATGACTGCGGTGCGGAAATCACCGATTTCGAACTGACCAAGATTGAGTATCAGAAATCCCGCATTGTTCTGCTGTGTGACGTTTCCGGCAGTATGGCGGGCAGTGTCAAAGACCTGAAGAATGCGATTACTTCGTTTGCCGAAAAGATGACCGATGGCGAAGAGGTGTCGGTTATCGGCTTCGACAGCGACATCGTGTTCATTAAGGATTTCTCGGGCGATCCCGAGGTTGTCAAGACTTATGCGGACAGTATCAGCGCGCTGGGTGGTACCGCAATTTACAGTGCGCTTATCAAAACCATTGAGCAGTTCCCGGAAAATGTCAGTTACAACAACATCATTATCACCATGACCGACGGTCAGGACGGCAAAAAGGGTACGGAAGCGGAACTGCACAACACGCTGGGTGCGAACGCGGCGATGAAGGCTATCACTGTGTACACGCTGGGTCTCGGCAGTGGCGTGGAAACGGAATATCTCAAGGAGATGGCTTCTTGCGGTAACGGTAGCTTCCTGTATGTGGATTCGCAGGAAAAACTGGAGACGTTCTACAACTTCATCCACGGTCAGCTTGCCAACCAGTATCTGCTGACCTATACCGCAAAGAACACCACCAAGAACGAGCGCCGTCTGGAAATTACGATGGATGGCGAGCTTGGCAGCGCGTCCAAGACCTATTACCTGGTGGATAAGATTTACACCGACGAAGGTTCGGAGTCGTACGATGCGTACGTGCCGCAGGATGCAGAACTGACGGTTCACGGCTTGTCGGCGAAGTTTATGTACAAGTCGTCCGAGGATCAGACAATCCTCCTGCGCGGCAGCGGCTTTGATGAGGGCGACCCCATCACGGTGCGCTTGCTCGGTAACGTTAACTACCCGTTGACGACGAAGTTTATCGATGCCAACACCTATGAAGTGGTGATTCCGTCCATCATCGGAACCGGTTCGTATGACCTGGATGTGGCGGTGCGCGGCGAAAACTTTGTGCTTGAGGACGAATTCAGTGTGGCGATTCAGACCACAAAGAAACAATTCCCCTTTGGTTCGTACAATTTCACCGCGCTGAGTTCGTATGTGAACGAAAGAGGAGAAACGGTGCTTTCCGGCAACGTTACGCTCAACGGTTGGCTGCACTTCAAGGGCGATGTTACAATTGACCCCGGATATGAGGGTTCCGGCCGCGCCTGGATTACGGACAACAGCGGCAGCTATATTGAGTATTCGACGGCAGCTTCGATGGGCCTTGCCAAAAAGCTGGCAGAGGAAGGAATGCCTATCCCGCTGTTGCCGCTCGGTAAATTTTCGGTTTGTTCGGATCTGTACACTCCCGGTGAATACGAAGATTTCCCGACGTACCCGGTATCGGCGCACATCGCGCTGGATATGGATTTGTTCGAGGTAGAGACCGGTGAGGTCACGCTGTATCCCGATATGATTCGCATTACGGCGCTGGATTTCGATTACGGCTTCTCGCTGAAGGATCAGCTGCTTCGCGGTCTGAAGATGACCGATTTCGAAGTGGAGGTCACGGCGGATATTATGCTTACCGCCACGCAGGTCGGTTTTGTCGGTTCTGCGAAGTACTCGAGCAACGATAACGCGCCCGGGTTCACCTTTATTTCGCTCCCGTTGACCATTGAGGGTGCGGAAGTGAAGATTGACACCTTGGAAAACACGTTGAATTTGGAAGGCACCGTTAAGTTCAAAGCACTCGGTAAAAGTTCGGGTGGATTGACCCTCGGTGTCGGTGTCAAGAACTTCAAGCTGGATTCTATCAAGTTGCAGGCACTCGGCTCGAATTTGCCGATTATCACGACGCCCATTCCGATTTCGATGTCGAATTTCGGCTTTGCGCTCGAGAATCTTAGCACGAAAGCGCCGGATGACGGAATGCTGGAATGGCTGCTCACGCGGAAAATCAGCTTTCTGTTCAGCGTGGACGTCGCCAGCCTTAACACGTATGCTCCCGATATTGCCAAGCTGATTGACGATGAGGAATCGGTGGCGCTGGCAAAACTTGACAACTGTAATTTGTCGCTGGAACTTGCTGAGTTCCGCTTGTCGTTCGATGCGGACATTGTGTTCTGTAACATCATTGACGTTGGCAAGTGCAGTGTCAAGCTCGGCAAGTTCGACTACACGAATGCGCTCATCGGTTATTACAATGAAACGCAGTACGGCCTGCAGATTGCGGTTACACGTAATCTCATAGATTGGGACACCGATAACCTGACAATGAAGTTGACCGGTACCACCGAACTGACGCTGGGTTACCCCTATACCGGCCTTTGGTTTAACGGTTCGGCAGACTTCGACGTGAAGTATTGGATTTTCAAGACCGGCTTTGATGTTTCGGGCGATGCGCTGATTGGTTGCTACAAGAACTCCACCGATAACTTCCAGTTCTCGGTGATTGTTCGCGGACAAGGCCCGCGCGGCGGGTATACCGGTTTCCATTTGCATATTACCAAAGCACGCGGCTTGTGCATTGATACGTACTGATAAGGAGGCGATGCAGCATGAAAAAACAACTGATAAAAGCGGCTTGTCTGGCGCTGTTGCTTGTATTCACCGCATTGCCGATGCTTACGGTCAGTGCAGAGCTTGTGCAGGCGGATTCGGTGTATCTGGAAGAACAAAAGGATATTGTGTTCTGGGTGGAATGGGATGTTGCACAGCCCGTTATCACCTTTATCGCGCCGAACGGCACGGTATATGACCCCACGACGGAGCGCAGCGATACCGAGACGCTTATCAACGGTAACGCACTGTTCTACATTGTGCACGATGCACAGGCGGGTCAGTGGCGCGTCGAGTACGACAAGGGCGCGAATCAAAAGTTGGAAGTCTCTGTCCATGACTACACGGGCGGCATCTACGTGGAAAAATTCACGGTGTCTGCTCCGGATGGCGACTGGATGGATGTGTCGTTCTTGGTCAACGGCAAAGAGGGCGTTACGTTTAACTATCGCATCAGCGCGGTGGTAGAGCGCAGTGGCTCTGAAAAGGAACTCCGTAGCGGCACACACGTTACCGGCAGGGAAGAGACCACGTCGGTGCCGCTGTCGAGTCTGTCCTCTTATTCGGCGTATATGCTTAAGTTGTACGTGTGGTATGATGACGGCGGAACCGACGTGTTCGATATGGTGTTTTCCGATCCGTTCGCATACACCAACCCGAACGCCGACAGCAAGGTCGTGCCGTACGAAGTGATTATGATTCCGGACGAGTATCTGGTGCATGTTCGTTTCGGCGATTTGCCCTGGGGTTGCGACACCGTGCTGATCGCCTTGTTCGAGGATGATAAGACCGAACCGGTCACCTTCACCGATTACGAGGTGGAGTCGGGTCAGACGGTGGAATTGTCCTATGACCCGCGTGCGGTGACAATCGGCGTGGAGGTCACGGCGAAAGTTGAAGGTGTCAACGGCACGCCGCAGCGTACCGACATTGTTCCCAAGAACTTGCCGATTACGTTGCCGGAGGGCGAACTGTTCAACTCGTTGGTACTGCCTGTGAAATACTCAGGCTTTACCAAGCAGAACGTGGACATTGAGGTCAACGGCACCAAGTCCGCCGTTGTGTTTGACGGTTCGGGTCTGGTCAATGTTGATTTGGTGGATGACTGGAACCAGTTCAGCCTGTCGTACAAGGATGCGGCGGGAGTTATCTGGAAGCTGCAGCGCAAGCTGTTTGTGGACCGCATTGCCCCGACGCTGACGATGAGTCAGGCGTACGACGGCATCTCCACCGAAGACGACAAGCTTCTCATCAGCGGCACTGCCTCCGGTTGCTACACGCTGACCATCAACGGCGCCGCCGTGAAGGTAGGGGAGAACGGTCATTTCTCGCATACGGTCTCGCTGTCGGGCGGTGCGAACAGCATCGCGGTGGTTGCTGCCGATAAGGCAGGCAACGAGGCGCGCTATGCCGCCAAGGTGTACTACGGTGATGCCGATGCGGCGGCAGTGGCTGTCGATAGCGACGCGCCCGGCGGTTTGTTTGAGTCGTTGACGGCACAAGGTAGCTACTGGTTCTTGCTCGGCGCGGGCGTTATTTGCTTGTTGCTGGTGGGCTATGCCCTGATTTTCTGGCGCAAGGGGGATAAACAATGAGAGTGCTGAAATGGATTGTACGGTATGCCTTCTTCGCGTTGCTGCTCGGCGGCGCGGTGGTGTGGTGGCTGTACTGCAACGCGACCATTGCCACCCTGCAGGCGACGGTGGATTCGCCCGAATTCATCGAAACAGCGACCGAGTCGATTTCCGATGCCATTGCGATGATGGATCGTATCGAGCAGTTCCAAGACCTGCGTTTGATTGGTATCATCGGCGTGGCGGTGGTAGGTTTTCTGCTGGTACTGCTGGTGCTGTGGAACATCTTCGGCAAGCGCATTGCGGCGTGGTCCAAGGTTAAAGCAGACGGCGTGATTACCCGCATTAAGACGCCGCGTCCCGCCAAGCCGAAAGCGGTGGCAGCACCTGCGTCTGCGCCTGCACCGACGGCGCAGCCTGCGGCGGAAGCACCGACTGCGGAAGCTCCTGCTAAAAAATCGTACTTCTGTCCGTATTGCGGACACGAGCACGCCAAGCGGTCGGCCTTCTGTGCCGGCTGCGGTCAGAAACTGCCCGACTAAACAAAAAGCCCCCTGTTGTAGTTGTTATCCTACAACAGGGGTATTTTGTTTGTTGTCCGTTTTCACCGGACTTGTTCAGATGAGGGGGCGTTTTGTTTACTGCTTTGCGAACCACTCGCGGATAGCATTTTCGGTGGCAAGATACGTTCCCGAAGCGAAGGGCGGACGTCCGCCGCCTTTGCCTTCCAAGGCGGCATTTGCGGCTTTTACAAGCTCGGCGAAGGTATCGCCATTGCTATAGAGCGTGTAGCGATAACAGCCGTTTTCGCCGTTTAACACCACACAAGTGCCGCAGCCGTTGTCTGCCACACGCTGTGCCAGCAGTCGGGCGGCGTCGATCGGCAGTGCGCTGGTCAGCACCGCGGGGGTGTCGGTTTTCGGTTGTGCGGCGGCAAGCTCTTCCGCCAGCGTCAGCAGCAGGCGTTCCTGCTGCCATTTGGTGTTGTCCACCGATGCTACGAACGTGTCGAATGCGGCAATGCCCTTTTCCTGTACCGTGGACAGCGCGGTGGTGATGTGGGTGGTGAGCGCTTGCTTTTGCTGGTAGTCACGGATAGCGGCCGCGCCGCACACAATCTGCAATCGGACGCCGCCTTTATAATTCTTGGCATCCACGATTTTCAGCACGCCGATTTCACCGGTGCGCGCTACGTGCGGCACACAGCAGGCACAGATGTCCACGCCGTCGATGACGACGATACGCACCGCGCCCTCGATTTCTTTCTTGCTGCGATAGGGCAGGGTGGCGAGTTCCTCGGGAGAGGGGTAGGAGGCGGTGATGGAGCGATTTTCGCAGATAACGGCGTTTGCGTCCTGCTCCAGCCGATCCAGCTGTTCGCGGGAGAGAACCCCGTCGTAGTCGATGGTGACCATCTCTTCGCCAAGATGGAATCCCACGTTGTGCAGACCATAGGCGGCACTGACCAGACCTGAGAGAACGTGCTCACCCGAATGGTGTTGCATCCGATACCAACGCCGCTGTTTATCAATGCGACCCGTCACAGTCTCGCCAACCGTCAGCGGACGGTCGGTCAGATGGAGGATGTCATCCTGCTCCACCGTATGCCGCACGGTCACATCGTTTAAGAGGCCGCTGTCACCGCGCTGACCGCCGCCCTCCGGGCAAAACGCCGTGCGATTCAGCGAGACGGCAAAGCCATCCTCCGTCGCGATACAGGCGGTAACGGTAGCGGTAAATTCAAAGCAGTAGCTGTCGTCATCAAACAGGCGATGGGTAAGGCTCATATCATATGCTCCTTTGAGTTGTGTTATCTGTTGCCATTATAACAGATACGCCTGTAAATAACAAGAAAAAAGCGCATCGCCCACGAAGGAGCGATGCGCTTTTTGTACGCGGATTATTCTTCCACAGCACCGATGCGGACAGCTTCGAAGTCGTCCATAACTTCCTGCGAGGGAGCTTTGGTCAGCAGCGAAACCACCACAATGCAGATGGCGGAGAAGATGAAAGCGGGCAGCAATTCGTAGATATCGAAGATACCGCCGAACTGTCTGATGACCAGTTTCCACAGGAACACCATACCGGCGCCGCTTACCATACCGGCGATAGCACCGGCCTTGTTGATGCGCTTCCAGAACAGCGAGAGGATCATCAGCGGGCCGAAGGTGGCGCCGAAGCCTGCCCACGCAAAGGACACGATGCTGAAGATGACACTGTTTTCATCCAGCGCAATCACGATACCGATGAGAGCCAGCGCCAGCAGCGTGATACGGGAAACCATCATAACCTGCTTGTCGGTCGCGTTCTTCTTGCAGATACCCTGGAAGATATTCTTGGAGAACGCCGACGCGGCGATGAGCAGATAGGAGTCGGAAGAGCTGATGGTCGCCGCGAGAATACCCGCCATAACAAAACCGGCGAGGATTGCGGGCAGCGAGCTGGTAGCCAGCGTGATGAAGATGCTTTCGGCAGAAGCGCTGGTCAGGTGCGCCGTCGGGAACAGCTGACGACCGACGATACCGATGAACACGGCCACAGCCAGCGAGATAACGACCCACACCATCGCGATGCGGCGGGAACGCTTGAGTTCGCTTTCCTTGCGGATAGCCATAAAGCGCAGCAGAACCTGCGGCATACCAAAGTAGCCGAGACCCCACGCCATGGTAGAGCAGACCGTCAGGAAGCCGTAGGAAGAGGCCGCACCGAACACCGGGTTGCCGTTTACAACAGCCTGCGTGGCGACGCCGCCGACCTCCACCGTCGTGGGGGAGGCGAGACCGAAGAACTCAAGGAAGCCGGGAATGTTGTTCGCGTTGTCGATGACCGCACCGATACCGCCGGCGTTGATAACGCTGATGATAACGATGACCGACAGAGCGATAATCATCACAATGGCCTGCATAAAGTCGGAAACACTTTCTGCCAAGAAGCCACCCAGAATGGTGTACAGCAGAACGAACGCCGCACCGATGAGCATCATCAGGCGATAGTCCATACCGAACAGTGTCGAGAAGAGCTTACCGCAAGTCACAAAGCAGCTGGCGGCATACACCGTGAAGAACACGAGGATGAACGCAGCGGCAAAGAACATAATGGTCTTCTTCTTTTCGCGGAAGCGGTTGGAGAAGAATTCCGGCAGCGTGATGGCGTTGTTCGCACGAACACTGTACCGACGCAGACGCTTGGAAACAATCAGCCAGTTCAGGTACGTACCGATTGCCAGACCGATAGCCGTCCAGGCGGCATCCGCCAGACCGTACCAGTACGCGACACCGGGCAGACCCATCAGCAACCAGCCGCTCATATCCGAGGCTTCGGCGCTCATCGCCGTGACCCACGGGCCGAGCGAACGGCCGCCGAGGAAGTACTCTTCGGAGTTTTTGTTGGCGCGCTTGGCATACAGCGCACCGATGACGATCACGATTGCCATATAGATGACCATAGCAATCAGGATCTGCAGGGTTTGAGAATCCATAAACGATCCCTCCGTTTTCAAATATACTTTATTGTAGCAAAGTTATAAAGAGATTGCAAGGAAAAGATAGTAGAATGTCGTTTGTGACAACAAAAACGCCCGTATTCTCGTCGGAGAACACGGGCGCTCTCATTAGTTGGCTTTCTTTCTGCGATAGGTTTCTAACACTGCTATGCAGGCGGCACTGAGAACGAGGAGCAGCCACCACGGCGAGAGAGTGGTATCCTCGCCCATGGGCGGCACGTCGGGTTCAGGCCTTAGCACGGTTTTCACATCGGCAGGGGAAAGAGCGCCTTTTTCTTCGTTCAGTACCAGGTGCAATTCCACGCCTGCGCTGTTTTGGTCAACCGATACGGTGTAGGTACCGTCGCTGAGCATCACGACATCCGCTTCGCTGTCGGGTTTCATATCAAAGGACAGATAGCCGATGACCCTGTCGTCTTGCAGCGCAGTCAGCGAGTGCTCGCCCGGCTTTACGTCGGTAAAGGCGAACGTGCCGTCTTCATCGGTTGTGACGGTCTGCAAGGGGGAACGCAGCTCCAGTTCCACATCCGCCAACGGCTGACCGTTCAAAGTAACCTTGCCGCTTATGGTGTAGGTCTCTTCGGGCGCCGTCGGTTTGTCCTTCGTGGTGACAACAAGCTGTTTGTCCTCGTAGATGGGATCGAGTTCCAGATAGCCGCCGTGAAGCAGTTCTGTCGCGTCCACACCATTCAGCACGACGGAGTCAATCACCTTGCCGCTTTCGGCACGAACCAGCAGACGCGGCTCGCTGAGTCGCGAAACCGTGAATTCCTCGCCGCTAAAGCCCTCGTAAAACACCCGCGCATCTTCTGCGGTAACGGTGATTTTGTGAGTGTTGGGGACGGTGACGGAAATGGTCGTGTCGGTTGTTTCGGACTCCGGCTCTGCGGCAAAGGCGCTCGTGCTCAACGCACACAGCAGTAAGAAACATAACAGCAGCGCTGTTATCTTCTTCATAATGCCGCCTCCTTATTTGTTTTCGTAGGAAACGGTGAAGGTAACGGTATCGGAATAGTCGCCCGCATAGGCGGCGTTCCAATCGTCGGCGGTAATGTGGATGGACAGCTCCGTCTTATCGCCCTCGGTCAGATACGTAGCGGAGGTAAAGGCAGCGCCTTCGCCGTCCTTGATAACGTAGGGGATGACCTTGGTGGCGTCGATGGCGTTGTTCAGTTCGCCGTCGGTCGTCAGAGCCACTTTGATGCACTTGTCGGGATGAATCTGCGAAGCGGCAACCTCGATTTTGCCGAAGTCGGTTTCGGTGGCGTTAAACTGCACATTGACATCGGCAGGGATGGTCACCGTGTAGGTGGGGTCGATGCTGGTGGTGATATCCGCCTCACCACCGGTGGTGTTCGCCGCAAAGGCGGTAACGGACAAGCTCGAGAGCAGTGCGACAACCAAAAGAACAGCAATTGCTTTTTTCATAGCTTTTCCCTCCAAAATCAGTTGGTCTTTACTTCCAGAGTAAAGGTAACGGTATCCTTGTATTCACCGGCATAATCGGGGTCGTCGGCCGCAATATGGATGGTTGCGGTCTGCGCCGATTTGTCGGTATCAAATTCGGCAACAACACCATTGTCGGTGACCGCATTGCCACCGGTGGTGATGGTGTAGTCAAGGGTTGCGCCCTCGGTGGTGATCATTTCGAAATCGCTCGCCACGGTGACTTCGATATACTCGTTTTTCTTCAGTCTGACACCGGCTTCGGCGGTCAGGGTGTAGTCGTTTTCGTAGGTAACCACGCCTTCGGTATCCACCTTGTTCAGCTCAACGGTGGCAGGGATGGTCACGGTGTAGGTGGGGTCAACGTTAAAGGAAACCTCGGTAGAGCCCTGAGAAGCATTGGCCCCGGGACCGATTTCAGCCGCAAAAGCGGTCACCGACATGGTTGCCATTAAAGCAACGGCTAAAATAACTGCAAATAATTTTTTCATTGGTTTGTTCCTCCTTTATAAATTAACCTAAAATTTGAATAAGAGTATATGTGTTGTCTGCAACGATTTTGTCAGTAGACGAAACAATTCCGTTGAATCCATCAATTTGGGTATCACGAACAGCAACCCAATCTTCTCCTTCAGGGTGAATAATATAGCTGCCATCCCAATATTCTGTCATAACATAATCATCTACATTATAGTCCGATTCGATCCATTCGCCCCAAGTCATGCCTGCTTCTGCTTGCAGGTTTTTGGTTAGGCCGGGAATATGCTCTTCAGCCCATCCCGCATCCAAGGTAAAGTTGATGATTGTTTTTGGCACATCCTTTACAGAAATGGTAAAGGTTGCGGAGCCGGTGTAGGTACCTGCGTACTGAATTTTAGTTTCGTCAATATCGAAGGTGAGCGTCGCCGTGCCGGTCTTGCCGTCAGCAGGATTAACAGACAAGATCTCGCCTCCTGCGGCAACATTCTCGCCGTTCGCGGTTACGGTGTAGCTGAGCTCTGCGCCCTCGGCGGTGGCAACGGTAAAGTCGTTGTCAGCAGCCAGAGAAACAGACACATACTTGCCCTTTTCCACAACAACGTCCTCTGCGGAAATGGTGGTGGAATTGCCATCAATGGTAACATCGGTAGGAATGGTCACGGTGTATGCTGGTGCTACGGAATAAGTAACGGTGGTGGATCGGGGGTCAAAATACTCACTGCTGCAGATTAATGCGCCGTCCGTTATTTCTTCGTATTTGAGTTGCTCATATTGGATATTGCCATCACGCTTAATTGTAACGCCACATTCAACGGACCACTCCTCGGTTCCTACCCAGTAGAAACGTACCACGGCAAACTTATCCACGGTGAATTCATAGGTAGCCTCCGATTCGGTAACGGTCATACCCTCCATAAGAATTTCCTCGGAGCCGTCGCTTTTCACAAGGCAAGCCTTGATGGTTACGGTATCCCAGCCATCACCCCAAGAGTCGGAGAGTTCAAGGATAATGTTTGGGGTCGTTTCCTCCGCAAAGGCGGTGACCGACAGGCTCAGCATCAATGCGATGGCGATCAGTATTGATAAAAGTTTTTTCATAATCCTTCCTCCTTATACGGTATCTTCAGCGGTGTTCACCGCGATGGTAAAGGTAAGTGTTCCGGTGTAAGTACCGGAGTATTTGGCTTCCTCGGCTGCCTGAACGCGAAGGGCTTCGCTATCTTTGGCAAGGGGGGTGTTTTTATCTCCGTTGCCCGTAACCGAAATAAGCTGCGTGTTGTTCACGATGGCACCGTCATTGATTGTAAAGCCAAGTTCGGCACCCTGCTCGTTTGTGAGCGTAAAATCACTTTGCAAGGTAACGGTCAGTGTTTGGTCTGTGTTGAGCACAACGCCCGTCGCCGAAACCGTAAAGCTTTCGCCCTCGGTTACCGCAGCGGGAATCGTGACGGTGTAGGTGGGGTCAACACGCTTACTCACTGCCGTAAACTGTGCGATGTATTCGGTGTCGTCGGTAACCGCTTTGGGCGCAGGAGACCAACCGTCAAAGGTATAGGTAAAGTTTTCGTCCTCTGCCTTCCCAGGTGTTGCGCCGTTATAAGTTGGTGTGGTGCCGTGGGTAACACCCGTATCGGTTTCCAAAACCGAGCCGTCGTAGTTTTTCCACGTGACGGTGTAGGTCGGTATCGTGCAGGACACAATTTCGCTCCAAGCCTCGATGTCATCATAGGGATCATCCGCTTTGCAATCCCAGACCAATTTGCATTGATATTCGCCATCTTCCAGGTTGCTTGTGTCAAGTGTCAATGCAGTCTGACCTTCAACCTCTACGAAATTGAAGCCGTTTTTTGCCAATTTTACCGACGCGACCGAATCACTTACAACCCTTAACATATAATAATCGGTAATCGGCACGGTAAAGGTGTATGTATTTCCATCTCTCTTTCCGTCCGCACCCATCAACCGTGCATCAATTTCGGACTGGGACGAAACAATCAACTGATCGCCCGCATCAAGTAAAATGTACACTGCCAATTCCCCGTAGGGCATAGTGAATGACTGACTAATCGTGTCGTACTCTCCATCCATAAGGAACATATCTCTGTCGGTAAGCACCATGCTGCCCAATTCTTTTTTATACCACTGGTAGCTTAAGCCTTTATCCGAGTTCACTTTGACGGTGTAGTTGTTTTCGCCGGTCGGCTCCTCAACAATAGCGAAGCCGGCATAATATTTGCCATCTTTCTTGTAGAGGGGGAATTCCGAAACATAATCGAAATAGCCGATACACTTCTCGATGTCTACGCCGCTGTCTGCCGCTTCCAGGAACACACGATCATTATAAGATGGATCTACAAATACTGTAATGGGAGAACCGGTAGGTGCAAAATCTTCTGTAACCAGAATTGCCGTGTAATTCTTATAGATATCGAAATATCCATCGTTGCTGCCGTATTTATTCCCGGAGATAACAGGATTTCCGGAAAGCGTTATGGATTGATTCATATAGATACCGCCGCTGGGGCTATCGTTTGCGGTGTTATTTTTAATGCTGCCACCTGCTATGATGGTGTTTAGTCTTGCGTTATAAACACCGCCACCATTATACTTTGCAGTGTTATTCGAAATCTCACCGCCGTACATGATAAAGCCATCGCCAAGTACATACACGCCACCGCCTATATTTGCAGTGTTGCCCGAAATCTTGCCGCCGTACATGGCGAAGGTGCCTTGGTTGTACACGCCACCGCCGTTACCGGTAATACTGCCGCCGGTGATGGTACCGGTACTGCCACAGTCGGTAAGGTTCAGGGTGCCGCCGTCGATATGGATTACTCTCGTGTTAGACGCTGTGTTTTTCAGTGTGTATCCGTTCAGGCAAAGGGTAAGGTCACCCGTCACGGTGATGGCCGCGTTAATGGTAATGTCATTTGCCAGATACACACTGCCGCCGTTGGTGGCTGCGTTCTGCAGCCCATTCTGATCTGTGACGGCGGTGAATGTGGTGGAAACCTCAGCATCGTGGTCGCCCACATTCTTATGCGTTTTACCGCAGATGCAGTGGGCATGGGAAGCCGCCGCAAAGGCCGTGGTGGGCAACATCAAACAGATCAACACGAATACCAGCAACAAACTTATTATTCTTTTTTTCAAGGCATTTCCTCCTTTCCGTTTTGTTCTTTGGGGTATAAGCAAATACCCCGTTCGGGAAGCTTATCGTCTTTCAAATCGAACCCTGCGTGCTTGCAGAACCAACAGATCGGCTCGATGGCCAAAAGACTCGTCCTTCCCGAAAAGCAGGGACACGTATCGCCGCGTGCGATTTCCTGTCCACTTTTACTCAATTTGCTGTTCATCGTTTCACCTTATTTCACAATCAAAACCGTTTCCACATTGGCACCGTTCATCGCCGAGCCATCCTCAAGCGATGTGGTGGTAATCTTGATGGTGGCATCATACTCGCCGGCGGAGAGTGCCTTCGACATCGTGATTTGGGTGATTGCTTTGCCGGGAGGAACGAGCTTGGATTTGTAAAGACTTTCTCCCGTGTCCTTCAGCACCAGCTCAAAGGTGAAGTAGCAGGGGTTGCCCTCGGGGTTTATCAGCGCCACGTTCACCGTTTCCTGATTCTTCGGCAAGGTGATGGACGGATATCCCGGAATTTTGATACCTGCCGACGGTGCGGACGGGGTGGTATCGGGAAGCTGCTGTCCGTTCCAATCCACTGCGCCGTCATCCACATCAAGAGTGCCTCCGGTCGGAGAGGAGGTCGGGGCTTCGGGCGTTTTCTCGCCGAACCAGCTGTCCTTACCGAGCAGTAGCACGACGAGTCCCACAATTACCAGAAGCAGGACAATCAGAATCACATTCATTGTCTCCCGCTTGATAACAATCGGCGAATCGTTTTTACTCATAGCAGTCCCTCCAAGGAAGTAATTTTACAGGATAATCGTATCACAAAAACGCGAAGCTTCGGGGAGAATGTCGCGAAGTGCCGCTTTTTTGTCGCGAAGTCGGAGTCGCTTCAAAAAACAACAAACGCCCCTGTCGATTGACAGGAGCGTTTGCGCTTTTTTACTCTTATTCGTCCATAACAACGGTGCAACGGAACACACCGTCGGCGGCGGAAAAACGGCACGTACCGCCGAACTTTTCGGCGGTGGAAATCACGCTGTGGACACCGATGCCCTGCATATGATCGGGCATCTCATCGAAGTGTAAGGCGTTGCTGCAGGTGTTTTCGCAGGAAACAACCAAGCGACCCGATTTGTGCTTGATGGAAACGGCAATCCGCGGCTCTTCGGCGTGTGCTTCCAGCGCACCGTGCAGCGCGTTTTCCAAAATGTTGGCAACCACGGTCACAATCGCCGGAGAGGGGACACTGAGGTTGGGCTTTGCCGCCGCACAGATGTCCATGGAAATGTTCTGCGCGGTTGCTTTCTGGTAAAACACTTTCAAGATGTTGTTGATGGTTTCGTTTTCACAAAACCGTCCGGTTGTGGTCGTTTCCAGACTTTCGCTCTGGATGGTGAGGTACTCCACGATTTTGTCGGTTTCGCCCGTCTTGGCCAAGGTCATCAGCGCCTGATAGTGGAAGCGCATATCGTGGCGGTTCTGACGGACGAGCTCAGCCTCTTTTGCTTGTGCGTCAACTTGTGCCTGCAGCAGCTCGGTATGCAGGGATTTTTGCTTTTCGCGGGACAACTCCACGATGTTCTTCATGCTGTTGAAGATAGCAATATAGGTAATGCAGAAAGCAAGCGTCGTAAGCAAGAATACAATACTTTCTTCACGACTCATTGGCTGCATCATAGTAAACAAGGACTGCCCAACGATCAGCGCCCAAAAGCTGAGCACCACGCCATAGAACTTGCCCCAACCTTCCCGAATATACATTGCCACCTTTTTGAAAGACGGCAACAACAACCGATACAAAATATGTTGCATAATTGCCATAAGAATAACGGCGATTACGAGCTTTGATACCATACTGTCTACGGTGTTATCCAACATATTGAACAGCGTGCTGAAACAGGTGTATGTTGTGGCGTAGCTGAAAAACAGAAAGCCTTTTTCTACCGTGCGGCCTGTGGTAGTGATGAAGAATAGCACTAAATGCAGCGCAAAGGAAATAAAGTAGCTCATATACGCCACATCCGGCGGCAACAACAAAAAGACAACGCCGTAAACAAGCCAAATTGCCACTGTGATAATCTTATTAAAACGGGGCTTGGCAAAAAACAAAGAGGCTCCGATATGGGACAGCACGGTAAGCGTCAAAAAAAGAATATGTTGCATTCATCCCGCCTCCTAATTGAAATAGTCAAAGAACGCCGAGCGCAGGCCGGAAAGCACCGTGTGGGGGAGGGTCAGCAGCACGCCGTTTTTAAAGACAGCACCGCTTGCGGTGATGCGGCTGACGTGGTCAAGGTTGATGATGTGCGCTCTGCCGCAGTGATAAAACGACTCGAACTGCGACAAGTGCTTGTACAGCTCCGCGCCGCTGATGCGAACCAGCAGTTTTTCCTCGTTGTCGAGATGGAAGCGCTGATATTTGTCCGCCGCTTCGCAGTAAAGGATGCTCGAGAGGGAAATGCTTCGATATTCGTTGTCCACCTTCAAGACGATGCTGTCGTCTTTATGGGAGGTGATGCTTTGCACCGCCTTGTCCATACCCGCGCAGAAATGTTCCTGCGTATAGGGCTTGAGCAGATAATGCGTCGCATCCACACCGAACGCCTCCAGCGCGTGATCGGTAGAGGAGGTTAAGAAGATGATGGGGCTTTTCACGCCGCGACTGCGAAGCTCGGTGGCGACGCTCATTCCTGTAACGCCGGGCATATAGATGTCCAGAAGATAGATGTCATATATGATGCCTGAGTCCAGTGTGTCCAAAAGGGCAGACGCGGTACCGAAGCTGTCGGCTTCAAAAGAGAGGTTTTTTTCTTGCATATATCGACCGAGCATACGCTCCGCTTCATCTCGGAACGCCTGTTCGTCATCACATATTGCGATTTTAAGCATTACGCCACCTTCTTTCCACCTGAAATTTCCGATTCTGTATTTACTATACTACATTATGTTTGCTTTTTCAACAAGTACCGCAAGGCGCAACGAATGAACGATATTTATATCGAACGGTATTGCATTTTCTGATTGACATTTTCAAACGGCTTAGGTATACTGTCCTTGTAAGTGAATATTCCGTTTAAGTGCTTGTGGATGTGGTAATAGCACCACAAGAGAATAGAAAACCGGGTGCAAAACCCGGACGGTACCGCCACTGTATGCGTGGAGGCGCCCGCCGTTGACGAAAGTCAGTCATTGGGGAAGACCTGAGAAGGCTGTGCGGGGGCTTGTGATGCGCGAGTCAGGAGAACTGCTTAAACGAGGGGACACAAGGGTCTGCAAGTACGGATTCTGTGGTTTTTTGTTGTAGAAAAACGGCTGCAGCGGCTCTTTACAGAGCGGCTGCAGTTTTTGTTTTTATACGCCAATCGAATATTGTTGATACGACAGGTCAAGGTGATCCGGTGAGAGACCGGAACAACCGTCCATTGCTGTGTTTGGCATTTTGCCATAAGTCAGAGAGCCTAGCCTGTTGTCCGGGTTTATCACGCTTTGACAGGAGAGTGTAAACTTGTTTGTCCGTACTTGAGGACAGGCAGGTTACACTTTTTTGATTTGCGGGAAAACCACGAAATTACAAAGGAGGGATGCAAGTGACACCCGAAGAGAAGAAGGCCTGGGCGGAGGACCTTTTGCGCCAAAAGTACGCGGAACTCGGCAGGCTTCCCACGAAGAAGGACTTCGATGTTGCTGCTTGCGCCCAAATCAAAGCGTATCTTGGACCGTGGCCCCGCGCGTTGGAAGCCGCAGGACTGAAACAGCCCAAGGAAAACAAATGATTCAGAAAGGACGAATCTGAAATGAAAACCACAAAGAAACTTTTGAGTGTCTTCCTTGCATGGATGTTGGTGTTGGGGTTGTTCCCGACGACCATCTTTGCCGTAAACGCCTCGGATGAGGTGGTATACCTTTCCATCAGTTTTGACAGCGAGTATATCAACGACAAGAACGGCAACCCCATTGCGTATGTTCCCGTTGCTCTTTCGGATATCGAAGCGGTTGACCTTGCCGAGTACGGTCTGGACAATATGCTTTACGATGCCGACGGCGACGGCGACTACGAAACCACGGCGTTGCAGTTGATGATTTACGCCCACGAAGAGTTGTACGGCGGTGATTGGAGCGAGGTTACCTTTGATGCTTTGCCCGGCAGTTCGTATTTCCGCGGCGGCATTTTTGGTTTCACCGAAAATCTGGTGTATTTCCAGAACGGTGATTTTCCTGTGGATGAATCCCAAGCCAGCGACTTTATGACCGTTGGCGCCACCTCCGATCGAATTGTGCTGAAAGCCGGTGACTTTTTGGATGTGGCGAGCTTTGAGTGCTATCAGTTTCTTTGGGACCAGCAGGGTGGTTTTCATTTGTTTGCCGACGAAGACAACAACTACACCCACGACTATGCTGCCACTGTCGGCGAGGCATTGCCTGTGAAGCTCAAGCATTCTTTCTGTGATTTGATGTTCGGCATTTCCTGGGTGAAGGATGCGGAAGATTACGAAGTCCACTACGGCACCGTTTTCGGTGAGGCCGAAGGCACTGTGACCACCGACGGCAGCGGCAATGCCGAAATCACCTTTCCCAAAGCCGGTACGTATTACATTTGGTGTGACGGCGGTGTCGGTTCCGATGATGGTACTCACGGCAGTTGCGAACACTATATGGAAACCGGGGAGCCTTGTATTGTTTCCGCGCCCTCCTTTGCAAAGGTTGTGGTGACAGGCGAGGCAGCTCCCGAAGCCCCCCGTCAGCCGCAGGATGTTTCTGCCGTTTTGAACGCTACGTTGGCCATGCAGGCCGCCACGGTTACCGAGCCTGCATTCGGCACGAACTTTGGTGAGTGGACGGTGTTCGGTCTTGCCCGTGGCGGATACTATGCTAACGACAGCCGCTATTACGCCGACTACTATAATCGTATTGTGGAATACGTGAATAAAACAGCTGCCTCGCTTAATATGAGCGGTGCATTGGATAAGAGCAAGTCCACCGATAATTCCCGCTTGATTATGGCGCTCTCCTCTATTGGTAAGGATGCCACTTCGGTGGGCAATTGGGACTTGGTGGAGGCCTACAGTGCCAACGGCATCAACTGGATTAGAAAGCAGGGGATGAACGGTACTATCTGGACATTGATTGCTTTGGATTGCGGTGGTTACGAAACATCGGATCCCACCATCCGTCAGCAGTGCGTGGATGCCATTGTTGCCGCTCAGCACAATGACGGTGGCTGGTCTTTGGTTACTGCCAAGGCGCAGCCTTCCAACGTGGATATTACCGGTATGACACTGACCGCGTTGTATCCTTATCGCAATCAACCTGCTGTTGCGGAGGCTTGCGAGGAAGCCTTTGCCTGGTTGTCCGAAAGTCAGTTAGATAACGGCGGTTTTCCCTACGGCAAGGGTGAGACGAGCGAAAGCTGTGTGTGGGCGATTGTTGCCTGTACCACGTGGGGTATCAATCCCGACACCGATGCTCGTTTTATCAAAAACGGCTGTTCCGCCGTTGACAATTTGCTGACCTACTATCTGGAAGACGAGGCCAAGTTTGAACACGGCAGAGGCGCGGGTGCCAACGCGATGGCTACCGACCAGGCGACATACGGTCTGATTGCCTACGATCGTCTGCTGAAGGGCAAGCC
>JAZODA010000069.1:0-4211 GCA_045596745.1 Acutalibacteraceae bacterium
GCCTGCACGAGCAGGAGTCGAGCGGCGGTACGGTGTACCAGCACAACAAAAACTCCAACACCGACCATTCGGGTCTCAATGACGGCGAGTGGCACATTATGGGTTGGCTGTGGCAGAAGGGCGTGTTCATCACCTACTACGACGGCGTGGAGGTGATGCGTACGACCTACAAGGAGGGCGAGCACTCGAACCCCATGCACACCACCGTCAAGGGCGAGCTCCAGGTTGGCGTGTTCGCGCATATGGACGACCAGCAGGTGCCGATTGTCATCGGCGGCTCGATGGACAACCCGATGGAGCTGGATTATGTGCGCGTGTGGGACGGCAACGACAGCTATGTGCCGCCTGTGCCTACCGTGGAAAAGATGGATATGAGCGAGTTCTGGATGACCTATGTCGCTGACGCGGAGCTGGAACCGTTTATGGAAGCCAACGCCTACAACTACGAGAAAATCCTCGCAGGTGAGCAGGATTATCACCGTATGGATATGTCGCAGAAGAACGCGATGGCGAAGTTTATGATGGATATGGGTCAGCCGGTGTATCTGGTGCTGCTCAACCAAGCAAAAGAGGTTAAGAAGAACCCCTCCGCCCACACCACCAAAGCCCCTGCGACCACCACGACGATTGCGGGCGGCAAGGTGACGACCACGCGTCCCAAGCCGACCACCACGACAGGTGGCGGGGTGACGACCACCACCACGACCGAGCCGAGTCTGACGGGCCCCGATACCACGGTGACCACGACCGAGCCGAGTCTGACGGGCCCCGATACCACGGTGACGACGACCGAGCCGGTTGTGACGACCACCACGGCGGCGGGTACGACGGCGGCGACGAAGCCTGCCAAGGAGGAGCCTGCACAGGAGGACGGTTTGCCGGGTTGGCTGATCGGGCTGATGTGTGTGCTTATCGTGGCGCTCATCGGCGGCGGTGTGACGGTGGCTGTGATGGCGGCGAAGAAGAAAAAGGCATCCAACGAAGAATCTCAGCCGTAAGTACGGCAGTAGATAAAAGGAGAGGGTAGTATGTTTTGTTATTCCTGTGGCGCAAAAATCGAAGACGGTAACAAGTTCTGTTCGCAGTGCGGCACGCCGGTTCGCACGGCAGCTCCTGCGGTGACCGAGCCTGTCGCCGAGCCTGCCGCTCCCGTGGTGGTGGCTGAGCCTGTCGCTCCCGTGGCGGTGGCTGAACCTGTCGCCGAGCCTGCTGTTCCCGTGGCGGTGGCCGAGCCTGCTGCTCCCGTGGCGGTGGCCGAGCCTGTCGCTCAGCCGATTCAGGCACCCCAGTATGCAGCTCCGCAGGGCGCGGCACCTGTTGCTCCCGCAGAGGCACCGAAGCCGTCGGTGCTGGATTCGATGCTGAAGCTGTGCCGTCACCCCTTGCTGATCGTTATCACGGCTTTGCAGGCGGCGTTGACGGGCTTTACGGTCGGTAGTCTTCTTACGGATTTGTTCTTTACCTCGAGCAACCTCAGCTCGAATGCGTTATTCAAAGCATCCGATGGTTTGCAGATGCTGTACATCGGTGCGGCCATCGTTACGCTGCTGCTGTCTGCGGCTATGGTGATGACCACCATCGGTCTGGCGATGATTGGAAGCGGCGGCGAAAAGAATCGGGTCAACAGAGCACGCGCCGGTTGCACGCTGGCGCAAATCGGTTCCTACCTGACGGCACTGACCGCGGTGGCGTTCGGTGGCTTGGTTGTGTATATGTACCGTGTGCTCCTCGGCTACCTCATTTCGTATATGGGTCTGGCAGGACGCATCAGTTACTCGCAGGCCGAAGAGGCGTTTGGCGTTCTGGTTGTGGTGATGGTGCTTGTGGTGCTGCTGTTCGCCATTCCGTACATCCTGCTGGCAGGCGTGTTCCGCAAGCTGGGTCACAACCTGTGGCTCGCAACGCAGCCCGGTACGCCGTTTGCGAAATTCAAGGTCGGCGGTATCGGTACGGCTGTGACGTTCATCGTTCTGCTGGCAGTGTTGCTGATCGGTATGCTGGGCGGTGAGACTGTCAACGTCTCCATCACGCTCATCCTGATTCTGATTCTGCTCGTGCTGACGCCGATTGCCACCATCCTCTTCCGCGCGAAGATGGGTGAGCTGCGGCACACGCCCGGTTCGGTGGAATAAGCGATTGAAATGAAAGAGCCGCTCTCAAGTGAGAGCGGCTCTTTTCGTATTTGTCATTATCGCGACCAGTATTTGCGGTCGAGGGAGCGGTACTGGATGGCTTCGCCGAGGTGGGCGGTGTCGATGACATCGCTGCTGTCCAGGTCGGCGATGGTGCGCGCGACTTTGAGGATGCGGTCATACGCACGAGCGGAGAGATCCAACCGCTCGAACGCCGATTTGAGCAGCGCCTCCGCGGCAGGGGTCAGCTCGCAATAGGTGCGCAAATCCTTCGGCGGCAGGGCGGCGTTGGTCAGCACGCCTGTGACCTCGCGGCGCGCTTCCTGCCGTTTGCGGGCGCGCACCACGCGTTCGCGAATCGCCGCGGAGCTTTCCGCAGGCTCCTTCGCGCTTAAGTTTTCATACGGCACGGCAGGCACTTCGATGTGCAAATCGAAGCGGTCGAGCAGCGGCCCCGAAATGCGCGAGAGGTAACGACTGCTTTGGGTGGGGGAGCAGGTGCACGCGCGCGTGGGGTGACCCAGATAGCCGCAGGGGCAAGGGTTCATCGCCGCCACCAACATAAAGGAGCAGGGGTACGTCAGGCTCGCGCTGACGCGGGAGATGGTAATTTCGCCGTCCTCCAGCGGTTGGCGCAGCGCTTCCATCGCGGTGCGGGAAAATTCGGGCAGCTCGTCCAAAAACAGGACACCGTTATGCGCCAGCGACACTTCGCCCGGACGCGGCGGCGCACCGCCGCCTGTGAGTCCGTGGTGCGACACCGAATGGTGCGGCGAGCGGAACGGACGCGCGCTGAGCAGTCCGACACCGCCCGGCAGTGTGCCGGCGATGGAGTGAATCGCGGAGGCTTCCAGTGCCTCTTCGCGCGTTAAATCCGGCAGGATGGAGGGCAGACGCTTCGCAAGCATACTCTTGCCCGAACCCGGAGGACCAATCAACAAAATGTTATGACCGCCTGCGGCGGCGATTTCCATCGCGCGGCGCGGCGTGTACTGACCCATCACATCGGCAAAGTCGGGAACGTGTTCCGCAACACCCGGTACAAACGGCTTGGTGGGGAGGGGGGAGAGCGTCGCTTCGCCCCTTAAATGCGCGACAAGCTCGCCTACATGGCGGATGGCATACACCGAAATGCCGTCCACCACCGCGCCCTCGGCGGCGTTGTCCGACGGCAGATACACCGTGTTCCAGCCTGCGGCACGAGCGGCGACCACCATCGGCAACACACCCGGTACGGGACGCAAATCGCCTGTGAGTGACAGCTCGCCGATAAAGGCGGCACTCTCCACGGCGGCACTGTCCAGTTGCCCGACGGCGCACAGCAGTGATAAAAACAGCGGTAGGTCATAGACCGAGCCTTCTTTTTTGACATCCGCAGGGGCGAGGTTGCAGGTGATGCGGCTGACAGGAAACGCGAAGCCGCAGTTCTTCAGCGCGGCGCGCACGCGGTCACGCGATTCCCGTACGGCTGTGCCTGCCATACCCACAATATCAAAGCCGGGCAGGCCCTGTGAAATGTCCGCTTCCACGGCGACGGGATACCCCTCGATACCGCGAAGCCCCAGACTGTTGATGCGGGAAAACATACCGCAACACCCCTTTGCATACTTTATTTCAGTATACCACGCCGAGCGGTGGCGGACAAGGGGGGTTGGGGAAGTTTTTTGAAGTGGAGAGAAAAGCACCTGGCGGTGGGCACACCTGGCGGCACCTGCGGTGGGCGTTGGACACCTCATCCGTCTTTCGCCTGCGGCGAAATCCACCTTCCCCTCAAGGGGAAGGCTTAAAGGCTTCTCCTCGAGGAGAAGCTCCGCCGCAGGCGGTGATGAGGTGTCGGCTCTTTTGACGAAGTGGGCAAGACCCCTCATCCGTCACGGCTACGCCGTGCCACCTTCCCCCCAGGGGGAAGGCTTGCGGACGACCTATGGTCGCCCCTACAGAGGAGCAAGGAGACCCTGCGGGTGGTGGAGGTTTCTTGAACTCCCTCCGTCGGCTAAAGCCGACACCTCCCTCAATGAGGGAGGCTTGTGTGCCCACCGCCAGGTGCGGCGGGAGCAAGTCCCCCGCCCTACACGACAG
>JAZODA010000070.1:0-8860 GCA_045596745.1 Acutalibacteraceae bacterium
CCTTTGCCGAAACAAAGCCTAATCTGTTGCATAAACGGATAAAATGGGTATCGCACACAATGGCAGGCAAGCCGAAAATATCGCCGCGGACTAGGTTTGCGGTTTTTCTGCCAACACCCGAAAGGGTTAAAAGGTCATCCATTTCTTTTGGCACTTTTCCTTCGTAAACCGAAACAATTCTTGTGGCAATTTCCTTTAAATCCTTGGCCTTTGTTTTGTAAAGACCGCAGGTTTTAATAAGACCCTCTATTTTTTCAATAGGCGCTTCGCTCATCTTTTCGGCTGTGGGATAATTCCTAAAAAGCTCAGGGGTTACAAGGTTAACCCTGGCATCGGTACACTGCGCCGAAAGACGCGTGGCAACCAGCAACTGGAACGCATCGTCAGCTTCCAAGGAACATTTGGCAATCGGATACCGTTCTTTCAAGCGCTCCACAGCAATGAGAGCGCGCTCTTTTTTTGTCATACGGTGTCACATCCTTTGCGTTCAGTGTATCACGCGAAAGCTTGTAATGTCAATGCGGAAAATTTCCACAATCGCTTGCATATTCCGTGAAAAAAGTGTATGATGAGAACATCTTATGAAAGGCGGTGAGCAGAGTGGCTCCTTTGGCAGATCGGATGCGTCCTCAAAACCTGGATGATATCGTCGGACAGCGGCATTTGCTGGCACCCGGCAAGGCTCTGCGCACCATCATCGAGTCGGGAACCATTCCCAATCTGATTTTTTATGGCCCGCCCGGTGTGGGAAAGACCACCCTGGCAAGCATCATTGCGGCGCGCACCTCCATGCGTCTGCATCGGCTGAATGGTACAACTGCTTCCACGGCAGATATTCGCGCAGTGGTGGAAGAGGTGGATACTCTGGCAGGTGCCGGTGGTATCTTGCTGTATTTGGATGAAATCCAATATTTCAACAAAAAGCAGCAGCAAACGTTGCTGGAGTACATTGAAAACGGCAAGATTACTCTCATTGCCTCCACAACGGAAAACCCGTATTTTTACGTGTACAACGCCATTCTCAGCCGTTCCACTGTGTTCGAATTCAAAACGGTTCAGCCCGAGGAAGTAGAACAGGCGGTGCTTCGTGCTTTCGATTTCTTGGCGGAAGAACGCGGCGTTGAAATCACCATTGAGGATGGTGTCGCGGCGTGCATTGCCACGTGCTGCGGCGGTGATGTCAGAAAGTCGCTTAACGCCGTGGAATTGTGTGTATTGGCTAGCGAACCGAACGAAGAAGGGAACATCCACGTTCTTCGGGAAACGGCCGCCGAACTGTCGCAAAAGAGCGCTATGCGGTATGACCGCGACGGCGACGAGCATTACGATATGCTTTCCGCGTTCCAAAAATCGTTGCGAGGCTCCGACCCCGATGCGGCGGTGTACTATCTCGCGCGTCTGCTTTCTGCCGGTGATTTGCCGTCGGTTTGCCGTCGGTTGCTTGTGTGTGCCGCCGAAGACGTCGGATTGGCTTATCCGATGATTTTGCCGATTGTCAAAGCCGCTGTGGATACGGCGTTGCAGGTTGGTTTGCCCGAAGCGAGACTGCCGCTTGCCGATGCAGTTATTCTGGTTGCCACCGCTCCTAAATCCAATTCGGGACACGATGCCATCAACGCCGCTATGGCGGACGTGGAAGCGGGGCACACCGCACCGCCGCCTCGTCAGCTGCAGAACAAGCATTACGATGGCGCCGATGCCGCGGTGAAGGGACAGTTCTACAAGTACCCGCACGACTATCCGAACCACTGGGTAGCACAGCAATATTTGCCGGATGACGTCAAGGATAAGACATACTACATACCGGGCGACAACAAGTCTGAAAAGGCGTTTGCGGACTACTGGAAGAGCATCAAAGGCAAGTAACAAGAAGTAGCGAAAAACAAAGGATATCCGCGATATTCACGCGTTTTTCCTATGAATAACGACCAAAATCAAGGTATTTTCTGATTTTTCGGAAAATACCTTGACTTTTTACCTTAAAACATATATAGTTTATACGTTGTTTACCATCCTGTGGTGAACACGCATCTATTATGCCAAAAGTGATATGAGGCACGCCGCAGTCGCGACTTGACGACTGTGAAAAACCCTTTGCGGAGGGCGTTGCTCAAAGTATCACGGTTTCTCTCCGTGGTGGCTGTTACGGCACACGCGGAGAAACTACTGTACACGGGAACGCCTGTGTATACACCGCAAAGGGGGATGCTGCTATGCAAACAACCAAAGAAATTATCAAACTGAAAGACATTACCGTGTCCTTTGATGGGGAACAGGTGTTGAGCGGATTGGATCTCAACATCTCGGACGGAGAATTCGTCACGCTGCTCGGACCTTCCGGTTGCGGCAAGACGACCACGCTGCGTATTATCGGCGGCTTCGTCACTCCGGACAGCGGCAGTGTCTTTTTTGACGGCAAGGATATGGCAAAACTGCCGCCGTACAAACGTCCTGTTAATACCATTTTCCAGCGTTATGCGTTGTTCCCGCATCTGAACGTGCAGGACAACGTGGCTTTTGGTATGCGCGTACAGGGCAAGAAGAAGGCTGAAATCCGCGAAACGGTGGATCGTATGCTCAAGCTGGTCAATTTGGTCGGCTTTAACGAGCGTCGTATCGATACGCTGTCGGGTGGTCAGCAACAGCGAGTTGCTATCGCACGTGCACTGGCGAACAATCCGCGCGTTCTGCTTCTTGACGAGCCGCTCGCAGCACTGGATTTGAAGCTGCGTAAGGATATGCAGGCGGAGCTTAAGAACATCCAGAAGAGCCTGGGCATTACGTTTATCTACGTAACCCACGACCAAGAAGAAGCGCTGTCGATGTCGGATACCGTGGTGGTTATGGATGCCGGTCGCATTCAGCAGATTGGCACGCCGCAGGATATCTACAACGAGCCGAAAAACGCATTTGTGGCGGACTTTATCGGTGAGAGTAACATTCTCGATGGCATTATGCACGAGGACTATCTGGTGGAATTCTTCGGCAGAAAGTTCCAGTGCCTGGACACCGGCTTCGAAAAAGACGAGCCTGGCGACGTGGTTATCCGTCCCGAGGATATCGATATTGTTCCTGCAAACCAGGGCCATCTGACCGGTACTGTGACCGCTGTCACGTTCAAGGGCGTCCATTTTGAGACGATTGTTGATTTCAAGGGCTTTAAGTGGATGATTCAAACCACCGATTACTATCCGGTGGATTCGGTTATCGGCATTGTGCTGAACCCCGAAGATATCCACATTATGAAAAAATCCGAATATTCCAATATGTTTGGTGATTACAGCTCGTATTCCGACGAGTTTGACGAGCTGGGTAATCCCGAAATCGACCTGACCGAAGAAACGGCGCCGGAGGTAGAGGAATGATGCGTTCCAAGTCCGCCGCGGCACCGTTTGCCCTGTGGATGCTGTTGTTTACGGTCATCCCGTTGGGCATCGTGCTGTGGTTCGCCTTTACGAACGAGCAGGGTCAGTTCACTCTGGAAAACCTGTCCTCGATCGGGGAATATGCCGGCACCTTTGGGTTGTCGATCTTTCTTGGCGCGGTCGCGACGGTGATTTGCCTTGTATTGGCATTTCCGCTTGCGTTTACCATTTCCCGTGCCAAAGGTCGCAAGCAGCAGACGATGGTGCTTATCATTATGCTCCCGATGTGGATGAACTTCCTGCTTCGTACATATGCGTGGATGTCGCTGCTCGAAAACAATGGTTTTATAAACCAGTTTTTGCGCGTAATCGGCGTGCTTGCCGATGGACAGTCACTGTCGCTTATCAACACCAACGGCGCGATTGTGCTGGGTATGGTGTATAATTTCCTGCCGTTTATGGTGCTTCCGCTGTATTCGGTTATGGTAAAAATCGATAACAGTGTCATCGAAGCGGCACAGGATCTCGGCTCGAACGTCTTTCAGGTGTTCGGCCGCGTTGTGCTGCCGTTGTCGCTGCCCGGTATGCTCAGCGGTATCACGATGGTGTTCGTCCCGGCGGTCAGCACCTTTGTTATCACCAAGCTGCTCGGCGGCAGCAAAACGCTGATGATCGGCGATGCCATCGAAACCATGTTTATCGGACAAGGTGCCAATTACCATGTTGGCGCCACGTTGTCGCTGGTTCTGATGGTGCTCATCCTTGTGTGTATGGCTGTCACCGGTATGGTGGATAAGCAGGGAGAGGAGGATGCCGGATGAAAACCTTGTCCCGTATCTATAACACTCTCATTTTCTCTTTCCTGTATGCGCCCATCCTGGTGCTCATTGTGTTCTCGTTCAACGATTCCAAGAGTCGCGTGGTGTGGAACGGTTTTTCGCTGCGCTGGTACGAAGCGTTGTTCCAGAACGATGAGATTCTGTCCGCTTTGTGGATTACGTTCTCCATTGCCATCATCGCAACCGTTGTTTCCACCATCATCGGTACGGTGGCGGCAATCGGTATCCGCAGTGTCAACGCCAAGCTGCGTCGCGTGCTGTTGGCGTTCAACAACCTGCCGATGGTCAACCCCGAAATCGTTACCGGTATTGCGCTGATGCTCTTGTTTGTGTTCATCTATCGCACCACCGGTCTCCTGCAGCCCGGCTATCTGACGCTGCTTTTGTCGCATATCACGTTCTGTATTCCGTACGTGGTACTGCAGGTAATGCCTAAGCTGCGCCAGCTGGATCCCCATCTGTACGAAGCTGCAGTGGATTTGGGTTGCCGTCCGTTCACCGCATTTACCCGTGCGGTGCTTCCTCAGATTATGCCCGGTATCATCACCGGTGCGTTGATGGCGTTTACGCTGTCTCTGGATGATTTTGTTATCAGTCTGTTCACGTCCGGCGAATCGGCACAGAACCTGTCGGTAACGATTTACGCGATGGTCAAGCGCCGTGTAACGCCGGAAATCAATGCCTTGTCCACGCTGATGTTCGGCACGGTAATGATTATGTTGATTGTTGTCAACGTGATGCAGATTCGTTCTACGCCCAAGGAGAAGAAAGCAAAAGGGGGTAGAACCGTATGAAAAAGCTTTTCTGCTGTATGCTGGTTTTCTGCCTTATGCTGTCCGTTACGCCGGCGGCGTCGGCGGAAGCTGTCGAACCGGATACCACCATCACGTTGAATGTCTACAACTGGGGCGAATACATTGACCCGACCGTTAATGATTTGTTTACGGAGGAAACCGGTATCCGCGTCAATTATAAGAACTTTACCGATAACGAAAGCATGTACGCCGTGCTTTCCTCCGGTGCCGCTTCTTATGACATCGTTGTGCCGTCCGACTATATGGTCGGTAAGCTGATTGACGAGGGAATGCTGGCGAAGCTGGATTTTAACAACATCCCGAACTTCCGGTATATTGACGATGAGTTCAAAAACCTCGCCTACGACCCCCAAAACGAATATTCCGTCCCGTACACCTGGGGCACGGTCGGTATTTTCTACAACACGAAGTATGTGGATGAGGCCGATTTGGCGCAGGGCTGGGATCTTTTGTGGGATGAAAAGTACAGCGGACATATCTTTATGTTCGACAACCAGCGTGATGCCTTCGGTATCGCACTCAACAAGTGCGGTTATTCGATGAACACCACCAATCCCGCGCACTGGGATGCGGCGTACGAAGCATTGCTCGAGCAGAAGCCGCTGCTGCATCAGTACGTCATGGACCAGGTCTTTGACAAAATGATTAACGAAGAGGGCTGGATTGCTCCGTATTATTCCGGTGACGGCATCATTATGATGGATGAGGAAGAGGGAAACCCCGCTATTGATTTCTTCGTTCCCGAAAGCGGCACCAACCGCTTTGTGGATGCGCTGTGCATTCCGGTTAATTCCCCTCACAAGCGGGAAGCGGAGATGTACATCAACTTCCTCTGCCGCACGGATATTGCCCTTTTGAACGCGGAATACATCGGTTATTCCACGCCGCAAACCGAGGCAAGACAGCAGCTTGACCCCGAAATCGGACAAAACGAGAACTTCTATCCGCCCGAAGAGGTTCTTGCCAAGACCGAAATCTTTATGACCCTGCCGCAGGAAACCGGTGCTTATATGGATCAGCTCTGGATGCGACTCAAGCTCGCCGATCCGCGATGGGGCATATTCACCGTAATTGTCGGCATTTTGGCGGTTTTCGCTTTGGGGTTGTTCGTTATTAAGTTCTTCCAAAAACGCCGCAAAAAGCACTGAGGAGCGTAAATATGGCACAGTGGAACACTATTTTATTTGATTTGGACGGCACGCTGATTGATACCATCGACGATTTGTCCGCCGCCACCGAGCAAGTGCTTACCGAGTGGGGCTGCGGCAACGCCGACGGCACACCGGTGCACACGCGTGACGATTATCATCAGTTTGTCGGAAACGGCATCCGCAAGTTGCTGGAGCGTGCGTTTGAGGGTAAAATTTCGGACGAAGAGCTCGACAAAGCGTTTGCTCGTTTCATTGACATCTACGATGTCCACTGTGCTGACAAAACCGCACCCTATGATGGCATTGTTCCGCTGTTGGATGCTTTGAAGGCCAAGGGCTATCGTATGGGCGTGGTTACCAACAAAGCCGAAGCGCAAGCACGTCGTCTGTCGAAAAAGTTTTTCGAATCGTACGGTTTCCTGTGCGTTTACGGCAGCGTGGCCGACCGTCCCAACAAACCGCATCCGCAGGTGGTTGAGATGGCACTTTCCGATTGCGGCGCAACTGTGGAAAACACGCTGTTTGTCGGCGACTCCAACGTAGACGTAGAGACCGCCCACAACGCCAAGCTGGTTTGTGCCGGTGCTTCCTGGGGATTCCGTGGGGAAGAGGAACTGCGTCGCGCCGGTGCGGAAATCCTGCTCGACCACCCGATGGATCTCTTAAAAGTGCTGGACATCTGATTGTTTTTTTCGTGAAGTTGGTTTTTGGTGTTGACATCCGCCTCCAAAGGTGATAAAATCAATACCGTCGCCGATACGGAGAGGTGTCCGAGCGGTTTAAGGAGCTGGTCTTGAAAACCAGTGACTCGAAAGAGCCAAGGGTTCGAATCCCTTCCTCTCCGCCACACCTTTCAGCCAAAACTGAATACACAAGCCGTTTGCTCACCGCATCCGGCTCGTATATGGAGAAGTACTCAAGTTGGTGACGAGGCGCCCCTGCTAAGGGCGTAGGTCGGGTAACCGGCGCGAGGGTTCAAGTCCCTCCTTCTCCGCCAAAAAATAACCGTAACTTTGATACAAGTTGCGGTTATTTTCTTTTTATGGTATAATTGTTTCAATAGAAGTAATTGGAGATGAAAAGACTATGTTTGACTTCAAAAACAAAAAATCAAGAATTTGTTTTATAGGAATGTTAATTAGTTTGGTAGTATTGTTAATTGTGTTCTATGCCACAGATGGTTTGCTTGGCGATAAAGAGTTTTCAGAATACACGCGCGAAGATTGGTCAATCGCAATGTTACCCCTCTCGATTATAGTAGTTTCTGGTATTTCTACTTTAGCCTTTGCACTGATTATAATTATTCCAATGATATGGCTGTACCCTTCCTTAATAAAGTATGTAACGAAAATAAAATTTTCTGACATAGATTCAGAAACAGAATTTCTTGTTTTTGACCATAACGAATTTAAACGCACCTGCTGTCACGCCGAAACCCCGAACGGGCTGTGGATTTCCGTTAAAGAATATAATCTTAAGAGAAAAAGCTGGACAATTCTTGAGGCTGGTCGTCGTATTGAAAACACAGATGACTTGGTTTCTGTGTTAAAGGAAGATTACAAATATGATAAAGTGAAGTTTTATCGTACGCCCAATTATTTGCAGTAACTTATTTGCACCCCCTGATTTGAAAATGCACCCCCTAAAATAACTTTGCACCCCCTAACCTCAAAAGGGGGTGCATTGTATTTAAATAGGGTTAGTCTTCAAAAAAGAAGTAACTTTTGTCTACCAAAAGTTACTTCTTTTTTATCCATTGCGAAAGCAATGGCATATCATCGCGCTAACGTCTTGTTTTATTTACGATAGTATGATATGCTAAAGTACATATAGAATATAAGTCGCTTATGTCAGAAGCTATTTACAATAAAATTGATGCAGCTATTGCTAAAGAACAACTCATTTGGAAGTATTAATACCAAAAATAGAGTCGGGGAACAAGTCGGAATGCTCGGTAAACTGTCGAGGTAAAGTATTGTGGGTGCTGTATATTTGTTTATACTTATTAGCGTGATATCGTTGGCGGCAAGCTTTGTGCAGAGCGTCACGGGCTTCGGTTACGGCATAGTTGCTATGATCTTTTTGCCGCAGCTTTTGTTATACACCGAGGCAAACGTGCTTTCTTCCATATTGAGTAGCCTAACGTCGGCTGTTTCTCTTTGGACTTTACGTCGGCACGCCAATTGGAAAAATCTTATTTTCCCTCTTCTCGGTAGCGGCGTTGCTAACTATTTTGCTATCTCCTTTATCAAAACGCAGGAAAACAATCTGTTGATGCTATTGCTCGGCATTGCTCTTGCTTTATTAAGCCTATATTTCTTCTTATTTTCAGGCAAGATCAAGATCCGAAGCGCTTGGTATACGGGGCTTATCGCAGGCGTGATCTCAGGTGTGATGAGCGGTATGTTTTCCATCGGCGGTCCTCCCGTTGTCATCTATTATTTGCAGTCAGAAAAGGACACCGATACCTATGTTTCAACCATCTCGGCGTATTTCGTGTTCTCCGGCGTTTTGTCCATCGGGATGAAGGCCGCCTCTGGCTTCGTTACAGAGAACGTCTTGATTGGGCTTGCAGTCGGTCTTGTGGGAATACTGATTGGTGTCGCCCTCGGGAATATGACGCGCCATCGCATCAAGCCCGACGCGATGAAGAAGGCAGTATACGGCGTGATGGCGATCAGCAGCGTTTG
>JAZODA010000071.1:0-11684 GCA_045596745.1 Acutalibacteraceae bacterium
CAGAGCCGGAATGCGCTCACTCTTCGGGATGTCTGCGGTATAATAAGACGGCATAAGGCAGTCCTCCTTTTTCACTAACCCCAGTGTATACCAAAACCACACTGTTGTCAATAGAAAACAAAGAAAAAACAGGCAAAAAAACATAAACCAACGCACAAAACACAGAATTTGGCGTTGGTTTATGGATTTTCGGGGTTAAAATGTGGGGTTTTCTTTGCACCTGCGGTGGGCAACGGCCACCTCATCCGTCTTTCGCCTGCGGCGAAATCCACCTTCCCCTCAAGGGGAAGGCTTTTTCTCCCGGGGGAAGGCTCGCGGACGACCGCTGGTCGCCCCTACGGTGTTGCAAGAAGATTGTGCGAGGTGGGAACGACACCTCATCCGTCACGGCTGCGCCGTGCCACCTTCCCCTCAAGGGGAAGGCTTTTTCCCCCAGGAGAAGGCTTGCGGACGGCCGGCGGTCGCTACAAGAAAGCAAGGGGGTTGCGGCACATAACAAAACCCCCGCCGTGGTGGCGGGGGTGTTGGTTCGATTATTTCTGTGGTGCGCCGTTCGGGTAGTAGACCAGCTGCCACGTGTACGTGTACTCCGAGAAGCCTTCCGTCTTGGTCACCATATTGCCGTCGGCATCGTAGGTGTAGACGGTGGTGGTTCTGCCACGCACCTCCTCGACGAGGTTGCCCTTGTCGTCGTAGGTGTAGGTTGCTTCCCACTTATCGTCGTAGTACTCGCCGGTGGATTTCGCCGCAATCAGCTTGCCGTCGGCGTCGTAGGTATTGGTCACGCGGATATCACCGAAGGAATCGTACGACGTCAGTACATTGCCGCGCTCGTCGTAGGTGAATTCCTGCTCGTAGTAGAACTCGCCTTCCTGCAGCGCATTCACACGAAGAATGTTGCCGCCCGCGTCATAGACGGTGGTGATTTCCTCGTAGTTCGTGGTGGTGTCACTGGAATACACCTTTTTCTCCGTGTTGCTGTCGGGGTAGGTGTACTCCCACACATACCACGATCCCTCGCCGCTGTCCCACCGCTCGGTGAGCAGCTTGCCTTCGGCGTTGTAGGTGTAATCAATCGTGGTGGTGTGGCCGAACAGGCACTGCACCTCTTTGACGAGTCTGCCCTCGGTGTCGTAGGTGTAGGTGTACTCGCCGTTATTCTGACCGTCCGCACCGATAAGGCGCTCGGTCAGCAGGTTGTTGTTCTCGTCGTAGGTGAAGAACGCTTCGCTCTTTTGGTCGTACCAGTCGGTGTGGGTCGCCGACAGGCGGTTGCCGCGCTCGTCGTAGGTATAGGCGTGCGTGCCGTCATCGTCAACTTCAACCGACAGCACAAACCCAAACTTGCCGAGCAGCTCGGTCGCTTCGGCGCTGTCGTCCTCCTTCAGCAGGTCGTACGCCTTGCGGTAGTCGCCGTCCTCAATCGCGGACTGCGCTTTTTCCACCGCGGTTTCGGTCTCGCCGCCACCGTTGCCGCTGTCGGCAGGCTTTGCCGCTTCGCCGCAGCCGGCAAGCATCAGGCAGGCCAGTACGGCCGCTAACATCCGTTTCATCATTGTCCGTCTCCTCTGTCATCAACCGTAGAGGTGCTTATGCAGCGCTTCCACCGTTTTCTTGGGGTCGGTAAGCAGCAAGCCGGCGCCGCCGTTGATATAGGTGCCGGTGTAATCGCCGCCCTGCGGGACAGAGTAGTCCATCTCAACCTTATAGCTCGTGTAGCTCACCGCGTCTGCCGCGAAGCCGAGGAACTCGTCCTGCGACATATTGGTTTCGACATACCGCAGCACGGTGGTCAGGGTGGAAACGAGCTGCGAATAGCTCATCTTCTTCGCCTTGCTGATGAGAGCGTTGACCACGGTGCGCTGACGCTCGGTGCGCTTGAAGTCGCTGTCAATCTTGCGGATACGCGCATACTGCATCGCCTGGAAACCGCTCAGGTGGTACGTGCCGGGCTCGCCCTTAAGGCTTTGGAAGCCCTGCTGGCCATCGCTGTTCTGACCCGGATTCGGGTTGGTAACGGTGATGCCGTAGTCGGGAATCTGGGTCATTTCCTTGGCGGTCAGGTAAATATCGATACCGCCGACCGCGTCGATGACCTTGGGCAGCACCTGGAAGTTGACGCCGATATAGTCGTCGATATCCAGGCGGAAGTTCTGCTCGATGGTCTTGCGAAGCAGCGAGCTTTTGCCATAGGCATATGCCGCATTCATCTTGGCAACGTCGTCTTTGAGATCGCCGTCCTTGTCGCGTCCGGGGATGGTAACCCACGTATCGCGCAGGAACGAAACCAGCTTGATGGTCTTGGTGTTGTCGTTGATGGACAGCACCATCATCGTATCCGAGCGACCGGAGAAGTTGTTGCTGTCGATACCCAGAAGCAGGATGTTACGCACGCCGCCCTGATCGCCGCGAATCGGGATAGACTGCAGTGCAGCAGCGCTGTCCACATCGCTGTGGTCGCCCTGCTCGTAGCCATCGTAATCTCCGGGATCGTCGTTTTCCTCCGGCGGCAGCTCGTCCACCTGCTGCTGGGGGGTGTCGGCGGTATCGCCGTCGTCTTTCTGCATCAGGCCGTAGCCCCAATCCAGAAGCACGCCCGCCGTGATACACAGCACGCCAAGCAACGCCATAACCGACGCACCGATGCTCGTCCACACACGCGTGGTGGTGGAATAGCGATGCGATTTGTTGTGTTTCATACTTTACCGTCTCCTTCGCAGACCGGTGGTTGTTAACGTCAATCAGCCTTTACGGGAAATCGCTTCGCGCGCTTTCGCCGCAATGTTTTCGGCGCACAGGCCGTACAGCGGCAGCAGATCCAGCGCGGGACCGGACTTGCCGAACGTATCCTCCACGCCGACGCGGATGACCGGCACAGGCGCGTTTTCGCAAACGACGCTTGCCACGGCACTGCCCAGACCGCCGATGACGGAATGCTCTTCCGCCGTGACGATGGCGCCGGTTTCCTTCGCAGCCGCGATGACCGCTTCGTTATCCAGCGGCTTGATGGTCGCCATATTGATAACGCGGGCGGCAATGCCTTCGCTCTTGAGCTGCTCGGCGGCGATGAGCGCTTCGTTGACCATCAGACCGGTGGCGATGATGGTGACATCGTTACCCTCGGTCAGGCGCACGCTCTTGCCGATTTCAAACTTGTACTCCGCTTCGTCAAAGATGACCGGCACAGCCAGTCGACCGAAACGCAGGTACACCGGGCCGTCCATCTTCGCCGCCGCCATAACCGCCAGCTTGGCTTCCACAGCGTCCGCAGGGTTGATGACCGTCATACCCGGGATGGTGCACATCAGCGCAATGTCTTCGTTGCACTGGTGGGTTGCGCCGTCCTCGCCGACGGAGATACCGCCGTGAGTCGCGCCGATTTTCACGTTCAGGTGAGGATAACCGATGGAGTTGCGAACCTGCTCAAACGCACGGCCCGCCGCAAACATCGCAAAGGAGGAAGCAAACACCGTTTTGCCGGTGGAAGCAAGACCCGCCGCAATGCTCATCATATTGCCTTCTGCGATACCGCAGTCAAAGAAGCGCTCGGGGCAGGCTTTCTTGAACACGCCGGTCTTGGTGGCGGCCGCGAGGTCCGCGTCCATTACCACTACGTTCTTATCTTCAACCAGAGCCAGCAGACCGTCGCCGTAGCCGTCACGCGTTGCCTTTTTAATCACGTCAGCCATGTTCAACCCTCCTCAATCGCAGCGAGAGCCGCACGCAGCTCCTGCATTGCCTTCTCATACTCTTCGGCGTTGGGGCCCTTGCCGTGCCAGCCGACCTGATTTTCCATAAAGGAGACGCCGCGGCCCTTGACCGTCTTCATCACGATGGCGGTGGGCTTGTCCGTGCAGGCACGGGCAGCCGCAAAGGCGGAAGCAATCTCGTCGAAGTTGTGACCGTCGATTTCCACGACGTTGAAGCCGAACGCCGCAAACTTTTCCGGAATCGGATAGGGAGAGTTGACCTCTTCCATCGTGCCGTCAATCTGCAGGTCGTTGTTGTCCACGATGACGCACAGGTTGGACAGCTTCTTGTGAGACGCGAACATCGCCGCTTCCCAGACCTGACCTTCCTGGATTTCACCGTCGCCGAGGATGGCATAGGCGCGATAATCCTTGCCGTCCATCTTCGCCGCCAGCGCCATACCCACCGCAGCGGACACGCCCTGACCCAGCGAACCGGTGGACATATCCACACCGGGGGTGGTGTTCATGCAGGGATGACCCTGCAGCATCGCGCCGATGTGGCGCAGGGATTTGATTTCCTCTTCGGGGAAGAAGCCACGCAGCGCCAGCGCGCCGTACAGCGCAGGAGCACAGTGACCCTTCGACATAACAAAGCGGTCGCGATCCGCCCATTTCGGGTTGCTCGGATCCACCCGCAGTTCTTCAGTATACAGATACGCCAGCACATCCGCGATGGACAGCGAGCCGCCGGGATGGCCGCTCTTGGCGTGGAACGTGCCCTCAACAACGGCCATACGAATACGCGCAGCAGCCGCGGAAAGCGCTTTGAGCTTGTTTGCTTCCATAGTTTTTCCTCCTTAAGGTCATAGTCATTCACATTGTAGCACAGTTCTTTTTGAATTGCAATATTGACAAGCGGTGTTTTTTTGTATAATATAATAGAGATTATTATAAGCGGAGGCTTTTGAAATGAATAACACCGAAAAAACTATGGAAAAAGTCGTTGCCTTGTGCAAAGGCCGCGGCTACGTCTTCCCCGGCTCCGAAATCTACGGCGGCCTCGCCAACACGTGGGACTACGGCCCGCTCGGCGCGGAGCTGAAGAGCAACATCAAGCGCGCCTGGTGGAAGAAATTCGTTCAGGAAAACCCCTACAACGTGGGTCTGGACGCCGCGATTCTGATGAATCCGCAGACCTGGGTTGCCAGCGGTCACCTCGCCGGCTTCTCCGACCCGCTGATGGACTGCCGCGAGTGCCACGAGCGCTTCCGCGCGGACAAGCTCATCGAGGATTGGTGCGCCGAGACCGGCTTCGAGCTGCCGAAGCCCATCGATGCGTTCTCGCAGGATGAAATGAAGGCGTTTGTGGAAGAGCACAACATCCCCTGCCCCACCTGCGGTAAGCACAACTTCACCGATATCCGTCAGTTCAACCTGATGTTCAAGACCTTCCAGGGCGTTACCGAAAACGCGAAGAACACCGTGTATCTGCGCCCCGAAACCGCGCAGGGTATCTTCGTCAACTTCCAGAACGTGCAGCGCAGCACCCGTAAAAAGCTGCCGTTCGGTATCGGTCAGATCGGTAAGTCCTTCCGTAACGAAATCACCCCCGGTAACTTCATCTTCCGCGTGCGTGAGTTCGAGCAGATGGAACTGGAATTCTTCTGCAAGCCCGGCACCGACCTTGAGTGGTTCGCCTACTGGCGCGAGTTCTGCCACAACTGGCTGCTCGCCATCGGTCTGAAGGACGAAAACATCCGCCTGCGTGACCACGATCCGGAAGAGCTGTGCTTCTACTCCAAAGCCACCACCGACTTCGAGTTCCTCTTCCCGTTCGGTTGGGGCGAGCTGTGGGGCGTGGCGGACCGTACCGACTACGACCTGACGCAGCACCAGGAGACCTCCGGCAAGGATATGACCTACTTCGACCAGGAGACGAACGAGCATTACATCCCCTACGTTGTCGAGCCCAGCCTGGGTGTCGAGCGTACCGTGCTGGCTGTGCTGTGCGATGCGTATGACGAAGAGGTTGTGGACGCCGAGAAGAACGACGTGCGTACCGTGCTGCGTCTGCATCCCGCGCTCGCGCCGTTCAAGGCCGCTGTCCTGCCGCTGTCCAAGAAGCTGTCGGATGCCGCTCGCGTGGTGTTCGAGGAGCTGTCCAAGGACTTTATGGTGGACTTCGACGATGCCGGCTCCATCGGCAAGCGCTATCGCCGCGAGGACGAAATCGGCACGCCGTTCTGCCTGACCTACGACTTCGAGTCGGAGGAAGACGGCTGCGTGACGGTGCGCGACCGCGACACCATGGCGCAGGAGCGCGTGAAAATCAGCGAGCTGAAAGCATACCTCGCTGCCAAGATTGCGTTCTAAATTCCAAAAACAAACGGAGGGCACGAAAGCTCGTGTCCGCCGTTTTTCTATTCTCTTACAGCCGCAGAAGCAGCGCGCCGGGGCAGTTTTCCACCGTGATTGTCCCCTCGGTCTGCGCCACATCGCCGTCCAGCGACCACGGCGGATTGCCCTCTACCGTGAAGCTGACGCGGTTGGTTTTGAAAAACTCAAACATCTTGTTGTCAAACTTGCCGCTGTTGAGCGAGAAGAGCAGTTTGCTGAAATCCGCAGGCGTGCGCGGCGGCTTGACCAGCACCACTTCGAACTCGCCGTCGTGCATATCCACCAACGACTTGTCCAGCTTGACCATACCGCCGACGGTGGTGGAGTTGCTCACCGCGCCGAACAGGTACTGCCCCGTAAAGGAGCGTTCCGCCGTTTCCACCGTGACGGTGTAGGGATGAATCGCCGCCAGCTCCTTCGCACCCTCCAGCACATAGGCGAAATGCCCCAAAATGTTTTTGGTCGCCTGCGGTGCGTTGTAGGACGAGGCGGTAAACGCGCCGAACGACGCGATGTAGGAAAAATACCGTTCGTTGTTCCAAAGGCCGATGTCAAACGGCGTGTCCGTACCCTCCAGGATGGTGCGGATGGCGTCGGGCAGGCGTTTCGAAAGTCCCAGGGTGGAAGCGAAATCGTTGGTGCTGCCGAGCGGCACATAGCCGAGCGGCACGGTTTTGCCGCAAGCCTGCAGACCGTTGATGACTTCGCCGAGCGTGCCGTCGCCGCCGCAGCAAACTACCAAATCGTGCAACGGACCTTGCTCACAGGCGGTCTGCTGTGCGTCGCCGCGCTTGGCGGTGACAAACGCCGTTACCTGCCATCCGTTATGGCAGAAGGCTTCGGTCAGCGGATACAACGCTGCCTTGCCGCGCGTCTTGCCCGCTACCGGATTCACAATCAACAACACCCGCTGTGACAACCTGCAACACTCCTCGTTCGTTTTCCTGTTTTTTCATCATAGCACTATCTTGCGAAAAACGCAACAATCCGCACGAGATTTTTTGCAAACAGTTGACAGACGAAGCGGTTGCCAGTACAATAGTATACTGTATGACAGTTAAAGGAGGAATCGCTATGGGCCTGTTCCGACGCCGTGTGCGCGACGGTCGCCCCGCAGGGCTGGATCGTCTGGACGGACATCTGGTCGCGTATGCGGTACGCCGCGAGCCGACGGGTGAAATCGTCATCGGCAAAAACGGGCGCATCTGCGCTGCCACCGAGGTGCTGGAGCTGCGGTTCGAGGACGGCAGTGTGCCGTTCGCTTGCCCCGTTTCCACACTGGAGTTCGGTGAACTGCTCAGCAAAAACGGCGTGCTGCTGACCGGCGACGATATCGTGACCGGCAAGCGTTGCACCGCTGTGGCGTACTACTCCTATCACCGCAAATAACATCACCGCGAAAGGTGGGTTT
The DNA here is from genome assembly GCA_045596745.1 of Acutalibacteraceae bacterium. Lineage (GTDB taxonomy): Bacteria > Bacillota > Clostridia > Oscillospirales > Acutalibacteraceae > RGIG3009. The sequence continues at coordinate 7,501 of JAZODA010000071.1, forward strand.
TACCCTATGAATCTGTTTTGGAAGCGCTCCTGCGCGCTGGCGGCGACGCTGATGCTGCTGCTCGCAGTGCCTGTCTCCGCCGAACCCGACGAGGGCGGCACGCCCCCTGCGGACGGCGAGACTTCGACCACCGTGACCACCACGACCACCACGGAGGAAGCGACCACCACCACGACCACAACCACCACGACCACCACGACGGAGACGACCACCTCCACCAAGGGTGAGACGACGACAACCAAGGCGACGACCACCACCACGACCAAGGCAGGTGGCACGACCAAGGCGACAACCACCACCAAGGCGACCACCACGACTACCAAGGCAACCTCGACGGTGGCAGGCGGCTCGACCACCACTACAACCACCGCACCGACCGACGAGACCGAGACCACCACCACGACCACCGCGACCGAGCCGAGTGAGCCGGACGCGCCGCCGGTGGAGCTGAAAAAGCCGTATGTGCTGGTGGGTGAGCCCGGCGAAGAGAACGAGTGGGTGTACTTCTGCGACACCGACGGCCACTACCCTGCCGACATTCTCAACGGCAGCAGGTTTGACGGCTACACCGACGATTGGTGGGTTGACGGTCGCAACGGTGGACTGGCTCTGCAGCTCGACAGCAGCAAGGGCCGTTACCTGCGTTGCTCGCGCTTTATGTTCGACGACCGCGACGGCGGCGCCACGATGGAGGGCTTTACTCTCTCGCTGTGGGTCAACCGTCAGCTCTCCCCCGAGGGCGAAGCAGCGGTGGGACAGAAGCTGTTTTGCGCCTCTACTCAAGACCTTGACACCCGCTGGCAGACGGGCGACCGCCTGCAGTGGGACCCCGATATCTGGTACGCGTTTGTCTCGCCTCACACGCAGGACAACACGCAGAACCTCGACGGCTTGTACATCGAGTGGAACAACCAGAACCTGTGGGAATCCGACGCGGCGTTCACCCCCTCGGGTGAGTCCACCACCACGGCACTGCCGATTGGCGAGTGGCATCACGTGGCGGTGACCATGTCGGACAGCGAATTTGCGCTGTATGTCGACGGCTGTAAGCTGTACGCCTGCCGCGGCACAACGGAATTTTCCGCGGTTGCCCCCTTCCTTGACCGCTTCTTCATCGGTCGCGGTATGGAGGGCGATGCCACGCTGGACGCGCTCATCGACGATGCGCTGCTGTATCCGCAGGTACTGACCGACGCGCAGATTGCGATGCTGGCGGTGGACGGAGACCCTGCCACCGCGACCCCCTCGGACAAACCCGAGTATATGGCGACCAACCCGATGAAGTCCACCACGGCGGCTTCCACGGGTGCGACCACCTTCGCGACCACCATTGTCTCCCGTGCCGAAGCGGAGGGCGACAAGTTCCCTGTGGCTGTGGTGGCGATTCCCGGTGCGGTACTGCTGCTGACGGTGGTGCTCTCCTTGCTGCTCGGTCAGAAAAAAGAACCCCCTGCCCCGACCGACGAGGTCGAGGATGAACCCACCGAGGAAGCCGAAACGGCTGAGCCGACCCAAGAGGTCGCGGCGGACGAGACGGAGGTGGATGCGTGATGAAAAGCGTAAAACTTCTGCTGTGTCTCGCACTGGTGCTGGTGCTTTCGTCGCTGTCGGTGTTTGCCACCGCCCATCAGACGGTAACGCTCGAGACGGTTGACGATGCCGTTCGGTTGGTGGTCTCCACCGAGGGTGGCGGCTACGCGCCGTGGGAAATCCCCGAGCTCGGCGCAGGCGAACGGTTAATCGAGCCCGGCAAAATCACGCTGAAAAACCTCACCGCCGAAGAGGCCGATGTGGAGCTTGCGTACGTGTCGTTGCCGTTTGAGAACGCCAACGCGCTTATCTACCTCAACCACCTGAACATCACGGTGCGCGAGGGCGATGAGACGTTGTACGACGGCCCGTACAGCCGCATCAACGACACAGACGGTCTCAAATTCAAGCGCACGCTCGCGCCCGAAGAGGAAGTGGAGCTGACGGTGGATTTGCGCCGCGACTACTACCCCATCCAGATTACGGGCTTTGAGACCTGCCAGGCGATTGAGTGGAAGTTCCGCAGCGTCAAAGAGGTTGTCATCGACCCGAACGCCGAGGAAACCAAGCCGACCACGACCAAGAAGCCCGACGCGCCGCAGGAAGAGACCGACTTTGACGATCCCGCACTGACGCAGACGCTGCTCGCGGCAGGTGCGGCGGTGGCGCTGATTGGTATTGTGCTGCTTGTCAGAAAAGCACGCCCGACGGCGACCGAAGCCCCCGACGAGGTCGAGGAAGACGAATAAGACACACACCCCTGCCTTGATTCCGAGGCAGGGGTTGTTTCTATCTGCACCTTGCGGTGGGCGCACCTGGCGGTGGACCTGCGGTCAGCACCACCCCTCATCCGTCACGGCTACGCCGTGCCACCTTCCCCCCAAGGGGAAGGCTTGAATGTCCCTCCTGGGGGAAGGCTGGGGGAAGGCTTATATGGCCCCCTCGATGAGGGGGCTGTCGAGCGACAGCGAGACTGATGAGGTGGCAAAGCTCACCGCAGTTGCACGGCAACAAGAGGATTGTACGAATGAGAGGCTTCTTCTCCCCCTCTTGCATTTTTGAGGAAACGGTGCTACACTGGAATTACACCAAAGAAAGAGGGGGTTGTTTTATGAAGAAAAGACTGTTTGCACTCTGCTGTCTGCTGCTTTGCACGGCGTTGCTCTTCTCCGCTTGCGGCGAGGACAAGCCTGCCACCAACCCCGCCGCTTCGGGCGACGGTTCCGGTAACGGAGGCACGACCTACGAAAACTACGAAGAAGCTGTCAACGCCAAGGATTACGCGGCGGCGTATACCCTGCTGTTGCAGGATACCTCCGCCAGCGAAACCGAACTCGGCAAATACATTGTTGTTCCCACCAAGGTGACCGGTCACAGCACCACCGCAGAGGTGGATGCCACGCTGACCTATAACGCCAAGGGCTTGATTGAAAAGGTGGTCATCGCCAACAAGGAAACCGTGACCTTTACCTACGATGCCGCAGGCAATCTGACGGCACAGGTGCATACCGAAACCGACGGTGATGTACGTCTCCGCTACGACTACACCTATGACGATAACAACAACCGCCTGTCCCGCAACCGCACGGGAACTTCGGTGGAAGAGTACATCGCCTACGTGTACAACGACAAGAATCAGCTCATCACCGAGACGTTGACTGAGAAATACTCCTATCAGGACGACATCGTGACGGTGTGGACGTACACCTACGATGACGCCGGTCTGGTCGCTTCGCGAATGAACGACAGCGGCGGCGGCGAACAGTACAAGTACGATGCCGACGGTCGCCTGACCGAGGAAAAAGAGGTTGCCGCCTCGGGCAACACCCGTCGTTATCTCTATGAGTACGATGAACAGGGTCGCATCATCACGGAGCGGTACGAAAACTCCGATGGCACCTGGAACGAGTATACCTACAAATACGACGCCGCCGGCACGCAGTATGAGAGCGCCTATGCGCTGTCCGACGGTACGGCGACCTACACGGTCACGACAGACGACAAGGGATGCATCGTCTCGCAGGATTTCACCTCCTCCTACGGCACGACCTCGCACGAGGAATACCTGAACGGCTACGTGGTCAAAAAGGATATGACCTGGTCGAGCGGTCGCGCGCAGACCTACACCTTTGCGTACAACGAGTTCGGTTACCGCACGGCGGAAAGCTGCGCCAACGCCGAGACAACATTGTACGATTACAAGGTGACGTATGATGTGCTGTATATCAACGACGGCGCACCGGATGTCAGCGAGTATATCGCCGAGATGCAGGAAAAGGATTCCATCAATTTGTGGTTCTGAGGCAACTGCAGGCCGACCACCCGAACAGGGTGGTCGGTTTTTTGTTAAGGGGACGCACCTGCGGTGGGCGCACCTGGCGGTGGACCTGCGGTCAGCACCACCCCTCATCCGTCACGGCTACGCCGTGCCACCTTTTTCTCCCGAAACGGGCCCCTTTTGTCGGCTACGCCGACATTTCCTCCCTAAAGGGATAAGTTCGGTTTTCCAAATCAAAGATTTGGAACCTCACGCTACCCGATAATCGGGGGAATCGACCTCAAGGGGAAGGCTTAAAGGCTTCTCCTCGAGGAGAAGCTGTCGAGCGACAGCGAGACTGATGAGGTGTTGGCTCTTTTGACGAGGTGGGAACGAC
>JAZODA010000072.1:0-43615 GCA_045596745.1 Acutalibacteraceae bacterium
GCTATTTACAATAAAATTGATGCAGCTATTGCTAAAGAACAACTCATTTGGAAGTATTAATACCAAAAATAGAGTCGGGAAACAAGTCGGAAAGCTCGGTAAACTGTCGAGGGTAAAGTGCTGTATAAAATATTTGAAGTACTAAATGAGATCTTGATTTTCCCGATAACATACGGATATTTAAGAAATATTCAGTGAAGAAGATGGGAATATATCGGGAACATTATTAGCTTTGTTCTGCTTGGTGTCTACCATCATTGCTATATAAAACACGGCGTATGTCGTAAAAAGGGAGAAAGATTGTGGATGCTGTATATTTGTTTATACTTATTAGCGTGATATCATTGGCGGCAAGCTTTGTGCAGAGCCTCACGGGCTTTGGTTACGGCATAGTTGCTATGATCTTTTTGCCGCAGCTTTTGTTATACACCGAGGCAAACGTGCTTTCTTCCATATTGAGTAGTCTGACATCAGCTGTTTCTCTTTGGATTTTACGTCGGCACGTCGATTGGAAAAATCTTATTTTCCCTCTTCTCGGTAGCGGCGTTACTAACTATTTTGCTATCTCCTTTATCAAAACGCAGAAAAACGATCTGTTGATGCTATTGCTCGGCATTGCCCTTGTTTTATTAAGCTTATATTTCTTCTTATTTTCAGGCAAGATCAAGATCCGAAGCGCTTGGTATACGGGGCTTATCGCAGGCGTGATCTCAGGTGTGATGGGCGGTATGTTTTCCATCAGCGGTCCTCCCGTTGTCATCTATTATTTGCAGTCAGAAAAGGACACCGATACCTATGTATCAACCATCTCGGCGTATTTCGTGTTCTCCGGCGTTTTGTCCATCGGGATGAAGGCCGCCTCTGGCTTCGTTACAGAGAACGTCTTTATTGGGCTTGCAGTCGGTCTTGTGGGAATGCTGATTGGTGTCGCTCTCGGCAATATGACGCGCCATCGCATCAAGCCCGACGCGATGAAGAAGGCAGTATACGGCGTGATGGCGATCAGCAGCGTTTGGAACGTGATTTCCTCGCTCCTGTAATTCAAAACGACTGCGAAAACACTAAATGGCAGTTTATAAAAGAGTGAACGAATAGCACTTCCACTTTTTTCGGGGGTGATGTGATACGATGAATCTCACACGCGGGTATAGTTCATCGGTAGAACGCGCGATTCCCAAGCCCGAGAGGAGGGTTCGATTCCCTTTACCTACTCCAAACAAAAAAGACACCCACTCGGGTGTCTTTTTTTGTTTTTCAAATAGCAGATACCATTCTTTTCTTTCGGTTTTTTGACGCTTTTTTCTTTACTAACTTTCCAAAAAGTGATATACTTTTTTAAAACGGAGGTGAAAACCGCCATGGATGAACAAAAGTGGGGAGCTTACGAGGGTGAGCATAAGGCGCTCAAGAAAAAATACCGCAAGCAGTTTGCACTTACCTGGTTGTACTGGATTTTGTATTACAGCGCTACCAGTATCACCGTGTGGGTCATCTGTTTTGAGCGGCATATCAACTTCCTGATTTACTTCTTTGTTATCAACACGATGTATTCGTTGTTTTTGACGATGCGTCGCATTGCTCGTCTTCGTCGCGACAAGGAAATCGAACGTCGTGCATTGGTGGAACGCGCGCCGCTTGGACGGCTTCGCTTCGACTGAGCATTGTTGCATAAACCATCCGCAATCGGCCCATCCTTTCAGCAAGCTAATTGAGGAGGATCTCACTTGAAAATCGCTTTTTTCGATACCAAACCGTACGACAAACCGTCGTTTGAAAAATACGGCGAACAGTATGGTGTCACATTTAAATATTTTGAAACCAAGCTCAACGAAGATACGGTGGACTTGGCACAAGGCTATGACGGCGTCTGCGTTTTCGTGAACGATACCGTCAACGCCGCTGTGATTGACCGTCTTGCCGAAATGGGTGTTTCGGTGCTGGCACTGCGCTGTGCAGGCTTCAACAACGTCGATATGAAGCATGCTTACGGCAAGCTTCACGTTTTGCGTGTGCCCGCGTATTCACCCTTTGCGGTGGCGGAGCATACAATGGCATTACTGCTGACTTCGATTCGCCGTATCCACAAAGCCTACATCCGTTCCCGCGATTACAATTTCAGTCTGTCCGGTCTTACCGGCTTTGATTTGCACGGAAAAACGGTGGGTGTCATCGGTACCGGTCGCATCGGCCGCGTGTTTATCGACATTTGTCGCGGCTTCGGTATGAATGTGCTGGCTTACGATAAATATCCTGCCAACGGTCTGGATAACGGCGAAACGGTTCGGTATGTGACGTTGGAAGAACTGTTCCAAAACAGCGATATTATCTCGCTGCACTGCCCGCTGACGGAGGATACGCATCACGTCATCAACGCCTCGGCGCTCGATCTTTGCAAGCGTGGTGTAGTGATTCTGAACACCTCTCGCGGTGCACTTGTGGATGCCGAAGCACTGCTGGCCGGCATTAAATCCCGCAAGGTGGGCGCTGCCTGTTTGGATGTCTATGAAGAAGAAGCGGACCTCTTTTTCGAGGACAATTCCGGTCATATTATGGAGGACGATACGCTGGCGCGCCTGATTTCCATGCCGAACGTCATCGTTACATCTCACCAGGCGTTTTTGACCGAGGAAGCGCTGGAGAACATCGCCGAAACCACCGTGACCAACATCGCCGGTTTCTTCGAAACTCACCAGTGTCCCAACGAGCTTTGCTACCGCGGCGGAGATACCGAGGACTGCAAAACCGGTAAATGTTTTTAACGACAAAAACTACGTTTTTATTTGAGGAAAAGACAATGATTATTTCTAACGATATTCGCTACATAGGTGTTAACGACCGTAAAATCGACCTGTTTGAAGGTCAGTATCCCGTACCGAACGGGATTTCCTACAATTCCTATTTGCTTATCGACGAAAAGGTAGCGGTGTTTGACACCGTGGATGCCGCTTACACCGAGGAATGGCTTGCCAATATCCGTTCCGTTTTGGGAGAGCGCGCACCGGATTACCTGATTGTGCAGCATATGGAGCCTGACCACTCCGCCAATATTATGAGTTTTGTCGATGCTTATCCCGACGCGTGCATCGTCGCTTCCGCCAGAGCGTTCGCCATGATGAAGAACTTCTTCGGCACGGATTTTTCCGAAAACCGTCTGGTGGTGGACGATAACGATACGCTGTCGCTCGGACGGCATCAGCTGACGTTCATCACCGCGCCGATGGTACACTGGCCCGAAGTGATTATGACCTTTGACCATACCGACGGTGTGCTGTTTTCCGCTGATGCGTTCGGCACGTTCGGTTGCCCCGGCAGCGAGGAATCGTGGGACGATGAAGCACGGCGCTATTACATCGGTATTGTCGGAAAATACGGCGCACAGGTACAGCCTGTGCTGAAAAAAGCGGCGGCGCTGGATATTCGTATCATTTGTCCGCTTCACGGCCCGGTGCTGACCGAAAACCTTGGTCATTATCTGGAACTGTATGACACCTGGTCGTCGTATCGCGTGGAAGAAGAGGGTATTGTTATTGCGTATACCACGGTTTACGGCAATACCAAAAAAGCGGTGGATCGCCTTGCGGAACTTCTGAAAGAGGCAGGGAAGAACGTTACCGTTTACGATTTGGCACGCTGCGATATGTCCAAAGCGGTAAGCGATGCATTCCGTTACAGCACGCTGGTGTTGGCTACCACCACCTATAACGGCGATATCTTCCCGTTTATGAAAGAGTATATCAACCATCTGACCGAGCGCAATTACGGCAACCGTACCGTGGCGCTCATCGAAAACGGAAGCTGGGCGCCTGTGGCTGCAAGACATATGCGTACGTCGCTTGATAAAAAGGAAACCCTTACCTTTATCGAGCCGACTGTCACGATTCGTTCGGCACTCAATGACGCGAGCAACGCGCAGCTTCTGGAACTGGCTCAAAAACTGTCTTAACAGCATCTGCACAAATCATCGAAGAAGAGGAGGAACGCTATGAATTTGGTACTCCTGACAGCTCTCGGCGTAGGCGGTGCAACAATATTCGGCTCGCTGATAGGCTTTGCATTTAAAAAGATTTCACATCGTTTTTCCGATATCGTTCTGTCTTTTGCCGCCGGTATTATGCTTGCGGCCGCCGTCTTGGGGCTGATTTTACCCTCACTTGAGTATGGCGGCGATTATGGCTTACTCTACACCATTACCGGCATTTTCGCCGGTGCGCTGTGTCTGAATCTTATCGATAAACTGGTGCCGCATTTGCATCGTATGATCGGCACCGATTCGGAGGGACACGACAATGTTAATCTCAGCAAGGTGTTGCTGTTTGTTACGGCTATCGCGATACATAATCTGCCCGAAGGTATTGCCGCCGGTGTCGGCTTCGGTTCGGGGAACACCTCGCAGGCTTTGTTGATTGCCGGCGGTATCGCGTTGCAGAACATCCCGGAAGGTATGGTGATTATCGGACCGATGCTGGCAGCCGGTGTCACGCCGAAAAAGACCTTTATCTGCGCTATGATTACCGGCCTTGTTGAGGTTGTCGGCACGCTGATAGGCTACTTTGCCGTCAGCATCGCTTCGGCTATCCTGCCGTTTGCACTGGCTTTTGCCGGCGGTACTATGCTGTATGTCATCAGCGATGAAATGATTCCCGAAACCCATGCGCACGGCAGTCAGCGCGGTGCTACCTATGCGTTGCTGATTGGTTTTTGTGTTATGCTGGTAACCGACGTGTTGCTAGGTTAACCCGAGCGCGCATAACAGAATGTTTAAAGAAAGGATAGGTGTGCAATGAGAAAAACAGCGTTTCTCTCTGTGCTTGTGTTGCTGTTGGCTTTGCTGTGCTCTTGCACATCTGCCGAGCCTGCCGTTACCGAACCCAAAACCGGATGGCAGGATAAATCCTATCTGCAAAACGGCGAAGCTGTTGTCGGTTGGCAGGAAATTGACGGCGTTACATACTACTTTGACAAAGACGGTGTGCTGGCAAGCGGCTGGATTGAGGATAACGGTTCTCGCTATTATCTGAAAGAAGACGGCACTGCTACCGTTGGTTGGCTCGATTTGGATGACAAGCGATATTACTTTACAGCCGAAGGCACACTTCATACCGGTTTTCTTGAAGAAGAGGGCGTCACATACTATTTCAAAGACGATGGCAGTATGGCACGCGGCACGGTTGTTATTGATGGTGTGAACCACTTTTTCACTTCGAGCGGCGCATCCATCGTGATGGTTAATCCGCAAAACTACATTCCCGAAGGCTACACACCCGATCTTGTGGATATCAACAACACCAAGCTTGCTTACAGCGGTATGAAGGTAGACCGCAGCTGTTATGACGCGCTGGTTCGTATGATGAACGATTGCAACGAGAAGTCGGGCGCGCGTGTGTATATTGTGTCGGCGTATCGCACGATGGAACGTCAGACACAGAATTACAACAAGAAGGTTAATTACTGGAAAGAACGCGGCTACAGCACCGAAAACGCCAAGAAGAAAGCCGCTACCAGTGTGGCAATCCCCGGCACCAGTGAGAATCAGCTTGGTTTGGCGTTGGATATCGTGGATACCCGCTCCTGGGTGCTGAACGGCAATCAGGAGGATTTCGAGGGACAGCAATGGCTGATGGAGCACTGCTACGAGTACGGCTTTATCCTGCGGTATCCCGAAGATAAGCTGGATATCACAGGCATCATTTACGAACCGTGGCATTATCGGTACGTCGGTGAAGAGGTCGCCGCCGAGATTCGCGATTCCGGTTTGACGTTGGAAGAATATCTGGCATCTTTGAGTTAAAACAAAAACAGCAGAGGACGAGTCCTCTGCTGTTTTTTATTCTGCCATACTCGCCAAACGCGTAACTGCGGCGTAGGCTTTATCGAGATAATCGGTTACCGATACCGTTTCATAATTCGTACTGCTGGCGGCAATAACTTCCAACATCAGTGTACCTTCAAACGGAGAGGTTCGCAGCTGGTTGGCAATGCGTTCAAAATCGGATGTGCCATCAAAGGGGAGCAGGTGTAAATCCTGATTAAACACACCGTTGTTGTCGTGGATATGCGTACAAATCAGACGATCCGAGAAAAGCGGCATATACTGTCTGCCGGGCGTAAAGCAGTTTTCGTGACCGCAATCCCAGCAGAAACCGGCGTCCGAAAACGTTTCCAGCGCCCAAGAGAGATTGGCAAGCTTGCGCTGATTTTCAAACGCGATATGCACACCTTTTTCACCGGCATATTCCACCAACTTGGCGAATCGTGCGCGTCCTACATCGGTAATGGAAGGCGCGTTTATACCGGAGGAAAGATGCACCACCGCAATCGGAACATTCACAGCGGCACAGTTATCCACACAAGCGATGAGTTCAGAGAGCATCGCATCGCCGCTTTCGTCGGCAGACCAGATGTCGTTGATGTGGTCAAAGGGTGCGTGCATCGTCTCGAAAGCGACACCGCTGGCCGCACAGGCATTGGCAATGTTATACAAACGCTCACGCTCGGTGGTACGGCTGCCTGTAAACAAGCCTTTGAAGCCCAGTGAAGCAATATAACGGATGTATTCCTCATCACTGAGGCCCGCCATAGCGTGTAAATTGATGCCTACGTTCCTCATATCGATTTCACCAAGTCTCCAACACCGTTAATGACGTATTTAGGGCGATAGGGGAAGAGGTCGATGTCTTCCATACGGGTAACACCCGAAAGCACAAGCACCGTATCCACGTTGGATTCGATACCTGCGATGATATCGGTATCCATACGGTCGCCGATAAACGCGATTTCGTTACTGTGGCAGTCAATCATTCTGAGGCCGTGACGCAGCATCAGTGGATTGGGTTTGCCGACAAAATACGCTTTCTTGCCGGTGGCAATCTCAATTGGAGCAATCAAAGCGCCCGTAGCAGGCATAATTCCGCGTTCCGTGGGGCCGGTGATATCCGGATTGGTACCAATCAGCTTCGCGCCTTTATTGACCAATTCAATGGCTTTCTCAATCTTTTCAAAGCTGTAGGTGCGCGTCTCACCAACAACCACGTAATCGGGGTTAACGTCGTTCATGTAGATGCGGTGGTCATACAACGCCTTGGTCAGCGCTGCCTCGCCGATAACATACGCCGTGCAACCGGGACGCTGGCTGTTCAAAAACTCAGCCGTTGCCATAGCGCTGGTGTAGAAGTGGTCTGCGGTAACCTTGAGACCCATACGCTCCAGTTTCATACTCAGCTCGTGAGGCGTGCGCTCCGAGCTGTTGGTCAGAAACACAAATCGTTTGTTGTTATCAATCATCCAGTTAACAAAGTCGGTGACACCCTCCAGCACCTGATTGCCGTGGTAGATAACACCGTCCATATCACAGATAAATCCTGCTTTGTTAAGAATTTTTTCCATAGTACAAACACCTCGTTTCACTTAATATTGTAAATTAAAAAACGGGTAAAGTCAATTGTACATTGCGACTGAAAAAGTCAAAAACGCAATGTCGGGGAAGAGTGGTTAATTCCAACTTTTTCCCTTGACGGAAACCGAGGAATATGATAAAATAAATCGGTCCGTATTATTATTCTATGGAGGATGTACCTATGGAAAACAACAAAGAATTCCAGCCGTATATTCCTGCCGGTAAAATCACCCCCGAGTTGACGGTAACGTCGATTATTATGGGTGTCATCCTGGCAGTGGTATTCGGTGCCGCGAATGCCTATTTGGGTCTTCGCGTTGGTATGACCGTGTCGGCTTCGATTCCGGCTGCGGTTATTGCCATGGGCGTAATCCGTGTGATTATGCGCAAAAACTCGATTCTGGAAAGCAACATCGTGCAGACCATCGGCTCTGCCGGCGAATCGCTGGCTGCCGGCGCCATTTTCACGCTGCCTGCTCTGTTCCTGTGGGCCAGCGAAGGCGTTATGGAAAAGCCCGGTATTGTGGAGATTACGCTGATTGCGCTGCTTGGCGGTTTGCTCGGCGTGTTCTTTATGGTTCCGCTGCGCAACGCGCTGATTGTCCGTGAGCACGGCGTTCTGCCGTATCCGGAAGGACAGGCCTGTGCCGAGGTTATGCTCGCCGGTGAAAAAGGCGGTGCCAACGCTTCCACCGTGTTTACCGGTATGGGTTTTGCGGCGCTGTTCAAGTTCATCATTGACGGTCTGAAGATTGTTCCGGGTGAAGTTTCGCTGCAGGGTACCAAGAACACCTATCCCGGTGCTGTCGGTACGCAGATTTATCCCGCAGTTATGAGCGTCGGTTACATCTGCGGTCCGCGTATTTCTTCCTATATGTTTGCCGGTGGTCTCGTCAGCTGGGTGATTCTCATTCCGCTGATTGTCATTTTCGGCAGCTCGCTGATTCTGTATCCCGGCACTACCCCCATTGGCGAAATCTTCGCTGCAGACGGTGCCAGCGGTATCTGGAGTACCTATGTGCGTTACATCGGTGCCGGTGCTTTGGCGGCCGGTGGTATTATCAGCCTGATTAAGTCGCTTCCGCTGATTGTGCGTACGTTCCGCGATGCGATTAAAGGCATTTCCATCTCGTCGAAGGCTAGCACCGCCCGCACCGAGCACGATCTCAATATGACCATCGTGCTGAGCGCTATCCTGGTGCTGACACTGGCTGTGTGGCTGGTTCCTGCGATTCCCGTTTCCTTTATCGGCGCGGTAATCGTGGTTATTTTCGGTTTCTTCTTTGCGACGGTTTCGTCCCGTATGGTCGGTCTTGTCGGCAGCAGTAACAACCCTGTTTCGGGCATGGCTATCGCCACGTTGCTCATTGCAACGCTGATTCTCAAGCTCACCGGCGAATCCGGTGCTACCGGTATGCAGGCGGCTATCGCCATCGGTTCCATCATCTGCATTGTTGCGGCAATTTCCGGCGATACTTCGCAGGATCTTAAGACGGGCTATCTGCTCGGCGCAACCCCGAAGAAACAGCAGTACGGTGAAATCATCGGTGTTGTGGCGTCGGCGTTTGCCATCGGTGCCACCCTGTATCTGCTCGACAGCGCTTGGGGCTTCGGTTCCGAGGAACTCGCCGCTCCGCAGGCTACGCTGATGAAGATGGTTATCGAAGGCATCATGGGTGGCAACCTGCCGTGGGGTCTGATTCTCGTCGGTGTTTGCCTGGCTGTGGTCGTTGAAATCATCGGCATCCCGGTTCTGCCGTTTGCTATCGGTGTGTACCTGCCGGTTCAGCTGAACGCTTGCATTATGGTCGGTGGTCTGATTCGCTTGTTCGTTGACAAGATCAAGAACGAGGAAAAGAGAAAGACCGCTACCAGCAACGGTATCCTGTTCTGCTCCGGTATGATTGCCGGTGAAGGCCTTATCGGTATCGTACTCGCACTGCTCGCTGTGTTCGGTATCGGCGAAATGCTGGATCTCTCCGGCGTGCTGAACCTGCCTGTATGGGCTACCGAAATCGGCAGCTTGGTCGTCTTCGCGCTCATCATCCTGTCCTTGCTGAAGTTCGGTGTGTTCAAGAAAGAAAAGAAAGCACAGGACTAAGATGAAGAAAAAGAAGATTATCATTCCTCAAAACTACCTCGAACGGATTCCGGCGCGTCCGGAGTCCATTCGTTGGAGCAAAAACGAGGAAGGTATCGTAACGCTGGAAATTGAAAACAAAGGCTGGGTAAACCGCATTGCGCAGGTGTGCTTCGGTCGTCCGCGCATCAGTTACGTTCATCTAGACAAGATGGGAAGCTTTGTGTGGCCGCTTTTGGACGGCAACACCTCCATCACCGAACTCGGCAAAGCTGTCGATGAACATTTCGGGGAAGAGGCTCATCCGCTGTACGAACGACTGGCACGGTATTTTCAGATCCTGGACAGCTATGGCTTTATCACCTGGAACGATAACGCCGGATAATGAATACGAAAACGTGGACGTTCTGCTGAGCGTCCACGTTTTTCTTGACTTTTTCAGCACGGTTTTGTATACTACATAATATAAAAAGGGGAAAGTAGGGGTTAGTATGAGCGAATTCGAACGTCGCGAAAATGTATTTACCGGTATCATAGGTGCTTTTTTGTTCTCCCTTGTTGGTGGCGTGCTGTGGTATGTTTTGTATCAGATTGGTTATCTTGCCGGTATCAGTGCTATCGTCGGTGTTGTATGTGCTATTAAAGGTTATTCCTTCTTCGCAAAAGTCGAAAGCAAAAAAGGCGTCATTATTTCTGCCATAATCGCCTTGGCTGTCATCGTTATCGCTTGGTATTTCTGCCTGTCCAACGACCTGTACGTTGCTTGCCAGGAATGGTATGCTGTTGGCGAAATCGATTACTGTCCGACGTTCTTTGAGTGCGTTCGTTCTGCCTATCAGTTCCTGGAGGAGCCGGAAGTTGCCGATGCCTATTTCAAAGATCTCGGTATTGGTATGGTACTTGGTATTTTGGGCTGTGCCGGTAGCGTTATTACCGCGTTTAAAAAAGCCGGTGCGCCGAAGACCGAGGTTGAGCCTCAAGTCATTCCGCAACCTACTGCCGAAGAGGAAAATGTCTGAGATATCTCAACAGATAAAACCGATGATCTTGCCGGGTCATCGGTTTTTTTGCATCTTTCGGGGCATACTTGTTATATCAACAGAAAGGATGAGGTGTGTATGGTAGAACAAGATACCGTGAAGCTGCTGCGCGAATGCGATGCCGGTGTCAAGATGGGCGTTACTTCCATCGACGACGTGCGCGAATACGTGTACTCACAGGAATTCAAGAAATTGCTGGTCGACTGCAAGCGAGCGCACGAAAAGCTTGGCGAAGAAATCCAGGAGTTGCTTGACAAATATCATGACGAGGGGAAGAATCCCAATCCCATCGCCAAAAGTATGTCGTGGATGAAAACGAACATCAAACTGATTGTCGACGAATCCGACGGGACTATCGCTGATTTGATGACCGATGGATGCAATATGGGTGTCAAATCTCTCAACCGCTATCTCAACGAATATAAAGCCGCAGATGAAGTTTCCAAGGACATCGCCAAGCGCTTGATTAATCTCGAGGAACGGCTGGCAATCGACATCCGCTGTTATTTGTAAAAATCACACCATTTTGACCACTGTTTTTCGAAACAGTGGTCTTATTTTGCTCTGAAACTCGTTGATTTTGACTTCTTTCGATAAAAGAATTGAAAAATACGCATGCGCCGTATACAATAAAGAAAAAGCGTTGAGGTGATAACTATGAAACAATTGACAGCTGCATTAGTCGGTGCAGGTAACCGCGGTTGCGTATATGCCGATTACTCTTTGGATGAACCCGGTGAACTGAAAATCATCGCCGTGGTAGACCCCGATGACATCCACCGTGAAGAAGCGGGAGATCGGTATTCTCTGCCCGCATCTATGCGGTTTTCCGACCTGGATGATTTCTTGGCGAAAAAGATTGACTGCGATTTTGTCATCAACGCTACGATGGATCAGCAGCATTACATAACTGCTAAGAAACTGCTGCAGGCCGGTTATAATATGCAGCTTGAAAAGCCCATTGTCAACAACCGTGAGGAGCTACTCGAACTGCAACAGCTGACCCGTGAAATGGGTGTAAAGGTAAACGTTTGTCACGTGCTGCGGTATACACCGTTTTTCAAGCGTGTCAAACAATTAATCCTTGACGATGTCATCGGTCGCATTATGACGATGGAAATGAACGAACACGTGTGGATTGCGCATTTCCTGGATTCCTATGTCCGCGGTAAATGGAACAGTGAAGAAAAGTGCGGCAGCAGCTTTTTGCTGGCAAAATCCTGCCACGATATGGACCTCGCTTGCTGGCTGAACAACACGACCAAGCCGGTTCGTGTCAGCAGTATCGGTAGTCGTTCGCAGTTTATCCCCGAAAACGCTCCCGAGGGTGCTACCGAATTCTGCTACAACTGTCCGCATAACGATACCTGCCTGTATTCCGCACAGAAAGTGCATCTGGAGTTCGACTCGCTGCCGTTCCAGACCTGGATGGATATGGGCAAGCCCATCGACCAGATTACCAAAGAAGAAAAAGCCGCGTGGCTTACGCACAACATTTACGGTCGTTGTGCCTACAACTGTGGCGGTGACATCAACGACCGTCAGACGGTAAACATCGAATTCGAAAACGGTTCGCTGGCTTCCTTTACGATGGTGGGCGGTTCCAGCAAAGCCGGTCGGTATCTGCATATCGTCGGTACCAAGGGTGAAATCGAAGGTTTCCTGGAAGACGGCAAGTTCACGCTCCGCACCTTTGACCGCAGCGGCGATCGTTTCACCTACGACGAGGAACTCATCGATATCAACACCGAAATCCATTCCAAATCGGCATTTGGTGGTCACGCCGGCGGTGACTACGCCATTATGCACGAGCTTGTACGCTTCTTCAACGGCGATAACAGCTCGGTGTCCATCACCAGCATCGACGATTCCATCAACAGCCACTTGGTTGTGTATGCTGCCGAAGACAGCATCAAGACTCGGAAAACCATTGAGATTTAAAGGTGAGACAGGTGTCGGATTTTCCAAGAAAAATGTCTGTTTGAACCTTAATTTCGTAAAAAAGTTATGCTAAAATGAACTCACAACAAATCGTCAAGGAGGGCGTTGTTATGAAAAAATTGACTGCCGCTTTGGTGGGTGCCGGTAACCGTGGATGCGTATATTCCAACTACTCTTTGGTCGCTCCCGAGGAACTGCAGATTGTCGCTGTTGTTGACCCCGATGATGTTCACCGCACAGAAGCCGCGACCAAATATGGTGTTGCACCCGAAAACCGCTTCACCAATGTCGATGATTTCCTCGCCGCCAAAATTGACTGCGATTTTGTCATCAACGCCACGATGGATCCGCAGCACTACGAGACCGCGTCCAAACTGATGAAGGCAAAGTACGATATGCTGCTGGAAAAGCCCATCGTCAACAACCGTGAAGAGTTGCTCGACCTTCAGCGTCTGGCACACGAGAACGGTGTGCGTGTCAACGTTTGCCACGTGCTGCGTTACACGCCGTATTTCAAGCGCGTCAAGGAGCTTATCAACAACGATGCCATCGGTCGCATTATGACGATTGAAATGAACGAGCACGTGTGGATTGCCCACTTTATCGATTCGTTCGTTCGCGGCAAGTGGAGCAACGAGGCCAAGTGCGGCAGTAGCTTCCTGCTGCAGAAATCCTGCCACGATATGGACCTTGCTTGCTGGCTCAACAACGCCGCCAAACCGGTTCGCGTCTCCAGCTTGGGCAGCCGCGCGCAGTTCATTCCTGAGAACGCGCCCGAGGGTGCAACCGAATTCTGCTACAACTGCCCGCATAACGACACGTGCCTGTACTCTGCGCAGAAGATTCACCTGGAGTTCGACTCGCTGCCGTTCCAGACCTGGATGGATATGGGCAAGCCCATCGACCAGATTACCAAAGAGGAAAAAGCCGAGTGGCTCAAGCACAACACCTATGGTCGTTGCGCTTACAACAGCGGCGGCGATATCAACGATCGTCAGACCGTGAACATCGAGTTCGACAACGGCTCGCTGGTTTCCTTTACGATGGTGGGTGCTACCTGTAAAGCGGGTCGCTATCTGCATATCATCGGCACCAAGGGTGAAATCGAAGGTTTCCTGGAAGACGGCAAGTTCACGCTTCGCACCTTTGACCGCAGCGGTGATCGCTTTACCTACGATGAGGAACTTATCGATGTGAACGCCGAAATCCGTTCCAGCTCCAACTATGCCGGTCACGCGGGCGGTGACTACGCCATTATGTACGAGCTGGTACGCTACTTCAACGGTGATAACAGCTCGGTGTCCATCACCAGCATTGACGATTCCATCAACAGCCATTTGGTGGTATACGCTGCAGGCGAAAGCATCAAGCGCAAGGAAACCGTCGAACTGTAAATAACGAATAACGACCGTGATGTTTTTGTATGACATCACGGTCGTTTTTTGCTTGACACACCATTCGTTCCGCGGTATGATTCTATTGAAACCGGAGGTGCAAACTTATGGATTTGTTTGAGAAAAATACCAGTTACGATTGGTGGCGCGTTATCACCGATAACGGTGATTTGCGCGGCAACGCCGATTTTAACGGCGATACCGCTTCGTTTTCCGATGGTCGCTGCACATTAAGCAGTGTTGTCACCTCGGATGAGAGCGGTGTATATTCCCGTTGTGATACCATTAAAAACGTTTCCGGGGATACGGCTTACATTTCCTGTGCCAATATGCGTTTTGTGCTGGATGGCGGCGAATACGACGTCTATACGCAGTATAACGCTTGGCAAAATGAAAGCTGTGGTATGTGGCAGCCGCTGAACACCGAGGTGGAAGCACGTACCGAAAGCTTTCGCACCTCCTGGGCGAGCGCACCGTTTGTGGCGTTGTGGAACAAGCAGACCGAACGCGGTCTGGCGTTCCATTTGCTGCCCGATTGCTCCTGGCGTATCTCGGTGCGTCGCGTACCGCTTCCCGGCGAAAACAGCCAGATTGTGGTGGAACTGGGTCCCGAATATTGCGGCTTAAATCTGCAACTGGGCAGCGGGGAAGAGCTGGCGCTTCCCGAGGTACTGTATTATGAAATTCACAACCGCACCGATCTTGACTGCTGGCGTTTGCACCGTTATTGCCACCGTCGCTGGCCGCGTCTGTCGATGCCGGTCATCTATAACAGCTGGATGTATCGATTTGACCAAGTAAATTACGATGTCATCCATTCGCAAATTGGAAAAGCAGCAGAACTGGGCGCTGAATACTTTGTCATCGATGCCGGATGGTTCGGTCACAACACCAGTTGGTCGACGGCTGTGGGTGATTGGCAGGAGAATGAAAACGCCGCGTTCTGCGGACGACTCATCGAAATCGCCGAAGAAGTGCGCCGTCACAACATGAAGTTCGGCTTGTGGTTTGAACCGGAACGCGCTTCCGTGGCGGCCAACGCCCCCAAAGAGCATCCTGAGTTCTATCTCCGCGACAACGACGAATGGTGCTTCTTGGATTTTGCCAATCCCGAAGCCTGCGACTATATGCTGGAGATTCTGACGGAACAGCTTAAAAAATACGACATCAAATTCGTCAAGTTCGATTTCAACGCCGATTTGGTGTTCGATAAACGTCGTACGGCATTTATGGATTACTTCCGTGGGTATCGCGCGTTCTTGCGCCGTCTCAAAGAGCGTTTCCCGGACTTGTACATCGAGAACTGTGCTTCCGGCGGCGAGCGCACCAATCTGACGAACCTGGCCGATTTCGGCAGCTTCTGGCCTTCGGACTGCCAGAGTCCGTATGTCGGATTGCGCATCATCAAAGACTCCATCAAACGGCTTCCGCCGCAGGTGCTGGAACGCTGGGTGGTTATCCAATCGCTTGCGGAATTCAAGCCTGCCTACGGCGCTTCTTCAGCAGATAAGCTGATTGCCTGTGCAGACGGTATTTGGGATCATCTGTCGGGCGTACATCGTTCGTTTATGGAAGGCTTTATGACCGGTGGACCTATCGGCTTCAGCTGTGATCTCAATGCACTGTCGGACGATGCTTTTGACTGGCTCAAGCAGTACGTTGCCAATTTCAAAGCAGAGCGTCAGTTCTGGCAGACTGCCGAGTGTCGCATCCTCGCCGAGACCGATTCCGTGCTGGTGCTTCAGTACAGCGACCCCGCATATCGCCGTGTACGGCTTCAGGTCATCACCGAACGCGTTGCCCAGTCACGCATCCGCGTCTATCCGAAACTGCCCGAAACGGGCGTTTACAGCCTTGAAAACGGCAACGCCGTCACCGCTGTGGAGTTAATGCAAAACGGTCTGACTGTGGAGCAGGCGAGAGACTACCGCGCTGCCAACTATCGGATGCAGGAAATCGTGCTGAATATCACAGAATAAGAAAAACGCCCGCTCGGTTGAGCGGGCGTTTTGTTTAGCATATTATTCGTTTTCGGATTCTTCATCCAGCACTGCCACGGCGTTCAGCGTAACAATACGGGCGCCGCTGTCATTGATACCGGTATCGAAGGTGATCTGACCACCGCAGATGGGGCAGGCGGGACGAACATCGCCGTCCGCGGCGCGAATCTGCAGCGGAATACCGCGCTGGCTGGCGATACAGGCGCGCTGATGACCCGACAGCACTTCGCCATGGCCGCATTCGCAAAGCGCCACAGAAACAGGACGCATCTGGTCTTTCTTGGATTTCATAGCTTTGTACAGCTTGGGGCAGTACAGCAAATCGTTGGTGGCGATTTTACCCGAAGAACAGGTAAAGTCGTCAACAACATTTAACGAGCATTTTCCGGTTTTCAGAAAATAGCAGGTATTTTTGTTCAGGTTGATGGTTACATCAACGGTACCTTTGGGAGCACTCATGGGATTTTTCACCTCAAGATGATTGATTAGGCATAGTATAACATATTTTTTTGCGCTTGCCTATACTTTTTGAAAATTTTTCTCACTTTACCAAAAACAACGTCATTCGGTCGATTTTCCTACTGATAAAGCACGCCGACGGTGGAAAATTAACTATGGAGGCGTTTGTATGAAAAGAACTTTTAAATGGTTTTGCGGCACTCTGACCGCCTGTTGTATAGTCGCATTAAGCGGCATTATCTATTGGGATTACAAGCTTCCCGACAGCTATTTTGTGGAACAAGGGCAAAATCTTTCCATCGGTGGTACGGTGGAAGCGGTCGCAGAAGTCGGACAAAACAGCGAGCGCAGTGTCAGTGCCACTGTTGGCGACACGTACCATAGTACGCTGAGATGGCTCGGCATCTTTCCTGTCAAAACCGTGTCTGTCACCGTTTCCGAGCGCCCTGTTGTGACGCTCGGCGGGTCTCCGTTTGGCGTGAAGTTATACACAGACGGCGTTCTTGTCGTTTCGTTTTCCACCGTCGATGCCGTAAATGGGAATACGTCACCCGCTAAAAATGCGGGATTAAAAGTCGGGGATCTCATTCTATCCATCAACGGAACGCGTGTCTACACCAACGAAGAGGTGGCGGAGCAGGTCAAACGCTCCGGCGGAAAAACCATGGTGTTTCGCATAAAACGTGACGGTATCGAATCCGAAGTGCGGTTTTGTGCCGCACGTTCTCAAAGTGAAAAATGCTATAAAATCGGTCTTTGGGTGCGAGATAGCTCCGCCGGTATCGGTACGATGACGTTTTATGACGCCGAAAGCGGTATGCTGGCCGGTCTCGGTCACGCTATCTGCGACGTTGACACCGGTGAGATTGTTCCCATTTCTTCGGGAGAAATCGTACCCGCTCGTATCTATGGCGTTACCAAAAGCCAGGAAGGAATCCCCGGCGAGCTGCGCGGCGGATTTGTAAACGGCAGCTACGGTTCGCTGCTGATTAACGGTGCTTCCGGTGTGTACGCACAGTGTGACGGCAGTAACATCAGCGGCGAGCAGATCGAGCTTGCTTTCAAGCAGGATATCACCGAGGGCGCTGCCAAGGTATATACCACCATTAACGGCACAAAACCGCAGTGGTATGACATCCGCATCACCGAAGTGCGGTATCACGACGAAAATGCCACTCGCAATATGGTCATCGAAATTACCGATAAAACGCTGCTCTCCGCCACAGGTGGCATCGTGCAGGGGATGAGCGGTTCGCCTATTGTCCAAAACGGCAAGTTAATCGGCGCTATCACGCACGTGCTGGTCAACGATCCGACAAAGGGATACGCCATCTTTGCGGAAAATATGTTGGAAACCGCACAGAGCGTCAAGCGAAAAACCAAAGCTGCTTCATAAAACAAAACAGCACTCCGACGTTATCAAGTCACCCTAAACACTCATCAGCTTGAAATCAATTTAATAAACAAAAAAGAGGTTGTCGCGTGACAACCTCTTTTTTATCAGAAATTCTGAAGCAGATACGCTTCCGCTTTGGCCGACCACAAACCATTGTTTTCCTTGACGAAAGCATCAAGAACGGCGAAACGTTCATCGGTCTTGCCGAGCTTTTCAAAATCCGCAATTGCGGTGAGGGGGAGATTGATGTGGGTGTAAATCAGCTTCTTGCCGCCCTCAATTTCCGGCAGACGCAACGTCGTGTCAATCGCAGCATCGATACCACCGATGTGGGTAATCATTACCGCAGGGTCGATGCGCTTTTCTTTGATAAGGCGCACGATATCCAGCATATCCGCCGTGGTGCTGCCGCTGGTACCGGCGACGTGATGCTGTGCGTAATGCACATTATAGAAGTTGAAGTTGGCGCTGAAGTTCTTATCCAGCGGGCCGGCAAAGAAGTTTAAGCAGCCGTCAAAGCCCAGAATGGCATCCGCAAGTTCGACCACTGCGGGAACAGGCGCATAAACAAACACATCGTCAAAACCGCCGTCCGACAGCGCGAGCAACTCCTCTTTGGAGGTGGCGTCGGTAAAGATAAGTTTAATACCGTCTTTTTCCGCCTGTACGGGGTCAAAAATCGCTTTTGCGCGTTCCAGGCGCTCCTTGTTCAGGTCGGTAACCACCAGCAAGGAGGGCTTCACATCGCCGTGCAAAGCGATATCAATCGCCACCAGACCCATCGGGCCGCAACCTGCCAAAATCGCCACTTTGCCGTTCGGCTTAATGTTGGTGTACGGCTCCAGTTCTTCGTCCAGATGGAGATTGGCTTTGTAGCCACGGATAACACAGGAAGCGGGCTCAATCAACGAGCCGCTGAAGAACGAATCACTTTCCAGCTTGATAAGATATCCGTTCTCCACAATGTGGTCATACACGATGGAATAGGTGGACACGCCGCCGATTTCACCGAAAGTATAACCCACCGTCTGCACGCCGCCGGGGAGGTAGGCGAGAACAGGGGGCATAACAACCTTGTCACCGACTTGGAACTTGTCCTTCCATTTGTCGGTCACTTCCACCACTTCGGCGCAGAATTCGTGACCAACGATAACCGGGTTTTCCGCCACGTTATCGGGAACACGCAGATGCTTTGCACCCTGCTTGGCGGTTTTGTAGGTCGACATACACACGCTGTCGGAAATCACTTTAATGAGGATTTCGCCGTCTTTGAGCGCAGGGAGTTCAAACTCTTCAAGGCGAAGATCCTGCTCACCATAAAGTCTGACCGCTTTGGTTTTCATAACGTCCTCCTTATACTCTGCCGCAGCTACCGAAGGTTCGAATCTTGTTTTTGACAACTTCCTTCATCTGCGTTCTGGCGTTCTCAAACACAAACACCGGCCAGGTGGAGGGGTTCTCGATGTTGTTCAGCTTGTCTTTCAGCGCAGAGTTCATCGCACCGACAACATCGGAATAGATGTTAATCTTGGTGATACCGTGCTTGATGGCGTTTTGCATCTGATCGTCGGGCGTACCGCTGCCGCCGTGCAGAACCAAAGGACGATTGCAGACGGCCGTGATTTCATCCAGACGGTCAATGCGCAGCGTAGGCGTCTTTTTGTACACGCCGTGAGCCGTACCGATAGCAATCGCCAGTGCGTCGACATCGGTAATTTCGACAAAGCGAACCACTTCATCGGGGAGAGTCAGCGTATCTTCCGGGTCCTCGTTCTCCACGCTGTCGTTTTCGTTACCGACCATCGCGTTACCAACATGGCCCAATTCCGCTTCAACCGTGATGCCATTGGCGTGAGCGAACTTCACGACTTCCAGCGTCTTTTGGGCGTTTTTCTCGAAGGGCAGAACCGAACCATCATACATAACCGAGCTGAAACCGGCGTTGCAGGCGGCTTTGATAAATTCCAGATCCGTTGCGTGATCGAGATGGAAGCACACGGGAATATCAAAATAATTGGAAGCCTCGCGCACCATCGAGGTAATCAGCGACATACCTTTGCCAGTCAGATCCACACCCAAGCCCATCAACAGGGCGGGGGAGTGCTCCTCCTCGCAAGCCTCCAGAACAGCCTTCATCATTTCGTAGTTGCTGACATCAAACGCCGGAATAGCATAGTGATTTTTGCGGGCATCTTCCAGCATTTCTTTCATCGTTACCAACACATCTACCAACTCCTCATACTAAGTTTATTTTATTGTACCACCGCGCCTAACAATTGTCAAATACAAATGTTAATTTGTTGACTTCATTATAGGAAAGTGCTATAATATTTTAGAAAAGTAGGTGAACACAAATGAAAGTGAATGACGAAAAACTGCTTATGGCCGAAGTGGCTACGCTGTACTACAAAAAGAAGCATACTCAGCAGGAAATCGCCGAATTGATGAACCTGTCTCGTCAGACGGTTTCCAAGCTGCTTGGCGATGCCATAAACGAAAATATCGTGGAAATTACCGTCCACAATCCGCGGGCAGAACGCGTAGAGTTGGAACAAGAACTTTGCCGTCGATTCGGCATTCGCCGCTGCGTCGTGTGCGGTGTCAGCAGCAAAAACGAAGCTGTACGTCGGATGATGACGGTCAAGACGGCGCAGGAATATCTCCTGCCGCTTCTCAATAAGGGCGGTCTTAAAATTGCGGTATCGTGGGGACGAACCATTCAGGAACTCATTCACTCTATGCCGGAAATGACCACCAATCAAAACACAGTGTTTCCGCTTTTCGGTGCTACGGACAATGAAAATTCGTATTTCTCTTCCAATGAGTTGGCCCGCGGTATGGCCGATAAAATCGGCGCCAGCGTAAAATACGCGTGGTTCCCGTACCTGGCAGACAGCGCGGAAGATTGTCATTTGCTGAAAACGCTTTCCTATTACAAAAAGCTTCGCGACCTGTGGAGCAGTGCCGATGTGGCGCTGATGGGAATCGGAAACACCGAGATTCTTGAAGTGTTTGGAAAAACGTTCGGATATAGCGACGAGCACTCGCAAATCATCGGTGACGTCGCCACTCACTTCTTTAACGAAAACGGTGAATTTATCGACCTGTACGAAAACACGCTGTGTGCTTCGGCTGATGACATACGCAACGCGACCCATTCCATTGCCGTTGCCTGCGGCAACAGCAAGGCAAAAGCTATCGCCGGTGCTCTGCGCACCCGAGTGTTTAACACGCTCATCACCGACGAATACACCGCCAAAAAGATTCTGGAATGTGATTGATTCCTTCCAAGAACGGAGATTCGGTTATGGACACCATCCTGATTAAAAACGGAACGGTATGGACGGGGGATACCTTTCTCCGAGCCGACGTACTGTGTGAAAACGGCATCGTTTCCAAGATAGAGGCGGGACTTACCGATTCGGCGGACATTGTCTTTGACGCAACCGACAAAATCGTCTCGGCGGGACTTGTGGACATTCACGTTCACCTGAAAGGCTTTGCCTCCGATGAATTCGGCATCCCGTCCGAAATGTGCAGTTTTCCGTTCGGTGTAACCGCGGTAAACGATGCAGGAAGCGGTTACGGCGATAAAACGCGGTTGGATTCGCTGACGGTCAAGCGCGTGGTATTTGTGTATACCGGCATTTGCGACAACCACACCATACTCACCGAAACCGACGCTATGATCGAGAAATACGGCGAATACGTTCGGGGCATCAAGGTGTATTTTGATACTGATAATCCCGACGTTCGCGATATCACGCCACTGAAAGAGGCGTGCGCCTTTGCGCGGGCAAGAGGCCTTCAGGTTATGGTACACTGCTCCAATTCGCCTGTTTCGATGGCAGAAATCATCCGAACACTTAACACAGGCGATATTGTGACACATCTTTACCACGGCGGCATCAACGGCTGCTGCGAAGACGACTATCTGGCGTTTAAGCTTGCCGCTGAAAAAGGTGTGATACTGGATGCCGGATTTGCCGGAAACGTTCACACCGATTTTGAGCGGTTAAAGTATGCCGTTGCAAGCGGATATCTCCCCGATACCATCGGTTCCGATATCACCTGTCGCAGTGCGTATAAGCGCGGTGGGCGCTATGGACTGACACTGTGTATGAGTATGGCACGCGCAGCCGGTATGCGTGAAGAAGACATTTTCCGTGCCGTTACCGCCACACCTGCCGCTGTGCTTGGAAAAGGGCAGGAATGGGGGCATCTGCGTATTGGCGCGCCTGCCGACATTGCGGTTCTCGGCTTTACGAACGAGCCCTTTGATTTTACGGACGCGGCAGGTCATCGTTTTAGCGAAACAAAGGGATACCGATGCGCTCTGACTGTGCTTGACGGTCAGATTGTCTTTAAAGATTAAGTTGGGGAGGGAGAAACCGATGAAGAAAACAATCGCTCTACTGTTGGTTCTGTGTGTTTTCATCAGCGGTTGCGCCGCTCCCACTGTCCCGACCGATACGACGACCACCACCACCTCTTCGACTACGCCCAGAACAGATATAAAGGCAAACATCTTGACACTTGTAAAAGAGGGGAATGTTTCGTCGTCGCTGATTAAAGCATCGTTTCTGGAGTTTTTTGAAGCTTCGTTCGGTGAAACGGTGCTTCAAGCACTTTATGAGCGCATAAAAAACGGCGCTTTTTCCGATAACGACTGGTATGAGCTGACCGGTAATACCGCAGCAGTGCTGATGGATATGTACAGCGGTGCGCTGGATAAGGACAGCCCCAACTACCGCTCGGATATCACCGTTATCGATTCCGCCAATCCCGAAACCACCATTCGGATTGTTGGCGATGTTTCCTTTGCCGACAACTGGCATATCGCCCCGAAAATCGGCGAAAACGGCGTTCTGGACGTGATGTCCGAGGAAACCCTTGACCTGCTGAAAAGCGCCGATATTTTCCTCGCTAACAACGAATTCACCTACAGCACCCGCGGAAAACCACTGAACAAAGCGTACACTTTCCGTGCTCATCCCGATAACGTGCAATATATGCTGGATATCGGCGCAGATATCGTTTCTCTCGCCAATAACCACGCTTACGATTATGGCGCCGACGCCTTTGCCGACACTATGGAAACGCTGACAAACGCAGGTCTTCCGTATATTGGCGGCGGTAAAAACATTGACGAGGCCGCAAAACCGCATTACTTTATTGTAAACGGTCGCAAGTATGCCTTTTCGGCGGCAACGCGTGCTGAAAAAACCATTCGCACACCCGAAGCAGGGGAAACCACCTCCGGTGTAATGCGCACCTATGACCCCGAAAAATACCTGGAAACCATACGAGCCGCCGAAGCGGAGTGCGACTATAACGTGGTGTATGTCCATTGGGGCGCTGAAGGATCTCACGACATTGAAAAAGGCCTTTACGAAATGGCCTGTCAATATATCGATGCCGGTGCGGATATCGTTGTGGGCGCACATGCCCACGTTCTGCAGGGCGTCCAATACTACAACGGCGTTCCGATTATCTATAACCTCGGGAACTTCCTGTTTAACGCCTATAACATCGATACCGGTGTTCTGGAAATTGTGATCGCTGACGATGGCACGCCAACCTATCGGTTTGTACCGGCAAAACAGCGTTACAGTTCCGTGTGGTTGGTCGATGGTTCGGAAAAACAGCGCATCCTCGACTTTATGAACGAACTTTCCATCGGCGTTACCTTTGACGAAAACGGATATTTCCGTGAGACACAGCAGTAATTGAGGTGGTCTTTTTGTATTGGTTGTTGGCAATTACCACGGTGTGTGCCGCAGGCAAAGCGGTAATCTGTAAAAAACTTGGTTCCGGCGACAAGGGAAGCCGCAGTGTTTTTGAATGGAACTCGGGCATCTACCTGATTGCCTCTTTGGTTGCCTTTTTATCGCTTTATCCCAACTTCGGCAATCTTTTCACCACGTCATTGCCCACATTGCTTCTTGCTGTGCTCTTCGCAGCGCTTCTGCTTTTCACCCAGGTAACGGAAGTCAAAGCAATGTCGCTCGGTTCGGTATCTATGACGATTCTCATTTACTCCGGCGGATTCCTGTTACCGATTCTCTATGGATATCTGTTCGTCGGTGAAGGCATTTCGCTTACTCGCGGATGCGGTATTGTCGTTATGGCGATTGCCATGAGCTTTATCATCCGCCCCCGCAAAGAGGGCGGCACCTCCGTTCCGTGGCTGATTATGTCCTGCTTATCGCTCGTCGGTTCGGGTATGGTGGCGGTAACCCAAAAGCATCACCAAAGCACCACATACGCAAGTGAACTGGCAAACTTCGTAACGTTAGGCTTGTTCCTCGCCGCGATTTTGTCGTTCCTGTTGGCGTTTTTCAAGCGTTCGCGCGCCGAAAGCAAACCTGCACCGCTCGGCATACGTGACATTGGATTCATCCTTGTAAGCGGTCTGTGCATCGGTGTGCAGAATCTGCTCAATCTCTATCTGGCAGGAAAGATCCCTGCCGCCGTACTGTTCCCAGTGTACAACATCGGCAGTATGATTCTCACCGCTCTGTTTGGTGCTGTTGTGCTGAAAGAGAAGCATCGATTCAGCCAATGGATTGGTTTTGTACTTGGCTGTATTTCAATCGGACTGATTGGATTGCAATAAAAGGAGGGCGCGTTATGAAAAACATTTCCGACATCGACCCGAATTTCAAAGTGGAAACCTCTTTGGGTAAAGAGGACATTCGCTTCTACGATGTGCGTACCGCACCGTTTCGCGTGTATGGCCTGATGGACGACGGCAAGCAGTTTCGTCGCATGCCCCGCGAGGTGGCAGAACAGGTAAGTGAAGGTGTGTTACAGCTTCACTCCATGACAGCAGGCGGTCGCGTTCGGTTTTGCAGTGACAGCCCTTATATTGCCATCCACGCGGTGATGCCCACCATGTCGCATATGGTACATTTCCCATTCACCGGCAGTGTCGGTTTTGACCTGTATGTTAAAGTCGACGGCAAAGATCGGTACGTGCGCACGTTTATTCCTCCGATTAAGGAGTGCGAGATGTATGAGAACGTTATCGATTTGGATGCCACCATCGAAGCGGGCGTGATGCATGAATTCACCATTCATTTCCCGTTGTACAGTGATGTTTCCGCTTTGTACATCGGGCTGAGCGAAACCGCAAAACTCGCCGAAGCACCCGATTATCGTCACGAGAAACCCATCGTATACTACGGTTCGTCCATCACCCAAGGCGGATGCACTTCTCGTCCCGGTAACGCGTATCAGAACATCATTACCCGCCGCTTGAGCGCTAATCACATCAACCTCGGCTTCTCGGGCAACGCCAAAGGCGAAGATCCTATGATTGACTACTTGGCATCGCTGGATATGTCGTTGTTTGTTTTGGACTACGATTACAATGCTCCCACAGCGGAACATCTGCAAAACACGCACGAGCGGTTGTTCAAAGCGGTGCGAAAGACGCATCCGAACATCCCGATTGTTATGCTCACGCGGCCGAAATGCTTCCTCACCCAAGAAGAGGTAGACCGCCGCGAAATCGTCCGCACCACCTATCAAAACGCGCTGGATGCAGGGGATAAGAACGTGTATTTCCTCTCCGGTGAAGAACTGATGTCAATGACCGACAACGAAGGCACTGTAGACAGCTGTCATCCGAATGACCTCGGCTTTTTCTCGATGGCAACAGTGCTGGGAAACCTTTTGGAAACGTTGGTATAAGAGGGTAGACATATATGAAACTCTACGCATTGCCGGATCCTAAATTTCAGGACTTATCCGAAACCGAAAAGGTCTGTCTGCACGATTATCACATTGAAGCACCCGACGACTGGCAGGCGGTAGCAACCCGACTGACGGAAAAGGCATTTTTGCACGGCGAAAAACCGCTTCGGTTGCTTCCCGACGAAGAGTACGGTCCCGAAGCCTATCGGATGGAGATTTGCAACGACGCCATCACCGTTCGGTGCGGTGGGGTGGCAGGTGCCCGTTACGCCGTTTATATGCTGCTGCAGATGGCCATTCATTCGCTGATTCCTGTCGGCGTTATCGAGGATTATCCCGATATGGATTTCCGCGGTTTTCAGTTGAATTTGCGCGGTCCGTTGCGTCATTCTTCGGTGGATACTCTTTGCTGGTTTATCCGCTCCTGCGGCTTTGCGAAAATCAATACGTTGCTTATCGAGTACGACACCCGCTTCGACCACGGTGAGTATCAACCGCTCAATCCGTGGAAACTCTCGGACGAGGATTTGAAAAAGATTCTGGACTGCGCTTCCGAAGAAGGAATCGAGATTATTCCGCTGATTCAGACCTGCGGCCATTTGTCGTTCCTTTTGTCCCAGCCCGCACTTCAGCATCTTCGGGAAGAACCCGAAGTGTCTGACCAGCTCTGTCCGCTGAATCCCGATTCTCTCGAATTCGCCAAAAACTTGATTGATATGTACGTGGACAAACATCCCGGCATCCGCTATCTGCACATCGGCGGTGACGAGACACGCCAGCTCGGTGCTTGTCCTGCGTGTGCAGAGTATGTCAAGAAGCACGGCAAAGGCGGACTGTATACGCAGTATATGAACCGCGTTATCGATTACGTCTGCAGCAAGGGAATTACGCCGCTGCTGTACGACGATATGGTCTGCGCTCATCCCGAAGCGATGAAAGACTTAGACCGTCGCGCGGTACTGGTGTATTGGGATTACTGGACCACCGCCGATCCGTCACCGCTTTTGGTTGCCAGGGGCGGTTACGATTGGGCAGTCGTTCGCGACCAAAGCTGGGATGATTCGAACTTTGAGGGCCTGACCGATGTACAGCGTGAAATCTTCAAGGTGTTCGGGAAAGCCTGTAAGCTGGATGGCGGCGATTTGAATCCGGAGTATCTGGAGCGCTATCGTTCGTACCTCGGCGAGCAGTTCCCGAAATACATTCGCGCGTTCCCGTATCTCGAATATTATCGCGACCAAGGCTTTAAGGTGATTGCGATGCCGACTGCTCTCGGCAACACCGACAATTACCTCGGTGCTCCGAACCAGGCGCGGTTTACCGCCAACATCAGTACCTTTGCCAAGCGATCTCTGGAAACCGGGGCAATGGGTATGATTACCTCGGCATGGTTCCCGTTTCCGGAAACCGCTTATCCGTTTGGCATTACGCTGGCGGGGCTGTATTCCTGGGGATTGCCGAACAACGCCGAAGCCAACTATACACCGTAACAAAAACGCCGCGCAGTTTTTCACTGTGCGGCGTTTCATTATGCCATTCGGAACTGACAACGAATCTCACGCGGAGTGCTGTCGGTGTGAGCTTTTAAAATTTTGCGGAAATAGGAGGGAGAGCTGAATCCCAACTCATCGCTGATTTCCTGCACCGATTTATCGCTTGTAGACAGTAAAAACACCGCTTTTTCACAGCGAAGCTCTTGTTTGACAACATTGGGTGTCTTGCCCAGCTGCTCACGAAAAACGGTATATAATGTAGATTCACTGACGCCGCATTCATGTGCGATTGCCGCGGCGGTATATTCGGTGTGTTCATACATACACGACATTGCTTTTTGCAACAGATTGAACTTGGCGTCAGAAGCATTGCCCTCCATAACCGGAAACACATCCGAAAGCAACGAGAAGAAATCGGAAACCGCCTTGGAGGTAATAATGGTATTCGTGGGAATCCGACAAAGCCTGCTCGTCCATTCCTCGCAGTTCGGAAGCACCTGCAACGAATACGCCGTCACATCTGTTTCGGGCGACCAACGAAAACCAAAGGATAAAAACCGTATCACATTATCCTTGTCGCCGTACCAATAAGATTGATAGGGAAGACCCATCGGAATATAAAACAAATCACCCGCACGGACGGTAATCGTTTTGGTATCGGATACAATACGACAACGCCCCTGCACCATATAGGCCAGATAATGTTCCGGCGAGCCGCGACGATTATCGGAATAGTGATAACGCCCGCGCGTTATCTCGTAAAACCGAAAGAAATCGTTGAAAAATGGTCTATTCAAACAGTATCACACCTTTACAGCACAGAATTTTACCTCATATTTAAAAGGATATCATATTTTATTTTCTTTTTCAAGATGCTATACTGTAACCGAGGTGATTGTCATGACAGGAAAGAACATTGTGTTTACCCGTCCCGGCATTGCAGAGGTATGGGAAGAAATCGTTCGAAAGCCCAACTCCGATGAAGTGGTTGTACAGCTTGCTTGCTCTACCATCAGCAGCGGTACCGAACGCGCCAACCTGATTGGCGATGCGGTCATCAACATTTACGGAAAACCCGGTGATCCTGTCATTTTTCCGCGGCGCTGCGGTTACAGCTCCGCCGGTATCGTTACCGAGGTTGGCTCCGGCGTAACGTCGGTCAGCGTCGGTGATCGCGTGGCGGTCGGCGGCAGTACACACAGTCAATACGTAACCGTTCCCGAGGATGCTGTGCATCCCATTGATTTCATCCCGTTTTCCGACGCGGCGCTTTTTTACATCGCCACCTTTCCGCTGGCGGCAATCCGCAAATGCCGTCTGGAAATCGGAGAAAGCGCCATTATTATGGGAATGGGTGTACTCGGCCTGATGGCGATTCCGCTGCTGAAAAGCGCCGGTGCCACGCCTGTCATCGCTGTGGATCCGTCTCCCGAAAAGCGCAAAAAGGCGCTCGCCTGCGGCGCGGATTATGCACTAAGCCCGTTCGATGAAAACTTCTCCGATACCGTCAAAGCGATTACAAACGGCGGCGCTAACGTCGGCATCGAAGTTACCGGCATCGGTGCAGGCCTTGATGGTATTCTCGATTGTATGGCCCGTTTCGGCAGAGTGGCTCTGCTTGGCTGCACCCGTAACAGTGATTTTCCCATCGACTACTACCGCAAAGTACACGGTCCCGGCATTGCACTGATCGGGGCGCACACGATGGCTCGTCCCAAGGATGACTCTTCGAGCGGTTGGTGGACTACCCGCGATGATATGCGCACGTTAATAAATCTGACTCGCTTCGGTCGCATTTCGCTGGCGGATATGGTTGACGAGACGCACTCTCCGAACGAGGCGTTGGATGTTTTCCACCGACTCGCCACCGAAAAAACATTTCCCATTGTTCAGTTCGATTGGGGGAAACTGTGATGAGACGCGTTCGTATTGCTCAAATCGGCACCAGCTCGGGCAGCCACGGCAATTCGATTTTCCGTTCTTTGAAAACGCAAAGCGATGTATTTGAGGTCGTCGGTTTTGCATTTCCCGAAGGAGAACGCGAAAAGTTCCCTGAGCGTATGGCTGAGTTTGAGGGCTACCGCGAAATGACGGTGGAAGAGATTTTAAATGATCCCACCATCGAAGCCGTCACGGTCGAAACCGAGGAGTTGTATCTCACCGATTACGCCTTACGCGCCGCTGAATGCGGTAAACACATCCATATGGAAAAACCGGGTGGAATTTCACAAAGTGAGTTTGAACGCCTTATTTCGACCGTAAAATCGAAGAAAACGGTATTCCACACGGGATATATGTACCGCTACAATCCGGCAATCAACAAACTGATGGAGCAGATTCGTCGCGGTGAGCTGGGCGAGATTATCAGCGTAGAGGCGGGAATGAATTGCCGCCATCCCGAGAAGCTGCGGCAGTGGCTGAAAAACTTCCCCGGCGGTATGCTGTTTTTCCTTGGGTGTCACCTAATTGATTTGGTGTTACAGATTCAAGGTGCTCCGATGAAGATTCATCCGTTCAGCCGCCCGACGGGTCTTGACGGCGTCGATGCCGACGACTTTGGTATGGCGGTACTGGAGTACCCGCACGGCGTTTCTGTTGTGAAAACAACCGCCATTGAAAAAGGTGGATTTGCACGGCGCGAACTTGTTGTAACGGGTACCGAAAAGACCGTGGAAATCAGACCGCTCGAAATGTACGGCGACCCCGAGTTGCAGTTTACCACCGTAACCGAATACGATTCGGACGACTGGGGCAACCGCGGAACGACTTACACGACCGATCAATTTAATCGCTACGACGGAATGATGGCATCGTTTGCTGCTATGGTCCGTGGCGAAAAAGAAAATCCGTACACCTACGACTACGAGTCAGAACTACATAAAACCGTATTACGTTGCTGTGGAGGTTATGAAGATGAAAGCTATTCTGGTGAATGACGACAGAAGTCTGCGTTGGGATAACGTTCCCGATCCGATTCTTGGCGAAGAGGATTGCCTGATTAAAATTGAAGCGGCCGCACTTAACCGTGCCGATCTGATGCAGCGCGAAGGCGACTATCCGCCTCCTGCCGGCTGTCCGGAATGGATGGGTCTGGAAATTGCCGGCACCATCGTCGAGATGGGCGCGCTTGCCAAGGAGCGCTCCGACTGGAAAATCGGCGATAAGGTCTGCGCTTTGCTGGGCGGCGGCGGTTATGCACAATACGCCAACGTCAAGTACGATATGCTGATGCCGGTTCCAAAAAACTGTTCGATGATTGAAGCGGCAGCCATTCCCGAAGCGTTTGCCACCGCATACCTGAACCTGTTTATCGAAGGCGGCATCAAAAGCGGTGACACCCTGCTGATGAACGCCGGTGCGAGCGGTCTTGCCAGCGTGGTGATTCCGATGGCAAAGGCGTTCGGTGTGCGCGTTATCACCACCGTTCTGTCGGATGAGATTGCGGGTTCCATCCGCCACTTGAACGCCGATGTTGTGGTAAACACCACCAAGGAAAACATCGCCGAAGTACTCAAGCAACAGCTGGAGGAAGGCCATCCCGTTGACGTGGCCATCGACTGCCTCGGCGGCGAGATTATGGGCAAATGCATCCATTATCTTAAGCACGGTGCGCGCTGGATTATGATTGCCGCCCTTGCCGGTCAGAAAACCGAGATCGACTTAAAGAACATCTACGTTCGCAACGTTCGCATCATCGGCAGTACGCTGCGTTCCCGTACACCGGAAATGAAAGCGGAAATTCTGGCACGACTGGTACGCGATGTGTGGCCGAAGGTGGAAAGCGGGGAAGTGAAGCCCACTATCTACAAGGTGCTTCCCATCACCGAAGCCGAAGCGGCACACGATATTTTGTACAAAGGTCAGAATGTCGGCAAAGTGGTTTTGACCGTCGAATAACACAGTCTTACCGGCAGAAGCATAGCACTTCTGCCGGTATTTTTTAAATTTTCTTGTAAAGGCGACATTATCTATTGAATATTTTCTCATATCGTGGCAAAATGATAGCGAGGTTAAATACTATGGGAATGGATTTCTTGGCCCCGTGGGAATGTGACCTTTGTCGCTGTGGTAAGGTGCATCACTTTACAACTGATGTACATGTCGGTAGCGGTATTGTTCGGGTACTTCCTCAGGTTGTTGAAAAGTTCGGCGGTAAAACCGCTTTTGTGATATCAGATCAGAATACCGAAGCTGTTGCCGGAGCGTATGTTCGTCAGCTGCTCCGCGACGCCGGCATCACGGTACGCGGATTTGTGTACCCCACTACGCATCCCGAACCGGATGAACACTCCGTGGGTCTGGCGTTTATGTATTACACACCCGATTGTGATATTATCATCGGCGTCGGTTCCGGCGTCATTAACGATATCGGCAAATTGCTGGCCTCAGCCACCAACAAACCGTATATCATCGTTGCTACCGCACCGTCTATGGATGGATATGCTTCTCCTTCGTCCTCGATGGAGAGGGAAGGGGTTAAGACCTCTATCCCCAGCAAAACACCCGATGCTATCCTCGGCGACACCGACTTCCTGCGTCAGGCGCCGATGGAAATGCTGCTGGCAGGTTTGGGCGATATGCTCGCTAAATATGTCGGCGTGTGTGAATGGCGCATTGCCAACTTGCTCGTCGGTGAGGCGTATTGTGAGAGTGTTGCCGAGCTGATTCGTGTTGCGCTGAAGCGTTGCACAGACAATGCAGACGGCCTGCTGAATCGTTCTCCCGAGGCTGTCGAAGCCGTGTTTGAGGGTTTGGTTATCAGCGGCGCAGCAATGAAGTATGCCGAGTCTACGCGTCCTGCTTCGGGCGGTGAACACTATATCTCACACGTTTGGGATATGCGCGGTGCCAAAGCAATGGTGGCAATCAGTCCTGCAACGCCGCTGTGTATGCTGGACAGCGTATTGGACGATATCGATGCCGTTCTGGTGATGACGGTTAATCCCGGATTTGCCGGTCAAAAACTGGTTCCGTCCACCTTAAAGAAAATCCGTCAGCTGCGCGACCATCTCGATTCTATCGGTCGCAGCGATGTGGAAATCGAAGTGGATGGTAACGTCAGCTTTGAAAACGCCCGCCTGATGAGCGAGCACGGTGCTAACATTTTTGTGGCGGGAACTTCCAGTATTTTCAACCCGTCATTCTCGATTGCCGAAGGAACCGCCAGACTGCGAGACGCCATTAAATAAACCAAAAAGCCCCAACAAGATTCACGTCTTGCGGGGCTTTTTTATTTTCAGCGACGAAAAGAGAGGGGAGAAGTCGGCATTGTCTCGTCTCGAACAGCGGCATGTGCGTTGTTTCCTCAATATACGACAGCTTTCCCTTTTTGCAGAAAAGAAAATTTAGGTATATTTCCTTCTTTCGCTTTCTTTAGCCGTCGATTTTCATTGTTTTGCACAAACTTGAAAAAAGATTTTCCAAGTACTTGAAATATTTTCCAGAATATGGTAATCTTTAGATGCCGGCAAATGAAATTGGGAGGTTTCTGTAAATTGGACAAACTGATCAAAGTGCTGTTGGCAGACAACAGCGATACGTTCGGAATTCCCTGCGCAAACCGCATGCGGGTTCACGGGCTGGAAGTGGAAACCGTTGAAAAAGACGGAAAACAGGTCGTGGAGACGATCGCGCAGAAAAAACCGGACGTGGTGATCATGGATTTCTTTTTGCCACGACTGGATGCTATCGGTGTTATCACCAACTGCAAGGCGCTGAAGTTGACACATATGCCGCAGTTTATGGTGATGTCCGGCTTTGACAGCAGCAATCTGGAGCGGGAAGCTATTCAGGCCGGGGCTTCGTATTATTTCTTAAAACCGTTTGACGCCGATGAAATGGCCACGCGCATTTTGGCTCTGAGCGCCACCGAGAACAAAATCGAGCCGTTCCGCAAACCGGCGTCCGCCACATCTTCGCTGGAAATGCGCGTTACCGAAATTATTCACCAAATCGGTGTTCCTGCGCATATCAAAGGCTATCAGTATCTGCGCGATTCGATTTTAATGGCTATCGAAGATGAAGAGATTATCAACGCCGTTACCAAGCGACTGTATCCCGCTGTTGCCAAAAAGCACGCAACGACATCCTCACGTGTTGAGCGCGCCATTCGTCATGCAATTGAAGTAGCATGGGACCGCGGCGATGTTGACGTTTTGAATTCGTATTTCGGGTACACGATCCATACAGGCCGAGGCAAGCCCACCAACTCGGAGTTTATTGCTATGATTTCGGACAAGTTCCGCCTGCAGTTGAAAATTTCGTGATACAGTATCGGACGGATGTCAATCGTAACCTTGAAAAATCAAGCCGCTATGCAGAGGTTGCATAGCGGCTTTTCCACAAACGGTTACGCTTTCGGTTTTCCGTTTTTCTCCATTGTCACATTGGAAAGCGGATTGCTTTCCGCGGCATTTTCCAGCTGTTCGTTGGACAGATGGGTATATATCTCGGTCGTGCCCAGGTTTTCGTGACCCAAAATGTTTTGCAGCACCCGCAAATCCACGTGTCCTTTTTGATACATCAGCGTGGCGGCCGTGTGTCGCAGTTTATGCACCGTCATCGACTGAGCGCCATCCACCTGCTGCAAGTAGTTTTTAATGACGTAATGTACGCCTTGCAGGCTGATACGGCTCTTTAAATGGCTCAAAAACAGCGCCTTCTTATCCTTGACACCGTCAACAGGGCGCACCTTCAAATACTGCTCAATCGCCTGTATGCACGCGGTATTCAGATAGAGCATCCGTTCCTTACTGCCTTTTCCGCGAACACGAATCGTACGCTCGGTCATAGAAATATCCTCAAGGTTGATACCAACCAGCTCCGCACGGCGCAAACCGCAGTTGAGGAACAAAACAATCATACAATAATCGCGTTCGGCAAAATCGCCCGATACCGTACCGAGCAGCTGCGTCGCCTGATCCAGCGTCAGATACTTCGGCAATGATTTCTTTTGCTTCGGAGTATCCAGATTGCGAATCGGATTGACTTCCAGCGCGTGTGTATAATCGGTGAGATACTTAAAAAACATACGCAGCGAGCTGGTTTTCCGCGCTCTGGTTTTGTTATTATTTCCGCGTTCCATACGCAGATAGTTCATATACTCGTAAACATCGTTCAATGTGACAGACGCCAAAAAGGGGATATCAATATCCCGAATATCGATTTCGTCCTCCGGCATGGTAGGGGGGACAAGACCGCGCAACTGCTTCATAAACCGAAAAAACGTACGGATGTCAATAAAATACTCGTTTACCGTACCGACAGAGCGTCCGCGAATGGTTTCAGTGTATCCGAGATACTCCTTGAGTACCGGCGGGCATTGGAGAAAATATTCGGTTTTCATCGTACCCCACCTCGTTTCGTGAAACTTGTTTCACGGTTGTTTCGCAACGGATTTTACAACTATAGTATAGCACAGGCGATGAAAAAAGAAAATAGTTTTTTGTATAGAAGCGGTACATTGGAGCGAAACCACGCCAAAAACCGCATATCCGGCAGGAAAGACGCAAAACCGGAATCTGAGCAAATTCCATCCGGTACGCCAAAATGCTCCAAAACTGAAATCGGATAGAAATTTTTAAAACGATGCCGTCTCTGTGAAGAAAATTTCCATCCGATAGGAAAACTCGCACAACGACGCAAAAACCGTAAACAGAGACAATATAACGGTATATATAAAGGAAAACAATCGGAAATACGCAGAGAATCCGATAAACAAATACAGTATGATAAAAGATACAATTGAGAAAAATAAAACATACAGAAAACCGATGATCCATAGAGAAACCGCAGGAAAGGTGCCGATAGCAGCCAAAAAGGCCAAAAGCAGCTCAAACTACGGTTTTGGGCGGTTTTCCACGATTTTCCACCTTATGCCCCTCACCCAAACTATACAAAATATTCATTTTGTATAGTTATAACTGTAGATAAGAGGTGAGAGCAATTACAGCTCTCACCCTATCTTTTTACAAAAAATCCAAATAAACCGTTACTTGTGACTGCGTTTTGCATGCAACAACTGATTGGTGTATTTGGTTACAGCGGACACGATGATAATCCCCACCGACAGCGCCGCAGCCAAACTGAGCGTATGCACAGCTTTTTCGATAAAGCCTTGCTGGTCGCCACGCAATGCGTATGCAATGGAATAATATAACGCACTACCGGGTATCAGCGGAATCAGCGATAAAATCTCAAACGTAATCGCCGGTGTTTTGAGCAGGCGTGCAAGTATCTCAGACAAAACTGCAATTACCAGTGAAACAATCAGATAACACACCACATCGTTTTGAA
The DNA here is from genome assembly GCA_045596745.1 of Acutalibacteraceae bacterium. Classification (GTDB taxonomy): domain Bacteria; phylum Bacillota; class Clostridia; order Oscillospirales; family Acutalibacteraceae; genus RGIG3009. The sequence continues at coordinate 35,193 of JAZODA010000072.1, forward strand.
TAACTTTGAGCAAGAGCAAGTATGCCATCCACGCGACCATTCCCCCGACAGCCGCAATCCAGAGCTTCTTCCCTCTTATATTGAACAACACGCCAAAACCGAGAGTTCCGCTGAAAGAAACCAAAATCTGGAGAAGTTCTTCTGCCGTAAACAACATCACAGCGCACCTCCTGCCAGCATCGGTAAAATAATTCCAAGTGCAATGGCCAAGGTCAGCAACACTGCTTCAATGGAACGCAAAATACCGGTCATAACGTCACCCGAGAACAAGTCGCGCAACGCATTGGTGATACCGATACCGGGAATCAGCGTCATAATATTACCAATAAGCACATAATCAGGCTGGCCAATCCAATTCAGTTTCAGTGCCGCAACGGCAATCACAGAAGAAACAAGCGCACAGACAAAACGTATCATAATCGGGCTGATTTTCCCCTTTTCCAACAAAACCGAAACAGCACCCGACAAACATCCCACACCAAACGCAACCGCCGTTTCAGCTACGCTTCTGCCGCCAAAAAACACACAAAACGACGCCGCAATAACCGCGCTGAACACGATATTCATCCAAATCGGATAACGCGGCTCGAATTGCGCTTTGCGAATATGCTCACGAATTTCTTCGAGCGACGGTGCACCGGCCGCTACCCATCGCGCCAAATCGTTGTAGCGGTGCAGCCCTTCCATATCCAGAGAAATGCGACCGATACGTCTGGTTTGTGTCAGAACGACACCCTGTGCATCCTCCACGGAGACGATGATATTGGAGGTAGTTGCGTAAACATCCACCCGTGCAGCGCCATACGCCGAAAACATACGAGAAACGCTTTCTTCGACACGGCTGATTTCACCGCCAACCTGCGTCATACGCTGGGCGATTTCCATAACAATATGAAGTAGATCCTGATCCAGACACTGCACTTGTATCACCTCTTGCTTTCATGAGAATTATAACGCGCCACTTACAGAATGTCCAGTATCTTTCGCTTTATTTTCGCATTTTCCGGTACTCCCTCTTGATTTTTAAAATAAACGAGGCTATAATTATTTCGACCGATAAATTAACTTGGGAGTGAACGCAATGATTTGCGCTGAAAACTTAAAAAAAGACATTCAGTATCTGACTCAAACCATCGGTGTCCGCCTGGCCGGTTCGGCTGAGGAAAAGCGGGCCGCCGAATATTTGCGCGATCGTTTTTTGGAATATACCCCCCACTGCACCATTGAAGAATTTCCGATTATGCAGCGTGTGGTAACGGAAGAAAAACTGGAAATGCTCATCGGCGGCGAGTGGCTCTCCTTCCCCGCCAATCTGCTCAATTCCGCCCCCAGCACCAACGGTAAACCCGTTGAAGCCGAGCTGGCATTTTTCAACGCGCATACCGATTATGACCGCCCCGATTTTTCTTATCTTACCGGCAAGGCGGTTATTCACTACGGTATTCACATCAAGCGCGAGGAGGATTATCGCCGCCTGATGGAAGCAAAACCTGCGTTTTTGCTTATGGTTGATACCCGCTACACCACCAGCGTTCCGCCTGCAGACGGTCTGTTTCCGACCTACGTTCAGAAATACGGTGCTGTGCCTACGGTGGACGTTGCTTTCTTTGACGCCTGGAAATGGTGTTCCGAAAAGGCAACCCGTGCCCGTCTGACCGTGTCGGGCGGCGTTGTAGAGAGCGTTTCTTACAACGTCATCGCCGAGCTGCCCGGTACCGACGCCGAGCCGTTTTGCCTGTATGGTGGCGGCCACATCGACTCCCAGGCTTATACGGTAGGCGCGGATGACAACGCCACCGGTTGCTCCGTAATGCTGGAAATGGCACGTGTCCTTTCGCAAAAACCGCATCGCCATACTGTCCGACTGATTGCTTTCGGCTCGGAGGAACAGTTGTCGGTCGGTAGCGCACAGTATGCTCGTCGTCATCGTGAAGAGATTGCGAAACAGGGCAAGTTTATGTGCAACTTCGACTCCTGCGGCTCGTTTATCGGCTGGGATTTCTTCATTATGAACGTCGACCCGAAGCTGCGCGAAGCGCTGACGGAGCATTACAACAAGCGCGACATCTACTTTGAAAGTATGACTCGTCCCGATCCGACCAACGACCTCTTCCCCTTTACCGTACTCGGTGTTCCCGGTGTAACGCTGATGCGCCGCAATTGCGAAAGCGGAAAATTCTACCACCATTCCACCGGAGACACGCTCGACAAATTGTCTCCCGAAATTGTTGCCGCCAGAGCCTCTGCAACGGCCGAGTGGATGCTCGGATTGGTCGACAGCGATGACCTGCAGAATCTCCCCGGCACCGACCCTGCGTTCAACGACGAGGTGCAGGCACTTTGGAATTCCACCTTCGGTGGCTGGTAAAACCAATAAAGCCCTTGTCATTTTACAAAATAAAACGTGCTGTGAACAACCGTTCACAGCACGTTTGTTTTTATTCGAAGAGCGGTGTTGAGAAATAGCGTTCCGCCGTATCGGGAAGCACCGTTACAACGGTTTTACCCTTGCCCAGCAGACGCGCCAGGCGCAAAGCGGCAGCGACATTAGTACCGCTGCTGATACCACACAGAATGCCTTCTTTGGCGGCAAGATCCTTGGAAGTTTGCAGCGCTTCTTCGTCTTTGACGATGCACACGCCGTCATAAATCTCCTGATTCAAAATCGCAGGAATGATACCATCACCAATGCCCATCTGAACATGGGTGCCAATTGAGCCGCCCGACAGAATCGCCGCGTTCTCCGGCTCAACAGCCCAAATGGTCATCGTGGGATTATGCTGCTTGAGCACCTCGCCGATACCGGTAATGGTACCGCCGGTGCCGATACCGGAGCAGAAACCGTGAATCGGGCCATTAACCTGTTCGATAATCTCTTTTGCCGTACCGCTGCGCTGAATCGCCGGATTGGCAGGATTTTCGAACTGCTGAGGCACAAATACGTTCGGGTTTTCCGCTTTCATTTTCAAAGCCAGCGCCAAGCATTCCTCGATGCAAAGTCCGATGTTACCGGAATCGTGAACCAAAATAACCTCTGCACCGTACTGACGCACAAGCTTGCGACGCTCTTCGCTGACGGAGTCCGGCATAATAATCTTCACCGCATAGCCGCGCACCGCACCAACAAGCGCCAGACCAATGCCCTGGTTACCGCTGGTGGGTTCAACGATGATGGTGTCCTGATTGATGAGGCCACGCTGTTCCGCATCCAGAATCATATTGTACGCCGTACGCGTTTTAATCGAACCGCCAACATTCAGGCCCTCGAACTTCACAAGAATCTCCGCATCGTTAGGACCGGTAAGGTGCTGCAGGCGAATCATCGGGGTATTCCCCATCGCCTCCAAAATCGTATTGCAAATCATATAAGTCGGTACCTCTCCTACATTGTCATCTTTTTCCAAAGGAGTATATGTTGGTATCATACCACAATTGACGACAATTTGCAATGCCCACTCTTCTGCGAAAGAAAAAAATCTCCGACACCCGAGTGGTGTCGGAGATTCGTTTGTTATTTGCGAGCTTTCTTCGCCTTGCTCATCGCCAGGATGCGGTTCATTTCGTTGTAAACGATCATATAACCCTCATCCACGCCCATACCGGGTTTTGCCAGAATCTGAACCGGCTTGGTTGCCATCGCGCAGTGGACACACACCTGTGCGCTGCGGTCGGTCTCGTTGCAGGTACCACCCTGATAAGCGCCGATACCCTTTTCCTTGCAGTAGAGCACCGCTTCAATGGTGTTGTTGATACCGCCGAGGTCGGGGGTCTTAATCTGAACCATATGACCGGCTTTGTTGTCGGCGAACAGCTTGATATCCTCCAGCGTGTTACACCACTCGTCTGCCACCAGTTCAACGTCGCAACCGCGAGCATCGAGTTCCTTGGTCAGACCAGCCAGCGCTTCGAGCTGCGTCTCACGGTCGCAATCGCAGTCCATCGGGCCTTCCACACGAAGCTTAAAAGGCTTGGCAATCTTGCCGAGTTCTTCGATGTAATCGGCCATTTCCTTATAGTTGGTGTTGCCGAACGCAGCACCGATCGTGCCGTAAACGTCCATATGCATCACCGGCATATAGTTCGGATCCGTGCGGTTCTGCAGAATACGATCGCGCAACCACGCAACGTACTCGGCAAGCTTTTCACCTTTACGGCCAAGCTTGGTGTCGATGTTGTTAATCAGAGCGTGAGGCAGCACCTGAGCGCCCTTGATAATCATCTTATCCGCATTGTCATAGCGATCATCGCCCGACTGCGTGAAAATCGGAATCGGCTGTTCCGAAACGGTGCAACCATATTCGTCCGCAACCACTTCGCACATCATACGACCGGTGGCCTTGGCAACGGCATCCAGAATCGCCTGAGAAACGCCGTAACGGATAGCGGTGTGCAGACGCTTGCCTTCCACCTGGATGGCTTCCATCATCGCGCACAGACCGCGGAAATCGTCGGCTTCACGACCAACGAGTTCAGGTTTGATGTAAGTATCAATGACCGGGATGAAATCCTCGGCCAGGAACAGCGGATCGCGTCCGCCTGCACCGGAATACTGAACAGCAGCGCAATCGCCGTAGGCCACCTGACCGTCTTCCAGAACCAGCATCACCGAGATGGATTCACCGGCCTGACGAACAGAGCGGAAGCCCTCGGTAACCGGCTCGCCGACATAGAAAACGCCATCGTGACCCGCGCCCTGCTTAATAGCACCCTGGTCATCGAAGTAGAAGCCGGTACGACCGGCAGAGCAAACAACATCAACGATTTTCATAGCAATACTCTCCTTTATTCACTCAGCGCGGGCGGCCGACCAAACGACCCTTACCAATCGCGTACACGTCATCAATTACCATCTGGAAGGATGCCTTGCGACCTTCGGCAGCGGCACGCTTCTCAATCTTCGCCGTGTGGAAATCCTTGAGTTCTTGCGAGAACGGCAGGTTACCGGGATTCAGGATACGCACTGCGCCGTCGTTATCGCGGCAAGGCAGCATCAGACCGGCATTGGCGCGGCAAGGTGCAAACGGAACATCCAGCACACCGGCTTCCACAGCGCGGCAAACGCCGACCGCCACGTCACCGTTACCCAGTTCGAAGCACTTGTCAACAATCGCACGGGTCTCAAGACGAATAATCTCTTTCTCCTCTTCGAGATGATCGTCGTGGAAAGACTGATCCGCCAGCATATTCACAACCTGCTTGGTGCAGCGCAGGCCCTCGGCATTCGCCTGCATCGTGGGAATACCCACCGCTTCGTGCGGGGTTTTCACGATAACCTTGGTCGCCTTGGACAACGCCGCAATCACACTGCCGTTGGCGATAACGCCGAACGCCTTGGCTTCGTCTGCCGGGAAGCCGCCCATCCACTGGTGCAGCACCGTCGTGACAGCCACATCACCGTAGCCGTACTTTGCCAGATATTCATCGGTCAGCTCCTGCAGCGTGCGGATAGCCGCAATATCCTGAACCAGGTTGCCGCACTGACCGTAACCAACAGTGATGTTCTTAACACCCTGCTCAGCAGCGAGCAGCGCTTCGATAATCGCCGCAGCATGCGAAATACACGGCGGAACCAGCGTACCGGTCAGCGGGCCGTACGGCTCACGGTTAATGGAAACGCCCATTTCTTCGTACATACCGGTCAGACGGTCAACATACTGCCAGTCGCGGATGGTACGCTCCATCGGAACGTTTTTGCAATACGGGAGGTTGTAGGAAATACCGCCGCCCTCGTAGCTGGTGAAACCACCGGCATAGGTGATTTCCGTCAGCAAACGGGCATCGGGGGTACCATGACGCACCTGCATCGGCACGTTGACGCTCTCGACAACGCGGCGGCAGTTCGCCACACCATGGTTAACAGCCGGGAAGCCATTGAGCATGGCACGCTCCAAACGAAGAGATTCCGAAATGCCATTTTCCGCTTCCTCATAACGATTCTGGCGAGTGTAGCTGTCGATCGTGGACGGCAGAAGATCCGCTTCGCCCTCCAGCTCGAGGTACTGCATCAATTTGATATGTTCTTCAACAACCGGCACACCGGCACGGGGCTGCACCAACGTGCGACCGTCGCGCTTGGCATCCAGCAGCTTCTTCGAAAACTTGCGGCACTCCGGCATCGCCTTGTGGTAGGCAATTGCCTCCTCGATATTGACATCTTTGCCGGTAGGCCACTGAGTCAAAACCTCGGCGCGCTGGCTCTGAAATTCGCCTTCAGGGATACGCTTATTCTGAATATCCATGGTGTTCAAGCTCCTTTTTCAGTATTCTTAAGGCTGTTTGCGGATAATAGGACGACAGCAAACCCATCGCCGCTACAATATACTTTCTATCTACCCACACATCGGCGGACTGCGGTCGCAGCGATGTGGGATGCAGCGGAGAAAACAACGCCTGACGCGCAATTTCCACCGTGCGTTTGGTGTGAATCAAGCTACCGCCCGTCACGAGAATCTGTTTGACCTTGACAAGGCTTTTCCCTTCCTGCACGTAAGTCTTACCCATCATCGTGTAGGTTTCGGTCAGTTTGCCCGCATGGCGGTCAACTGCTTCGTCTACCGCACACGAGGCAAGCGCAAAATCCAGACGCTCCAGTTCCTCATCACCGTTCGGAACAACCTCGGTGTTATCGCGAAGCATGGTTACCAATTCTTCTACGCGCTGCTCCGAAAGCCCCGACAAAGCGCTGACCCGATGAACGCCGGCCGCATCCACGATGCCGCGAATGCTGTACCGCATACCGATGTCACCCTCAACCGTACGCTTGGAGAACGGTTCCGGAAGTCCTTTGAACACGGTGTTCATATGCTCCGGCATACCGTCGGTAACCGAGTAAATGTCCGTGGTAGCACCGCCAACGTCCACGCCGACCAAATCACCGATACCGCTCTCGCCCTCACACCCTTGCGCGAGTAGTTCCATTGCCTGCATCACCGCCGAGGGGGTCGGCATCATAATATCGGAAAGCAACTCGCTTGCTTTGCTGAGTCCTTTCGCCTGAACGATACGCTCCAGAAAAATCTCACGGATTTTCTTTTGCGTCGGCTCTACCTGAAGCACGCCGAACTTCGGCATAACATTGGGACAAACATATACCTCGTGTCCCGCAAGCAGGCGCTCACACTCTTTGGCAGCGGTGCGGTTTCCCGCGATAACGATCGGAAATTCGGGCGGTAACGTTGCCAGTTTGGCAGCGTTATGCAGGATACATTCGGTGTTGCCACCGTCTGTTCCGCCAACCAACAAGAAAATGTCGGGTTTGGCAGCCTGAATCTCGCAAAGGTCATCCTCGGTCAGCTCGAAAGCATACACACCAACGGTTTTTGCTCCCGCACCGAGGCTGGCCATTTTCGCCGCTTCGCCGGTAAGCTCCGGCACCAGACCGCTGGTAACCATCCGCAAGCCACCGGCCGCGGAGGAACAAGCGTAACAGGCGTCATACACGATGTTGCCCGTCGTTGCAGAAAGTTTGGCAAGAGCATCGTTGAGTCCGTTGTTGATGTCGGTTTGTACCGTTGTATACGAAGCTGCCGTACCGAGAATCGACTCAGATTCCACATCCACCGCGGTAAGTTTGGTATATGTGCTGCCGAAATCAATCAGCAGTACTGCCTTCACGCGGGATCACCATCCATATGTAACAGCTCACGCAGTGCCTCGATGGTGGTTTCCGGCGCCGTACCGGGCGGGAACGCGCGATCAAAGCCCATCGCGATAAAGCGCTTTTCAACATCTTCAAACTTCTGCTTACCGATCACGATGTTACCGCCGACAACCAGCGGAATACCTTTCAGACCGGCTTCGTCGCACTTCTCACGCAGACCGCGGCAATCCAGCTCGCCCTGTCCGTACAGCGAAGAAACGACAATGGCATCGGCATTGGACTCGATGGCGGCGGCGATGTACTCTTCCTGTGCGACCATAACGCCCAGGTTAACCACATCGAAGCCGGCTTCGGTAAACGCGTGGTACAGAATCTTGTTTCCCACCGCGTGTACGTCAGCGCCGATAACGCCGATAACCAGTACTTTTTTCTCGCGTTTTTCCATAATAGCACCTCATTACAAAATACGCTTTGGTTTTCGATTGTTCTATAACTATATAATATAATGGTATATACAACTTGTCAAGAGGAAAAGTGACCAAATACAAGAAAAAGCCGCCTTGTTTGCGCACCTGCGATAAAGCAGGTGCGCCGTTTTGGTTATAAAACAACTATTATTCGTTATTTTAACAATTGCTCAACTGTGAGTTGATATGCAATCCGAACAAGTTGTTTACTTCTTGCTGTTTTTGTGATATAATTTAATCACAACCGAAGAGCTCACGGTGAAATTCGGAAAGGAAATTTGATTATGAAAGAAATTAACATTTCAAAAAATATAGCAGATCTCAGAAAACGTAAGGGCATTACCCAAGAGCAGTTG
>JAZODA010000073.1:0-4983 GCA_045596745.1 Acutalibacteraceae bacterium
TACCCTCCATACGTGCCAGCTTGAAGAACGCATCGATGGTTTCTTCGTCGTCGATGACATCGTACTTGACGCGGCCGATTTCCTGCAAGAACGCGTGCTCCGGACCGGAGGAGGGGTAGTCCAGACCGCTGGCTACCGAGTTGACGGGAGCAGGTTCGCCGTTTTCGTCTTTCAGCATAATGCTGTTAAAGCCGTGCATAATGCCTTCGGTGCCGTACTTCAGGCTGGCGGCGTGGTCGCCCAGTTTCGGACCGCGACCGAGAGGCTCGATACCGTAGATGTCCACGGGATCGTTCAGGAAGCCGGCGAAGAGACCGGCAGCATTGGAACCGCCGCCCACGCAGGCGACAATGGCACTCGGCAGATGACCGGTCATTTCGATGAACTGCTCACGCGCTTCGATACCGACAACACTCTGGAAGTCGCGCACCATCATCGGGAACGGATGAGGGCCAAGCACCGAGCCGATGCAGTAGATGGAATCTTTGTACTCCTTGCTGTAAGCATCGAAAGCGGCGTCGACAGCTTCTTTGAGCGTCTGCAGGCCGTGGGTGACTTCCACCACGTTGGCGCCGAGAATCTTCATACGAGCGACGTTGGGGGCCTGCTTCTTGATATCCACAGTGCCCATATAGATGTCGCATTCCAGACCGAAGTACGCAGCGGCGGTAGCGAGTGCCACACCGTGCTGACCGGCGCCGGTTTCGGCAATAACCTTTTTCTTACCCATATACTTGGCAAGCAGAGCTTCACCCATGCAGTGGTTGAGCTTGTGCGCGCCCGAATGGTTCAAATCCTCACGCTTGGCATACAGCTGAACCTTGCCGCCCAGCGCATCCGACAAACGCTCCAGATGAGTCACCGGGGTGGGACGACCCTGGAACTCCTTGCGGATACGGCGCAGCTCGGCAATGAACTTGCGGGACTGGCAGATGGAATAGTAAGCCTCGGTAATTTCGGCCATAGCCGCCTTCAGCTTGTCGTCGACATACACGCCGCCGTACTTGCCGAAGTAGCCGTCCTTATCGGGATAGTTGTTAAAATAGGTATCAAAATCAACACCGCTGAAATTCATAAAACATTCCTCCGTTTATCTTATCTGGTCGTTATCGTTTCAGTTGGTGGGTCGCCATCGTTTTGTCAGCAGAATCATACAGGTCGAGTCCTTTCCTCTGCCAAAACAAAACGCCCTTGACAGAGTTGTACAGTCTGTCAAGGACGAATAATGCATATTATCCGCGGTGCCACCTTGATTCACGGTAAAGCCGTGCGCTTGCGGGATACCAACATACCCCCGGCAACTGACGTATGCCCACACGTTGCAGAATACTCTGTGACTGCTCACATTTGACTGCACCCTCAGCGGTCCATTTGACGATGGTTTCTTACCCGATTTCCAGCACCACGGGCTCTCTGTGAAGGCGTGATCGCCGTTACTTCCGCTTCAACGGTTTGTGTATTAAATTACTATGCAGTATAGCATACTTTGGTACGGTTGTCAAGAGATAGCGCCTTGACAAATTCTTTTTATCCCACTATACTTAAAACACAAGAGGAAGGAAGGTACATAATGGCAATGGTAACATGTCCCGAGTGTGGGAAGCGGGTTTCAGACAAGGACTTGAAGTGTCCGTACTGTGGGGCGAAACTCAACGTTAAAATTTGTTGTCCGAAGTGTAACAGTGAGGATGTACGTTTGGACATAAAGGATAGAGATGATATGATGAAATTTGGGTTGTTGTTGATTTTCGGACGGCCTTGGTACCGGCTTTTCAGGAAAAAATATGAAGCTGCGATTACCGTCCTCTGCAATCAATGTGGACACCGTTTCTCATTAGAAAAATAACTTTGGACTGTACAAATACAGACAACAACGCCCCGAACACGGCTGTGTTCGGGGCGTTGGTGGTTATTTAGCGGTCGTCGCGGCGGCGATCGTCACGGCGGCGGAAGCCACCCTGGCGGGAAGCCGGACGGGAAGCACCCTCCTGCGGAGCGGGAGCTTCGGGGGTCAGACCCTCAACCTGAATCAGCGCATCGCGGCGGGACAGGTTGATGCGGCCCTGCTCGTCAATCTCGGTGACCTTGACCAGCACTTCATCACCGACGGTGACGATGTCCTCGACCTTCTCCACGCGCTTGACATCCAGCTTGCTGATGTGGACAAGGCCTTCCTTACCGGGGGCGATTTCCACGAACGCACCGAACGCCATCAGGCGGGTGACGCGACCCTTATAGATCGCACCGATTTCGGGGTCTTTGGCAATGGTCTCGATAACAGCCAGCGCACGGTTGGCGTTTTCGGTGTTGACAGCCGAGATGAAGATGGTGCCGTCTTCTTCAACAGTAACGTCGCAGTTGAAGTCGGCCTGGATCTTCTGGATGACCGAGCCACCCTTACCGATGACTTCGCGGATCTTATCCACGTCGATCTTGGTGGTCAGCATCTTGGGAGCGTAGGGGGAGAGCTCGGAGCGGTACTCGGGAATCGCCTTGAGCATAACTTCGTCGAGGATGTACAGACGAGCCTTGTAGGTCTTCTCCAGTGCCTCTTTGATGATGGCGGGGGTCAGGCCGTGCACTTTCAGGTCCATCTGGATAGCGGTGATACCCTTGTGAGTGCCGCCAACCTTAAAGTCCATATCGCCGAAGAAGTCTTCCAGACCCTGGATGTCGACCATCGTCATGAAGCGGTCGCCTTCGGTCACCAGACCGCAGGAGATACCGGCAACAGGCGCCTTGATCGGCACACCGGCAGCCATCAGAGCCAGCGTAGAGCCGCAGATGGAAGCCTGAGAGGTAGAGCCGTTGGAGGACAGCACTTCGGACACGAGACGCATCGTGTAGGGGAACTCCTCCTGAGAGGGGAGAACCGGCACGAGAGCGCGCTCAGCCAGAGCACCGTGACCGATTTCACGACGGCCGGGGCCGCGGGACGGCTTGGTTTCGCCCACCGAGTAGGAGGGGAAGTTGTAGTGGTGCATATAGCGCTTTTCGGTCTCATCATCCAGACCGTCCAGCAGCTGAGCATCGTCGGGGTTACCCAGGGTAACGGTGGTCAGAACCTGAGTCTGGCCACGGGTGAACATACCGGAGCCATGCACGCGGGGCAGCAGGTCAACTTCGGCAGCCAGCGGGCGAATCTCATCGATGCCGCGACCGTCAACGCGCTTGCCGTCGTCCAGCAGCCAGCGGCGAACGACGTACTTCTGCAGCTTGTACAGGCATTCGTCGATCTTGCCGATTTCTTCGGCATACTGCTCGTCGAACTTCTCGTGCACTTTGTCGTACACCGGGCGCAGACGCTCGTCGCGCACCAGCTTGTCATCGGTATCCAGCGCATAGCGGATATCTTCGATAGCGAACTCCTTGATAGCCTCATACATCACCGGATCGGGATCGTTGGACTGGAAAGCGAACTTCGGCTTGCCGATTTCCGCCTGGATGCCCTTGATGAATTCCACGATCTGCTGGTTGGCTTCGTGACCGGCCATGATACCGTCGAACATGGTCTCATTGTCCACTTCGTTGGCACCGGCTTCGATCATCGCAACCAAATCGGCGGTGGACGCCACGGTCACGTGCATATCGGAGCGCTTCTCCTGCTCGGCGGTGGGGTTGATGACATACTCGCCATCGACCAGACCGACAACAACACCCGAAATCGGGCCATCCCACGGAATATCCGAGATGGAAATCGCGATGGAAGCCCCGATCATAGCGGTGGTTTCCGGCGGGCAGCTGGGGTCAACCGACATCACGGTGCAGACGATGGAAACATCGTTGCGCATATCCTTCGGGAACAGGGGGCGAATCGGACGGTCAATCACACGAGAGGTCAGGATGGCCTTCTCGGTGGGACGACCCTCACGGCGCTGGAACGAGCCCGGGATGTGACCCACGGCGTACAGCTTTTCCTCATAGTCCACGGACAAGGGGAAGAAATCCACGCCTTCGCGGGGCTTCGCCGAAGCGGTGACGTTGCACAGGATCGAGGTGTCGCCGTAGCGGACCATGCAGGAGCCGCTGGACAGCTGAGCCATTTTGCCGACCTCCACCTTGAGGGGACGACCGGCCAGTGTGGTTTCAAACACGCGGTAGTTTTCAAACATGATATAATCCTCCGTTCAAAATATATTTCCCATCGGTACGCGGCAGGATTTTTAGCAATAAAACCAACGCTTTGCGGGAAAACGCTCGTTTCACTGCTAAAAAACCGCTTGTCCGTACCGTATGTGACAAAAAGGAATGGAAAGTGGTTAGAGGCAGGCGGGGGTCGCCCGCCTGCCTCTGAGTGCAGTCTTATTTGCGGATGCCGAGCTTCTCGATGATCGCACGATAGCGAGTGATATCCTTCTTCATCAGGTAGTTCAGCAGGTTGCGGCGATGGCCGACCATCTTGAGCAGACCACGGCGGGAGTGGTGGTCCTTCTTGTGCTCCTTCAGGTGCTCGGTCAGATCGTTGATGCGCTTCGTCAGAACAGCGATCTGGACTTCCGGAGAACCGGTGTCACCCTCGTGAGTAGCGTACTGCTTCATGATTTCGGTTTTTTCTTGTGCCAGCATGTAAAAACACCTCTTTAAAAATATTTTCCACGAACCCAGAAAGGGAATTGGTGTGTCCCCACAGGGGCATACTCCGCAAACCGGGTAAGGGCTGCACATAGCGTGCTTTGGTATTATAACACAACGTTTCGCAATTGTAAAGTACTATTTTTCGGAATTTTTTCGGGCGGCAATACCGACTTAAAGTGGAAAGACGGACAGAACGATGGAGACCACAGCAGCAATCGAAAGAGCGCAGGGAGCGCCGCGGAACGAGGAGAGCGGCGGTGTCAGCCGACGGCTTTGGTATATCCGATTCCCCAAAAGCAAACTGAACGCCGTGATGACACCGACAAGCACGGGTGGCCACCACAGCGACTCGCCGCGTGTCAGCAGTATGGCGGCAGGAGTCAGAAACAGCCACTCGTTCGGGGAATA
>JAZODA010000074.1:0-10355 GCA_045596745.1 Acutalibacteraceae bacterium
CCAAATCAACTACTACCACTGGTTCTACAACCAAAGTAACTACTTCCGCTACCCCTGTGGACAAATCGATGGTTACCACTATTCCTACAACGACGTTGCCCGTGCGACCGCCATACGCATTACATAAAGACCACCTAAGCGGGTGGGAAGTCACTGTAGATGGGAAACAGGTTACGGTATCGGTGATAGAAGATGAAACAGGATGGACTTATGTATCGTTAGTACCCCTTCTCGATTCCCTTGAGGGAGTGGATCGTATCGTGTGGGAGGATGATTCGCATGCGACGATTTATCGGACGCCAGTTAGTGATTCTGAATTTTGTGCAGGTAAAAAGTTCTCTCTAGATATTCAGCGCGGAGAATTATATCAACTGATTCCTCTGCGTGATAACTGGAATATACTACAAATTCGTGTTGCTGGCACAACAAGTCACAACGTGAACGGTTGTATCGTTCGTGGCAATGAACTTTTTGTTGATACACATGTATTACAGATGGTCGGAATGAGTTTCGATTTTAAACACGAGTTCTTGTGGGAAGAGCAAAGGCTAGAAATAATGACTCGTGTTAAATGATTTGGTCGGTAGAGCCATCACCGCCCGTTCTTCCACGCCGACACCTAAACAATAAAGGGGGATTCCCCGTAGGCGCGGGGAAGTGGTAACACGCCTTTTGGTAAGGCAATCGTCGCCATTACAGGTGTGCTTGCAGAGAACACACGGGGAAACACACGGGGACGGCTCTGTTGTCTCCTAAACTAATACAACAACACGAACGGCAGGCGGCATCAAGCCTGCCGTTTTCCGTTTCTTGACACCTGCGCCGAGGGAGTATATAATGAAATTGTGAGTACGCATTTCTATATGACAATTAAGTCGATTGACAGGGGCAGGGTTCAGTGTTGATGGAGGGATAATATGAGCAGGAATGTAGTTAGCCTTTGTTTGCGCGCTGTACTACTTTCATTGGTGTCTTTTCTCACTGTTTTTGTTGGAATACTGGTGATGTACCTTTTAAACAATCGTGTTGCCACGGCGATCATTTTGTTGTTAATCTGGGTTGTTCCACTACTGATATTTCCGCTTTTTTTCAAAAAAACTTGTGTCGAGTGCAAATATGACCATGTGCTGATGATGTTCGTTAGTATCGCAAGCACGATCGTGTTGGTTGTTTGTGCTCCACGTTTTGAACAGGTGTTCGATTGGGTGTTTTCCTTATACGATGAGCACGATTCGGTTGAACTTCTCTATCCTTTTTATGCGATTCACTGCTTGATAGTTGAAACGGCATGGATGTTTATTTGTTTGGGAAAAGCGAGAAGACAGAACAGCGCAACACAAGGAAAAGGAGAACCGTCCCCACGTGTTATAAAAATTGATGAGGAGATTTTTTTTGAATCAGTTTACACAAAAGATCCATTCATTGGAAGAGATGAACAAATGGTTTGAATCATATGACTTATTGGACAAAAAGGCAATCTTGTGTAATCTGTTTAACATGGTCGTTCAGGCGCATCCAACATATGAGGAACTTGTGTCTTCAATAGAAGCACTTAACAAGAGAAATTCTCCCTCTGCTGTGAAACTTCTTAATAAGAGTAAGCCTTTTTGTAAATATGGGTATGAGATTTGCACCTTGCCTGAAAGGGAATTGACAATCGGTTTTGATATTTTATTGGTAACACTTGCAACGGCCGATGGTCGTAGAAAACAATCTGAGTCGCCAGATAAATGTAATCATTGGTGGCATAAAGATTTGTCAAGTGAATCATATTTACAGCAGCTCCGGATGCAAAGCAAGAAATAAGGGAGCGATTGATAATGAAAAAGAAGTTTCCTAAATGGGTGATACCCTTGATTGCTTTATTTGCCATACTGATGATTGACAGTGTGGTTTATCCGCATATCGATGGGGTGTTATATTCTTGGGGTTTATTCTTTGTGATGTTTGCCTGCTTTTGGTCGGTATTACTTTTGGTTGCACACGATATCGAGGAAAAACACCCTACAGTTGCGACGTTGTTGCGCTCTTTCGTGTTTCTGCAGATGGCAGCGGGTGTGATAATTGTTATTGTATTTGTTAGGCAAGGTGTCAGCCCGGTTGTACGAAGGGGGTAAACAATCGATATGAAGATAGATAACCGAATAAGGAAAATGGTGAAGCGGTTAATGGCAAAGAAAATCCCCAGGTGGATTGCAGTAGTCTCCGGGGCTGTTTTTGCTGTTTCTGCAGTGGCATATCTTTACTGTTTTTTCTATGGGTTTAGCGTAACATTGTTATGGATATCGACCGTATGTACGTTTTTAAGTGGTTGGATAACATTCTTGATTTGTGCTCACAATCTTAAAGATAAGAATCCGCGTTTTGCAGAGGCCATTAAAACCTTTGTTTTTCTAATGATGATTATATCAGGAACGATATTGCTACTGAAAATAATGGGACAGTTATAAGAACAGCGAGAACCGTCCCCACGTGTTACTTGTCTGTTTGAGGACATGGCTTTTTTGGGGGTATTTATGTGAAAACAGCGAAGAGAAAAGTGTTGTCAATATTCCTGCTTAGTATTTTCACCGGTATTATTGCAGTGTGTATTATTCTACACATATCTTTTAACAAAGTGGAGATTGAGAACCTTGGTAGTTTTTGGGTACCATCAGATTGGGTATGTCATGAGGATGATGATATAATATACTTTACCGATAATTCCGGAAAAGTAGTAATGAAGCAATGGAACGAGGCGCAGAACATAGATATAAGTACGAAAACCCATATTTACGGTGTGGTGTATTCTAATGGGGTTTACTGGTCAAAGGACTCTCTAACGCTTGATGGTGTACAAGGAGAGTATTATTGCTTGGATTTCGGCACTTATACTGGCAGGACACCACACTTTATCATATATGATAAAACTGTAACAGAGAGCACCGTCAAAATAATGGCATTTTCATTCAATAAGAGTTGAGAACGTATGAAGACACGAGGTGGGATGTTGGATAAGGTTTTGAAAGCTTTTCTTAAAGATATTAAGAATAAACCAGGAACTCATATCGGCATATGTTCTTTTACAAATCTATCTTTATATGTTAGTGGATATCGTGCCTTTGCTAAAATGCACGATAGTGTTGCAGACAACGCTGACTTTTGGATTAGGTTTGATTACTTTATTCAAAAGCATTACGCAGCAACGAGTGGACAGGATTGGACGGAATTGATTTTGGCCTATACCAGCGACGAAAAAGATGCTTTCAACGCTTTTTTTACATTTGTTGATTTATATTTGGAGTCGCTCGGAGAATTGACGATTGATTCAGCAGAAAGCTTCACTGTCGATTGGAGTATTATGGATAAGTGTAGAGGCATAGAGATGCCTTTGCAACAATTGCTAAACGATATCAAAGAAAATCCAAAAAGTTATATTGTAGAGCCATCTCTACAGAGGTTGCATCTTTTTGTTAATGGATACATTATGGGGGGCTACTTGCACAACTGTCCAGTAATTGAAACTGATTTTTGGAGAGGCTTTGATCACTTTTTTGAGAAAAAATATTCGATACCTGGGAGGGTTTCTGAATATGAAATGTTTGACAAAGCTTCGCCAAGTGAGGAAGTCGATTTCTACACATTCTTTGATTCGCTTCATTCGTACTTAGCACAAGGCGATTCTTCGACTACGTGATCGCAGAGAACACAGGGGACGGTTTGCCCGTGTCGACAGACCCCGCGACTGATTGAATGACGACCTCGCGTCCACACGTGTTACGAACTTTGACAAAAACTCAGAAGGTCTCGGTCCTTTCGGCTTTATGTAGAATATTTTGCATTGCGGGGGGTTGGATATGAAAAAATTCATTGTCTTTTGTTATATCATAAGTTGTTTATTCGTCTTATCCTCATGTGGTTGTGAAGATTGGGAGAATAGCAGTACCGAAGACCCGGAAAACTATCAGAGCATAGTTTCTTCGGTGGGCATGGCAGAGTTTTTCCCAGATACAATTGATGGTTATACAGTTAAATCGTTTTCTTATTCTGCATCTTCTGCATTTGACGATTGCCGTGAAGTGTTTCTTGACATCATTGTCAAACAAGATGAGTTTGATAGCCTTCTCGCCCAAGCAAGACAATATCCATACTTTGAGGAAACAGGTGGGTATCATGCTGATGGGTATTATGAGATTGTGTTTCAAGATTCTTATGCGTGGGAAAAATATGAAGAAGTAGATGCCATCCTTCATGCCGATATCCAGAAGGTCATATATAACACCGATACCCGCAACATTGTCTTTGTTGATTTTTCTACGACTTACCCTTCCCCTCTAAAAAACACAGTTTATTTTGACTGGCTGGGGATAGGATTGACAGAGTACGAAGATCGGTACGCTCGGTTGTACGGCTATTAAGAACACACGAGCACAAAAGGTTCAACACAAAGGGCCGGTTCTCTTGTGTTGAGGATGAAGCGGATTGAATGACGAACCCCGGCAGGTGTAACAGCCTGCCGAGGTATTTTATTTTCCACAACAATTTCCGGTTGCATTTTGCTCGGATTTTCGGTATAGTAGTATATGATATCTAACGACAAAGGAGTACAAGAGATGAACTTTTCCTGCCTTCGCCGTGCGGCTTGTTTGGTGCTTGTCGTGCTGATGGTTGCCACTGTGAGCACAGGCTGCCAAAAGAGTGAGACACCTTCGGTAGACGCGGATGCGAAATATTTCGCGGATATTGTTATCCAAAACTACGGCACCATTACGGTGGAGCTGTATCAGAACGCTGCGCCCACCACGGTGGCCAATTTCGTCAAGCTGGCGAGAGGTGGCTTCTACGACGGGCTGACGTTCCACCGCATTATCGAAGGATTTATGATGCAGGGCGGTGACCCGGGCGGTGACGGCATCAGCGATCCCAGCCAGCAGACCATCGTCGGTGAGTTTGCCAGCAACGGCTTTGACAATCCGGTGCTGCACGAGCGTGGCGTGATTTCGATGGCGCGCACCGGCGACCCCAACAGCGCCAGCTCGCAGTTCTTTATTATGCATCAAACGAAAACGCACCTCGACGGCGAATATGCGGCGTTCGGCAGAGTTGTATCGGGTATGGATGTGGTGGACGCAGTGTGCGAAACCGCGACTCCGGTGGACAATAACGGTACAATTCTTTCCAGCCAGCAGCCGGTTATCACAACCATCACCATTCGCGAAGAATAAGGACGTTTAAAGCGATGTCGGGACATCCCGATGTCGCTTTTTGTCTTTCCTTCGACAAAGACTTGCAAGAGCGTGGGAAGTGTGTTACAATATTATTACTTATGCGAAAAAGTTTTTTATGATTCTGTCCGAAAAAGTGAGGAGACGCCGTATGAAGTGTGTTGATACCTTTGCACAGATTTATAAGCGCGATCCCGATGGCGTGGCGTTTTGCCCGTATCGCATTTGCCCGCTCGGCGCACACAGCGACCATCAGTTGGGCCTGGTGACCGGCCTGGCGATTGACAAGGGCATTCATATTGCTTACTCTGTCAAGCGCAGCGGCATTGTGGAGCTGACCTCGTTGCAGTTTGATAAGCGTGCCCAGTGGCACGTGCAGTCGGTAGCGGCGGAAAAGGAAAACGATTGGGCGGATTATCTGCGCGGCGCTACTGTGGCGCTGAGCGAGAAGCATTCGCTGAAATATGGTTTGTGCGGTGTTATCGAGGGCAGCTTGCCGATTGGTGGTTTGTCGTCGTCCGCGGCGGTTATCCTGGCGTTTTTGTCGGCGCTTTGCCGTGTCAATGACATTACGCTGACTCCGCACGAAATGATTATGACCGCGCTTGCGGCGGAAAACAACTATGTCGGCGTGGCGTGCGGCAAGCTGGATCAGTCCTGCGAGGTGTATTCCAAAAAGGACCATTTGCTGTATCTGGATACCCGCGATGATTCTTACGAGCTTATCCCGACCAACCCGAAGATGAAGCCGTATCGTATTGCGGTGTTCTTCTCGGGCGTGGAACGCACGCTGGCGGGCAGTAAGTTCAATATGCGCGTGGACGAGTGCCGTGCGGCGGCGTATTCGCTAATGGCGTTCGCCGGTATGGAATACGGCAAATTCCCCGAAGCGGCGATGCGTAACGTGCCGCTCGAGGTGTATCATCAGTATAAAGATAGATTGCCGCAAAACTTCGCCAAGCGCGCGGAGCACTATATCACGGAGTTCGACCGTGTGCAGCGCGGTGCGGAAGCGTGGCGGCGCGGCGATTTGGAAGAGTATGGTCGCCTGTCGTTCGAGAGTGGTCGTTCTTCCATCGAGAACTGGGAGACCGGTTCAGACGAGCTGAAAACGCTGTACGAGATTATGACGCGCACCGAGGGTATCTACGGTGGTCGTTTCTCGGGTGCAGGCTTCAAGGGCTGCTGTATGGCGCTCATCGACCCCGCTTTCGAGGAAAGTATTTCGGCGACGGTGACGCAGGAATATCTCAAGGCGTTCCCGAACCTCAAAGAAAAATTCTCGGTTCATATTTGTGAAAGTGCGGATGGTATTGCGTTATGAAATGTTTGATTTTGGCGGCCGGTTATGCAACGCGGCTGTATCCGTTAACCGAAAACTTCCCGAAGCCGCTTCTCGAGGTGCAGGGCAAGTCCATTTTGGATTGGCTCATCGATGATATCGACACGCTCGGCGCGGTGGATGAGTACGTGGTAATTTCCAACCACAAATTCGCGCACCACTTCGATGCGTGGGCAGCGACCAAATCGCAAAAGGTGACGGTGGTGGACGATGGTACGTCTACCAACGAGACGCGCCTCGGTGCGGTTAAGGACATTCAATTCGCCATCGAAAAGCTGGGACTGGATGACGATATGCTGGTCATCGCAGGCGACAACCTGCTGGACTTCAGCCTGACGGCGTTCATCGAATACGCGCAGCGTAAGCAGGCGTCCTGCATTATGCGATATTACGAGCCGTCCGAGCAGAAGCTGCTTAAGTGCGGTGTGGTGACGATTGACGAAACCGACCGCATCACCGAAATGACGGAAAAATCGCCGACTCCGGCGACGCACTGGTGCTGTCCGCCGTTTTATTTCTACACCCGCGAGGATGCCAAGTTGGTAGCCGCAGGTATCGAAGCCGGTTGCGGTACCGATGCACCGGGCAGCTACATCGCTTGGCTGTGCAAGCAAACGGCGGTGTATGCGATGGAAATGCCGGGTTCGCGGTATGACATCGGTAATCTGGCGAGCTACGAGGCGGTTCAGACGACCTACACCGGTATCCGATAATCGAGTTACAGCGAGGGGGACAATGCCGTGCCAACACAAATTGAACAGGCATTTCTGGCGTTGCTCCGTTTTGAGCTTACGCAAAAGGCTGTGCCGTCGGAGATTTTAAACGACATTACAGCGGAAACGCTGCCGGAGATATACGCGCTGGCACAGCGGCACGATATGGCGCATCTGGTGACGGGTGCTTTGGAAAAAACGGGGCGTCTGGGAACGGATGCCGTATCGGAGCAGTTTAAGAAAATCCGCTATGCGGCGGTGTTTCGTTACGAGCAGATTCGTTACGAGTTGGATGCCATCTGCGCGGCGCTGAGCGAAGCGAAGATTCGGCATATCCCCCTGAAAGGTGCGGTGATTCGCGCGTGGTACGATGAGCCGTGGATGCGGACAAGCTGCGATATCGACATTTTGGTTCGTCCGGACGATTTACAAGCGGCTTCTGCTGTGTTCACCGATGCGTTGGGGTATCGTGGCGGTAGCGAAGGAACGCATGACGTTTCGTTTTTTTCGCCCGGCGGTCTGCATGTGGAACTTCACCACAGCACCGTCGAAGAGGGACGAGCCGTCCGCGCAAGCGATGTGTTGGCTACGGTATGGGATACCGTGACAGATTCCGAAGAGTACACCTGCCGTATGAGCGACGCGATGTTTTATTTCTATCACATCGCACATATGGCGAAACATATTGAAATCGGCGGCTGCGGTGTGCGCGCGTTTATGGATTTGTGGATATTAAATCATCGGGCGCCTGCCGATGCGGAAGGGCGTGCACGGTTGCTACAGCAAGGCGGACTTCTTCGCTTTGCAGATGTCGCTTCGCAGTTGGCAGAACGGTGGTTTTCCGAAGGCGAAGCAGACGATACGGCGCTGTTGCTTGAGGTATTTATTCTCTATGGCGGTGTGTACGGTAACGTAGAAACAAACACCGCCGTCGAGGAACAACACGGTGGCAAATGGCGCTGGCGAATGGCGCTGGTGTTTCCGAGGTTTTATTGGTTGAAATACCAATACCCGATTTTAAAGCGCCATGCGTGGTTGTATCCCTTTTGTCTGCTGCATCGGTTAGGTCGCAAGACCATCGGAAAAGACCGAAAACGCGCCGCGGCAAAGCTGAAGCAGGTAATGTCGGTGGACGATTCCAAACGAGAAGCGGCAGCGGCCTTGCTGAAAGGCTTGGAACTGTCGGATAATTGATTCTTATATAAGGATATTAACAGATGGGAGCAAACTGTATGAAACCGGAAAGCAAAAAAAGAAAGCCGCAGGAGTTTGAGGCTGACTCCATCTTAAATACCAACAGCGCAAAAATGACGGTGGACACGCCGGAGCTCAGCGATGAGGAGCGCCGTGCTGCCCGCAAGCAGAAGACCATCAGTATTGTGGTTGTCCTTTGCGTGTTGCTGGCGCTGGCAGCGGTGTTTATTCTCGGTGGCGTGGTGTCGAATTATCAGGAGAAGAAGCGCCAGGAGGAAGAAGCTGAGGCGGCGCGTATTGCGGCGCTGAAAGACCCGCGCGCGGATACGTTGTATATCGTTGACGAAGACGCCGAGCTGCTTCCGTTCCAGGTACAGTGGTCGGTTATCGATGCTTACTACAGCAACGAAAACGGTATGTATGCCACGATGAACTTCACCAACGGCTTTGAGGTTGCTGTTCCGGTCAAGGAAATCAGCGTGTGGCTGTACCGCGGCGAGGATTTGGTCGTGTCGGGTCGCGTGCGCAACATTGTCGACTTGGTCATCCCTGCCAACAGCGACGCCGACTATACTTTCTATATGCACCCCAGCCTGGTGAAGATTACCGACCTGAAAGAGGGCGAAGAGGACCTTTCATGGAAGGTTGAGGTGACGTACGACCTCGATCCCGAGGATGAGAAGATTGCTTACGAGGAACGCGCCGATACCATCAAGATTGTCGGCGAAGAACCCGAGGTTGTCAGCGGCAAGGTCTCGTACAGCATCACGAACGCCTATTACACCAAGCAGAACGGTATGTTTGTGACAGTGGCGTTTGCCAACGGCACGGAAGAAACGGTCACCATCGGCAAAATGGATGTGGCTCTGCGCTCGAAGTCCGCAAACGGTGAGATGCTTCCGGCTGCGGCGGCTGAGGTTACCGTGAGCGAGGACAAGGACATTGCCGCGGGCGAGGTGAAGTCTTACACGTTCTACATCGATCCGAACGGTATGTATAACATCAGCCTGACGAAGGATGACGTTCTGGAGTGGGAGATTACCTACGAAGCGGAGTAATGTGGGTATGGAGAAGATGCGCCAAACCAAGCAAAAGCAGCTTATCCTGAATATCCTGCAGGCGGAAGCACCGTTGACGGCAGGGCAGTTGTACGCGCGGGCACTGGAGCAGTGCCCGACCATTGCCAAGTCGACGGTGTACCGCAATCTGGAAACGATGGTGCAGCGCGGCGACTTATGCCGTGGCTTCCTGGAAAACGGTGAGAGCTTTTTCAGCCTGTCGGGTACGGAACATCATCATTATATGATTTGTCGTGATTGCAACCGTATGCAGGATTTGCCGGTTTGCCCGATGGAGGCGCTTGGCAAAGCGACGGCCGGTTCGGACTTCGTAGCGACCGATCATATTGTGCAGGTGTACGGCTACTGCGGCGCCTGTGCAAAGAAGCATACAATATAGTCAAAAACAACAGCTTTTGCGAATGCAAAGGCTGTTTTTATGTACGAATGGTAAGTTTCGAAAAAAATTAAAAAAACCATTCAAAAAAGTGTTGACAAACGGGATATGTGGTGGTATGATAGCAAAGCTGTCGCCAAGAGGGGACAGTAAGGGACCTTGAAAATTAAACAATGCAAAGAGCAGAAATTAACTACCCGTTAATTTACACGGAAGAAGAAATCCGGGCGATCGAAGAAGATTGCCAAACAGAGAACGCGCAAGCGTAAGAAGAGCTAAGACGCTCTGGGAAATGATGGGACCCGGCCGAGAGGTCGGTTCACATACAATTTACTAGAGAGTTTGATCCTGGCTCAGGACGAACGCTGGCGGCGTGCCTAACACATGCAAGTCGAACGGACTTGAGAGAAGCTTGCTTTTTTCAAGTTAGTGGCGGACGGGCGAGTA
>JAZODA010000075.1:0-8116 GCA_045596745.1 Acutalibacteraceae bacterium
CTCAAAAAACCGAAGCTCTTGCTCTTGGACGAACATACCGCCGCGCTCGACCCCAAAACGGCGAAAAAGGTGCTGGACATCACCGAAGAGATCGTTGCCAAAGATAACCTCATGACCATCATGATCACGCACAACATGGCAGACGCCATCCGCGTGGGCAACCGTCTGATCATGATGCACGAAGGCAAGATCGTCGTTGACGTTAAGGGCGAAGAGAAGAAAAAACTGACCATCGAACAACTGCTTTCCTTGTTCGAAACCGCAAGCGGCAGTCAGTTCACCAGCGACACAGCCATTCTTTCAAAATAAATAAAAAAGCACAACCGCGGCGGGGAATTCCCGCCGCGGTTGTTTTATGAACAGTGTTGTTCTTCTGCCGTGTTGATGGACGCCATAAGAAATCGTTTAATTTCCAAACAATCGACAAGTAAAGAATTACTGATTTTATCGTCTATGTATTCTGATATATAGAGCAGCTTAATCCAATATAGCAAAAACTGTAACATTAATCAATTATTCATTAAGCATTGAAAATCCTGTCGAATGAATGATGAATATTGAATAATGAAGAATAAATAATACAAAACGAAAATCCCATCGACATTCGTCGACAGGATTTTCATTTTGGCTGGGCTGGATGGAGTCGAACCATCACGGCGTGAGTCAAAGTCACGTGTCCTACCGCTAGACTACAGCCCAATATTTGTGCAGGGACACTCATGAGAATAAGTATCCCTGCGTTGTGGGGTGGGAGATGGGATTCGAACCCACGATCTTCAGTGCCACAAACTGACGCGTTAGGCCAACTACGCTACACCCACCATATCTGGCGCGCCTGAAGGGACTCGAACCCCTGACCCTCTGCTTAGAAGGCAGATGCTCTATCCGGCTGAGCTACAGGCGCCTGTATACCGTTTTCGGACGGTGTGTGGCAACGAAATGGAGCGGGTGATGGGAATCGAACCCACACAACCAGCTTGGAAGGCTGGGGTTCTACCACTGAACTACACCCGCAGGTCACTCGGTCAATCCGAGCGAAGCCTATCATACCATACGCCCCTCAAGCCTGTCAAGAGGTTTTTTTACATATCCGTGCAGTATTATGATTTTTATTGAAAATTGAGCGCGTACCGCCGCAACTCACCGCTTCCGACACCTCTTCCCTCCGGCACAAACGCGCGGCAAATGCCACCGTCATTGGCTTTTGCCATCAACGCAAGGTCATCGCGGACAACCTCAAACGTGGCGATACTCACCTTGTCCTCGCACACCTCGCAAAAGCGGTTAAACAGCGCCGTCAAATCGTTTTGCGGCACAAGAAAGCGATTGATAATCGCCGTGATAATCCCCGAATGGGCGTCTGCCGAACCGGTAAGGCTCTGCAGCCACCCACGATAGCGTAACACGTCGGCAATCTGCAAAGATGTCAGCGTCTGTTCCCCATCCGCCAGCTTCCCCACAGGCTCTGCCAATGTGTAAGTGATACCGTTTCCCGAGCGAGCGACAAACGCCGCAATAGCACTGACCGACAGTCCCAGCACCGCATCGTACCGCTCCCCCGTCACCGCCGACAACCGCTCGGCAGCCGCACTCCCCTCATCGGCATAGCACGCCGCCAGCGTTGTCAGTTCGTTGTTGCGGCGCACCTCGGTCTGCGGCGGATACCCCACCGCACGCATCGACAGTGTGCGAGCATCGGTGTACACCGCCACACTGCCTGTAAGGCGGTTATCAAAGTCATATATCATCAGTAGCAGTGACCGTTCGCGCCCTTGTCTCGTGTCGGTTGCCGAAAGCTCTTCCTCCGCGGCGTCGCTAAACCACTGCGGCAACACAACGACCATCCCGAACAGCAACAAAGCGACAACAAATGTGGCGGTGACCGCCGCCCATCGGCGGCTTCTTCCCCCTCTTACAGCATGCTTCAAGACATCACCCTCCCATCGCGAATGCATATCTGCCGCTCGGCACTGTCGGCAATCATACGGTCGTGGGTAATCAGCACCACCGTTCGCCCCTCGCGGTGCAATGTTCGTAAAATCTCCATCACCTCGCTTCCCGATTGACTGTCGAGATTTCCTGTCGGCTCATCCGCCAGCAAAAGCGATGGCGCCGAGGCAATGGCACGGGCAATCGCCACACGTTGTTGCTGACCACCCGACAACTCCGACGGGCGGTGGTTCATACGCTCCGAAAGTCCCACCCTCTGCAGACTTTCTGCCGCACGACGACCACGCTCCTCACGAGGAATCCCTCGATACACAAGCGGCAGCTCCACGTTTTCTTTAGCGGTAAGCGAGGGGATCAGGTGGAACCCCTGAAATACAAACCCAATTTGCCGACCACGCACCTGCGCACGGTGTCCCTCCGCGCAATGCGACATATTTCGTCCCGCCAAAAAATAATTACCCGTACTCGGAATATCCAGACACCCCAAGATGTTCATCAATGTGGATTTTCCCGAACCGGAACGCCCTATCACGGCCAAAAACTCGCCCTCTTCTATCGTCAACGACACGTCGTCCAGCGCCTTCACCACACCGGCCGCCGTTCGGTAATGCTTACCGACATGTTTCAAAGAAATCAGCTCCACACAGCATCGCCTCCGAAGGTTAGTATGTCCTCCATTTGATGGGTTTCTCCTTGTCTTTTCTTGACATAATCTTGACTTTAAAAACGAGCAAGTTATAATAACGATAAGGGGTGATACTATGCGATCGTATTATTTCGACCTTTTGGAGCGATTGGCATTTCCGAGCGAGGCACACGATGTATTTTGTTCCATCGGTGACCGCGTATTCACCGCATTTCCCGAAGTCCTGCCGCAGGTGGTAGATACCTATTACGACGGCAACTTTGACGAAAAGCCTGTATATGCATTGCTGGAGCCTGTCAGCACCGCACTGGACATTCCTATGAAAACACTGCAATTTATGGTTATTGCGTGCTCAGCAAAGAGGATGGAAGAACGGTATCGCGAGCGCCGCTACGACCCGCAAATGTTTGCGGATTTCCTCAAAGATTTGCGTTGCAAGGTCATCACCCACCACGCGTGCGAAAAGCAATGGGGATTATACAATTCCTCCATTCATTATTGGTATCCCCTGTTTTTGGGGCTACGCCTGTTCGCGTTGGGACGATTGCAGTACGAAGTCTATCAGCGTCCCGATATCACGGAACCGATTGTCGTCGGCGGCCACACGGTGCAACCGGACGACATCGTGCGTTTTGTCCACATCCCCGCTATCGGTCCGCTGACGCGCGAGTCGCGGCTTGACAGCTATCGCAAAGCCTATGAATTTTTCAAGGACGATTTGGGAGATAAACCGTTCGTTGTGTACTGCACTTCCTGGTTGCTTTACGAACGGAATCGTGAATTTATGTCTCCGGATTCCAATATTGTGGACTTTATGAACGACTTTAAAATCGTCAAAAGCTTCCCTGTCCCCTCGATGACGTATTCCGGCGTGTTCAACGCCCCCTATAAAAGCGACGACCCCAACATTCCGAAGGATACCACGTTGCGCCGTTCACTGGCGGCGTGGTTGGACGCCGGCGGTGTTCCCGGTGGCGGCGATGGTTATTTTCTGTTTGATGGCGAACATATTATCAACGATTAAGGAGTGGTATGTATGAAGTTCAAATTTCTTGGCACCGCTGCGGCGGAAGGTGTCCCCGGTCCGTTTTGCGCTTGTGAAAACTGCCGTCTCGCCCGCGAAGAGGGCGGTCGCAGCATCCGCGGCAGATCGCAGGCTTTAATCGACGACCAACTGTTAATCGATTTTCCTGCCGACACGGCATATCGCGCTTGGCTCGGTCAGGTCGACTTGGTAAAGGTCAAGCATTGCCTTGTTACGCATAACCACCAGGATCATATCTACCCGCAAGAGGCTGTTATGCGCCAGCCCGGCTTCTCCCACCCTGACGACGACACGCCGCTGACCTTCTACGGCACACCCGAAACGTTGAAACCGTTCGACATTCCGAGTATGAAAAACGCCCTCGAAGGCAACCGCATTGCACTGCAGGAAGTCGTCCCGTTTGAACCGTTCAAGGTGATGAACTACACCGTGGTGGCCTTCCCCGCCAACCACAACACGAGCGGTCCCGCTTTCTTCCAGATTAGCGATGGCGAGAAAACGGTTCTTTACGCCCACGACACCGGCTACTTCTTTGAGGAAGTGTGGGAATGGCTGGAGCGCGAAAAGCCGCAGTACGACCTGGTTACGCTGGACTGCACCGGCGGTAATTTCCCGAAGGAATACTTCCGCAACGGACATATGTGCCTCGGCACCGACAAGGACGTGGTTGACCGTCTGCGCGAAATCGGTTGCCTGAAGCCGAATGCGCGCTTGTTCGCCAACCATTTTACGCACAACTGTATTTCCACGCACAGCCAGCTGTGTGCCGACGCAAAGCAGTACGATCTGGAGGTTTCCTACGACGGTTACGAGCTCGTGCTGTAATCCCATTTACCATCAACAAATCTGTCAAATGAGGGTTGACATTTTTTGTTTGGATGTGTAAAATAATGTGTAGAGATGATGGAGACACAAAAGCACCACACCAAGGGCGTTTTGTGTCTCCATCTTTTATTTTCCGCAAGGAGGCGTATCATTTATGGATCCTTCCGTTATCAGCGACTATCTGGAGCGTAGCCCTGTCATTGCCAACACCGCCAACGATCAGGCGTTCCGTGCGGCATTGAAAGCACCGCCCGAAGTAATTTTCTACCAAAATATCAGCCTTCCGAAAATTCAGTCGATTGTGCAGGAAGTGCATAACGTCGGTAAAAAGTTGTTTGTCCACATTGACCTTGCCGAAGGTTTGGGCAAAGACCGCACCGGCGTGGAATACCTTGCCTCCTGCGGCGTGGACGGTCTTATCAGCACCCGTGGTCAGCTTATCCGCTACGCACACGAAGCAGGTCTTCTGACGGTTCAGCGCTTCTTCCTGCTGGATTCGCAGAGCCTCTCGGGCATCAGCAATATGATTGCCAACACCACTCCCGACTGGATTGAGGTCATCCCCGGTGTTATCGGCAAAGCCATTGAACGGTTTGTGGGCGGTCGTGTGCCTGTTATCGCAGGCGGACTGATTGAGACCAAGGCCGAGGTTACCGAGGCTCTCCGCTGCGGCGCTTCTGCTGTCTCCACCAGCCGCGAAGATCTGTGGTATTTGTAATCGCAAACAGAAAAAGATGTGCAGAAAAGCTCTGCACATCTTTTTGTTTTTCATTTGAAGTCCCTTCATTTGGACTTGTTTTTTACCAAACGATATGGGATAATAAGGAAAAGTTCCTGCACCGGTAACTGCAAAGGAGAGAATGCCATGCGGTATACGTTGGAAACACTGATGAATGCGGTCGGCTGTCCCAAGTGGCCTGCCCGATGGCAGGACATCTTTGATACGGCTATGGACGAATACGACCAAAGTGGCTGTTTTCTGGCAGACCCCGTCTTTTACGATCGTTTGCAGGAAACCTATCGCTGTTTTCCGAAATATTTGGACATCTACAAGCAGGCTGCCGAACAAGCAGCTGAGGACGAAGCGTTGGGGCGCTTTTTGACGCTCTTGGCTTTGGCAACCCGGGACCGCATCAATATCAAACAAGATGTTTTGACATTTGAGCGCCCCGTCCCACCCAAAGGGAAAGACCCTCTCGGCTATAATATGGTGTGTGGATTGGCGCTTTGCGGTGTTATCGAATACGCCGCCGAAACGATGACAAAACGCGGAGTTCCTCAGGAGCACATCGACTACAGTTTGCACGCCATCACCAACGCCGTGGGCGGTCATATGAGCAGACACAACGGACAAGCAGGCTTTGATTTGTTTGGATGGTCACAGTTGTATGTTGACGGTGTGTTGTTCTACTTCGACGGTATGGGGTTGGAGCTCCACTGCGACCGCGGCGGTTTGGGACGTGTATATCAAAACGCCGCCGGCGAACAGATGATTTTAGCCGACGATGTGCGGATTCATCGCAGCGGATATGCCTTCGGCAGTGCCGGTTGCACCGATGAAGAGGATTCTTTCACCGCTACCATCGCTGAAACGGATACCCACTATATCGGTCACCCCGTATTGGCGGACGGTCGCACCGATTGCGAGCAAATCGCACTGTCCAAGGATGAATGGTCGTTGCTGTTAGGCCCCGATACGCCTACATTGGGCTTGCACATCAACCGTGGCGCGGATTTTTCACCTGCCGCCGTTGAGAGACGTTTGGATTGTATGTGCCACTTTCTGGATACCTACTATCCCGAAATTCAGCCGCGCATCTTTACCTGTATTTCCTGGCTGTTAGACCCACAGATGCAGTCGTTCCTGAATGAAAATTCCAACATCGTGAGTTTTCAAAAACGGTTTCGGTATTTGCCGCGAGTGTGTAACGGCAAAGGCGTATTCTTCTTTATTTATTCGATTCCCAACGAGCAAGAACCGGATTTGGACACGCTCGAAACCAAAAGCAGTCTGCAAGCCGGTATCGTTTCTCATTACAAAGCAGGCAAATACATTTATGAGCTGCCCGGCTATTTTGTGGCGCGCTCTGCCAATGAAACGGAGGAAGCACAATGAAAAAGACAATCGTTACGTTCAACATCCGTTGCCCGTGGGTTGATGACGGTATCAACAGCCTTCCCCATCGTCTGGGTGCTATCCTGTGCAAAATCGATGCGGAACAGCCCGACGTGGTTTGCTTTCAGGAAGTGATTGAAGAGACTGCCGAGTTTTTCAAGCGTCACCTGCCGGAGTATCATATTCTGTACAACGGGCGCTGCGAAAACTACGACGGCGAAGGTTTGATGATGGCCATTCGCCGCGACACTACCGAAGTACTCGCGTCCGATTTTTTCTGGCTGTCCCCCACGCCGAACGTTCCTGCCTCACGTTTCGAGGAGCAAAGTGACTGTCCGCGCGTGACACAGGTGTTGCTTCTGCGCTGCATCGGCGAAACGCAGCCGTTCTGGGTATACAACAACCATCTGGATCACATCGGCGATCAGGCGCGCATTCTCGGTATTCGTCAGGTGCTGGCGCGCGTTGCCGACGACCAGCTTCGTTGTAAAGCACCGGTGTTCATTCTCGGTGATTTCAACGCGTTTCCCGACAGCGAGACCGTCCGTTACTGTGATTCGTACGAAGCATTCCCGCTTGTCAACGCTACCAAAGACCTCGGCAGCACGTTCCACGCCTTCGGCAAGCGCCTCAACCATCCGCAAATCGACTACATTTACGTCGACGCCGCCACCGCTGCCAAGTCGCTTGCGGTTGCCAAGTGGACAGACGAGCAGGATGGTATCTATCTTTCGGACCACTACCCCGTTGCTCTCACCATTTCGGAATAAGAAAAACAAAAAGGCCCGCAACCTTTCGGTTGCGGGCTTCTTTTGTTTGTGGGAAAAGAACTTATTTGAGTTCGATCTTCGCGCCGGCTTCTTCCAGCTTCTTCTTGATCTCCTCAGCCTCGTCCTTGCCAGCGCCTTCCTTAACAGCCTTGGGAGCGCCGTCAACCAGATCCTTAGCCTCTTTCAGGCCCAGGCCGGTGATTTCGCGGACAACCTTGATGACGTTGATCTTGTTGGGGCCAACTTCAGCCAGGATGACGTCGAAATCGGTCTTCTCTTCAGCAGCAGCGGCAGGGGCAGACACACCAGCCATAACAGCCACGGGAGCAGCAGCGGAAACGCCGAACTCCTCTTCGATAGCCTTCACGAGCTCGTTCAGCTCCAGTTCAGTCAGAGTCTTGATCTCTTCTACGAGATTGGTAATCTTTTCAGACATGAGTAATACCTCCATTTAAATTTTTGTTTTCATTGTGATACCTTAGCGAACTTACGCTTCGGCGGGAGCAGCCTCGCCCTTCTGCTCTGCAACAGCGTTCAGAGCGCGAGCCAGACCGGCGATGGTAGCATTCAAGCCACCCAGGAACATAGCGAGCAGCACTTCGCGCGGCGGGACCTTGGACAGCTCCTTAACGGTTTCGGCGGAAATCACCTTACCCTCAAAGAAACCGGCTTTGATCTGGAACTTATCGTTCTTCTCCGCATACTCGCAAAGCAGCTTCGCGGCAGCCAGCTCGTCTTCCGTCGAAGTGGCCAGGGCAGTGGAG
>JAZODA010000076.1:0-3153 GCA_045596745.1 Acutalibacteraceae bacterium
AACCACCAACGAGGTGCGGACCTTCAGAAGCGGCTGGATGGCATCCTGAATGTGGCTTTCCGAAATGGAATCCAGCGACGAGGTCGCTTCGTCCAGCAGCAGGATGGGCGGGTTTTTCAGAATAACGCGCGCCAGCGACAAGCGCTGCTTCTCGCCGCCCGAAAGCTTCAGACCGCGGTTGCCGACAACCGTGTCGTATCCATCGGGGAGCGACGCGATAAACTCGTGGATATTCGCTTTGCGACATGCTTCTTCCAACTGAGCATCAGTCGCTTCGGGGCACGCATACAGCAGGTTTTGACGAATGGTATCGTTAAACAGGTAGGTGTCCTGTGTCACCATACCGATGTTCCGCCGCAGCACCTCCAGCGACAGGTCACGCACATCGTAACCGTCCACCGTGATTCTGCCGCCGACAACATCGTACAAGCGCGGAATCAGGCTGATAAGCGTCGTCTTGCCTGCACCCGATGTACCGACAATCGCGATGGTTTTGCCGCGTTCCACCGAGAAATCGATGCAGCGCAGAATCGGCTTTTCAGGGCTGTAGGAAAATGCGACCTGTTCAAACGCAACATCGCCGTTGATGACATCCGGGCGCAGCGCATCCGGCTTATCCATAATCTCAGGCTTCATATCCAGGTACTCGAAAATACGGGAAAACAGCGCCAGCGAACGCGTAACGTCCACGCTGATATTCAGCAGCTGATCCACAGGACGGAACATTCGATGCAACAGCGTAACCATAATGGTGATATCACCGACCGACAGTGACTGCCCAATCGGGTATCGCAGCATCAGCAAACCACCCACCAAATACATAAGCAGCGGGCCGATACCGATAAAGGTATCAATCGCCATACGGAACCAGCCTTGCGCAATAGTCTCGCGCACGCTGAGACGACGGGTATCATTGCTGACGGCACGGAAACGGTCGAGTTCGGTTTGCTCTTTGTTGAACAGTTTAACCAGCATCTGTCCGCTGACGCTCATCGTCTCGTTGAGAATCTGGTTCATTTCGTCCCATTTTTCCTGCGTACGGGACGCAATCTTCCAGCGATACCGCGCCACAATACGGGCAGGCAGAACGAAAAACGGAAGCAACAAAACACCTACCGTCGCCAGCACCCAATGGATGCGGTACATCGCCACAAGCGACGTTACAAGCACCGCCACGTTTGAAAGCAGGCCTGTCATCGTATGGGCAATCACCGACTGCACACCGCTGATGTCCCCCGTCATACGGGTAATCAGTTCGCCCTGCGGACGGTTGGTATAAAACCGATGAGACATACGGCTGAGATGAGCGTACATCTGGTTTTTCATATCGTAGGTAATGTTTTGCGCAATGGTGGCGTTCAGATAGCTTTGCAAAATACCCACCATATTCGACACGACGGTCACGCACAGTGAC
Source organism: Acutalibacteraceae bacterium (assembly GCA_045596745.1). Lineage (GTDB taxonomy): Bacteria > Bacillota > Clostridia > Oscillospirales > Acutalibacteraceae > RGIG3009. The sequence continues at coordinate 1,415 of JAZODA010000076.1, forward strand.
AGCAAAATCAGCTGTACCAGCACCGACCAGTTGCCCGCAATCAAGCCGTCGTCAATCATACGGCCCGTCAGAATGGAGGGTAAGAGCCCCAGTCCTGCGGACACCAAAATAATGACCATCACCAAAATCAGGCGACGCCAATACGGACGCATATAGGAGAAAATGCGTTTTACCAGCGGCATCGTCAAACGCGGTGCCTGCTGTTTTTCTTCCTCACTGAGAGGACGATGTCGTCCCGGACCACGCATACCGGGAGGCGGAAAAGGCGGCATAAATCAGCCCTCCTTGTTAATCGGAGTAATCAGGCAGACAGCGTGTGCCGCCATACCTTCGCCGGAACCTGTAAAACCGAGGCCCTCCTCGGTAGTTGCCTTCACACTGACATCCGTCACATCCATACCGCAAGCAGCCGCCAGACGCTCACGCATCAGCGGAATATGCGGCCTCAGTTTCGGCGCCTGCGCCAGCACGGTCGCATCGATATTTACCGGCTCAAAACCGGCTTCGTACAGCACCTTTACCACGCGGGACAAGAGCTTTAAGCTGTCGGCGTTCTTGTACTGCGGGTCGTTATCGGGGAAAAGACAGCCGATATCCCCCAGCGCCGCCGCGCCGAGCAGTGCATCCGCCACCGCGTGCGCCAGCACATCGGCATCCGAATGACCAAGAAGCCCCTTTTCCCACGGGATATTGACACCGCCGAGAATCAGTTCCCGTCCTTCCACCAGACGGTGAACATCATAGCCGTGACCGATACGCAGTTTCATCGCAACCATCCTTCCGCAACACGAATGTCTTCGGGTGTTGTGATTTTAAGATTCGTATATTCGCCCTCCACCAAACGAATGGGGAAACCGACCGCTTCCACCATCTGGCAGTCGTCGGTAACCTCCAAGGCGTTGGCATCGGCGAACTCCATCGCGCGCAGGTACAAGTCTCTGCCGAACACCTGCGGCGTTTGTACGCTCCAAAGCGTTGCTCTGTCGGGCGTGGAAACCACCACACCGTTGGCGTCAGCCACTTTGATGGTATCCTTCACCCGCACCGCCAGCGCTGCTGCGCCACCGGTTTTTGCCGCCTCCACAACAGCGGAAATACCGTTTTGGGAAACCAGCGGACGCGCACCGTCGTGAATCGCCAGAATAGCGGTTTGCGGCGAGCAGGCACGCACACCGTTCGCCACCGATAAGCGACGCGTATCTCCACCGGGAACGATAGCGCTCAATTTGGTAATGGCATACTCCCTCGCCAGCTCGCGCAACGTATCAATATCATCGGGTCGGGCGACCAGCACAATCTCATTGATGGAAGCGCTTTTTTCAAATGCCGCCAACGTGTGTGCAATCACAGGACGGTCTCCCAACGTAAGGAACTGCTTGGGAACGCCCATGCGGGTAGAGCTGCCTGCCGCTACCACGATGGCCGTAGTAAAACCGTTGTTACTTTCCATGCGCCCGCCTCCCAAAGTACAGTATATTTTTATTTTAACAGACACTTTCTTAAATTGCAATAGGTCCTAAAGAATGCAGAAAACCCGCACAAACCGATGTTCGTGCGGGTTTGTGCGGGATCTCTGTGGCTGGGATGGCAAGAATCGAACTTGCCCGGGCAGAGTCAAAGTCTGCTGTCCTACCACTAGACTACATCCCAATAGTGTGGGGTGGGAGATGGGATTCGAACCCACGATCTTCAGTGCCACAAACTGACGCGTTAGGCCAACTACGCTACACCCACCATAT
>JAZODA010000077.1:0-6139 GCA_045596745.1 Acutalibacteraceae bacterium
CAAATCACCCTTAAGAGAAGATGCCTCGCAAACAGAAAGTCGATTAAGGTTGTTGGAACACAAAGCATGGGGCGCTGTATGATTATGGCTGCCTGCGGGCGTGATGCATCTTCCAAAGTGAAATGGTTTTCTGTACGTGAAATTAAGCTTTCGGATGACTTGCTCGCCGAGGCAAAGACTGAGCCTGTTATAAAAAATTTCGTCAAGGGTTCGAAACTGGTGTTGCACAGTAAGACTAAGCCGTCGCAGGTGGATCAGGTTGCTCTCAAACAGGCAATGGCTCGTGGCGACATCACGACCGCCATGAACCTTGGTTCGTACTCCGCGCAACAAGCGCTCCCCACAAAGGAAGAGGGTATCGCTATTCGCAACTGGATTAGCAATACCTCAGGCGCTGGCGATGCAATCTACAAATTCCTTAGCAATTCCTGAAATTAATGACAAAACAGCCGCCCGGTGGGCGGCTGTTTTTTGTTTCGATTATTCTTCGGGTTTTACAAGGCCGATGCCGAGGTCGGTGAGCTGGTCGCCGTCGACCTCCGACGGACACTGGGTCATCAGCTCCGTCATATTCTGCACCTTCGGGTAGGCAACCACGTCACGCAGGGTCGGCGCACCGAGCATCTGCATCACGAGGCGGTCGAGACCCAGCGCCATACCGCCGTGGGGCGGTGCGCCGTAGCGGAACGCATCGGTTAAGAAGCCGAACTTCGTCTGCGATTCCTCGTCCGACAGGCCGAGGGCGCGGAACATCTTTTGCTGCAACTCAGGGTTGGTGATACGAATCGAACCGCTCGCCAGCTCGATGCCGCCCAGCACCAGGTCGTACGCCTTGGCGTAGACACGGGAGGGGTCGCTGTCGAGGTACGGAATGCACTCGTCCAGCGGCGAGGTGAAGGGATGGTGCATCGCCACCCACGTTTCACTGTCGGCATCCCACTCGAAGAACGGGAACTCGGTAATCCAGAGCAGACCCAGACCCTCGCGCTTGATATCAAGGCGGTTGGCAACCTCCAGACGCAGTGCGCCGAGGATGGAGAGCACGAGGCTCTTCTTCGTGTCCGCAACCACCAGAATCACGTCGCCCTCTTCGGCGTCGACGGTCTTCAGCACGGCGGCGAATTCTTCCTCCGACAGGAACTTGCCGAACGACGAGGTAACACCATCCGGCGTCCAGCGCACCCACGCGAGACCCTTTGCGCCGATACCGCGCGCATGCTCGGTGAGCTTATCAATCTCTTTACGGCTGAGCGTGGCCGCGGCGCCCTTGGCATTGATGGCACGCACCGTGCCGCCTGCCTCCAGCGCACCGCTGAACACGCCGAAGCCGCAACCGCGAACGGCATCGCTGATGTCGCACAGCTCCATACCGAAGCGGGTATCCGGCTTATCCGAACCGAAGCGATCCATCGCCTCGTTATACGTCATACGCGGCAGCGGCAGCTCCACGTCCACGCCGAGCGCTTCCTTGAACACGTGGCGCATAAAGCCTTCACCGATGGCCAGCACATCCTCGACATCGACGAACGACATCTCAAGGTCAATCTGGGTGAATTCCGGCTGACGGTCGGCACGCAGGTCCTCATCGCGGAAGCAGCGTGCAAGCTGGAAGTAACGGTCAAAACCTGCCACCATCGACAGCTGCTTGTACAGCTGCGGCGACTGCGGCAGCGCATAGAACGAACCCTTATGCACACGCGACGGCACGAGGAAGTCACGCGCACCTTCGGGGGTGGAACGAATCAGCATCGGCGTTTCGATTTCCACAAAGCCCTGCGAATCGAAGTAGTCGCGCGTTGCCTTGGCGATGCGGTGGCGCATCAGCAGATTGCGCTGCAAATCGGGGCGGCGCAGGTCGAGGTAACGGTACTTCAGACGGGTGGCTTCCGCCGTGGAGCAGTTTTCGGAAATCTCGAACGGCGGCGTTTCCGCCTTGTTCAGAATGCGCAGCTCGGTGACCGCAATCTCCACCTCGCCGGTGGGGATGTCGTTGTTCACCGCCGAACGCACGCGCACCTCGCCGGTGGCGGCCAGCACGTACTCGGAGCGCACGGTGAATGCCTTTTCAAATACCTCACGGGCGGTGTTGTCATCAAACGCCAGCTGCACGATGCCCGTACGGTCGCGCAGGTCGATGAAGATGAGCTGACCGAGGTCGCGCTGACGCTGCGCCCAGCCAAACACCGTTACCGTCTCGCCCGCATGCTCACGACGGAATTCGCCGCAGTAGCGGGTGCGTTTCATACCTTGAATGGTCTCCATACGTTATGCCTCCATCCCCTCACGCAGCAAGTCCGCCACACCGGCGAGCTGACGGTCGAGGGATTTATTATATAAAGTAGTATACAGGCTGTCGTCCAGCGCAATATCGGTGGTCTCGCCCGTCTGCATATCCTTCAGACGCGCGGTGCCGGTTTCCAACTCGTTGTCGCCCACCACCACGGTGTACAGCGCGCCGAGCTTGTCGGCATATTTCATCTGTGCCTTGAGGCCTCTGCCCACCGTGTCGCACTCGGCGGTGACGCCGCCGGCACGCAGGCCCTGCGCCAGCATAAAGCACTTCTGCGCCGCGGCTTCGCCCATCGAGGCGAAGTACACCTCGCAGCGCGGCTCTTCCGGCATCGGTGCCTCCTGCGCACGCAGCACCATCAGCAACCGCTCAAGACCCATCGCGAAACCGAGCGCCGGCAGATGCGGACCGCCCATTTCTTCGCACAGACCGTCGTAACGGCCGCCGCCGCACAGCACCGCTTGCGCACCGAGCGCATCCGACACAAACTCGAACACGGTGCGGGTGTAGTAGTCAAGACCGCGCACAATGTGCGGATCAAGTTCAAACGGAATCTCCGCCGCCGTCAGATAAGACTGCACCTTGGCGAAATGGTCCGCGCACTCGTCGCACAGGTAATCCGTAATCACAGGGGCATCCGCCGCCACCGCGCTGCACACCGGAGACTTGCAGTCCAGAATGCGCATCGGGTTGCGACCCAGACGGTCGAGGCAGGTGCCGCACAAATCGTCTTTCTTGCTCTCGAAGTAGGCGGTGAGCGCCTTGTGGTACTCGGCACGGCACTTCGGGCAGCCTATGGAGTTGAGTCGCAGCGTCACGCCCGTCACCGACAGCGCACGCAGCACCGCATCGGCGAGCGAGATGACCTCCGCATCCGCGAGCGGCGACGCCGCGCCGTAGCTTTCCACGCCGAACTGGTGGAACTCGCGCAGGCGGCCTGCCTGCGGCTTTTCGTAGCGGTAGCAGGAGGTGACATACGCCACCTTGACAGGCAGCACTTCGTTGTGCAGACCGTGTTCCAAAAGCAAACGCATCGCGCCTGCCGTGCCTTCGGGACGCAGGGTGATGGAACGACCGCCCTTGTCGTCGAAGGTGTACATTTCTTTCTGCACCACGTCGGTGGTTTCGCCGACCGAGCGCGTAAACAGCTCGGTATGCTCAAACACAGGGGTGCGTACCTCGCGGAAGCCATAGTCCCGCGCTACGCTGAGCGCCGTGCGCTCGATATACTGCCATGCGGCGCTTTCCGACGGCAGCACGTCCTGCGTGCCGCGGATTGCTTTGGTGATGAGTGCCATGTGTCGTTACTTCCTTTTATGAGAATTTGTTAAAATGCCGTGGGGTTGACGATGGTACGCCAATCGAGGTCGCCGCGCTCCAGACCGTGGATGAGAACCTCGGCGGTGGCGATGTTGGTCGCCACAGGAACGTTGCGGATGTCGCACAGGCGCAGAATGTCGCTTTCAAACTGCTCGAAATCCTTGCCGCTTTGCGGATCGCGGAAGAACAGGAGCATATCGATCTCGTCGCAGGAGATACGGGCGGAAATCTGCTGTCCGCCGCCTTGGATACCGCTCATATAGCGGGTAATCTGCAAGCCCGTCGCCTCCGAAACCAGACGGCCGGTCGTGCCGGTTGCGCACAGGTTGTGGCGGCTTAAGATGCCGCAGTAGGCGATGCAGAACTGGACCATCAGTTCTTTTTTGGAGTCGTGGGCAATCAACGCAATGTTCATTACAACTACCGTCCTTTCGTCACAGTTACTTGAAGCTTGCCAGCGGAATGTCCTCGCCCAGATACCGCGCCGCGATGTTCGCAAAGCAGCGCGCTGCGGGGCAATCCTGCGGCAAGGGTTTTCCGTAGGCGTTGGCAACCGCCACCGCTTCGTCCTCCGGCAGAACGCCGATGAGCTGCAGGCTGGCGGTGTCGATGAGCTCGTCGATGTCCGGCATCTTGCCGCGCAGGATGGGCGCAGGGCGCAGGCGGTTGATAATCAGCCGCGCAGGAATCTCACGCTCGCGCAGCAGTCGCGCGAGAATCTGCGCATCGCGGGCGCAGACCATATCGGGGGTGGAGACCACAAACGCACGATCCGCGCCGGCTACCGCCGTTTCGAAGCCGGCACCGATGCCGGCAGGGCAATCGATGATGACTTCGTCGTAGTAGTTGGCAAGACCGTGGCACAGCTTTATCATATCCGCCGGGGCGGCCAGACGCTCCAGGCTGACCGGAGCAGGCATCACGAACACGCCGGGGCAAATGGGAGACGGATACACCGCATCCGCCGGGGGGCAGTTTCCTGCGATGACATCCGCAATGTCGTACACCGCTTGTCCCGCGATGCCAAGCATCACGTCCAAGCTGCGCAGTCCGGCATCGCCGTCCACCAGCAAAACACGCCGTCCGCGCCGCGCCAGTGCGCAGCCGAGACCGCCCGACACGGTGGATTTTCCCGCGCCGCCTTTGCCGGATGTGATGACCGAAATCACGTGACCCCCTCCTTTGCCTATAGATGTTAGTAGTATATCACAAAATTACGCGTGTGTAAATATTCTTTTGAGAAATCCCGTGCGGTTTTTTCTCTTGCATTTTGGGAAAGTATCTGTTATACTGGGGTATACATATGCGAAACGCAACGACGGAGAGAGTACGTGGAACCAGCGGCGCAGCAGAGAGGGTCGTCACCGGCTGAAAGCGACCTGCACCACCCCCACCGAAGTTCACTCCCGAGCGGCGCTCCGAACCCCGTATGGGCAGTAGGCGGCGACGGCGCGACCACGTTACGGTCTCGGTAAAGTGCCTGTGCCTTGTCGGTGTGGGAATTTGGGTGGTACCACGGAGCATCGCTTCGTCCCTTGCGGACGAGGCTTTTTTTATTTCACCTGGCGGTGGACCTGCGGTCAGCACCACCCCTCATCCGTCTTTCGCCTGCGGCGAAATCCACCTTCCCCCCAGGGGGAAGGCTTGAAGGCTTCTCCTTGAGGAGAAGCTGTCGAGCGACAGCGAGACTGATGAGGTGTTGTCAAAAAACGATGTATCCTCAAAACGCAAGAATTTGGCATTGGACACCTCATCCGTCTTTCGCCTGCGGCGAAATCCACCTTCCCCTCAAGGGGAAGGCTTGAGGGGTTCCGCCGACCTCGGGGGAAGGCATAAAGGCTTCTCCTCGAGGAGAAGCTGTCGAGCGACAGCGAGACTGATGAGGTGTTACGATGAACGATAAGCACAACACTCACCTGACCGAAAACGCCAAAGCGCTCCGTCGAAATATGACCAAGCAGGAACGGCACTTGTGGTACGATTTTCTGAAAACGCTTCCGCTTACAATACATCGTCAAAAAGTGCTGGGCAACTACATTGTCGATTTCTACTGTGCCGAGGCTAAACTGGTTATTGAACTGGACGGCTCGCAACACTTTATGGATTCCGGAAGAGAGTATGACCGAGAACGAGATGACTACTTGTCAAGTCTTGACTTGACGGTAAAACGATATTCCAATGCCGACATCGACCACGATTTCGATAGCGTGTGTCGGGATATATTGGTGCTCTTGGGGATGGATGGATAAGGTGGCTTTTTAGTTTCTTCTTGTCCGTTACACCTCATCACCGCCTGCGGCGGAGCTTCTCCGGGGGGAGAAGCCTTTAAGCCTTCCCCCTGGGGGGAAGGTGGCACGGCGCAGCCGTGACGGATGAGGGGTGGTGCTGACCGCAGGTCCACCGCAGGTGTTTTAATCCCATCTTTAATTGACAACCGCCACCCGGCGGTGTACAATACATTCAGATACTATTTGGAGGTGCATTTACTATGGCATTTTGTGAAAACTGCGGCACCAAACTGGGCGACGG
>JAZODA010000078.1:0-5506 GCA_045596745.1 Acutalibacteraceae bacterium
CCGAATTTCGCATCATCGGTGGACAACACCACCTTGTACCGCCCTGCTTCCCCCACCGGCACGAAGTAGCCTTCAAACGAACGAGTGGGATGGAAGTTAAACACAAACACCAAATCGCCCTTGGTGAACATCAGAATTTTATCCTCCTGATGCGTCCAGCGGTTGACCGCCTCTGCCGACAGCGTGTCTCCGCTACCGAGCAGCGCCACCATCGCCTTGTCAAACGCAGCAAGCTCGCCGTAGTGCAACGTGCTGTCATCCGCAAGACTCCACTGGCGGCGGCAGTAATGATGACTCCAGCCGTTCCCCTCACGCGGGAAATCAATCCATTCGGGATGTCCAAACTCGTTGCCCATAAAATTAAGATATCCGTCTCCCGAAAGCGAAGCGGTAATCAGGCGAATCATCTTGTGAAGCGCCATACCGCGATCAATCACCGCACTTTGGGTGAATTTGCTCATATGCGTGTACATTTCGGCATCGCACAGGCGGAACATAATGGTCTTATCCCCCACCAGTGCCTGGTCGTGCGATTCGCAGTAGCCGATGCACTTTTCTTCCGGGCGGCGGGTGGTAAGTTCGTACCACAAATGGCCCATATCCCACGCGTCATCGGGACACTCTTTGAGCAGTTTAATCCATAAATCCGGCACGCCCATCGCCAGGCGATAATCGAAGCCGATGCCGCCGTCCTTAAGCGGCAGGCACATGCCCGGCATACCTGACATATCCTCCGCCACCGTCACAGCGCGGGGGTTGAGCGTATGTATCAGTTCATTGGCGAGACGCAGATAGAACAGTGCATCCTCGTCGGTGTTTTCGGAAAAGTACATACCGTACTCGGTGAAGGCACTGCCCAGACCGTGGTCTCGGTAAATCATCGAGGTGACACCATCAAAACGGAAGCCGTCGAAATGGAATTCCTCCATCCAGTATTTCAGGTTGGACAGGAGGAAATGCAGCACCTCGTTTTTGCCGTAATCAAACAGTTTCGTTCCCCACGCGCTATGCTCGCCGCGCGCGCCCTCGTGGAAGAACTGGTAAGAGGTGCCGTCAAACTCGTTGATGCCCTCTTCGGTGTTACGCACCGCATGGGAATGCACCACATCCAACAGCACCGTAATCCCCATACGGTGTGCGGCGTTAATCAGCTTTTTCAGCGAGCGGCTGTCGCCGTAACGCGACGATGCCGCAAAGAAATTTGACACCTGATATCCGAACGAGCCATAGTACGGATGCTCCATTACCGCCATAATCTGCAGGGTGTTGTAGCCCTGCTTTTTGATACGGGGCAACACGTTTTGACGAAACTCATCGTATGTGCCGACGCGCCCCTCTTCCTGCGCCATACCGATATGACATTCGTAAATAAACGGGCGATTGGTCGGCACAAACGACTCGTCACTCCACGGAAAAGCCGTCGTGTCCTCAACCTCGGCACACCAGCGGTAGGTTTCGGGGTCTTGTACCACACGGGTGGCATACAGCGGTATCCGCCGCAGCCATTCGCCGCGGTGAACCACAATCGCCTGTACCTTTTGTCCTTTTTTCAGCGCATTTTTGCCGACAAGTTCCACTTCAAAAACACCGTTTTGCAGTTTTTTCATCGGGCAGGCCGTGCAATCCCAGCCGTTAAAATCACCGGTAAAATACATCGCATCGGCGGCAGGTGCCCATTCACGATACACCCAGCCGTTCGCGGTACGATGGATACCGAAGTAGCGATGACCGTTGGCAAAATCCGTAAGGGAGCTGTTGCCCAGCAACGACCGACGCTTCGTCTCGAACAGCGCCGTGCGGCGTTCGATCTTCTCTTCAAACGGCGCGAGATACGGGTCGATGGCGACCATCGCGCACTTGCTTGCTGTGACCATATTGCTCCCTCCTTTTTCTTCCTGTGATAATTATAGCAAAACACGGCGGCAAATAGCAAGGGGGTTGTGAAAAATTGGTCTGCCCCCGCTTGCTTGACTTGCCACAGCGGTTGTGATACACTGTTTTTTAAACGGAGGTCTTGAAAATGATTGATTGTATTTGCTTGTTCTTCCCGGCGTTTTTGTCGCTCGGAGTGTATAAAGTGCTCAGCCGCAAGCCGCTGTCGCTCGGCAGTGCCATTCTTCGCTATTTCATCTACGGGCTGTTCGTGAACCTGCTGGGGTTCGCGCTAAACGAATATCTGCTCCCTGCCGGTGCATATTTCCCCTTTGTCACGGGCGGCACGATGGGCAGCGGCAACGGCGTTATCTATCTGTTTTCGGTGGCAATCATCGCGGTGCTTCTCCCTGTCGCCGAGGTACTTCTCTCCAAAAAGGTTTCGCTGACAATTGAGGACGATGCCGATGAAAACCCGTAAGATTGTTGCCTTGTGCGGCAGTGCGTTGCTGTTGCTGCTTGGCTTTTTGGCATATTTTTCCGCCGCTTGGTATATCGACACCTACGGCGACTTGGGATTCGACACGGTGCTGTCTACCTTGCTTTCCTCGCTCGGCGGATTGGAAACCGACCTGCTCATCAGCTATTTGCTGCGCGCCATCCTGCCGACGGTACTGCTCACTGCCTTATGCGTCTGGGCATTCTTCCTCCGATTGGACAGGCACTTGATTCTTCACATTGGAGAAAAGCGGCATATCTCTCTGTTCCCCTTCAAAAAGCAGTATGTCAGCGTCATCGCCTGTGTGGTAACCACCGTTTGCCTGCTGTTTAACGCCGCCGTCAATTCCGGCCTTGTGCGTTATCTGCGGGATGTTACCGAGTACTCCACCTTGTTTGAGGATCACTATGTTGAACCGACCGACGAGGTGCTGGCCTTCCCCGAAGAAAAGCGCAACCTGGTATATATCTATCTGGAATCGATGGAAACGGCGTTTTTGTCCGAACAGCTGGGCGGCGCAAACAAGAATATGATTATTCCCGAGCTGTACAACCTTGCCAAAGAGAACGTTAACTTCTCGCAAACCGGTGGCGTGGGCGGTTTCACCGCCACAAACGGCAGCAACAACACCATTGCCGCGCTGGTTTCACAGTCGGCAGGTGTGCCGCTAAAAACGCCGTTCGATGTTGGCAAGAACAACTACGGCAGTTCCAAAAGGACCTTCCTGCCCGGTCTTACCACGCTGTCCGACATCCTTCACGAAAACGGCTATTATCAGGCGTTTATGATTGGCTCGGAAGCGGATTTCGCCGGTCAGCGTGAGCTGTATGAGCAGCACGGTGCAGACAAAATCTACGACCTTGACACCGCCAAAGAGGACGGCATCGTCCCCGAGGATTACTACGTTTGGTGGGGTATGGAAGATAAGCACCTGTACGAATACGCCAAGCAGGAGCTTGCCGAAATCGCCTCCGGGTCACAGCCGTTCGCGTTCACGATGATGACCATCGACACCCACCATGTCGGCGGCTATCCGTGTGAGTTCTGCAAAGCGACTTACCACGAGCAATACGAGAATGTGTACGCCTGCGCCAGTCGTCAGGTTGCCGCTTTCGTCGAGTGGATACAAGAGCAGGATTTCTACGAAAACACCACCATCGTCATTTGCGGTGACCACCCCTCGATGGATGCCCAGTACTTCGCGCGAAATGTTCCCGAAGACTACGACCGCACGGTGTACAACTGCTTCATCAACGCCGCTGTCACCACGAAAAACGAGAAGAACCGCGTCATCTCGACCGTGGATCTGTTCCCCACCACCCTCTCCGCGCTGGGATGCACCATCCGCGGCGATCGACTCGGTCTGGGAACCGACCTATTCTCCTCCACCCCCACGCTCGCGGAGGAAATGGGCTTGGATGTGTTTAATAACGAGCTCTCCAAAAACTCAAAATACTACGCATCCAACTTCTTCATCGGATAACGGATAAAGAAAAAACGCATCGCCGCGAGGCGATGCGTTTTTTGATTATTCTTCGCGCTTCAGCACTTTCTTGCACCAGGTGCGCTTGTTGCACTTCGGGCACTTGAGTCGGCGAGTCGTTCCCATATGCTGCGCATTCAGTGCCTGCATATACGTGGGAACAATCTCGTGGCCGCATTCTTTACACTTGTAAGCGCCAACGCTGACTTCAAGCTTGAGCGCATAGAAGCACGGTATCAGGAACACGACGACAACAGCAAGGATTGTGACCAGCTGCCACACGCCTTTGGGAATCGCAAAGGCGGCAATACAAAGGCCTGCAAGCAATGCGACGATGCTGACAATCATCAGCGCCCACATAGACGACCAAATCGTTTTGTTTTTCCGCTCCAGTTCTTTTGCCATTTCAAGCAACAACTGTTCGTTTTTCTGCTTGTTATCTTCCATATCAATCTTCTCCCCACTTAATAACTCGTTGACACTGATGCAAAGGATATCACAAAGTTCAAGCATAATCGCGGTGTCGGGCATTGCCACGCCGCGTTCCCATTTGGATACCGCTTTATCGGTGATACCCAGCTTTTCTGCCAACTGCATTTGTGTTAACTGTGCCGCTTTTCTGCGCTCGGCAATAAATCTGCCGATTTGTAGTTGGTTCATGGTATACCTCCTTTGCTTTCAGTATAGACGATGACAAGGGAAAATCACACCTACCGTTGGTTTAGTGGGGAAAGAAAACCACCGGTAGAGTAACCTCACCATTTTTGTAACACAAGTATACCATAATCGCCGACGATAAACAACGGCAATTACCTTACTCGTCTCTATATCTCGTTGCAACGGCGGACTTCGCGCCTAAAAACAGTCCGTATGGACTGTTTTCTTAACGGCGCTCACCCTTTCAGGGTTCGAATCCCTCCGAACGAAAAAAGAGAATACCGACCTTCGGTCAGCATTCTCTTTTTTTGGCCCGCCCGGAGGGATTCGAACCCCCGATCTTCACAATCAAAATCTGCTGCGTTATCCAACTGCGCCACGGACGGAAATTACTTTTAAGTGCATCTATTTTACACCGATACTGCCCTTTTGTCAACCGATTCTTTTGTCAAATGCAGTCTTTTCGAATATATTATTCCTCGAATTCTTCTCTGTGACTTTCGAAAAAGTCAAAATAACGGCGGACATTTTCAAGTTGTGTCCATTTTTTCGTCTGTACGGGATTGCTGTCAAGATCATAAATGAGCGCATCTTTCATACTCAGAAGCACCGGCGAGTGCGTTGCCATAACAATCTGACAACCGAAATGCCGTGCGGAATCGGCAAGAAAGGTGCAAAGCTCTTCCTGAAAGGCGATGGAAAGACTGTTTTCCGGCTCGTCAAGCAGATACACCGCATTTTCGGTGATATTATCCACAAAATATTTCATGGCGTTCTCGCCGTTGGAAAACATATCCGTATTCCTGCGCAAGCGCTCACGCACAAAACGCGACTGTGTCTGTGTTTTGGCGGCACGGTTTTCTTTCCATTCCTCATAATCCGCCATGCTGCGCAGTTGATTTTCGCTGTATTTGCGCTCGACAAACTCGTTGAGCAGGGCTTCACGGCGGCTGTCGATGCCGTCATTGACATAACGGATATCGAGAATATATTCA
>JAZODA010000079.1:0-24297 GCA_045596745.1 Acutalibacteraceae bacterium
TGGGCTCGCTGGGCGCTATGGCCAAGGGCAGCAGCGACCGCTACTTCCAGCAGGACAACAAGAAGCTCGTTCCCGAAGGCGTCGAAGGTCGTGTACCTTACAAGGGACCCCTGTCGGATACCGTGTTCCAGCTGATGGGCGGTCTGCGCGCCGGTATGGGCTACTGCGGTTGCCACAACATCAGCGAGCTGCAGGCGAAGAGCCAGTTCGTGCGCATCACCAACGCCGGTCTGCGTGAGAGCCATCCGCACGACATCGCCATCACCAAGGAAGCCCCGAACTATTCGACCAACGCGTAATCATGCAAAGAAGCCTTGCTTCGTTGCGTTAAGGAAGTGTTCGTTATGGCAGAGTTTCAGTTTGTGCCGGTACTGCTCGGCAGCGACATCAACGTATACGGTATGGCCCGCTCGTTCCATGAGGCGTACGGGCTTCATTCCGTTGCCATCGGCAAAGGGCGTCTGGGCGCCACCTCCAACAGCCGCATCGTGACGGTGGAGGTCGTGGAGCCGCGACTGGAAGAGGACGAGGTGTTCTGCAACACGCTCATCGAGTTCGCAGGTCGCTATTCCAAGGACACCCCGTTGCTGCTCGTGCCCTGTGGCGACAACTACACCAAGCTGCTGGTGCGTAATCAGGATGTCCTGCGTCCGTACTATCGGTTCGCCTGCATTGACGAGCCGCTGCTGATGCGGCTGAGTATGAAGGAATCCTTCTACTCGCTGTGCGACCAGTACGGCTTTGCGTATCCCAAGACCACCACCGTGACGGTGAACAACTACGAAGGTTTTGAGCTGCCGTTTGCGTTCCCTGTGGTGATTAAGCCGTCCAACAGCGTGGCGTACTGGAACTGCCATTTCCCCCACAAGAAAAAGGTGTTTGTGGCGCAAAGCCGCGAGGAGTTTGACGCCATTCTGACAGCGATTTACGGCTCGTCTTATCAGGATCACCTGATTATTCAGGAGTACATTCCCGGTGATGACAGCCATATGCGCGTGATGAACTGCTACTGCGGCAAGGACGGCAAGGTGCGGCTGATTGCACTGGGTCAGGCGTTGCTTGAGGAGCATTCGCCGGAGGGCATCGGCAGCTACGCCGCCATCATCCCGGCGGAGGATCGCCAGCTTGCGCGCCAGATGAAAGCGTTTTTGGAGGACATCGGCTACGTCGGTTTCGCCAACTTCGACTTTAAGCTGGACAGCCGCGACGGTCAGTACAAGCTGTTTGAGATGAACCCCCGTCAGGGTCGCAGCAGCTATTTTGTCACGGCGGAGGGCTACAACCTCGCAAAGTATATGGTGGAGGATATCCTGCTGGATCGCCCTGCCGAGTGCGAGATTGCGGTTGGCGAAGCGCTGTGGACGCTGATTCCGAAGCACATCATTTTTGAGTATGTATCCGACCCCGAGCTGCGGCAGAAAGCGCGTCAGCTGATTCGCAAGAGAAAGCTGTGCAAATCGCTGATGTATAAGAAGGATTGGAGCTTCCGCCGCTGGGTCTATTTCCAGAAAAACCAGGCGAGCTACTTCAAAAAGTATGCTCGCTACTACGGCAACAAGAGCCTGAAGGACTAACGCAAATCGAACGGGAGGAAACGGTGTATGTGCGGCTTTGCCGGCTATTTTATAAACGGCTTTGGCGGTGATCGCGAAGCGGTCATCCGTGCCATGGCGGATCGCATTATCCATCGCGGTCCCGACCAGGCAGACTATTACGTGGATGACGACATCGCGCTGGGCTTCCGTCGCCTGTCCATCATCGATTTGGAGGGCGGCAGCCAGCCGATTGAAAACGAGGACGGCAGCCGTGTGCTGGTGTTCAACGGCGAAATCTACAACTACCAGCCGCTGCGCGAGGAGTTGCTGGCGGCGGGGCATACGTTCCGCACCCGTACCGACTCCGAGGTACTGCTCCACGGCTACGAGGAATGGGGCGCAGGACTGCTTGACCGTCTGCGCGGTATGTACGCCTTTGTCATTTGGGACAAGCAGGCGAAGAAGCTGTTCGGCGCGCGGGATATTTTCGGCATCAAGCCGTTTTACTACTACCACCGCGACGGCGAGTTCTTCTTCGGTTCGGAGATCAAGTCGTTCCTGTCGCACCCTGCGTTTGTCAAGGAGCTTGACGAATCCAAGCTGCCTGATTGGCTGTGCTACGAGTACATCCCCGAACGCGAGACGTTCTTCAAGGGCGTTTACAAGCTGCTCAACGGCGAGTATTTCGAGTATCAGAACGGCACGTTCGAGGTGCATAAGTACTACGACGTGGCGGATTATTTCAAAGCGGACAACACCAAAACCGCCGAGGAATGGGAAGCGCGCATCACCGAGGAATTCAAGGAATCCGTGGCGGTGCACCAAATCAGCGACGTCGAAGTCGGTTGCTTCCTGTCGGGCGGTGTGGACTCCAGCTACGTGGTCAACGAAGTGCTGAAGGGCAACGACCGCGTGCGTACCTTCTCGGTGGGCTACGCCGAAGAAAAGTACAGCGAGCTGAAGTACGCGCAGGAGTTTTCCGAGACCATCGGTGTGCAGAACATCGCCAACAAGGTGTCGGCGGAGGAGTATTTTGCGATGGCGGGCAAAATCCAGTATTTTATGGACGAGCCGTTGCCGAACCCCTCCGAGGTGCCGCTGTTCTTCCTCGCGCAAAACGCCGCGAAGTACGTCAAGGTCGTGCTGTCGGGCGAGGGCGCGGACGAGCTGTTCGGCGGCTACCCGATGTATCTGGAGGGCGGTCATTTCGCGAAGTACAGCCGCATTCCGCGCTTCCTGCGCCGCTTTGTCGGTGCGGTGGCGAAGCGTCTGCCCGACAAGGTCAAGGGCAAGCGGTTTGCCGTGCGCGGTGCGATGCAGCCGTACGAGCGGTTTATGCGCGCCAACTATGTGTTCACCCGCGACGAGCGGATGAAATATCTCAAAAACCCCGGCAATCCGTGCGACCCGGTGGAGCTGTCCCGTCCCCACTTTGAAAAGGTGGCGGCACTGGATGAGCCGACCCAGCTGCAGTACGTGGATATGCAGACGTGGATGCTGTACGACATTCTGCAAAAGGCAGACCGTATGAGTATGGCGAACTCGCTGGAGCTGCGCGTGCCGTTTTTGGATCGCAAGATGCTGGAGCTGGCGGTGACGCTGCCGACCGAGCATCGCATCCGCGGCAACGTGACCAAGGTGGCGCTGCGCAGTGCGGCGCTGAAGCAGCTGCCGGAATGCACCGCCAATCGCCCGAAGTGCGGTTTCCCTGTGCCGCTTAACGATTGGCTGCGGCAGGATCGGTACTATCAGATGGTACACGATGCGTTCAGCGGTGAGATTGCGGCGAAGTTCTTCAATCAGGAGGCGATTCTGGCACTGTTGGAAAACCACAAGCAGGGTCGCGCACTGAATATGAAGAAAATCTGGACGATTTATACCTTTATTCTTTGGTATGAACAGTTCTTCGTGCTGAACTGATATACAATAAATAGGACACAGAGTAGATTTGCGAGCGTTAAGTGCCGAACGGACGGGGAGTTGCCGAGCGGACGAAAAGAGCTTTCTTGCGGTTCGCAAATCGCATCCCGCTGTTGAATAACAAGGCGATAACACCTCCTTATTCAACATCCGGAGAATAGGGAGGTTTTGTTATGTCTCAAAAAGCAACCAAATCCACGAACATCCTGCAGATTGTGGTCTGCGGTATGATGCTCGCGGCGGATGTCGCGCTGTCGCGGCTTGCGTCGGTGTACACCGGTACCGAGCGGTTCGGCCTGTCGCTGTTTGCGGTGGCGGTCGTCGCGTACCTGTACGGCCCGATTTTCGCAGGGCTGACCCACGCGCTGGCGGACATCGTCGGTGTGTTCTTGTTTCCGCAGGGCGCGTATTTTCCCGGCTTTACCGTGACGGCGATTGTCGTCGGCGTGATTTACGGCATCTTCCTTTATCGCAAAGCCGGGCCGTGGCGCATTTTGTTTGCGGTGGTCATCACGCAGGTGGTCTGCACGCTGCTTTTGAACACCCTGTGGCTCAGCCTGATGCTCGGAAAATCCTTCTGGATTTACCTGCCCGGACGGCTGATTCAATCGGCGGTGACCACGCCGGTGCAGCTGATTGGTCTGCCGCTGCTGCTGCGTGTGCTCAAACGCAACATCCAGCCGCTTCTGAAATAAAAGAAAAGCGCCACCGCTCTCGCGGTGGCGCTTCCTTGTTTTTCTTTGTGTCTGTGGATTACTTCTGCTCGTCGTTGCCGTAGAGGTTCAGACGGAACAGGCGGGTTTCGTCTTCCTGCTCGCTGCAGTAGACAACCGCTTCGCCCACGTGGCCCCAATCGATGGCGTTGGACAGCGCAAGCAGCTGGGTCAGACGGCTCTTCAGGTTGAGCACGTCGCCGTCGGGCGTTTTCAGGCAAACCTCACCCTTCGCCGAGGCGGCAAATTCGATGAGCTTGTTGAAATCGAAATTGTGAATCACCAAATCGGACATAGAAAACCCTCCTTTATTGGTTCATATTATATATGCGGTTAGTATATGTTGTCAAGTAATGGTTTTTTACAAAAGGTTCATAAATATATATTGACAGATTTTGGGCAGAATGGTAAAGTAGAGAAAGATTAGCACTCGGATGCCAAGAGTGCTAATACCGTTTGAAAGCAAAGGAGTGGGGGAGAGTGGAACTGGGCGCGCGCAAACAGCAGATTGTTGCCGCGGCGGTGGAAGCGTATATCCGCACCGGCGAGCCGGTGGGTTCCAAGTTGCTGGCAGAGCTGCTGGATAACTCGGTCTCCTCCGCGACGGTGCGCAACGATATGGCGGAGCTCGCGGCGGCAGGATACCTGATGCAGCCGCACACTTCGGCAGGTCGTGTGCCTACCGCACCGGCGTTTCGGTTGTATCTTGACCGTTTGCTCGCCAGCTGTACGCTGTCGGAGGAAAGCAAGCAGGCCATCGACGAAGAGCTCGCCCCCACATCGGGAGACCCCGAACGGTTGCTCGGGCGTGCGTCGGAGCTGCTGGCGGAAGCCACGGGCGTGGCGGCGGCGGTGGCGACCCCCAATCGTCAGGGCGCGTGTGTCCAGCGAGTGGAACTGTTCCCGACGGGAAGCCACTCGGCTGCCATCTTGCTGCTGACGGATTCGGGCGAGCTGCGCAGTCGCGTGTGTCGGCTGGAATCCGGTTGTGACGCGGCGGTGCTGCAGCAGTTGTCGGCGGCGCTGGGACGCGAATTTGCCGGCAAAGCCCTCGCCGACATCGGTGTTGCACCGGTGCAGGCGTTGCTCGCACAGCTGTGTGAAAACGGATTGCGGTATATGCCGATTCTGACGGCGTTTCTCGAACTGGTGCAGGAAGCCTCCGAAGCGGAGGTGCGCCTGTCGGGTCAGCTGAACTTGCTGCATCACCCCGATTATCCGTTGGATCGCGCTCGGTCGCTGCTGACGTTTTTGTCGCAGCGCGAGTCGCTGGCAGGCATGCTTACCGCGCATCCGGGCGGATTGCACGTGGTGCTGGGCAGCGAAAGTCCGCGTCGGGAGCTGGACGGCTCGAGCATCATCGTCACACAGTACGGTCACGGTGGACGCGGCGGTGCGCTGTGTCTGATTGGTCCTGTGCGTATGGACTACGCGCAGGCGATTCCGAGACTGCAGCACGTGGCACAAACGGTCAGCCGCTTACTGGCGGTGCTTTAAGTGAAAAGAGTCTGTCGCACGGCGACAGTCAAAGAGGAGGACGGTTCCATGGAGGAAACCAAACAGGAGCTCATCACGGAAGAGCCGGAGACGGCTGCCGTGGACGAGATGCCGGTCGAAGAGATTGACCCCCGTCTGGAAGAGCTGCAGAATCAGCTGATTCAGGCGCAGGATCAGTATCAGCGTGTGCTGGCGGAGTACGCCAACTACAAGCGTCGCACCGACCAGGAAAAAGAACAGCTTGGCGCGTTCGTCAAGGGCGAGGCGCTCAAAGCGCTGCTGCCGGGTATCGACAATCTGGAGCGTGCTGTCGGCGCGCCCGACGGCCCGGAATACCGCAAGGGTGTGGAGATGGTCATCCGTCAGCTACTGGATTCGCTGGTGGCGATGGGGTTGGAAGAAATCCCGGCGCTGGGGCAGACGTTTGACCCCGAACTGCACAACGCTGTGATGCGTGAGGACGCCGACGGCGTCGAACCCGAAACCGTGACCGAAGTGTACCAAAAGGGCTATCGCCTGAGCGGACGCGTTCTGCGCCCCTCGATGGTCAAGGTCGCAAACTGATTTACGTAATTTATTAAGCTCACAGAGCAACAGGAGGAAATAACTATGGCAAAGATTATCGGTATCGACCTGGGCACCACCAACTCTTGCGTGGCGGTCATCGAAGGCGGCGAAGCGGTCGTCATCCCCAACGCAGAAGGTGCGCGTACCACGCCCTCGGTCGTAGCGTTCAAGAAAGACGGCGAGCGTATTGTCGGTCGCGTGGCGAAGCAGCAGGCGGTTTCCAACCCCGACCGCATCATCGCTTGCATCAAGCGTGATATGGGTACTGCCAACACCGTGTCGGTGGACGACAAGAAGTACACGCCGCAGGAAATCTCGGCGATGATTCTCTCGAAGCTGAAGCAGGACGCCGAAAGCTATCTGGGCGACAAGGTGACCGAGGCGGTCATCACTGTGCCTGCTTACTTCACCGACGCACAGCGTCAGGCGACCAAGGATGCCGGTAAGATTGCCGGTCTGGAAGTCAAGCGCATCATCAACGAGCCGACGGCAGCTGCGCTGGCGTATGGCATCGATAAGGAAAACGACCAGAAGATTATGGTCTACGACCTCGGCGGCGGTACGTTCGACGTGTCCATCATCGAGATGGGCGACGGCGTGCAGGAGGTGCTGGCGACCGCCGGTAACAACCGCCTGGGCGGCGACGACTTCGACCAGAAGATTGTCAACTGGCTGATTGAAGGCTTCCGCAACGAGACGGGCGTTGACCTGTCGAACGACAAGATGGCGGTGCAGCGTCTGCGCGAGGCGGCGGAAAAGACCAAGATTGAGCTGTCCGGCGGTATGACCTCCAACATCAACCTGCCCTTCATCACGGCGGATGCCACCGGCCCGAAGCATCTGGATATGACCCTCTCCCGTGCCGACTTCAACCGCTTGACCGCCGATTTGGTGGAGGCGACCATGGTGCCGGTGCGTCAGGCGCTGTCCGACAGCGGTCTGTCTGCTTCGCAGATTGACAAGGTGCTGCTGGTTGGCGGTTCGACCCGTATTCCCGCGGTGCAGGAAGCGGTTCAGAAGTTTATGGGCAAAGAGCCTTTCAAGGGCATCAATCCCGACGAGTGCGTGGCGATGGGTGCTGCGCTGCAGGCAGGCGTTCTGGGCGGCGAGGTCAAGGGCCTGCTGCTGCTCGACGTTACCCCGCTGTCGCTGGGCGTTGAGACGATGGGCGGTGTGATGACCCGCGTGATTGAGCGCAACACCACCATTCCCACCAAGAAGTCGCAGATTTTCTCCACCGCGGTGGATAACCAGCCGTCGGTTGAGGTTCATGTGCTGCAGGGTGAGCGCGAGTTCGCCCGTGACAACAAGACGCTGGGTATGTTCCATCTCGACGGTATCGCTCCGGCTCGCCGCGGTGTGCCGCAGATTGAAGTGACCTTCGACATCGACGCCAACGGCATCGTTAACGTCAGTGCGAAGGACCTCGGCACGGGTACCGAGCAGCACATCACCATCACCTCCAACACCAATATGTCCAAAGAGGACGTGGAAAAGGCGGTGCAGGAGGCCGAGCAGTATGCGGCTGAGGACAAAAAGCGCCGCGAGGAAGTGGAGCTGCGCAACGGCGCCGATCAGGCGGTGTACCAGTGCGAGAAGACCATCGAAGAGCTGGGCGACAAGCTGGAAGAGGCCGACAAGGCGGAGCTGCAGACCCGCATCGATGCACTGAAAGAAGCACTCAAAGGCGCGGACATCGAGCCTGTCAAGACGGCTCAGGAAGAACTGATGAAGAAGTTCTACGAAGTGTCCGAAAAGATTTACAAGGCCGCCGCTCCCGAAGCGGGTGCGCCTGCCGGCGAGCCCGGCGATGTGCCGCCCGAGGCCGGTGACGGTTACTACAACGGCGAAGTGCATTAAGATTCCAGACAATACGGAGCAGCCGGGGAATGTCCCCGGCTTACTCTGCTTGTGGAGAGAGTTATATGGCAGACAACAAACGCGACTACTACGAAGTGCTCGGCGTGCAAAAAGGCGCGTCGGACGATGAAATTAAAAAGGGCTACCGCCGTATGGCGAAGGAGTACCACCCCGACCTGCATCCCGGTGATGCCGAGGCGGAGGCCAAGTTCAAGGAAGTGAACGAGGCGTACGAGGTGCTGTCGGATGCCGGCAAAAAGGCACGGTACGACCAGTACGGTCACGCCGGTGTCGACCCCAACTTCGGCGCCGGTGGCGGCGGTTGGAGCAGCGGCTTCGATGTCGGTGACATCGATTTGGGAGATATTTTCTCCTCCTTCTTCGGTGGCGGCGGACGCAGCCAGCGTGCCAACCCCAACGCACCGCGTCGCGGTGGCGATGCGGGGGCGTCGGTGTCCATCGACTTTGCCGAAGCGGCGAAAGGCTGCCGCAAGCAGGTGGATGTGTCTTTGATTGAGACCTGTCGCACCTGTGGCGGTAATGGTGCCGCCAAGGGCAGCAACCCCACGACCTGTCCCGTGTGTCACGGTACGGGTCAGGAAGTGCGTCAGCAGCGCACGCCGTTTGGCGTGATGCAGTCGCAGACCACCTGTTCGCGTTGCCGCGGCAAGGGCCGCATTGTGGATAATCCCTGTAAGGATTGCCACGGCGTGGGGCAGGTGCGCGTGACCCGCAAGGTGGGTATCAACATCCCCGAGGGTATCGACGACGGTCAGGTGATTACCGTGCCCGGTCAGGGCAACAGCGGTGTCAACGGCGGACCGGCGGGCGATTTGCAGATTGAAGTGACGGTGCGTCCGCACCCCCTCTTCGAGCGCGACGGCTACGATATCTGGTGTGAGCTGCCGCTGACCTATGCGCAGCTGGCACTCGGCGCGGAGATTGAGATTCCCACGCTGGACGGACGCGAGAAGTATACCGTGCGCGAGGGCACGCAGCCCGGCGATTTGATTCGTCTGCGCGGCAAGGGCATTCCGTTCCTGCGCCGCCGCGGCAGAGGCGACCTCATTGCGCGTGTGACGGTGGAAGTGCCGCGCGAATTGTCGAAAAAGCAGCGTGAGCTGCTCCGCGAGTTCGACGCGACGCTCGACGACGGCAATTATGAAAAGCGCAAGAGCTTTTTTGAGAAATTGAAAGACGCATTCAGTTAAAATCTCTTGCCCTTCACGGCAAACCCTGTTATACTGTAAAGTGAAATGAGGTGACCGATGTGAAAATCAACAAGAACGCTGCCCAGCTGCTGTCGCTGTTTTTGCTTGGTACGGCGTTGATTTTCGTGTACAAGGTATTCGACAACCTGTCCGCGATTACGGCGATTTTCGGAAAGCTGTGGACCATCATGATGCCGTTCATCGTTGGTTTTGGCATTGCCTTTTTGCTGTATGCGCCGGTGCGCTGGCTGGATGGTCGGCTGCGCCGTATAAAGTGGAAGTGGATGGACCGCGCGGCACGCCCGCTTGCGGTAACCGTTGTCTATCTGGTCACGCTGGCGTTGTTGGCTCTGCTCGTGTACATCGCCGTTCCGGCTTTGATTCGTGCCATCGGTGACTTTATCGAGCAACTGCCGACGTATTATGAGAACGCGCTGGCGTTCGCACAGGAGCATTCGAAAGAGGGCGGCTTGCTCGCCGGTTTCGATTTGGAGTCCAAGATTGACGGCTTGTATGCGTTCCTCGCCGAACAGCTGACGATGGATCGCATCCTCGGCTATATGAGCGGCGTGGTCAAGATTGCGTCCGACCTTGTGGATGTGCTGATGGCCATCATCGTGTCGGTGTATATGCTGCTCGGCAAAGAGTCGCTCATCCGCGCGCTCAAATCCGTGGCGGGGCTGGTGTTCCGTCCGCGTGCGATGCAGTGGTTCTCGAAGTATTCCGACAAGACCGCCAAGATTTTCTACAGCTACTTCTACAGCCAGATTGTGGATGCCTTTGTGGTCGGCGTGCTGGCAACCATCGGTTTCCTGATTGCGGGTCTGCCCAACGCGCCCGCGCTCGGTATGCTCTTGGGTCTGCTGAATATGATTCCGTACTTCGGCGCACTCATCGGCGGCGCGTTCTGCGTGCTGGTGGCGCTGATTTCCGGTAACTTCTACGGTGCCTTGTTCGTGGCGGTGTACATCCTCGTGATGCAGCAGATTGACGCGAATGTCATTCAGCCGCGTATCGTGGGTCACACGGTAGGTATCCGTCCCATCTACGTGCTGCTCGGTATCACGCTGGGCGGCGGCATCTTCGGCTTCTGGGGCGTGTTCCTCGGCGCACCGTTCATTGCGGTGGTGCAGATGTTCCTGACCGACTGGATTGAACTCAAGGATGAGAAGCTGAAAAAGAAAGCCAAAAAAGCCGAGAGTCCCGAAGAATAATGTGAACGAGCGTCCCCATAACCGGGGACGCTTTTTTACTGCGCAAAATTTGGTTTTGGGTGTTGAAATCTTGAAATTCTTTTAGTATAATGTATCCTGTATGCAAATGTGTTTTTTTAGGAGGGAATGTGAAATGGAGTTTTTGCAGAATTTCAGTTTTCTGTGGGACAGCCTGGCGTTCTTCGTTGAGGGCGACGGCTGGAAGAATCTCGTAATGATCGGTGTCGGCGGCTTGCTGATTTGGCTGGCGCTCGCTAAAGACTTCGAACCGGCTCTGCTGATGCCGATGGGTCTCGGTGCGATTCTGGTCAACCTGCCGTTCTCCGGCGCAATCGGTGTGTCGGGCGATGGTACGCAGGGTATTATCGACTGGCTGTTTGATGTGGGTATTCACGCATCCGAAGCGATGCCGCTGATTCTGTTTATCGGTATCGGTGCGATGATTGACTTTGGCCCGCTGCTCTCGAACCCCAAAATGTTTCTCTTCGGCGGTGCGGCTCAGTTCGGTATCTTCCTGACCGTACTGGTGGCGTCGCTGTTCTTCCCGAACTTCGAGGATGCCGCGTCCATCGGTGTTATCGGCGCTGCCGACGGCCCGACGGCGATTTTGGTTTCCAACATCTTCGGTTCTAAGTATATGGGCGCTATCGCGGTGGCGGCATATTCGTATATGGCGCTGGTGCCGATTATCCAGCCGATGGCGATTAAAGCGGTCACGACCAAGAAAGAACGTATGATCCGCATGAGCTACAATCCGCAGGCGGTGTCTCGCCGCACCCGTATTCTGTTCCCCATTGCGGTGACGATTATTGCCGGTCTGGTGGCGCCCGCGTCGGTGTCGCTCGTCGGTATGCTGATGTTCGGTAACCTGCTGCGCGAGTGCCTGAAGCTCGACAACCTGTCCCAGACGGCACAGACCGCGCTGGCGAACCTCATCACCATCCTGCTGGGTCTGACCATTGCCGCCAGCATGAAGGCGGAGCAGTTTGTCTCGGTGGCAACGCTGCTGATTATGGGTCTCGGTCTGGTGGCGTTCGTGTTTGACACCATCGCCGGTGTTATGTTTGCGAAGTTTATGAACCTCTTCCTGCCGGAAGGCAAGAAGTTCAACCCGATGGTGGGCGGCGCCGGTATCTCGGCGTTCCCGATGTCGGCGCGTGTTATCCAGAAGATGGCACTCAAAGAAGACAATCAGAACCACCTGCTGATGCATGCGGTCGGCGCCAACGTGGCGGGTCAGATTGGCTCGGTCGTTGCCGGCGGTATCATCCTGACCGTGGTTCCCGGTCTGCTGTAAGAAAGGTGCGTGACGAGAATGGCTATTTTCAACAAGCTTGGCGTACTGCTCGCCAGTGCCAAGAACGTGGGTCTGGATTTGCATTTTAACACGAACAACCTTGCCGAAGCACTGCTGCTGATGCTGCTCGGTATGGTCGGTATTTTCGTTGTGATGCTGGTCATTATGCTGTCGGTGAAGCTGCTCAACAAGTTCGCCAAGGACAAGGACGACAAGAAATAACCGAAAGGATTTCCGAATATGGCTGATAACAAAAAGATGGTGGAAGCCATCACTTCGATGGAAGAAGATTTTACCCAGTGGTACACCGACGTGGTCAAAAAGGCGGAGCTCGCCAGCTACTCCGGTGTGCGCGGCTGTATGATCGTGCGTCCCTACGGCACGGCGCTGTGGGAGAACATCCGCAACGATCTGGATGCCCGCTTCAAGGCGCTGGGTCACGAAAACATTATGATGCCGCTGTTCATCCCCGAAAGCCTGCTGCAGCGTGAGAAGGATCACGTCGAAGGCTTTGCGCCCGAAGTGGCGTGGGTGACCCACGGCGGTGAGGAGAAGCTGCAGGAGCGTCTGTGCGTGCGCCCGACCTCCGAGACGGTGTTCTGCGAGCACTATGCGGACATCATCCATTCCTACCGCGACCTGCCGAAGCTGTACAACCAGTGGTGCTCGGTGGTGCGTTGGGAAAAGACCACCCGTCCGTTCCTGCGTACGATGGAGTTCTACTGGCAGGAAGGCCACACGATGCACGAGACCGCCGACGAGGCTTGGGCCGAGACGGAGCAGATGCTGAACGTGTATGCCGATTTCTGCGAGCAGTCGCTGGCGATCCCGGTGATCAAGGGCCGCAAGACCGACAAGGAAAAGTTTGCCGGTGCGGAAGCCACCTACACCATCGAAGCGATGATGCACGACGGTAAGGCGCTGCAGAGCGGTACCAGCCACTACTTCGGTGACGGTTTCGCCCGCGCGTTTGATATTCAGTACACCGACCGCGCCAACAAGCTGCAGTATCCGCATCAGACCTCGTGGCGTATGTCCACCCGTATCATCGGTGCGATTATTATGACCCACGGCGACGATAACGGTCTGGTTCTGCCGCCTGCGGTGGCACCGGTTCAGCTGGTGATTCTGCCCATCGCGCAGCACAAGCCCGGCGTGCTGGAAAAGGCCGCCGAGCTGAAAGAGCGCCTGTCCAAGGTCGCTCGCGTCAAGATGGACGATTCCGACAACTCGCCCGGCTGGAAGTTCGCCGAGTACGAGATGAAGGGCGTGCCGCTGCGTTTGGAGATTGGCCCGCGTGATATCGAAAACAACCAGTGCGTGCTGGTGCGTCGTGACAACCGCGAAAAGACGGTGGTCTCGCTCGACGAGCTGGAAGAGAAGATTCCCGAGCTGCTCAAAGCCGTGCACGACGGCCTGTATCAGAAAGCACTGGCTCGCCGCGAGAGCATGACGTATACCGCGACCACGCTGGATGAGCTGTGCGATATCGCTGCCAACAAGCCGGGTCTGATTAAGGCGATGTGGTGCGGTGAGGAAGCGTGCGAACTGCAGCTCAAAGAGCAGGGCGGCGTGACCAGCCGCTGCATGCCGTTCGAGCAGGAAGAGCTGGGCGACGTGTGCGTCTGCTGCGGCAAGCCTGCGAAGAAGATGGTCGTGTGGGGCAAGGCATACTAAAAACCACGGATGGGAAGTGAACGCTATGCGTCGGAAATTATACGGTAACGCGGTAACGCCGGCTTGCGGCATCTGCGGCAACGGTCGTCGCTCGTCCGACGGCAAGGTAATTTTGTGCCTGCGCCGCGGCGTGGTAGCGCCCACCGCTCGCTGTCGGAAGTTTGTGTATGACCCCCTGCGTCGGGTGCCGTACACCCAACCGACTCTTGCGACCTATTCCGAAGAGGACTTCCGTCTGGACTGATAAAAACAAAACGCACTCACCGAAAGGTGGGTGCGTTTTTTGTATAGCGGAATTGTGAGGGAGACTTTTACGCTCACCGCCCCTCATCCGTCACGGCTGCGCCGTGCCACCTTTTTCTCCCGAAACGGGCCCCTTTTGTCGGCTGCGCCGACATTTCCTCCCTAAAGGGATAAGTTCGGTTTTCCAAATCAAAGATTTGGAACCTCATGCTACCCGATAATCGGGGGAATCGACCCAAGGGGGAAGGCTTGCGGGCAAGCGATTAAGTGATTCCCCAAAGCTTCGGTTTGGTTGGCAGAACTTATGCAAAGCTGTTCGCCTCTACAGGGGAACAAGGAGGTTGTGCAGGTGTTTACTCATCCGAATCATCGTCAAAGGAGAATTCGTTTAATTCCTCAAAATCGATAAATTCGGCGAACGTCATATTAAAGGCGTGAGCCAACTTGTGTATCGTTTTGACACCGGGATTCTTAGTAACGCCTTGCATAATGTTATCCAATGTGGATTGCTTGACATCGCTCATCGTTGCCAATTTGTTGATGGAGAAACCGCGCTTCTTACACAGTTCCCGAATGCGCTTTACATACAGTTCTGAATATTCCATATGCCGCCTCCCGTAATATCGTTACCCGAGTTCGGTTAATGTAATGATATCAAGGGAAATTGGAAGCGTTACCCATATATGGGTTGATATAAAGGAGAAGTGGACGGTATAATTTTCAAAAACCCGAATATGGGTAATTTTGGAGGGCGTATGGCGGCGTGTACATTTTTGGGACATCGAGATTGTCCGCGAACGGTATTCCCGATGCTTAAAGCGACAATCCGAAAACTGATTGTCGAGGAGGGCGTAGGACGGTTCTATGTGGGGACGCACGGCGAGTTTGACCGCCTTGCTCGACGTGCGTTGAGTGAACTGAAAGAGGAGTTCTTGTCCATAGAATGGGTCGTCGTGTTGGCGTATTTGCCGACTGTCGCCGAAAAAAGCGAAAGCTATCCGAATGCCGTTTATCCCGAGGGGATGGAGTTGGTCGTACCGCGTTTCGCCATCCGATACCGTAATGAATGGATGATAGCGCACTCGGAATTTCTGGTCGCGTATGTGACTCGCAGTTTTGGAGGTGCGGCGGCGGGAATGCAGGCGGCAGAACGAAAAGGGAAGCGGTGTATTAATCTGGCAGGAGAGGAAAATAACTCTTGACAGCAGGGGATTCGTCTGTTATAATGGCTGTAAAGCAAAAACCTTTACACCACAGAAAAGGAGGGACAGAGAATGGCTAAGGATATGGAAGTGGCGTGGTTGTTTGATTTCTACGGTGATATGCTCACCGAGAAACAGCGTCAGGTTGTGGAGCTGTATTACGAAGAAGATCTGTCCCTGGCAGAAATCGCGGAGAATCAAAGCATCACCCGTCAGGGCGTGCGCGATTCGCTCAAGCGCGCGGAAGCGCAGATGCGCGAAATGGAAGATCGCCTGCACCTTGCGGCTCGGTTCCGCCAGATGTGCGACGGCTTCGATGCCATCTGTCAGGCGGCGCAGGAAATCCGCGAGATTAACCTGCGTGGTGCTCGTTCCCGTGAGGTCGACGAACGTGCCGGTCGGATTGCCAGTCTGGCCGAGGAACTGAGAGAGAGGTAACGCTATGGCTTTTGAAGGTCTGTCCGAAAAACTCTCTGCCGCGTTCAAACGGCTGAAAAATAAAGGTAAGCTGACCGAAGCCGACGTCAAGGAGGCAATGCGCGAAGTGCGCCTTGCCCTGCTCGAGGCGGACGTTAACTATAAAGTTGCCAAGGATTTCACCGCGGCCGTTTCGGGACGCGCTGTCGGCGAAAAGGTGATGGAAAGCCTGACTCCCGCGCAGATGGTCATCAAGCTGGTCAACGAAGAGCTGGTCAAGTTGATGGGCGGCGAAGCCAGCCGTCTGGAGCGCGCCAACCGTCCGCCGTGCGTCATTATGATGTGCGGTCTGCAGGGTTCCGGTAAAACCACCCATTCCGCAAAGCTCGCTAAAATGCTCAAAGGGCAGGGACACCGCCCGTTGCTCGTGGCGTGCGACGTGTACCGTCCCGCCGCTATCAAGCAGCTGCAGGTCGTGGGCGAGGCCGCCGGTGTGCCGGTGTTCGAGCGCGGCACTGCCAATCCCGTGGACATCGCGAAGCAGGCGGTAGCGCATGCACGCGACCACGGCAACGATTATGTGATTCTGGATACCGCCGGTCGGTTGCACATCGATGAGCAGCTGATGACGGAGCTGAAGAATATCTGTGCGGTTGTCGCTCCGCAGGAAATCCTGCTGGTGGTTGACGCCATGACGGGTCAGGACGCGGTGAACGTCGCCAAGTCCTTCAACGAAACGCTGGAAATCAGCGGTGTCATCCTCACCAAGCTGGATGGCGATACCCGCGGCGGTGCGGCACTGTCGGTGCGCGCCGTTACCGGTAAGCCTGTCAAGTTCGCCGGTACGGGCGAAAAGCTCGACGACCTCGAAGTGTTCCATCCCGAGCGGATGGCGTCGCGTATTCTCGGTATGGGCGACGTGCTGTCCTTCATCGAAAAGGCCCAGCAGCAAATCGACGAGCGCGAGGCCGAAGCATTGGCGGAAAAACTCCGTCAGGACTCGTTCGACTTGAACGACCTGCTCGACCAGTTCCGCCAGATTCAGAAGATGGGCGATATCAAAAACCTGCTCGGTATGATTCCCGGTGTGGGCAAGCAGCTGAAGGATATCGACATTGACGAAAAGCAGTTCGCTCGCGTGGAGGCCATCATCCTGTCGATGACCAAGCGCGAACGCGAAAAGCCCGACATCATCAACCCCTCTCGCAAACGGCGCATCGCTGCCGGCTGCGGTATGCGGGTGGAGGATGTCAACCGCCTGCTCAAGCAGTACGATACCATGCGCCAGATGATGAAGCGTATGAAGAGTATGGGCAAAAAGGGCGGTCGCGGACTGGGCGGTATGATGCCCCCCGGTTTCGGATTCGGCGGCAAAGGCGGCCGGTTCGGGTTCTAATCTGTATTCAATACATGACCGCCGAGCGGTCGGGTTTGAAGAATAAATTGATAAAAATTTTTTGGAGGTACCAACAATGGCAGTTAAGATCAGACTGCGCCGCATGGGCGCAAAGAAGGCTCCTTTCTATCGCGTGGTTGTGGCGGATTCCCGCTATCCCCGTGATGGCCGCTTCATCGAGGAGCTGGGCTACTACAATCCTCTGGAGGAGCCGGCTGTGGTGAAAATCGACGTCGAGAAGGCGAAGAAATGGATCGCTAACGGCGCTCAGCCCACCGACACCGTGAAGGATCTGCTGAAGAAAGCCGGCGTGTAATCGGCCCATCAGCGAAAGGTAGGACAACTATGGAAGAATTGCTGTTGACGATCGCCCGCGGTCTGGTCGAAGACCCCGCGGCCGTGACTGTCACACAGGATGAGCCTCAGGCGGACGGCACCATCGTGTTCCATCTGCGTGTGGCTGCCGACGATATGGGTCGTGTCATCGGCAAGCAGGGTCGTATCGCCAAGGCGATGCGTACCGTGATGCGTGCCGCTGCGTCCCGTCAGGATGCCAAGGTCTCGGTTGAGATCGACGATTGATCGAATACCTCTCACAGTGTACCGCTGTGGGAGGTCTTTTCGAACGGAGGGGTTTTATGCCGAAAAAACGCTATCTGGAAGCCGGCGAAATCGTGGGCACTCACGGTGTGCGCGGCGAGGTGCGTGTGCGCCCGGAGTGTGATTCTCCCGAGGTGCTGGCCCGTCTGCGCAAGCTGTATTTCGACGAGGGTCGCCGTGCGGTGCGCGTGCAGGCGAGAGCGCATAAAAACATCGCGCTCATCAAGCTGGACGGCGTGGATACCGTGGAGGCGGCCGCCGCACTGCGCGGACAGATGCTGTATCTCGACCGCGCCGACATCAAGCTGGAAAAGGGTCGCTTTTTCATCAGCGATTTAATCGGCTTGTCGGTGGTGGACGACGATAACGGCACGGTGTACGGTGAATGCACCGATGTCAGCCATACCGGTGCGAACGATGTGTATCATATGCGCACCACCGCCGGCAAAGAGGTGCTGATCCCCGCCATTCCGTCGGTCATCCGACGCGTTGACGTCGATGGCGGCGAGATACGAATTTTTCCGATGTTGGGATTGTTTGACGATGAGAATTGATTTACTGACGCTGTTCCCCGAAGCGTGTGACCGTATGATGGGCGAGAGTATCATCGGACGGGCGCGCGCACGGGGCATACTGGATTTGCGGTTTCATCAAATCCGCGATTATACCGAAAACCGCCAGAAGCAGGTGGACGATTACCCCTATGGCGGCGGTATGGGTATGGTGATGAACGCCCAGCCCATCGCCGATTGTTTCCGCGCAGTGTGCGAGGATATCGGTCACCGTCCGCACCTCATTTATCTGTCGCCGCAGGGCAAAACGCTGACTCAGCAGCGTGCGCGCGAGCTCGCGCAGCTGCCGGAGTTGTGCCTGCTGTGCGGTCATTACGAGGGCGTGGACGAGCGCGTGCTGGATGCACTGGTGGACGAACAGATTTCCATCGGCGATTACGTGCTGACGGGCGGCGAGCTGCCTGCTTTGGTAGTGACCGACTGCGTGGCGCGTATGATCCCCGGCGTGCTGTCGGACGAATTGTGCTTTACCGAGGAAAGCCATTTTTCCTCGCTGCTGGAATATCCGCAGTACACCCGACCTGCTGTGTGGGAAGGGCGCGAAGTGCCGGAGGTTCTGCTTACGGGACACCACGCGAACATCGCCGCCTGGCGCAGAGAGCAGTCGCTGCTGCGCACGCTGCGGCATCGCCCCGATATGCTGGAACACGCCGAATTGACGCCGCGTGAACGCGCTTTTTTGGAAGAAGAGCGCGCTCGAATGGCGGAGGATTCGCCAACATAACCAAAAGTTATTCACAGATATCGTCAAATTGCCCAAATTGGGGACGAGCTTTTTTACCAAAATAGGGCAGGCAAACGAAATTGCAAATCCGCACGAGTTTTCGTGCGGATTTTGTTTGACCGCGGCGCAGTTTGTGGTATAATATGTACTATCTTGTAAGGTAATAACGGTCGGTGGAATTCCGACCCCAGTTCAGTGATGAGAGGGAGTATTTCGTTATGTATGTTAAAGAGGTACTGGTGCAGAATCAGGTAGGTCTGCATGCCCGCCCCGCCACGTTCTTCATTCAGAAGGCCAACGAGTTCAAGTCGGCTATCTGGGTGGAAAAGGAAGAGCGCCGTGTCAACGCGAAGAGCCTGCTGGGTGTGTTGTCCCTGGGTATCGTCGGCGGCACGAACATCCGCATCACCGCTGATGGCAACGACGAGGAAGCCGCAGTCGACGCACTGGTGGCGCTGGTCGATTCCGGTTTCACGGAGTAAGAAGAGTTTTATGCATCAAAACGGGGGCTTTGCCGTGTGGCAGAGCGTCCGCAGCGCAGTTGCGTCACGCGGCTGCGCTTTTGTGCTTTTTAGGGGGTGATACGGATGTCGGAAAAACTGCGAGACTTGCGGCGGCAGGCGATGGCGCTGCCGAATGAACCCGGTGTGTACCTGATGAAGGACGAGCGGGGGACAATTATCTATATCGGCAAGGCCAAGGTGCTTCGCAACCGTGTCAGCCAGTATTTCGGTTCGGATACCAACCACACCGAAAAGGTGCGGCAGATGGTCAGCCGTGTGGATCGGTTCGAATACATCGTGGTGGGCAGTGAGTTTGAGGCACTGGTGCTGGAATGCTCGCTGATTAAACAGCACGCCCCGAAATACAACATTCTGCTGAAAGACGATAAAGGCTACCGCTACATCCGCGTCTCGCCGCCGCCGTATTCGCGCATTGCGGAGGTCAAGCAACGCGCCGACGACGGTGCGCGG
Source organism: Acutalibacteraceae bacterium (assembly GCA_045596745.1). Taxonomy (GTDB): domain Bacteria; phylum Bacillota; class Clostridia; order Oscillospirales; family Acutalibacteraceae; genus RGIG3009. The sequence continues at coordinate 19,620 of JAZODA010000079.1, forward strand.
TACATCGGGCCGTATATGAGCTCCTACATCCTGCGGCAGGCGGTGGACGAAGTGAATCGTTTGTTTTTGCTGTCCACCTGCAAGCGTGCGCTGGTGTACGGCAAGAGCCAGGGCCGTCCGTGCCTCAATCACCACATCGGGCAGTGCTGTGCGCCCTGCAGCGGTCGGGTGACGGAGCAGGACTACGCCGAGCGCGTGGAGCAGGCGGTAACGTATCTGACGCAGGGCAGCGCCAAGCTGATTGCGTTGCTCGGCGAGCGGAAGAACGCCGCGGCGGAAGCGCTGGATTTTGAAACAGCAGCGCGCCTGCGCGACCGCATTCGCGCACTGGAGCGGATGGGCGAGCGGCAAAAGGTGGTACACTCTCGTGTGCCGCATCAGGACGTGGTGGCGTTGGCGCAAGCAGGCGGCACGGCGTGCTTTGAGGTGTTTCGCTTTGCAGGCGGCGCGTTGTGCGACCGCGAGGAATTTTTGATGGAGGCGGTGGACGATATCCCTGCCGCCAAGGCGGAGTTTTTGCGGCGGTACTATGCCTCGCGCGAATCGATTCCGCCGCGCGTGGTGACCGACGGCCCTGTGGAGGATGTCGAGCTGCTGGAGCAGTTTTTGACGGCACGCGCCGCCGAGCAAGGGGCGCGCTATGCCGTGCGGCTTGTGTTTCCGCAACGGGGACAGCAATTGGAGCTGCTCAAGATGTGCCGCAACAATGCCGCCGAGCAGGTGGCGCGACGGCTGGAAATCGGCGGTCGGGATGTGACGGCATTGAGTGAGCTGCAACAGCTGCTCGGTTTGCCCGAACCGCCTTGCCGCATTGAGAGCTATGACATTTCGCACACCGCCGGCAGCGATGCGGTGGGGGCGATGGTGGTGTTTCGCAGCGGCAAGCCTGCCAAGCAGGAATACCGTCGGTTTGAAATCCGCGGCGACGGTCGCGATGATTGTGCGTCACTGCGTGAGGTGCTCACGCGCCGTATGAACGAGTATCTGGAGCATCGCGAGAGCGGCGTCGGTTTCGGTGAGCTGCCCGATTTGATTTTACTTGACGGCGGTAGGGGACAGGTTGACGCGGTCAAACCGCTCGTGGACAGCTACGGGCTGGGGATTCCCGTGTTCGGTCTGGTCAAAGACGGTCATCACCGCACCCGTGCCATCACCGCCGAGGGCGGCGAGATTGCGATTGGTGGGCGGCGCGCCGCGTTTACGCTGGTGGCGTCGATTCAGGAAGAGGTACACCGCTTCGCCATCGGATACCACAGAAACAAGCGGCGGCGTGTGCTCGGCAGTAGTCTGACGACGGTGCCGGGCGTGGGCGAGAAGCGCGCGGCACTGCTGCTGCGACATTTCGGCTCGGTTACCGCTGTGCGCGAGGCAACGCTTGACCAGCTTGTGGCGGTCAAGGGGATGACGCGCCCTGCCGCCGAGGCAATTCGTCGGTTTTTTGATGACGAAAAGTGATTGCTTTTTCTGCCGCGTTCGTGTATACTACCAGTGAAAGGTGTGACTGAGTATGGATACGTTTGTGGAACAAATCATTTATCATAAGAAAACCAAAACGCAGGTGGCGCTTGCGATGCTGATTATGGCGCTGACCTCCATTTTGATTGTGATGTCCTTCCTGCTCTTGCAGTCGCTGGCGCTGATTCTGTTGTTGCCGATCGGCTACGGTATGTGGTGGCTGCTGTCGGGTATGAACATTGAGTATGAGTACTGCATCACCAACGGTGATATCGACGTCGACCGCATCATTGCGCGCCGCAAGCGCGAACGCGTGGTGTCGGTGTCGCTCAAAAAGCTGGAAAGCGCCGGTCGCTACGAGCCGGAAAAGTGGAAGAACCGTCAGGTCGACCGTGTGGTTATCGCGTCGGCTTCCGAAAAGGAAGAGGGACTCTACTGCTTCAGCTATCGCAGCAAGAAGCGCGGCTACACGCTGGTGGTGTTCCAGCCCAATGAACGCGTGTTGGAGGCGTTCACCAAATCCCTGCCCCGCTTGCTGCAGTCGGAAATGGAAAAATAACCGTGGCGGGTGCTTTCGCACCCGCCTTTTTTGTTGGGAGGTAAACGCGTATGGAGTTTTGCGAAATGCGGCGGTACATCACACCGCGCGCGGCGGATTCGCACAAAGGAACGTACGGCACGGTGCTGTCGGTTTGCGGCAGCTACGGTATGGCAGGTGCGGCGGCACTGGCTGCCACGGCGGCGTTGCGCAGCGGCTGTGGATTGGTAGTCGCGGCACTGCCGAAGAGTATTTATCCCATCGTGGCGGTGCAGCTTCCCGAAGCGGTGTTTGCACCGTATGACACAGCGGGGAGCGCGGCGGCAATGCTGCTGCCGCGGCTGAAAACCGCCGACGCCCTGCTTGTCGGCTGCGGACTGGGACAGTCGCACGACACGGCGGATTTGCTGACGGCACTGCTCACCGAGGCGGATGTGCCGATTATTTTGGACGCGGACGGTATAAATCTGGTGGCGCGGCATATAGTGTTAACGGAAACAATCAAAGCGCCGCTGATTCTCACACCTCATCCGATGGAGATGGCGCGCCTGCTCGGCGTGACGGTCGGGGAGGTGCAAGCCGACCGCGAGGTCGCCGCACGCGAAGCGGTACGGCGTACCGGAGCGGTGGTGGTGCTCAAAGGGCATCGCACCGTGATTGCGACACCGTCGGGCGACGTGTTTATCAACGAGACCGGGAATCCCGGTATGGCGGTCGGTGGCAGCGGCGACGTGCTGGCCGGCATCATTGCGGGACTCGCGGCACAAGGGCTGTCTCCCGAAGCGGCGGCACGGTGCGGTGTGTATCTGCACGGTGCGGCAGGCGACCGCGCGGCGGCGCGGCTGTCGCAGCATGCGATGCTGCCGTCGGACATTCTTGACGAGCTTCCGGGGTTGTTTCTGAAATTGGAACAACAGGAGTGATACACTATGCGTCGGTGCGTGGCACTGATCGTAGCGGTACTGCTGCTGTCGGCAACCGGTTGTCGGCAGTCTGCGGGGGCAAGCGACCCCATCGGCAGCGGATTTTCCTGCCGCATTCAGGCACAGTATAAGGAACTGGATGTTGCGGGCGTGCTGGAGCGGCAAAACGCAGGAATGCTGCGGCTGACCTTCTCCGCTCCCGAAACGCTGGAGGGGCTGTGCGCCGTGTGGGACGGCGAATCGGTGACGCTGTCGTTTGAAGGGCTGGAGTTCAGCGTCGACCCCGACAGTGTGCCCGAGAGTGCGCTCGGCGAAGAAATTGTGGCGGTGCTGGATGCCGCCATCCGCGGCGAGGGCGACCGCCGCGAGGAGGACGGACAACTGATAATCAGCGGCACAGGCGCTAACGGACGGTATGAGCTGATATGCGATGCCGCCACAGGCGAGCCGCTGTCGCTTTCCGTGCCGTCGCTGCCGCTGGCGGTGACCTTCAGCGAGTTTACAACAAACGAATAAAAAAACGACCCGAGGATTCCTCGGGTCGTTTTTGTTATTTACCGTGGGTGTTGCGGTAGTCGCGGGGGGTCATACCCTCGTGCTCACGGAACAGCGCACAGAAGTGGGACGGACTGCCAAAGCCGCAGTCCTGCGCGATGGTGGTGATGGAGCGGCGCGTACTTGCAAGCAGGCGGCGCGCCGAGGACAGGCGCTGTTCGTTTAAGTACCGGATGATGCTCATACCCGTGTTGTCGCGGAACAGGCGGCAGAGGTAGTATTTGCTGATGTGGGAATCCTCCGCCAGCATATCGATGGTGATGGGGTCGGCGTAACGGGTGTGCAGGAAATGTAACACGCGCGCCACACGGGTATCCGCCACCTGTGCATACAGGCGATCCTGCGGCGTCAGTGTGGTCAGCAGATGAATCAGTGTGCCGAACACCAGCGCGTTGTCGGTGGGGGCGTCGGACATCGAGCGGAACAGCTCGTCCACTTCGCCTGCCCGCGCAGGGCTGAGCGAGAAGCAGGTGCCGCCCGTGTCGGTAAAGGCTTCCAGCATCGAGGTTGCGCCGACAATCTGCAGCGCTTTTTCCACCACGCTGCGGCGGACAATCAGCTTGTTGCGGCAGTAGTTGTCCACATTCTGCGGATTGAGCGAGTGAATGTTGGAGGAGTCAATCAGCAGCAAAATGCCGGGGGAGAGCGGATAGGTGCGATCGCCAATCAGCGCGTTGCCGTCGCCCGACACAATCTGGATAACCTCCAGCGAGTCGCTGTCGGTATGGGAATGATGCACCGACGGTGCGCGGCCTTGCTGGTGGTGCGCGATTTCACGAATAAGCGTCATAACAGAGAACCTCTTTTTTCACAGTATAGCAAGAAAGCTTAAATCTCCCTTAAAGTATACCGCATTTCTTCGGATTTGCCAATCCGCTTTGTAAAAAACAAGTGTTTTTCACAAGACACGCCGCGCTTTTCCCGAAAATACTGTTAATTTTGATAAAATTAAAAAAATGTAAAAAACTACTTTTCAACGCGAGAAATATTTGGTATAATAGCAGACAGCTATGCTGATAGAAATGTCGGCATATCCGAATAGTCTCAGAAAAGTTTAAAATAAGAGAGGATGACTGTAAGCATGAGTCACAAGTATGTCTACCTGTTCAAAGAGGGCGACGCTTCGATGCGTGAGCTCCTCGGCGGTAAAGGTGCGAACCTGGCGGAAATGACCAAGATCGGTCTGCCCGTGCCCCAGGGCTTCACC
>JAZODA010000080.1:0-53981 GCA_045596745.1 Acutalibacteraceae bacterium
TAGGAGGGACATTGTGGCTCTTTTTTCCAATCAGGCCACGTTGACCTATAACGGGAACACCACCAACTCCAACATTGCGTATGGCGAAATTTTGGACGTGCTGGTGACGACCAAAACGGCCGTGGAAGGAAGTTATACCCCGGGCAGCTTGTGACCTATGTGGTGACGTTGCGCAACACCGGCAACGTGCCGCTGACAGGACTTACCGTTACCGACAATCTCGGTGGGTATGAGTTTAACGGAACAACGGTCTATCCGCTGACCTATGAAGACGGCTCGGCGACATTGTTTACGAACGGCGTTCCTCAGCCCGCTCCTGCGGTCACTGCAGGTCCGCCGATGGTGGTCACCGGAACGATTTAACCCGAATCATACATTCCCGAAAGGCTCGGCACGCCGCAAGGTGTGCCGAGTTTTTTGCGCCTTGAAACGATAATTTTTGCGTTGCTCTTGTTGAATTTTTCGCCGTTTGGTGGTACACTGAATGCGATACGACAAACGGAAAGGAAAATGGAAATGAAAATTGTCGATATCCTTGTTAAACGAGTGGATTTCAAGCGCAGAAAGGTGTTCAAGATTGCGTTTGGAACGGGAAGCGATATGTCGCGTCGCGTGTACATCAAGATTGTTACCGACGAGGAAGTTTACGGTCTTGGTGAGTCCACGCCGTCGGCGCTTGTGATGGGCGAAACGATTGAGGGCGTGATTACCGCCATCGACTATATGAAACCTGCGCTGCTGGGTGCAGACCCGACGGATATTGCGGATATTCACGCACGTATGAACGCCAGATTGCTCGGCAACACGTCGGCAAAAGCGGCGATTGACATTGCCTGCTACGACATCATCGGCAAGAAGCAAAATCAGCCGGTTCACGTTTTGCTCGGCGCGACTTCCGACACACTGCAAACCGATATCACCATCGGTATCGACACGATTGACGCTATGGTGAACGAGGCCGTGGAGCGTGTGGGGGAAGGCTTCCGTATTCTGAAAATCAAGTGCGGCATCAATCCGCAGAACGACATCGAGGTGATTCGCCGCATCCGTGAGGCTGTGGGCGAAGAGATTGACCTGCGAATCGATATCAACCAAGGCTACGATGTCGAGACCACGCTGTCTGTGCTGGAGGAGATGAAGCAGTACGGCATTACCGAAGCGGAACAGCCGCTGAAGTGGTGGGATGTCCATGGTATGGCAGAGGTGAATCGCTTGTCGCCCATCCCGATTATGGCGGATGAGAGCGTGCATACTCCGCAGGATGCCGAAATCGTTTGTCAGCACGATGCCTGCAAAATCGTCAATATCAAGCTGATGAAATGCGGCGGTATCTATCCGGCACTGCAGATTGCCGACATCGCCAAAAAGTACGGAAAAACCTGCCTCGTCGGTTGTTTCTCCGAATCCAAGCTCGCGATTTCCGCCGCGGCGGCGGTCGTGCTGGCAAAGGATAACGTCGAATCCGCCGATTTGGATTCCTTCTTTTCGTTTACCAATCCCGAGGTCGGCGTGTGCGGCGGCTTTGAGGTGAAGGGCGACGTTATCACAATGTCGAACGGCGCAGGCTACGGCTTCGATGACTACGATTTCGACTGCTGAGTTATCGATGCGACTTTTTTGAATGTTTTTGTTCGAAAGTACATCAAAAAAGCTTTGACATGGGTTCTCCGACTGTTTACTATGGAAGTGTAAACGATTTCGACAAATGGGGTGACGGTGTGTTCTTTAAGTACAAGCTGTACTTGGCGGAGGGTGAGACGGTCAATCTGTCGGGCGCAAAGGTTGTGTGCGCGGAGGATGGGTACACGGATTACATTGCCTCGGTGTTTGACAAGCTCGGTCGTTTCAACGGCGGCAGTATCCGTTGCGAGGCGGTCACGTTCTCACTCGGTTTTCCTGCTTCGGTTGTCAAAAAAATCAAGAAGCACACCGAGTACAAGCGGAATCACGAGAGCTTTGCCATCAGCATCGGTGCCGAAACCCGTGTGTGGGCTGCGGCGCCTGAGGGCTTTGTTTTCGCCGCTTCCACCTTGTTGTCGCTGGCGGAAACAGGGGAGCTGAAGCGCGGCTTCCTCTATGACTATCCCATCGACGATATCCGTGGCTTCCGCACCTATCTGCCGCCGCGCGATAAGATTGAGGATTTCTATCGCACGATTGATTTCCTCGCCTATTACAAGTACAACCGTCTGATGCTGGAAGTCGGCGGTGCGATGGAGTACAAGCGCCATCCGGAGATTAACGAGAAGTGGATTGAACTGTGCAAGGATATCAACGCCTATTCCGGTCGCGGTAATCAGATCCAACGCTCGTTTGGCTGGTGCAAGAACAGCTTCCATTGCGACAACGCCGGCGGCAGCTATCTGACCCAGGATGAGGTGCGCGACCTCGTGGCGTATTGCCGCTCCCGCGGCATAGAGGTCATTCCCGAATGTCCCACCTTCTCGCATTGCGATTATCTGGTAATGGCGCATCCCGAAATCGCCGAGCGCAGCAACGATCCTTATCCGGATTCCTACTGTCCGAAACACCCCGACACCTACAAACTGGTGTTTGATATTTTGGAAGAGGTCATTGAGGTGTTTCAGCCGAAAGCGATTAACATCGGTCACGACGAAGCATACTCGATTTCGATTTGTCCCAAGTGCAAGCACACCTCTCAGCCGCGTGCGTATGCGGACGATGTGTGGAAGCTTCACGATTTCCTCGCCGAGCGAAACATCCGCACGTATATGTGGGGCGAGAAGATGCTGAAGTCCTACGACCGACAAGGTAATCCTGTCGGCGGCACAGGCTGTAAGGGCTGGAGTCCGCGGCTGTATCCGTGCCGCGATATGTTGCCGCGTGATGTGCTGATTCTGCACTGGTACTGGCCGTTTAACCCGAAGTACGACGACGTATATCACGAGAGACAGATGGACGTTGTCTACGGCAACGTGACGGTGAAAAACGTCAAGCAGTGGGATTCTCGCAGAAAGCGCGGCATCCACGGCGGCTTTGTCGGCAACTGGGGTTCGTGTGAGGAAGAATATCTGCAGCGGAATCTGCAGTATTTCGACCTCGTGTCGGGCGCGTATGCGTTCTGGTGCGATGATTTTGAGCAGCTGGGCGGTGCGGCACAGCTGGATATTACCGCCAAAGAGCTGTATCGTTTCCGCAATCTGAGCGTTAAAAACCCGATTACGGTGACGCATACCACAACGCACAAAATCCCGTTTGAGCTGTTCTACGATGGAGTGTTTATCACCGACTCGAAGTACATCCTCGGTCATTACGAAATCGAGTATGCAGACGGCACAAAAGCCAAGCTTCCTGTGAAGTACGGCACGAACATTACAGCGGACGCGTTTGAGGATTACACCACGACAAACAGCTACCGCGAGGTGATGTATTCCGCACTGCCGCGCGTTCTGGGCGACCGTTTTGTGTACGAATGCACGTACGAGTCGCCGCGTCCCGGTGTTCCTGTGACAGCGTTCCGTTATGTGCCCGTCGAAGGAATGGAGGACGTGACGGTGGAGCTGCTGTCCGTCTCCTTTGTGAGCGGTTTTGCCAATAGTAAAACCAAAGCCGCCGATACGGGCAAAGACGGCGAATTGGGCTTTATTATCTACGAATAAACAGAAAACCGTTCCGTTCACTGCAGGTGAACGGAACGGTTTTTTATTCTTCGTCCGAGCGGATACCGCGTTGATATTCACGAGGGGAGACACCGAGCATCGAGCGGAACAAACGGCTGAAATACAGCGGATCGTTCATACCGAGGAGATAGGCGACTTCCTGCACGTTCATAGTCGTGGTCGACAGAAGCGTACACGCTTTGCGGATAAGCGCTTGCAGTCGGTACTGCTTCGGCGTGCAGCCGTGTTGTTCTTTGAACAGGTTGATAAAATGGCTTTTGCTGATACCGCAGGCGGTGGCCATTTCGTCGTTGGTAATGTTCATCTCGGGGCGATCTGTCATCTGCTCCGCGATGGCTTTGATATAGACCTGGTGGCGCGAATGCGACGGCGTGATAACGGCTTGGTTTTCAAGTTCCGCCAAGAACAGCTGCAGCAGACCGCTGACGCTGTAATAATAGGTGCGGTTGCGGGAGGGGAGCGACAGCATCCGAACAATGATATCGGTCAGCGCCGTGATGTTGGAAACAGCGAGAACCGTAGGAGGGGAGATGCCCAAATCACTCAGCACCCGTGGTGCATCCGTGCCGCCGAAGCGAACGAGATAGTACTCGGCAGACACACCGGCGCGGCACAAATAACTGACGTCGGAGTTCGAGGGGATGACGAGTAACGAACCCTTGGGAACAACATACGGCGTGTGGTTGACGGTGCAGTGCATTTCGCCGCTTTTGGTTACCAGAATCAAAAACATATCCGCAAAAAGCGACATCTGCTCGGTGACATCGCTCGTCAGATTCTGATACCGACGCAATTGGTTGACCTTCAGCGGCAGAGAGTCGGGATAATGGTGCGTCAACAATTCGGCAGGCAGTTTCAAACAGTGGTTTTGGGGGGAGTTCGGGTCGGTGGTGATGGTAATGCCAAAGGTTCGCCCCGATAAACCCAGAATCTCGGAGTTCCAGTTCTTGTCGTACACACTGCTGGATTTTTCCTCAAACGTACCGCCGTCAATGAGGTTAATGTCAGGCTCATTCACCGCAACCAGGCTGACGTTATCGATGTACGAATCGCGCGGGATACCGGGATTGTTTTGGGTGGTACGCGCGAATGCGATGCCCCAGTCGGTCAGCTTGCCCACCATTTCCTCGTCGTCGGTGGTGGTAAACTCAAAACAGAGGGTTGTCCACGTGTCCGAGTCTTTCGTGTGCATAAAAGAACCGACACCGCCTGTGCCGTTTCCGGACAGATATACGCCGACAGGGCCGCCGCAAGCATCCACAGAGAAGCGATAGGTCGTATTGGTCTTGATATCGAGGTTCTTTAAATACAGCGACACCAGCTCGGTGTATAGCCGTTTGCACTGATAACTCATCGTACCGCCTCCATGGCACCGTGTATTGACAACAGTTAACTTGATAAGTTGGGAATCCACTTTTATCCATACAAAATCCCTTTTTATTTTGCTCAAAAAAGTAAGAAAAGTCAAGAGGAAAGTTGATTAAAGTCCATATTTTTTTACTAATTTTCATTTACAATATATATACCACATGCTAGAATTAAATTGTACATTGTGCGGTTTGCGCAATTGAAGGGAGAGGATCGTGTGAAAACGAATCTGCGTAAGGTGCTGTCCGTGGCAATGGCAATGACCTTGTTGGTCACTTGCGCCATCTCGGGCATTGTTTTGCCTGCGGCAGCGGTGGAGACCAATCTCATTGTCAACGGTGACTTTGAGCAGGGTCCGTCGGCTTCCTGGGGTAACAGCGCTTACATTATGGACGGTGTCGGTGTTGGCGGCAGTAAGGGCGTCAAGATTGAAACGACCGTCAATGAAGGCGATACGGCTGTCTGGCCTGCTGCGGACTATAAAGCTGCTTTCAACTCGATTCTCGAGCCGTATACGACCTATGTGTTTAGCTTTGATTACAAGCACGAGGGCAAAGGCTTCGGTAAATTCGATATCAACCGTGTCGGCAGTGACTGGACGGGCGCGTGGGCAGATGTGAATTTGCCGGATGTGGCGGATTGGACGACCTATACCATCGAGTTCACCACCGGTGCGGCAGAGAATATGAACGCCAACACCGGCTGGGAATGGTCGGTGCGTCATATGCATTATGCGAACGCTACTCACTACGGTACGGGTGCGGCGTATTTCGACAACTTCAAGCTGGAGAAAAAGCCGTCTGCCGCTACCGCCATTGCGCTGGATAAGGCGTCTGCCATCGTCACGGTCGGCGAGGAAGTGAAGCTGACCGCATCCGCGCTTCCCGAGGGCGCAGTGTTGCCCGAAATCACCTGGACCTCTTCCGATGAATCTGTCGTCACGGTGGACGGCGGCGTTGTCAAGGGTATTGCCGTCGGTGCTGCGACGGTCACCGCGACGGCGGATGGCTTGACCCCTGTGACCTGTGTTGTGACGGTCGAAGAGCCGTCGCTGCTGCTCAACGGTAACTTCGAGCGGGGTGCTTCGGTGGCGTGGGGCAACAGCGCTTATATTATGGACGGCGTCGGCGTCGGCGGCAGCAAGGGCTTTAAGGTTGAGACCACCGTCAACGAGGGCGAGACGGCCATCTGGCCCGGTGCGGATTATAAGGGCGAATTCAACGCGATTCTCAAGCCCTATACCACCTACATTTTCAGTTTCGATTACAAGCACGAAGGCAAAGGCTTCGGTAAAATTGATATTGCGTACGGCGGCACCGACTGGACGGGTGCCTGGGCGGATGTGAATCTGCCCGATGTAACGGAATGGACGACCTTTACGTATGAGTTCACCACCGGCGCGGCAGAGAATATGAACATTCGCACCGGATGGGAATGGTCGGTGCGTCACGTGCATTACGCCAATGCTGCCCACTATGGTACGGGTGCGGCATACTTTGACAACTTCAAACTGAAAGAGAAGCCGGTGCCTGTCATTACGGGCATTGCGCTGGATAAAACGTCTTATGCTGTCGAAATCGGCAAGGAATTCACGCTGAGCGCGTCGACGATCCCGGCAGGTGCTGAGTTGCCTGAAATCACCTGGACTTCCTCCGATGAATCCATCGCCACGGTGGATGGCGGCGTTGTCAAGGGTATTGCTGTCGGTACGGCGACCATTACGGCGACGGCTGTCGGTCTGCCGCCTGTGACCTGCACGGTGATGGTGGAAGAGCCTGCGCTGATTGTCAACGGTACGTTTGAGCAGGGTCCCACCGCTTCCTGGGGCAACAGCGCCTATATTCTGGATGGCGTTGGTGTAAATGGCAGCAAGGGCGTGAAGATTGAATCCACCGTTGCCGAGGGCGGTGCGGCTGTTTGGCCTGCTGCGGACTACAAGGCGGCGTTCATCGCCATTCTTGAGCCGCACTCCACCTATATTCTCACTTTTGATTACAAGCACGAGGGCGCAGGCTTTGCCCAGTTCGACATCTCCCGCTCGGGAACCGACTGGGTGGGGTGGAAAGATGTGACCTTGCCCGCTGTGACCGAGTGGACGACGTATACCCTCATTTTCTCCACCGGCGCGGCAGAAAATATGAACGCCAACACCGGTTGGGAATGGTCGGTGCGTCAGCGTCAAAGTGCAACGGACATCGGTTCCGGCGTATCGTATTTTGATAACTTCAAACTGGTCAAGCAGCCGGAAGCGGAATCCATTCAGATTATCCCTTCCGAAATCACGCTGCTGCCTGACAGCACTGCGTCGTTGCAGGTTGTCGGCACGCCTGCCAACACCAGCGTTGGTCTGATTACGTGGACCTCCGGCGATGAAAATGTCGTGTCGGTGTCGCAGGACGGCGTGATTACAGCGTTGGCGACGAGCGGTACGGTGACTATCACGGCAACGAGCGCCAAGGGCCTTGTCGCTACCTGTAAGGTCACCATTGACGAATACGGCAACCTGCTGAAGAATGGTGATTTTGAGCAGGGCGACGCCAACTGGCATCCCGATGTTCCCGGTGCGATTAAGCCCGGTATCGGCAAGGATGGCGGCTATGGTCTGGAGCTGACGATTCCCGAAGGCTCTTCCACCACCAGCACGTTCTATAAGCTGCCGTTGTCGGTGATGCCCGGAACGACCTATGAGATTTCGTTTGATTATCTGGCAACGCCGGGTTCGGATTTCCGCATCTGGAGCGGCACGACGAAACTGATTTCTCCCGTCCCGGAAGAGGGCGATGGCACCACGTGGAAGCACGCCTCGAGAGTGTTTACCACACCTGCGGATATGACGCTGAATCCCGGTTGGGATTTGTCTGTCAGCAACAAGACGGACGGTACGCCGCCCGCTGTGATTGATAACATCTGCCTGCGCCTGTACACTTCCGGCGTGGAAGCGGAAAGCATTACCATCAACAAGAGCACCATCACGATGGTGCCCGGTCGTACCGAGTCGCTGTCGGTGATGGCAACGCCTGTCGATGGTGATATCAATCGCACGGCCTGGACGTCTTCCGACGAGAATGTGGCGATTGTCGAGTATGGCGTGGTTACGGCGGTCGGTAAGGGTACTGCCACCATCACCGCGACGACGCTCAACGGCAAGACCTCGACCTGTGTTGTGACGGTTTCGGGTGAAGAAGCGCTGGTTACGAACCCCTCCTTTGATATCGTCGGTGACGATTCCTGGACACTGTCCGGCGGTGCTGTCATCGAAAGCGGCAAGGGTCGTGTGAACTCTTCGGCAGCGGTGCTGACGAGCGGTGGCTCCGTGTCGCAGACTATCAAGGGCCTGCAGCCGGGTAAGACCTATACGCTGTCTTTCGTGTATCGTTCGACCTCCGGCTATGCCACGGCAAAGCTGACCAATGGTGAAGCTGTTCTGCTGGAGGAAAAGACGGATACGCTCAATTCCTGGAAGAAAGCCAGCTTTGAAATCACTGTTCCCGAGGATGCGGCAGAAGCAGAGAGCGTGCTGACGCTGACCACGACCGATGCCGGTCCGATTTACCTGGATAACGTGGTGTTTGCGCAGAAAGCGTCCCTGATTGACTTCGTGGTTGAAGACATCGTGTGGGACGGCGGCGACGATCAGGTTGCTGTGGGCACGGAACTGCTGTTTGCCGTTACGGTGGCGAACAAGGGCGTCGACGCTGTGCCTGTTGATTCGGTAATCGAAGTGGACATTGCCGTCGATGGCAAGGTCGTCCGCACACTGACCTATACCTGCACTATGGCGCTGGAGACCAACGATATCGCTATCGTAATGGATACCGAGCCGTGGGCGGCGACCGAGGGCGCGTTGGTTATTTCGGCTCGTGCAAACCCGCGTCTGACGATTCTGGAAACCAATTCCGGAAACAACGCCAATCAGGTTCACCTGCGTGTGGCGGATGAGAAGCTTCCCGTTCCGGAAATCGCCCAAAAAGCGGGTATGGATCGCCTGATTTTCAGTGATGAATTCGATACCATCGATTCGATTGATACGCTGGCAACGGGCGATGAGGGTTATAAGTGGTATGTCACCCGTAACTGGTCGGCAGGTACGGTTACCCGCGATGCCTATGAGATTGAAAACGGTATTCTGACGCTGAAAGATCCGCACAGCAAGTATGGTATCACGCTGACGACGGTGGATATCAATACGCAGAACGGCTTTAGCTGGAACAAGGGCTATCTGGAAGTGCGTCTGCGCATTCCGAATCCCGAAGTCACCGGCGGTGGCCCGACCGTTTGGTCGTTGCCGCTGGGCAAAATGTACGAAACTCCCGGCGATAACACCCATTGGGTCGAGATGGACTGGCTGGAGTTCTGGGGCATCGCACACAGCTATGACAAGGGTTATTGGACGGTCACGATGCACGATTCCACGCGTCCCGAGGGCGAAAGCGAAGTGACCGAGTGGTATGTCAACGGCAAGACCGGTATCAACGCGATGGGCGACAAGGAATGGCATACGCTCGGCTGGGTCTGGGATGAGAACATCATTCAGGCGTATATGGACGGCGTAAAGGTGTTCGAGCAGACGTACAGCGAGGACGACATTCCCACCAATCCGATTCCCACCGTCAAGAAGGGTCAGCTGAAAGAGGGTATCTTCTCCGCAATGAACGAGCACGAGATGTGTCTGATGCTCGGCGGTATCGTGGAGAACCCGATGGAAGTGGACTACGTCCGTATTTGGAAGGGCGTAGGCGGCGGTATGGTCCCGGGTAATGGCGATGAGGAAGAAGTCGTTGATATGAACGCTGAGGACTTCTGGTACAACTACTGCACCGACGATTGGGGCGATCCCATTGTCGAAGCGACCGAGGAAAACTACCTGAACATTCTGGGTGGTAAAGAGATTTGGGAGAAGCTCTCCGACGAGCGTCGCGCTGAGATTAACGCACTGCTTGAGGAGTACGGTATGCCTGCTTACGACAGCCTGCTTGCAGCCGCACTGCGCATCGAAAACGGCGATGTCGGGGATACACCGGATACCGGTGTCGCTACGCGCGTAGCCCCGTTGGTGGCGCTTCTGGCGCTTAGCGGTACGGCTCTGTGGATGACGCGTAAGCGTAAAAAAGGGCAGTGGTGAGTTATTATGAACAAACCAATTCCCATTCCCGAAGCTGCCAAAGCTGCGGGGATGACCAACCTCGTGTTCGAGGATGATTTCGATTCGCTCGATACCATCGCGCTGGACGGTAACGATACACCGAATCATAAATGGTTCACACGATGCTATAATCATCAGTTCAAGCCGCAATATGTGGAACAGCGTGATTCCTATATCCATATGGGCGGCGATACGTACGGTCTTACGACGTACAGCAAGGTTCTGGATAGCGGATTCACCGTATCCAGTGGGTGCTATTTGGAGGCGCGGATTCGCGCCTCCATGCCCACGGGCGAGTATGGCGGCATTCCTGCATTCTGGACGATGAGCCGTGAGGATTTTATGGGCAGACCGTGGACCGACGCCGCTGAGTTGGATGTGGTGGAACTGTTCATCACCAAAAACAAGGATGGCGAGGATCAGAAGTACTTTGCCGGTACGCTTCATAATCACTATCGCAACGGAAAAATGCTGCCGAACGGTCGCTGGTATACACAACTGATTTCCAACACGGTGAATGCCACCGGGTATTTGGATCAATTCCCCTTTATCGGTGACGAGTGGCATACATACGGTGCTTTGTGGGAAAAGGGGCATATCGCGTGGTATATGGACGGACAGCTGATGCATTCGGCGCGTTTTTCCGAGGATGCGATGCCTGAGTATTTCTACCGCGATGACCCTACACCGTTGCCACGTGCCAAAGATGTTTTCCCCGGTTACAAAAAGCCGGAATGGATTGGCGCGCACGCAATTTTTGATACCGATGAGGACGTTTTGTTGTTGACCAGTCGCGAGACGTACCCGATGGATGTGGACTGGGTTCGCGTCTGGAGGCGCTAAACTGACTAGGAGGCACTGACAATGAGTTGCAAGAATATTCCGATTCCCGAAGCGGCAAAAGCTGCGGGGATGACCAACCTCGTGTTTGAGGATGATTTTGATTCGATGGATACCATCGATATTGAGGCTACCCACGAGCCGGGATATAAGTGGTATGTGGATGCCTATGGATGCCGTCTGACGAAAGAGTACATCTCTCAGCAGGACTCGTACATCCATATGGGTGGCCCGCAGCCGAAAGCGTATGGTCTGGTGACCTACAGCAACAAGCTGGATGACGGTTATCTTGCTAAATGTGGTTGCTATCTGGAAGCGCGCATTCGCGCCGGTATGCCGACGGGCGAGTATGGCGGTATTCCCGCATTCTGGACGATGACGCTTAACAGCTTCAAGGGTGTTCCGCAGTGGACGGAAGGCGGCGAGCTGGACGTCGTGGAATTGTTTATTACGAAAAACAAAGAGGGTGTCGATCAGAAGTATTTTTGCGGCTCGATGCACCATCACTTCCGCAAGTATAACGAGGATGGCACAATGGAGGTATCCTACACCTCTAACACGGTCAATAACTGCGGCTACCGCGACCAATTCCCCTTTGTCGGTGACGAGTGGCACACCTACGCTGTGCTGTGGGAAGAGGGTCGTATGGCATGGTATCTGGATGGCGTGCTGACCCATTCGGCCGAATATACGGCGGATGCATTGCCGGAGTATTTCTACGGTGATGATCCCACGCCGCTGCCGCGTGTACACGAGGTGTATCCGCATGTGACCAAGCCTGAGATTGTCGGTTCTCATATGATTTTCAACACCGACGATCAGGTGGTACTGCTGACCAGCCGCGAAACCTATCCGATGGATGTGGATTGGGTTCGCATCTGGCGCAGATAACAGCAAGAAAAAGGCCGCAGCTTTGGTGACAAAGCTGCGGCCTTTACATATGAAAACAAGCAAAAGAAAAGCACCCCGAAGGGTGCTTTTTCTTATACGCTCAGATCGTCGTCGTTGTCCTCGACGGTGGGTTCGCTTTGGACAACTGCCGCCAGCGCTTCATCGGCGGTCAGGTCATATATGACCAAAGAGGGAGATTCATACGGCATTACGGCAACCTCCTCAATTCGTGGGATAGTAGGCTTCGACAGCCTGCATCGCGATTTCATACACAGCTGCGCGCACTTCGGGATCGTCTGTGTAAGGTTTCTTGAAGGCGGTGAACGTGTTGGCGGGTTCTTCGCCGACAAGCGTTCTGTACCACACCAGCGCGATTAAATACCAGCCCCACGTTTCGTCGATATGGGAGCCGTCAGCCTGATACACGCTCAGTTCGGGGCGATTGGCCTTGAACCAGTCTTCCATGGCATTGACAGCCGTTCCGCACGGAATCAGCGAAACGTTTGCTGCGGCGGTAACGCTTTCGGAAAGGGGCAGCATCTTGTTCCACATTTCCGCACGCGAGAAGCCGAAGGTGTTGTTCAGGTACATAGAATCATCGGAGTATGCCCAGTTTTGCATCAGATAGAACTGAGCGTTCGGGCAGGCTTTCTTGATAGCCTTGTACAAATCGTTCAAGTACGGCTGATAATCGCTTTCTTTCGTGGCGGGCATACCGTTGATGGTGACAATATCCCAGTCGTCACTGAGCAGGGCGGCTTTCATCGTAACGACGGTATTGTAATCAACGACACCATTGAGCTCGTACCAGTACTGCGCAAGGTTGTTTTCGTAGCCGTCGTAGTGGCTCTTGAGAGTACAGCCGCTCTTGAACAGGTTAACCACCTTGACGGTTTTGCCGCTTTGCTCGGCAATATCGGCGATGTAGCTGGTGGAGTTGTGACCGTAGCTGTTGCCGATGTTGAGAATCTTAAGATCGGCATTCTCCAGATTGTCTTCCGGGATGGGGTCGGAGGGGTCGACGTCACCGACATAGGAATCGTCGATTACCACGTCATCGGACAGTATTCCTGCCGACCGCGCAAGCGTGGTGTCAACACTGTCGGTACGTTCGCTGCCATAAATCACGGTTTTGACACCATCCTTTTCCAAAATCATATAGCTGCGCGCCGTGTACAGACGCTCGCAGAACGCCATATCAGGGCTCGAGGTTACCAGTGCGATGGAGAAGTCGATGTAGGTATCGGTGTAGTCCACCGCGGAGAATCTGTTGGTTGCACCGTTGTACACGGTGATACCCCACATCTTGACAGCACCCTCACCGGCGTCGTGAACCAGTCGGTTGTAGGTGTCAACGTCGAGGGTGTACGGCAGGGAACTGCGCTTGAGCAGCATACCGATTTCCGCAACCTTGTAGGTTTCGCCCTGATAGGAGACGGTATAGCCGTCAGCGGTTTCATCAAAGGCTGTCATCTGCAAACGGTTGAGGAAGCGGATGCCGTTTTCTTCGCCCGCGTCATTGATGTGTACAGCAGTACCAACCGTACCGAAAGCGAAGTCGGTTTCATCGACAGGCATAAAATCGGCAGTGATTTTCACGTTTTCCGCAGGAGCGGTAAAGGCAAAGGTGTTGCCGTCGCCCTCGCCGAACGCGCCGCCGTCTTTGTTGAGAATACGGCTGGTGATACCGGCGCTTGTCGTGTAACGCAGGCTGCCGGGAATCAGAATGTAGCCGGCGGACGGCGTGACGTTCACGGTGACGGAGACACCGTCTTTACCGTCGTGCAAGCCCGAAAGCAGGGGAGCGGTGGTGCCGCTCGCTGTCATATTGAGAGAACCGCCGACAAGGCCTTCCTGAACATACGCGTTGCCGAGCTCGGTCAGCGAGACATCGTCGAAATACATATGCCCGTTATCGTTGTACGAACCGAACGACAGGTTGTAACCGCCGTTGGAGGTCAGCAGGGTATAAACGATGGAGCATTCCGTCCACTCGGTTTCGCTGCTTGTGGTGATATAAACGTATTTTCCCGAAATGGTGTATTTGTCAGAGGGGACACCGTATACCTTTTGGCTTCCCTCTTTCACGGTGTGGAAATAGAAAATCGCTCTTCCGTTACCGCGCACTTTGATGTTCAGCTTGTAGGTGTACTCCGCTTTCATAGCACTAAGATCTTGCGGATACAACCAGGTCTTGCCGCTGACCTGCATGCACTGACCGCCGCGGACGGTGTCGGCAACGACATCGGCGTTCGCGTTGGAAACGAACTGCGACCACTGTGTGGGCAGGGACTCCACTTCGAAGTCACCGTCGATGATGAGTTCGTTAAAGGGAGCGACCTCTTCCAGGTAGACGTTATCCACATACGTGGTGCCGTTGGTAGAGCCGGAATGGAGGAAACCAAAGGTGAAGTTGACGTTTGTCGTCGCCTTGACCGTGAACACCTTGCTGATGGTTTTCCATTTGTCGGTACTCGCAAAGGCGAACGCACCGGAACCGGTAGCGACACCGTTGCTGAGCAGATACAAACTGGCGCCGCTGCCTTTATACTTCATCGTAATGCGGTAGGTCTTTCCTGCTTCAACAGGGAAGTTCTGATACGTGCGATAGTAGGATTCATAACCCGTGCCGTCCGCTTTCGCTTTCGGCGGGATTTTCAGGCAGGTGTTGCCGTTTTCCGTATGCGTGGTAATCGGGCTCGAGGCATTGATAATGCCGTAGGAAGCGTGATTCCACGCCCAACCGGAGGACAAGGTTCCCTCGAAATCGCCGAGCAGCATCGGCTCGTAGCGGTCAACCGTGACAGTGCAGGTCGTGCTGAAGCCATCGGCAGAGGCAACGATAGTCGCCACACCGGGTGCAACAGCAGTCACAACACCGTTTGCGTCAACCGTAACGGCGGCAGGGTTGTTGCTGACATATTTCACCGTCTCGGAAAGCATCGCGCCGTCAGGCTGTGCGGCTACGGCAAGCGTTTTGGTTTCGCCCTTTGCCAGCGTCAGCTGGTTGCCCTCAGTAAAGGCAATGCCTTCCGCTTCCACAACCTCGGTCAGATACACGTCGTCGATATACGAATCCGTAGCACCGGTCTTTTGCCAGAAAATGAGGAAAAACGACATACCGACGGTGATGGGATCCGACACGGTGAAAATCCGCTGATACTCTTTCCATTCCGTCGTCGCAGGCGCCCAAGCCAGGCCGCCGCCTTCGGTGCAGGACTGGATTTGAGTACCGAATCCGGTGCCTTTGTATCTCAGCCGCAGGCAATAGGTTTTACCCGGCTCGACGGGCGCTTCATAATAATAAAGGGCGTAGTTCTTCGAATTGTTGACAGGCATCACCAGATAGTGGTTGCCGTCTGCTTCATCAACGTAAGCGGGAGTGCCCGAATTGCCCAGAAAGCCATACGTGGCATTGTTCCACGAAAAGCCGTTGTAAACCTCGTTTTCGAAGTCGCTGAGAAGGCCGGTGGTTCCTCCTTCGGCGGTAACGGCAAGCGGGGAGACGCTGAGCGCAATCGTTATGAGCATTGTTGCGCACAGGAACAGAGCAAGGATGCGTTTCATTTCATTCTCTCCTTTAAGTTAAACTCGCGGTAGAAGTCATCTTTCAGTTCCGACATAACGAGGTAGCACTCTTTCCCGAACAGCAGAGTGGCGGGAACGCGCCACGGAACACCGATATAGTAGTTGTCGGCAACCATCACGCCGTCGGCGTAGAGTTGCGATACGTCACAAGCATCGGCAATTTCCACAAATCCTTCGGGAGTGGTAACCTCGAGCTTTTTCCACGTTCTGGCGCGCTCGCCGTTCATGGTCAGCTCGCGCAGATACGGCGGCTCGAACGGCTCGGCGACAGGCGTGGCGGTCAACACGGCGGGCGCGAACGCGCGGACAATTTCGTGCGTCTCAAAGCACTCGCCGTTCCAGAGCTTGTAGCGGAACGTGCCGCCCTGCACCGCGCAAAGTGCGCCGTCTTCTTCGTAGAGATCGCACTGCTCGCCGATGTACAAGCGACCCGACAGCTTGCGGGCGTATACCGCTTCGGCTTGGGGCAGAACAACGATGCGGATATCGTTGTAGGGGGTAATCTCACCGAGATTCGCAGAGAACTCGGTATCGGCAAAGCGGAAGAAGGGGGCGACGCCCTCAATTTCGGTGAAGAAATACGTATTGTCAATGTGGCACAACGGCTGTGCGGTGGCACAGACAAGGTCGTTGCCGCCAAGGTTCATATGGAACGGCATAAAGAACGCGACATCACCGACAACGTCGATGGACGGGAACTCCACATCCTGCGCGCGGAAAACCACGTTGTGGACGTCGGCGAGGTTCGTCAGACGCTGATAGTGGTTGACAAACACATAACCGCTCGTGCCGTCTGTACGCATACCGTAGCGCAGGGAGGTGGTATCGTCACGCGCAACGGAATCGGTTGCTTCCACGAATTCCATCTTCGCCAGCGACTGCTGATAATCGTTGACAAACATATGCAGCATATTCAGCAAGCGATACTGACCGCGTACTTCACCGTATTCGGACAGCGGCGCCTGGAAATCGTAGGACAGAACCGCATAATCGTTCGGATAATCGGTTTCTTTGGTTTCCTGCATGGTGGACAGCTTGCCGATGGGGTTTGTACCGCCGTGGAACATATAATAGCCCACCAGGTTGTTACCGCTGCCCAGTTTCACCAGCGCGATGGAATAGATGTCCATCGGCTTGATGATGGGACGGCGATGGTGCGTTACCTGAATACCGCCGCCAAGCTCGCAGGTCGCAAAGGGATAGCGGTTGTAGGGCATTTGCCAGCCATCCGTCACTTCGGGAACAATCATCAAATCAACGCCGATTGCGCCGTCGTTGCGCATACCGGTAAAGAAGCTGTGTACCGAGGGCGGAAGCTGTTCGGTGTGTTCAAACCACGGGCCTTCGCAGTAACCGCCGAACACGGGAACAACCTCGTCGACAGGAATCTGCGTGCCTGCCGTGCCGCCCCAACCGGTGGCGGTGTATACCGGCACGTGGAAGCCGCAATCCAACGCCATCTGCTTGAGCGTCGCAAGATGCGGCGCGTTGCTGGCCAACTCGTTTTCAATCTGGATACCGATGATGTTGCCGCCGTCGGTATACTGCAGACCGCGGATTTGCGCGTAAACCTGCTCGTAGAAACGGCGGACATAGGGGAGGTAGTTTTCGTCGTTTGTACGGGTCTCCAGCGGCTTTGCCAGCAGCCAGTCGGGGAAACCGCCGTTGCGGCACTCGCCGTGAGCCCACGGACCGATGCGCAGGAACACATCCAAATCGAGCGCGCGGCATTCTTCCACAAAGCGACGCAGATCGTTATTGCCACTGAAGTTGAATTCGCCCTCGCACTCTTCGTGGTGAATCCAGAACAGATAGGAGGCGATAACGGTGATGCCGCCTGCCTTCATCTTGGCAAGCTCACGCCGCCATTCATTGCAGTTGTAGCGCGAAAAATGGAACTCTCCCATTACACCGATCCACGGCACACCACCGCGCGTGAAATATTGGCTTGTAACCTCAAACGCCGTTCCGTTCGGGTCGGTCGCACCCATATTCAGATGGTTGCGAAGCAGCTCGGTAGGACGGTAAGGTTTAAATTCGTATGTCACGGATGATACCCTCCTTTGCCATAGTAAAAACTGTTAAAAACATTATACATTGTTAATAAGAAAAAACAAAGAAACGAAAACGCAAAAATATGGACAAAAAGCAAATCGGCAATAAAATAACAGTAAAAAAAGACACCCGAGAGGGTGTCCTTTTTTATGTGTCTGTTGGTGCTGTGCCGAACTGTTTCAGATACATACGATAGAAATTGCTGTAGTTTGTCCAACCGCACCGTGCGGCAATGAGCTGGATATCACCCTCCAGCACGATAATGCACTCAAAATGCGCATGGCAGTGGCTTTCCCACTGTGCAGGATTGCCGATGGTGTTTTCCATACAGTATCGCACAATCATACAAGAAAAGCAATGTATTATGCGGAAAAAGATATTTTCATTACTTTTATTTTATGTTATACTTTGTACAAAGGGGGATACCCATGATTAAACAACCGTTACAAATTACATCGACCGTTTTCCCGAACCGTGTGGTGCTGCAACCGAGCACGCTTGTGAAAAATGAGGTTGTGTTGGGGCTCGTGTCGGTGTCTTTCCGACAGCATACCCCGCGTGAAATTATCGAAGCTGCCAAGCAGGTGGGACTCATGTGTATCGAATGGGGCAGTGACATACACGCGCCGTGTCTTGATACCGAGCGTCTGCATGAGATTGCCGAACTGCAGCGGGAATATGATGTTTCCTGCTCGTCGTACGGTACCTATTTCCGTCTCGGTGTTACACCGATTGCAGAACTGACATCCTACCTTACCGCTGCTCGACTTCTCGGAACGCGTGTTCTCAGGCTCTGGTGCGGCGATAAAAGCGGTGCTGTGATGTCTCCTGAGGAACGCGAGCGGCTGGTGCATCAGTGCCGTTTGGCGGCAATGATGGCCGAAAAAAGCGGTGTTACGCTGTGCCTTGAATGTCATCGGGATACTTTTACGGAATGCTGTGACGATGCCGTGGCACTGATGGAGGATATCGGGTCGCCGCATTTCAAAATGTACTGGCAGCCGTTCCAGTGGAAAAGCACCGAGGAAAATGTGCGCTACGCTCAGCGGATAGCGCCCTATACCCAAAACCTTCACGTGTTCAACTGGAGCGAGGATGCGCGTTCCCCGCTGGCACAGGCAATTGATGACTGGCGCACTTATCTGAAGTCGTTTACGCAGCAGCACGCGTTGCTGTTGGAGTTTATGCCGAACGACAGCTTGGACGAATTGCCGGGCGAGGTCGCGGCACTGCGAGCGATAGTGGGGGAAGACCAATGAAAGCGTTGTTTCTTTGCGAAAGCACGAGCGATATCTTTCGGGTGTTCGCTCCCGAAACCTGCGACGCACTGCAACGCCTGACCGCTATTGAAAAAACGATTTACACCAAAGCGGAGGTTGCACGTATGGGCGAATATATGCTCGAGGAATGTCGGGCGTATTGCGCCGGTGAGAATACCCGATACGAAGTGACGGAAACGATGTTGGCTACTATGGCATAAACCGATTGCACCCCTGTGGAAAACAGGGGTGCTTTTCGCTGCAGAAAACGATTTGACAAGCCGTTTTCCTTGTGGTTTAATTGAGTTATATATAGACAAGATTATGCGTAAAGAACTTGCAGATGGGAGAGATGTACAATGTCCTATACCGACGCAAAATCACGTTATGCAAAGCTGGGCGTGGATACCGATTCCGCTATCGAAGCGCTTCGGAAACTGCCGATTTCGCTGCACTGCTGGCAAGGCGATGATGTGCGCGGATTCGATACCGATCCTTCGAAACCGCTTACGGGCGGCATCCAGACCACCGGCAATTATCTCGGTCGCGCGCGGACTCCGGAAGAGTTGATGGCCGATTTGGATATGGCGCTTCGGCTGTGTCCCGGCACGAAGAAGATGAATCTTCACGCCAGCTACGCGATTTTTGAGGATGGCGAGTGGGCGGATCGTGATGCACTGCAGCCAAAGCATTTCAGCCGCTGGGTTGCATTTTGCAAGGAGCGCGGCCTCGGGTGCGATTTTAACCCGACCTTTTTCTCACATCCCAAAGCTACGGGGTTAACGCTCAGCTCGCCGGATGAAGATATCCGCCGCTTTTGGGTGGAGCACGGCAAGGTGTGTATTCGCATTTCGTCCTACTTGGCAAAGGAACTGGGACAGCCGTGCGTGATGAATATCTGGACGGGCGACGGACTCAAGGACATTCCTGCCGATCGCATCGGGCCTCGCTTGCGGTACAAGCAGTCGCTTGACGAGATTCTCTCCGAAGAGTTTGATTTCGGTGAGGTGAAGCCGTGTGTCGAATCCAAGGTGTCCGGTATCGGCGTGGAAGCGTATACCGTCGGTTCTGCCGAGTTTGCGCTGGCGTATGCCGCCGCCAATCGTGACAAATGTATCCCGCTGATGGATAACGGTCACTACCACCCGACCGAGGTGGTGTCGGATAAGATTCCCGCGTTGCTCGCCTTTTTCCCCGAGATTGCCTTGCACGTTACGCGCCCGATTCGTTGGGATAGCGACCACGTGGTGCTTTTCGACGATGAGACGCGCGAGATTTGCAAGGAAATCGTTCGTTGCGGTGGGCTGGATGGTCGCGTAAAGATTGCGCTGGACTATTTCGATGCCTCTATCAACCGTGTGGCCGCCTGGGTAGTCGGCTTCCGCAATATTCAGAAAGCGTTGCTCAGTGCTTTGTGTTCGCCGGATTTGACCGCGATGCAAAACGAAGGAGATTTTACAGCACTGCTGATACAGCAGGAAGAACTCAAAACCATGCCGTTCGGTGATGTTTGGTCGGAGTACTGTAAGCGTTGCGGTGTTCCCGATGACGGAGAATGGTTCGCACAGATCAAGCAATATGAAGACGAAGTGCTGTCGCGGAGAGCTTGACAGAGGAGGAACAGACGTGTTACAGAAAGCACATTGGATTTGCGATCCGCTGGGCGAACGTGATGTTTGTCCTGCGTATCGTCGCGAGTTTACTGTGGAAAAGGAAGTCGTAAAAGCGACACTGTATGCGTCTTCGCGTGGCGTGTACGAGGCGTTTTTAGGCGATACGCGCCTGGGCGAGCAGGTGATGACTCCCGGCTGGACGACCTACGAAGCGCGTACACAGTACCAGGAATACGATGTTACTGCACTGATTGGAAAACAAAACTCCTTAAAATTGAAGATGGCATCCGGTTGGTACAAAGGCTTTGAAGGTCACTGGACGGAGCTTCCGCCGTCCGCTGCCAACCGCCAACTGGCTGTCATTGCCGCGCTGCATCTGGCGTTTGCAGACGGAACGAGTGAAACCATTGTCACCGACGAACAGTGGCAAGTGGCCGACAGTGAATATCGATTTTGTTCTGTGTACCACGGCTGTGTGTACGATGCGACGGTCGATCCTGTGTACGACCGCAATGCCGTGATTGCCGAGAACGACGATAAGTCTATGCTGATTCCGCAAGAGGGCGAGTTGATTCTCAAACAAGAGGAAGTAAAACCGATTGCGGTTATCCGCACGCCTAAGGGCGAAACTGTGTTGGATTTCGGTCAGAACCTCACCGGCTCTGTCTCATTGTCGCTGACGGCAAAGGCAGGGGACAAGATTGCGCTTTCTTTTGCGGAAATTTTGGACGGTGACGGCAACTTCTACAACGCCAATTACCGCCGTGCCAAGTGCTTGTACGAGTATACCTGCCGCGACGGATACCAGCAATTTATGCCGACGCTCACATTTTACGGCTTCCGTTATGTGCGCGTGGATGCGTATCCCGGCGAGGTCGATCCCGATGCCTTCCGTGCCGTGGTGATTCACAGTCAACTGAAACGAACCGGGCGCTTCGAATGCTCCAACCCGCTGATTAATCAGCTCTACAGCAATGTCATCTGGGGTCAGCGCGGCAACTATCTGGATATTCCCACCGATTGTCCGCAGCGTGACGAGCGTCTTGGCTGGACGGGTGACGCGCAGATTTTCCTTCGTACTGCCGCGTATAACTACGATGTGCGCCGGTTCTTTTACAAGTGGCTGCGCGATATGGCAGCGGCGCAGCGTGATAATGGCGGTATTCCCGTGGTGATTCCCGATATGGTGGGAGGCGGCGATTATTTTGCCGCTGCGTGGAGTGACGCTGTGGCGATTATTCCGTGGGAACTGTATCGTGCGTACGGAGATACATCGTATATGAAAATGATGTTCCCGGCGATGAAACGGTGGCTGGATTACGTTAAGAACGTAACGCCGTCGTATCCGCTGTGGACGGATCATTTCCAGTACGGCGATTGGGTCGGTCTCGATGCGCCGTACGGCAGCTATCGCGGTGCCAGCCGTGAAGATTTGGTCGCAACCGCCTTCTTTGCACACACCACCGATTTGGTGTGCCGTATCGGTCGCTTGCTTGGGGAAGATGTCAGCGAGTACGAGCGCCGTTACAAGGAAATCGAAGCAGGCTTCAAAGCAGCCTATGACGGTGATTTCCGCACCCAAACCGAACACGTGCTTGCACTGCATTTCGGCTTGACCGACCATCCGGAAGAAACGATACAGTCGCTGGTTGCGATGCTGGAAAGAGACGGCGTACAGCTGAAAACTGGCTTTGTCGGCACGCCGTACATCCTGCACGTTCTCAGCAGCTGCGGTTATGCCGATTTGGCGTATCAGCTGCTTCTGCGGCAGGAGTATCCCTCGTGGCTGTACCCTGTGACAAAGGGTGCTACTACCATCTGGGAGCACTGGGATAACATTCGCCCCGACGGTACGATGTGGGATACGGAAATGAACTCGTTTAACCACTATGCCTACGGCTCGGTTGCCGATTGGTTGTATGGCGTTTGCGCAGGTATCAACCCATGCGCACCGGGGTACGCGACGGTGGAATTCAGACCGATTCCCACCGACCGTATGGAGTATGTCTCCGCGTCGCTGGATACCGATTATGGCACGATTGCGTCGCGCTGGTGGCACGAGGACGGCGTTGTGAAATACGAGCTGACAACACCGCGTCCCGCCGTTGCGGTTATCGATGGCAAAAC
This sequence comes from Acutalibacteraceae bacterium, assembly GCA_045596745.1. Classification (GTDB taxonomy): domain Bacteria; phylum Bacillota; class Clostridia; order Oscillospirales; family Acutalibacteraceae; genus RGIG3009. The sequence continues at coordinate 22,526 of JAZODA010000080.1, forward strand.
CTACAGCCTCGAACCCGGTACTCACCGGTTCTGAGCGTATAACAAAAAGCCCCCGCTTGAAGCGGGGGCTTTTTTGTGCTGTTTTATAATTCGCTTTCGTGCAGGATAACGCCGTCTTTTTTCAGCCTGTCTTGCAGAAGCGAAACATCGAGCGAGGGGAAATCCGCCGTCATTGCCGCGGCAGTACCGGCCGCCTGACCGGTAACGGCGCAACAGGGGATAACGCGCATAATATCCCACATACTCTCGGTCACCGAGGTGCAACGCCCGGCGGTGATGAGATTTTTAACCGTCGGGGAATAGAGCGTGGAAAACGGCACTTCATAGATGGGGCCACGCTTCCTCCAATCCGAAACCATGCCGATGGAATTGGCAAAGGGTTTGTGCATTTCGGTATCATCCAGGCAGTAAGCGCCGACAATTTTTCGTGTCATCCGCACCTGCGGAATGGTAGGGATGGTGGCGGGCATCGCTGTGGCATCCTGCGTGCGTTTGGTTTTCAGGTCATTTAGCATCAGCGCGTGTGAGTGTTGCATCATTGTCGACAATTCCTTGCCGTCCAGGCCTCCAAAGCGAGTCAAAGTGTTTGTTTTTGCACGGTCCTCTTCGGATTTGTATTTATCTGGCTTGTCGGCAAAGCCCACCACGTTTAGGTTGTAGCCGTCTTTCCCGATAGAATAGTACCAACCTGCCAGCACATTCCCTTGACGAAATGTTTCGGTTGGCACAGCGGAAAAATGCGCAATGTCCGCATCACCTGTGGCATCAACAACGGCATTTGCGGCAATGGCGCACCGGCCGGATTTGCTTTCGGTGATGACCGCTTGGATTGTACCGTTTTCGCAAATCGTGTCTACAGCGTATGTGCCGTATTGTATGTCGACACCGCTGTCGAGCAGCAGCTTTTCCGCAAGCAGGGCGAAAATCTGTGCGTTGTAGCGGACTTCAAAGCGAGGATCTTTCTCGGTTCGGTGTGCCTTATCGTCACTGTCCAGCCAGTTTGCGGGATATCCTGCTTCGGAGCCGAGCGAGATGGACAGCCGTAGCAATTCTTCGGCAATGCCGAACGATACCTGCCTGCCGCAGCCGTCGCACAGCGGGAGATAGAAGGTGATAAGTCCTGCTGTTCCCAATCCGCCGAGCAGATATTGTTTCTCGAGCAGAATGACGCGCTTGTTAAGCCGCGCCGCAGCCAGTGCGGCGGCGATACCGGCAAAACCACCGCCGCAAACCAGTACATCACAGGTGTCTTCTACGGTGATTTTCGATGTTGTTTCAATCGTCATTGGTCATCACATCCTTGTGGTCATTGTAGCGCTTTTCGGCTGTGTTTTCTATAGCAAAACGAAGGGGATATATGGAAAAATTCGCTGTGAAAAATCAGGGGAAGTGTTATATGGTGGGCGACGTTTTCGGTCGCTTTCGATATTCGCTCGGGGAGACACCTTGGACGGATTTGAACAGGCGGCTGAAGTACAACGCGCGTAACCCGTAAAATACACAAAAAGCGCCTTCCCAAAGCAGGGAAGGCGCTTTTTTCGCTCTAATGTATAAATTTTATATTAATAATTTAATGCAACATATTGAAATTAAAATTTTAAGTGCTATACTTTATGCGGGGAAATATACCCTTTTTTCCGAAAGGAGTCGATTTTGCGTGATTAGCAAAGAACTGAAACGACGTAGCAGACGCGAGCTGGTGGACATTATCTACCAGATGAAGATGAACGAACAGAAACTGCAGGAGGAGATAGCCGCTTTGCAGGAAGGGGTTCGTGATAAACGCATTCGCATTTCACTGGCGGGTTCTGTTTCCGAAGCGGCCGCCTCGGTCACCAACCTGTTCGCTGTAGCGCAAACGACCGCGAATATATATCTGGACGAAATTGCCGCCCGCAAAGAGGATGCCAAGCAGGAATGTGCCCGACTGATTGAAGAGGCGAATGCAACCGCTCGCGACATCGTGGCGGATGCCGAAAAGCGCCGTTCCGAGTTGCGGTCACAGTACCGGGTGGATTATCAGAAATGGCAGAAGCTCAGAGCCGAGATTAAGAAGCTGGAAAACATAAAGAAACAAGAACCGTAAGAGGGTTGCCGGTATGTGGAAAAAATCCGAAAAGAAAATAGCGATTCCCTCTTTTAACGAGATACAGCGGGAACGAAAACGTATCCGAAAAGAGGCGTATTACTGGAAAGCACTTCGCGGCACGGTAGCGGTGCTGACTGTTGTTGCCGCAGTCGCTGTGCTGATTGCCACCTTGTTCTTGCCGATTATTCAGATTTCGGGCGACAGTATGTCACCGACACTGGCGAACGACGACATCGTGGTACTGCTGAAAACAAGCGAATTCGAACGAGGCGATATGGTCGCGTTTTACTACCAAGGCAAGATTTTGCTCAAGCGCGTGATTGCCTTGCCGGAGGACGAGGTCGCGATTGACGGCGACGGTAACGTGTACGTAAACGGACAGGTGCTGGATGAACCGTATGTGACGAACAAGGGTCTCGGCGACTGCGACCTGGAGTTCCCGTACACCGTCCCCGCTGACAGTTATTTTGTACTGGGCGATTTGCGGTCCAATTCGGTGGATAGTCGAAATTCACTGATTGGCGCTGTCTCCCGCGAAGACATTATCGGAAAGGTTTGCCTGCGAGTCTGGCCGATTTCGGACTTCGGACTCGTTTCATAATAGATTGATTCCCATCACTTGACAGAAAGGAGGGGAGAGTCGTGCAGGACGCCTTGGACGAAAGTCTGAGAAAACTAAAAAGAATAGGAATTCGGAAGAACCGACTACTGGCGATTCTGCTGGTACTCTCCCTTGTAGTTTCGCTGAATGTGTTCTGGGTTCTTCGAAAACCGGGTCTTGCGTTGGCGGGCGATGCGGATTGCCGCATTCAGGAACACGTTCACAACGAATCGTGTTACAACCAAGATTCACCGTGTGGACTGGAAGAACATATCCACGGCATCGATTGTTACTCGGATGACACCGCCGATACGGAAACGCAACTTGAATGGCAGGATTTGTTTGCCGATTATCCCTACACCGGGGATTTGCGTGAAGACCTAATCGGCATTGCCCAAATGCAAGTCGGCTATACCGAAAGCGAGCAAAACTTTGAGGTCGGCAGCGATGGTATCCGACGAGGGTACACACGCTACGGTGCTTGGTATGGCACACCGTACAGCGATTGGTCGGCATTGTTCGTTTCGTATTGTCTCCACTTTGCGGGTGCCGATCCCGCCACAACGCCCGGAAACGTCGGTGCTGCTTCGATGGCGGAAGTCTGGAAAACACTCGGCAAGTATGCCGATGCCGGCGACTACACGCCAGTGGCGGGCGACCTGGTTTTCTTCAAGAACAACACGGTGGGTATTGTTACGGAAGCGCACACCGCGATCTTCGGCTTTGTCCGGGGCGATGTGGACGGCGCGGTGCAAAGCGGCGCGCTGGCGCTGACGGATTCCTCCGTTGCCGGCTGGGGTGTGAGCGTCGGAACGGTGCAAAGCAACCGTCTCCCCCCGACGCGAGCGGAGCTTGATATTTCGAACGGCCCGGCAGTGTTCATCACCGAGGGCGGGGGTGACACGCCGAGGCAGCAACCTCAACAACGGAGAATGATGCTCCGGGCGACGCGGACGGTCACAGAAATCATCCCGTATCTGCAGGCCGGCGGAGGCACGTATTTCTTCACGCTATTGGACTTTAACAATGTGGAGCTGCCAAAGGATGAAAACGGCAACTACATTGCCGTGGCCAACGAGGGCTACAAGCTGACCATCAGTTTCACCAGCCCGAGCGGCTTTGCGCCGGGCACGTATCAGTACCAGATCCCCAACGGACTGATGGTCGACGGCGGCGAGGGCACGTTCGTTCTGAAGGACGGCGTCAACGTGGGTAGCTGGGTGGTGACCGACACCGGTCTTATCACCCTTGTGTTCAACGAACATATGAACAGCCGCACCGAAATCACGATCAGCTCCACGCTGGGCATTCACTTCCCCGAGCAGGAAGAGCCGATCGATTTCGACGGCCTGATCACCGTTCAGGTGCGCCCGCCCACGCAGCAGGAGAACCCCACGGAACTGGGCAAGTGGGGCTCGCCCAACGCCGAGACGGGCAAGATCAACTGGACGGTGCATATCGTCGGCCATGCCGATTCGCAGATCCCGGGCAACATACTGACCGACCAGGTCGCGTTGCACGACTGGAGCAGACCGCACAGCTACACCGCGTCGGACATCGCCGGCGGTATTACCTTCGGTGTTTCCGACCCGGGCGGAGGCTGGCACGCCTGGCACGTTTCTGCCGACGATCCGCACCTGATCTGGGACGCGGAGGGTTGGTCGTACAAGATCCCAAAAACGGTCACCTGCGACTACTGCGGTGAGCTGGAGCTGGGGAACGACGGCTGGGTGTACTACATCAACTACACCTCCACACCGACCGCACTGAACACGCCGGGTACGTTTGACTACGAAAACAAGGTCACGGTCGATACCCAGACGGCGTGGGGCTGGAGCAACTTCACCCACGGCGCGATCGAGGCGGTTATCACCAAGAACGGCTCTTTCGTGTCGGATGCCGCGGGCGGCGCGTTCCTTTGGGAAATTCAGGCCACCATTCCCGGCAGAGCGGAGGGGCAGCGAGCGGAATATTCGTGGTTCATTTCGGATGAAATGCGACTGCTGGACGAGGGCGCTACCATCATCGGCCGCCTGCAAAACGATGCGAATCTGTCGGTCGTTACGGCGAACTACAACGGCGTGACTATCCGCATCCCCCGCATCCAGGATGCCACCGCCGACGATATGTTTGCGTGGGACAACGCCTGGACGGCAACGGAAAACGGCATCAGCTACACGCGGAACATCAATCTGCTATGCCGTTGCCAGTGTACGCCGGAGACCTGTCATTGGACCGGCTGCGGTGAGTACTGGTTCCAGCGGGATGACGGCTCGTGGGCGACAAACGGTTTCTGCCAATGCTGGACGGAAACGCAGAATATGACCTTCACGTTCATTTACCGGACGACCGACCTGTCGGTGGTTGAAAAGTACGGCACGCTCGGGTATTTCGCAAACAACCACGCCCAGCTGTTCTATATGCCGGATTCGGACTCCTCTGTCCGTGTGTCGTATGATGATGCGGCGGTGGCCATTCCCAATCTGTTCGAAAAGCAGCTGACCCACGACTTTGACGGTTACACGGCGAATTACAAAATTACCGTGAACGAAGGAAAGCTGGTACTGACTAACGGCACACCGCTTACCATCCACGACGTGATGTCACAGACACTGGCCTACATCAGTGGTTCGCTGATAATCACGGCAGAGGATAAAAACGGCAATGTCACTGCGTTGCAGCAAGATGTTGATTACACCGTGTCGTACGATGGTACGGGAAATGCCAAGGATTCCTATGGCAAACCGGTACACGTACTGGATATTGTGATTCTTCGCCCGCAGCCCGTTATGTATACGTTGGACTACGATACCACACTCATCATTCCGATAGGAACGACCGAGGCTATCCGCTACAGCAACGATGCCACCATTACCTTGTGGGGCAAGGATGTGACGGACAGCGCTGTGGAAAAAGTGTATGCCGACATCAACATTGCGGCAAAGAGTTACCAAGTTGAAATGTTTAAGACCGCCGCTCTGACGGGCGAGCCACTGGCCGATGCGACCTTTGGTTTGTACAATACGCATGGCGGTCTGATCACAACGGAGGTCACCGATCAAAACGGTCTGCTTCTCTTCGAAACAGACATTGTGCAGGGTATTGTTCTTCGGGAACACGAGCTGTACTATATGCAGGAAATAAAGCCTCCTGCGGGGTATCAGCTGGACGACACCAAATACTGGTTCTGTTTCTGTGATAATACCCACGGTGAATGCACAGCCTGCGATGAAGTGATGGCAGGCATCGATGTTCTTCGAATACCTTTCGAGCAGATCGGAAAGGTGAGTGTGACAAACGAACTGATGGACTACGATCTGCCCGCCACCGGCGGTCCCGGTGTTTACCCCTTGGTGCTTGTCGGTGTGGTCTTTGTGATCATACCGCTGGTATACGGATACATCCTAAGGCGCAAGCGAGAAGGGAGGGGCGTTGGCTAAGCTTCCCTGCACTCGGCGAAATGCGCCGAAGGTGGATCCAAGAAAATTTGTAACCAAAGAAAGCGAAAAATAGAAAGGACGATCAAGTATGAAAAAAGCAATCTCTATCCTCTTGGCACTGGCAATGATTCTTTGCCTCGGCACGACTGTGTTGGCTGACAACACGGCCATCACCATCAATGATGAGGCGGCTGACGCCTACGAAGGCTACAAACTGCTCAACCTGACCACCAGCCTGAAGAGCGGCTCGCATCATCCCGAAAACTGCGATGGCAACCATTCGGATGACTGCTACAACTACGCTTACAGCGTCAACGAGAAGTATCTCGCTGTCCTGCAGAAGGAAACGTTTGATAACGGCAGAAATGAGCTGTGGCTCGCCCACGGCAAGCCCGCCGATTTTACCGGTGTGAGCAAAGAACTGGTTATCGAGTATCTGAACGGCCAGACTCGTGACAACGGCGATGTGTCCGGTACGTTGCGTATCGTGGCAGACCGTGTGTATCGCGCTATCAAGGCTGCGGGTATCGAAGCCGACGCGAAGAATATGACCGGTAACGCCGACGTTGTCGAAAAGGGTTACTGGCTGATCGCTGATGTGACCAACAAGGGCGGCGAATACGATGCCAACTCGCTGGTTATGGTCGACACCAGAGGCGAAAACGCCATCACCGTTACTCCCAAAGTGGCTATCCCCACCGTTGAGAAGAAGGTCAAGGACATCGAAGACAGCGAAGACGATTCCATCGTGGACAACTACTGGCTGGATTCCGCTGACCACGACATCGGCGATGAAAAGATTCCCTTCAAACTGACTGCGACCCTGCCCAGCAACGCTCAGTACTATCAGTCCTACAAACTGACGTTCCACGATACCATGGCTGCCGGCCTGACCGTCAATGCCGAGTCCTTCGTGGTTCTGATGTATGAAACCAAGCACAAGGCCGATGTGGATACCGATATGAATGATTCTGTTCAGGACGTTACCGCATTCTTCACCAAGAATATGGCTCCTGCTGACGATTGCACCTTCGAGCTCACCTGCGACAACGTGTTTGCCATCACCGGTGTGACGAAGGATTCTACGTTTGTGGTGTACTACGAAGCCAAGCTGAACGATGCGGCTGTCATCGGCGCTGCAGGCAACCCCAACGAAGTGTTCCTCGAGTTCTCCAACGATCCCTACAACGCTACCTCCACCGGTAAGACCGAGACCGACAAGGTTGTTGTGTTCACCTATCAGCTGACCATCAACAAGACCGACTCTCACGATCATCCCCTGGTTGGCGCAGGCTTCACGCTGTCCAAAAAGGATGTCGACGGTCAGTATCGTGTAATCGGCGATGAAATCGTTGGCGGCGACATCACCACCTTCACCTGGAAGGGTCTGGACGATGGCGACTACAAACTGGAAGAAACCACCGTTCCCTCCGGTTACAACAAGATGGCGGATATCGCGTTCTCTGTTTCTGCGGCACACAGCGAAAGCGCTGCTGAGCCCGTTCTCATCTCGCTGGATGGCGATCTGATGGGCGCAGGCGTTGTGGAGACCGGTGCCATCACCAAGTCGATTGTCAACAACACCGGTGCGGTCCTGCCCGAGACGGGTGCGGAAGGCACTGTGATGCTGATCTTCGGCGGTGCTCTGCTTGTGGTTCTGGCGGCTGTCTTTATGATTACCCGCAAGAAGATGTCCGTCTACGAGGACTAATTTCCCGAGCATTTTGATTTAGACTGATGGGTAGCGGCGGATGGCCTCATCCGCCATCCGCCGCTGCTCCGGATCAAGCAGTGGAGAGATGCTTATGAAACGAAACAAAATAGGGATCTTTTTGGTTCTGATGCTGTTCATAGGTATCTGTGGGCTGCTTTATCCATCGGTGAGTCAGTATTGGAACTCCAAAACGCAAACGCGTGCGGTGGAAAATTATCAACAGATCCTGGACTCGCTGAAACCCGAAGACTACGAAGCATTTTTTGAGGAAGCGACGGCGTACAACACGGCGCTTTCCGAATTGAAAGCCCCTTTGTTGGAGTATACGAAGTTGGATGGCTACAACCGCATCCTGGATGTTACCGGGACAGGTATTATGGGATATATCACCATCCCGAAACTCGGCGTGGAATTGCCGCTGTATCACGGTGTTTCAACCGAAGTGCTGAACATTGCCTGCGGACATGTGGAAGGGTCGTCACTGCCTGTGGGCGGAGAAAGCACTCACAGCGTGCTTTCGGCTCACCGCGGCTTGCCGCACGCCAGATTGTTTACCGATTTGGACAAGATGGAACTTGGCGATACGTTCCAAATCACGGTGCTTGACCGCACCGTGACGTATCAGGTGGATCAAATTAAGGTGGTTCGTCCCAACGAGTCGAGCGACATCCAGATTGTTCCGGGCAAAGATCTGTGTACCTTGCTGACCTGCACACCGTATGGTATCAATTCCCATCGGTTGCTGGTGCGCGGTCGGCGTATCGATAACGCTGCACCGACAATGTATGTCACGTCCAACGCGTATCAGATTGATTCGTTGGTGGCAACCCCTGCGGTGGCAGCACCGATTTTACTTGTGCTGTTTATTGTGCTGATGGTGAAATACCGCAAAAAAGGCAGTAAACCGCTGATTACAAAGGAGGAGGAAGAATGGCTGGAAGGCGATGGATAACGGCGCTTTTGCTCTGTTTATGGCTTTGCTTGATGCCCTGTACGGCGCTGGCAGCATCCACGACGAATGCAACCGAGCCGATTGATACTGCGCGCGAATGCACGCTGGACTTCCTCTACCGTTGTGAGGGGACGGCGGTTTCCGATGTGGCGGTGAGGGTGTACCACGTAGCGGATGTGTCGGCGGATTTTCAGTATACGCTTACCGCCCCGTTTGAGCCGACGGCACTTACTGTAAACGGCATTCGTTCCAACGGCGAGTGGACGGTTATCCGCTCCACGCTGGAAGCGTATGTTTTGGCAAACAACATCCCCGAAACGTTGTCGGCGGTGTCGGATGCCGAAGGGCGCGTTTGGTTTGAAAATCTGAAGCCGGGTTTGTATCTGGCGCTGTCCTGTGCGTCGGATGACACCGAATTGCCGTGTGTTTTCGAGCCGTCGCTGGTCGCCTTGCCGGGGCTTGGTGCGGATGGTGTGTGGCAGTATCAGGTGACGGTTACACCGAAATATCGTATCATCCCGCCGATTGAACCGGATGGCGAATTGCAACTCAAAGTACTGAAGCTGTGGAAAGGCGACGAGGGGCAGGGCGCACGTCCTTCAAGCGTGGAGGCCGAGATATTCCGTAACGGAGAAAGTTATCGAAAAATTGAACTTTCACAGGAAACGGATTGGGCATACAGCTGGACAGTGCCGGACGACGGCGCTGAGTGGGTAGTGGTCGAGCGTAACGTTCCGAACGGCTATGTGGCGACGGTGGATAAGCGCGATGGCGCGTTTGTTCTGACCAACACGTGGGATGCGGAGCAGTCGCCGCCCGATTTTCCCGAAACAGGTGACACCACCGATGTGATGCTGTATGTGGTACTCATGAATATATCGGGCATCGCGCTGATTTTGTTGGCGCTGATTGGAAAGAGAAAACGCACATGAAGATGAAAAAACCAAGTGTCCGTCGGGTTGTCCTGATTGTCGGAATCGGTTTGTTGGCAGTGGCTGCCGCTGTACTGATTTTATGGCAATGGGGGATTCACACGGCGGCGACCGAGGCAAAAGAATATGTCCAAACGATTCGCTCGCTAATTCCCGAGCCGCAAAGCGCTGTTCCCGAACAGCGGCGCGATAACACCATGGCAACGTTGTCGGTGGATGAAACGAATTTTGTGGGAATACTGGAAATGCCGTCTTACGATGCGGCGCTTCCTGTTTGTGCGGATTGGGGAGAGGTGTCGCAGTATCCTTGCCGATTCGGCGGGAGCATCTACGATGGCTCGTTGTGCATCGGCACGACATCCCAAAGCGGACAGTACGATTTTTACCGTGAAATTTCGGTGGGAGATTTGGTGTATTTTACCGATATGGAAGGCAACCGATATACCTTTACGGTGACAAATTTGCGCTACGCAAAGCACGCCGATAGAGAGTCTTTGCAAAGCGGGGAATCGGCGCTGACGGTGTTCGTTAAAAACATATATGCGCTCGAATATTTGATTGTTAACTGCGATGTTTTGCAGTGATGATTTGGAGGAAGTATGGAGCATAATTCAGTAGCCGCCGCGGTGGAAGTCAAACGCAGCTCCAACGAAAAGTTAATACGGTCTTACGCGTTGTTTGTCAGCTTGTTTTTCTTACTGGCAACGCCTGTTGCTGTGCTGTATACCGGCGAGTGGGATTTCTTCCGGAATCTGTTTCGTATTCTGACCTCGCCCAGCAAATTGATCACCGACTATTTCGCGTTGGGCGGACTGGGCAGTACGTTGTTCAATACGGCAGTGTGCGGTTTGATGGTAAACCTTATTATCCGTGTGTTTAAGGTGCGTGTCAACGCCATCACGCTTGCGGGTTATATGCTCGTGGTGGCACATGGCTTTTACGGACTTAACTTCATCAATATGTGGCCGCCGTTCATCGGTGTGCTTTTGTATTGTTTGGTGATGAAGAAAAAGATTTCCGAAAACATTCACATCGCCTTTTTCGCTACGGCGTTGGCACCGTTTGTCAGCGAAGTGCTGTTTCGGTATTGCATCGATGAGTACAATCCCGCTTCGGTGCAGGTCAGTGCCGTCGGCATCGTGCTTGCGCTGGTGTGCGGCATCGGTATCGGCTTTATCATTCTGCCGCTTTTGCCGGGAACCAACCGTATGCACCGCGAGTACAGCCTTTACAAAGCGGGGCTTGCCATCGGTATGCTTGGTATCTTCATCTATGCGTTTATGTACAACACGCTCGGCGTGGATGCACCGTCGGTTGTATCTATCGATAATCCCGCGTATTATGAAATGCCGTATGCCTACCGCGGGTTTATGAACGGCTTTTTCATCGTCTTGTTCGGCTTGACATTCTTGGCGGGATTTTTCCTGAATCATCGTAGCCTGAAAGGGTACAGAAAGCTTCTGAAAAGCACCGGCTACGGCGTCGATTTCGCGGACAAGTTTGGTATGCCGCTGTGCTTCATCAACATTGCGGTGTACGGATTGGCTATCGTTGCCTACCTCAACCTTGTTTTCATTCTTCCCGAGATTTTTCCGCAGCTGCCGCTCGGTGTCGGATTTACAGGCCCGACGGTTGGCGTGGTTTTTGCAGCGCTGACCTTCTCGGCAGACGGTCAGCATCCGCGCAATGTGTTTCCCATCGTGGTGGGATATATGCTTCTGTGGGCGATTGTGGTGGCGATTTGCCTGGCGGCGGGTATGAATATTCCGTGGACACCGTCCACCCAGTCGTATATCAACGGTTTGGCGTTTGCCACGGGTCTGTGTCCCATTGCGGGTAAATACGGCTTCCGTTACGGTGTCATCGCGGGCGCTCTCAGCGCAACCATTTGCACCGTCACCGCGGCTATGCACGGCGGTTTCGTGCTGTATAACGGTGGCTTTACCGCCGGCTTGGCAGCACTGATTCTTATCCCGCTGCTGGATGGTTACGATGTGAAGCCGAAGTATAACGATGATGTGTGATGAATAGGGGGATAGTATGAAAAGCGGAATTACGCGTCGCGAACGCGAGGTTACCGATAAGGCGGAAATTCTCGGCATTCTGGATCGTGCCAAGATTGTGCATGTGGGTATGGTTGATGAGGATGGTCCGTACGTTGTGCCGATGAATTACGGCTATGTGATGGAAAACGATGTTCTGACGCTGTATCTCCACGGTGCGACAAGAGGACGCAAAATCGATGCTCTGCGCGCCAACCCGAACGTGTTTATCGAAATTGATACCGATATCGTACCGTTCGAGGGTGAAGCGGCGTGCCAGCATGGCGTGTCTTATGCTTCGGTGATGGGTAAAGGCGTTGCCGAACTCATCGAAGACGCCGAAGGGAAAATGCACAGCCTTGCCATTCTTATGAAAACGCAGACCGGCAAGGATTTTGAATTTACCGATAAAATGGTTACTGGTGTGACGGTCATCAAGGTGACTGTGCGAGAGTATACGGCGAAGCGCCGCCCGCTTCCGAATCGTGAGCAACATTGACAGAGGTGACGGTATGAACATCAAAGGTGCTGTTTTCGATCTCGACGGAACGCTGATTGATTCGCTGTTTTTCTGGGACAGATTGTGGGAGAAACTCGGAACGCGGTATCTGAACGATGCCGCATTCGATCCCGGTCCGGAACTCGCCAAGGCGGTGCGTACCGTTACGTTCCGCGATGCCTCGGTGATGATTCACGAGGCGTTCGGGTTCGGCAATCCCGATGAAATCTACGATATTATGCATGATTTCTGCATCGAGATTTATCGAACGGAAGCATCCTTCAAGCCGGGCGCTAAGGAACTGCTTGACCATATGCGTGCCTGCGGTATCAAGATGTGCATCGCCTCCGCATCGATGCCGGACTTGTTGCGTGCTATTTTCGATCGTTTCGAGCTGGATGAGTATTTCCCGAAAATCATTTCCTGCGCCGATGTGGGCAAGGGTAAATCGCATCCCGATGTGTTCATCGCTGCTGAGCGGTATATGGGCACGACCCGCGAGGAAACGTGGGTGTTTGAGGATTCCATCGTCGCACTGGAAACGGCGATTAAAGCAGGCTTTAAAACCGTCGGTGTGTACGATTGCAACAACTTTAACCTTGATCGTGTGGCGGAGGTGTCTACCGAATATATCGGAGACGGCGATTCTCTGGCACGACTCATTCCGACCATCCGCTGACAGGGGGAGATTTTATGAAGCTGGCAACTACCACATCCGATTTTAAGATGTATGTGCCGACGCAGATAGAGTCGCTCGAATGCATCCGTAAAGCGGGCTTCCGTTATGCGGATTATTCCTTTATTGTGGATTATTCACGCCGTGACGGTGTGTTTTCCGATGACTATCGCACCTATTTCCGCGAAGTTGCCGAACAGGCGAAATCCATCGGTATTCAACTGATTCAGGCACACGCGCCGATGGGTCGTCCCATTGCGGAGGGGAACGAATCGTTTATTGCCGACACCATCCGCTGCGTAGAAGCGTGTGGGGAATGGGGGATTCCGAATCTGGTTGTGCATTCCGGCTACGACCACGGCATCACCAAGGAAGAATGCTTCGAGCGCAACCGCGCGTTCTTTATGCCGCTTTTGCGTGCCGCTGAAGCGAGTGGTGTCAACATCCTTGTGGAAAACTTTAACAAGATGTGTGTGGATGACATCTACTGGATTGATAACGCTCCCGATTTGCTGGAGATGGTTCGCTATGTCAATCATCCCTTGTTCCACGCCATTTGGGACGTAGGACACGCCAATATGCAGGAAATGCCGCAGGATGAAGCACTGCGTTTGCTTGGCGGTGAAGTGCGCGCGCTGCATATTCAGGACAATATGGGGGACGAGGATACGCACCTGACGCCGTTTCTTGGCTCGCTGAATCTGGATGCGGTTATGAACGGCTTGCATGATATCGGCTACAACGGATATTTTACCTTTGAGGTGGGCGCCATCTTCACCCCCGAAGAGGTGCGCCGTCCGTTTGCACGCGATACCCGATTGGCCGCCGCGCCGTTGTCCTTGCGTCTTGCCGCCGAGCGGTATTTGTATGAGCTGGGCAAGTGTGTGCTGGAAGCGTATAATTGTTTTGAAGGATGATGAAAAGAGCACCTGTGGGTGCTCTTTTTTTATGACACTTGTCATTTGCAAAAAGATGGTGTATAATGGAAACACAAATTTGGAAGTTTGAGGTGTAGAGCATGAGCAAATCGGTTCAGGATATCCTTGCAATGATTCGTGAAAACGACATTCAGATGGTCGATTTCAAGATGGTGGACATCAACGGTCAGTATCGTCACGTAACGATTCCCGCACAGAACTTCTCGGAAGATACCATGAAGAGCGGTATCGGCTTTGATGCGTCCAACTACGGCTATGCTGTGGTGGAAAAGAGCGATATGGTGTTTATTCCCGACCCCGATACGGCGGCGATTGACCCGTTCTGTTCCATCCCCACGCTGTCGATGACAGGTAACGCCATGATTATCGACACGCCCGAAAACCGCCCGCTGGCGCAGTATCCCCGCAACATCATCAAAGCGGCTGTCGAATATATGAAGAAGAGCGGCGTTGCCGATGAGATGAAGATTCTGCCTGAGTTTGAATTCTATCTGTTCGATAACGTCACCTGGAGCGTGGAAGGCAAGCACATCGGCGCTGCCGTGGATGCCAAGCAGTCCTACTGGAACTCCGATAACGAAGGTCACGGCGTGATTGTTCCCAAGCAGAAGAACTATCACATTGCCAAGCCGTTTGATATTTCCTATGAGTGCCGCAGCGAAATGTGCATGCTGATGAAGGAAATGGGCATCGACATTAACTACCATCATCCCGAAGTGGCGGCTTCCGGTCAGTTTGAGATTGAACCGCAACTCGGCGAAGTGGTACATATGGCGGACGCTACGATGATGATTAAGTACATCATCCACAACACGGCGCTGAAGTATGGCAAATCCGCTACCTTTATGCCCAAGCCGATTTATGGCGAAGCGGGCAGTGGTATGCACGTGCATATGCTGTTGTTCAAGGATGGTCAGCCGGTGTTCTCGGATGACAACGGCTATTCGCACCTGAGCGAAACGGCGCACTACTTTATGGGCGGTCTGCTCAAGCACATCCATTCGCTGTGCGCGCTGACCAACCCCAGCACCAACTCCTTCAAGCGTCTGGTGCCCGGTTTTGAAGCGCCTGTGACGGTGGGTTATGCCACCTCCAACCGCAGTGCGGTTATCCGTATTCCCGCGTATGCCAAAGCTCCGGATAAGCGCCGCTTCGAGCTGCGTAACCCCGATGCGACCTGCAACCCGTACTTCTGCTACGCGGCGATTTTGATGGCAGGTTTGGATGGTGTCAAGAACAAAATCGATCCCCACGAGAACGGCTGGGGTCCGTACGATATGAACCTGTACCACCTGCCCGAAGAGGAAAAGGCGAAGCTGCAGGGTCTGCCGACATCGCTGGAGGAAGCTCTGGATGCGCTGGAAGCGGATCACGAGTACCTCACCGCAGGCGGCGTGTTCCCGGAAGAGCTGCTGCGTAACTTTATCAAGACCAAGCGCGAGGAATGCCGCCAGATGGCTGCCATCCCGCATCCGGCCGAGTACGACCGTTATTACAACCTGTAATGAAAAGCCCCACACCGCCCGGTGTGGGGCTTTTTGCTGTTTTATGGTGATTTTCCTTGACTATGCCGCGTACGGGGTGTTAAGATGAATAAAAGCATTGACACCGTGTTACAAGGCGAGGTTTAAAGGTATGAAGTTGACAGTTACCGATGTGCGTGAGCATCCCGGCGATGCCGCGTTTCTTATTGATGATGGCGAGACGGCGGTCCTTTACGACACCGGCTTTGGTTTTACCGGCTACGGCGTTGCCGACCGTGTGAAAGCCGCGCTGGGGGATCGTCCGCTGGATTATTTGTTTTTGACCCATTCGCATTACGACCACGTGCTGGGAGCACCGTACGTCTGCGCACGCTATCCTGATGTTAAGGTGATTGCGGGTCAGCACGTGGCGGAGGTGTTCGAAAAACCCACCGCTCGTGCCCGTATGCGCGATTTGGATCGCAAGTTTGCCGAGCATTGCGGCGTGTTGGATTACGAGGATCGTGTGGACGAGCTGCGCGTAGATACCATTGTCCGCGAGGGTGACATCATCCGTGCCGGTGCGATGGAATTCACGGTGGTGGAACTGCCGGGACACACCAAATGCTCCATCGGATTTTATCTCGCATCGGAGAAACTGCTGCTCGGCTCGGAAACGCTCGGCGTGTTTGATGGGGGAGAAATCGTGTTCCCCTTGTACTTGGTAGGGTATCATATGGCGCTGGATTCCATCTCGAAGGTGGAGGCGATGGAAATCGACACCTTGCTGTTACCGCATTACGGACTGCTCAACAAGGAAGAAACCCGCTTTTATCTGGAAAACAGCCGCAAGTGTGCGACGGAAACCGCCGAAGAGATTGTGGAATTGCTTCGTGCAGGCGGTACGCACGATGATGCGGTGAAATATTTCAAGCAGAAATTCTATCGCGGCAATGTACCGGAGATTTATCCCATTGATGCAATGATGATGAACACCAACCACTTGGTGACAGTGGTAGAGCGCGAATTACTTTAATTTAAAAGGAGTGTTTGACAATGGCGTATCGGTATCGTTTTCTTCGTTTCCCTGGTGGCAAGCTGAAAGCCTTTACAATGAGCTATGACGATGGTTGTCCGGAGGATGTGCGTTTCAGCGAGACAATCAGCCGCTACGGTCTCAAATGCACGTTTAATATCAACGGCGACGGCTTGCGTGACGGCAGCGGCGTCGACACCGAAACGGTGAAACGTTGCTTCCTTGACAAAGGACACGAAATCGCGGTGCATGGCTATTGGCATCGCGCCGAAGGTACGTTGCGCCCGATTGAGGGTATCCGCGATGTGCTGGAGTGTCGTATGGAAATGGAGAAGAAGTACGGCCGCATCATCCGCGGTATGGCGTATCCCGATTGCGGCATTACCCGCTTCGACAACGGTGCCGACTATGCCACCATCAAGAATTACTTGACCGAGCTGGATATCGTGTATGCCAGAACGCTTGGCGGCGATAACGATTTGTTCCGCTTGCCGACCGATTGGCACGCCTGGATGCCCACAGCGCATCACATCAACCCGAAACTGAAAGGGTATATGAAGTCGTTTTTGGAAATCGGTCACGAAGTGAAGCCTTATGGTGCTTCGCGTAATGCACGCTTGTTCTATCTGTGGGGTCACAGCTATGAATTCGAGCGCAACAAAAACTGGGATTTGCTCGATACGATTTGCGAGACGATGGCGGGTCACGACGACATTTGGTACGCTACCAACGGCGAGATTTACGACTATGTGACGGCGTATAATTCGCTGGTGTACAGCGCAGACGGCACGATGGTGTATAACCCGACGCTGATGACCGTTTGGTTTGAAGTGGACGGTGTTCTGTACACTGTCAAATCCGGCGAAACGATTACTTTATGAGGTGAATATCGGTGATAAAAGCGCTTTTCTTTGATTTCGGAAGAACCGTTGTGGAGCACCCCGAGGATGGTGTTGGCTTGCAGATTGTCAAAGAAACCGGTCTGACCGACGAGGCGGAAGCCAAGCTGGTTCGAGATGCGGTGTTTTCGGTGGCGAAATATGCGAATTTCATCGATGAGGGCTCAATGTCCCGCGAGACGTACAAGGAACTTCTCTCGAAGGATGTGCCGGAGCATCTTGTTCCTTATGCGCTCAAAGCCGCTGATTATCACATCAGCCGTCTGCCGATGATTGCGGGAATGAAAGAACTGCTTTCAAAACTGCGTGCCGACGGATTCCGCTTGTACATCACTTCCAATCTGGATATTTATCACGCCGAACAAATGCCGCAGACCGAAACTGCGCAGTATTTCGATGCGATGCTTTTTTCCTCCAAAATCGGTGTCCGTAAGCCGTATCCCGAGTTTTTCAAGACCGCTCTTACCCTGTTTGGCGAGACGGCGGAGGAGTGTCTCTTCTTGGATGATCTGGAAGAAAACGTTCGTGCCGCCGAAGAGTGCGGAATCAAAGGCTTTGTGTTTCGCGGCGACCCCAAGGCGGCGGAAGAGTTCATTTACGCTAATCGTTTTTAAGGGGAGTGGCGATAATGGCCGATACCATGAAGGACAGTGCTTTTTGTGGTCGTTTCTATTCAAGGCGCGTAACAAACCGCGAGAAGAGGCTGGCTGAACGGCGCAAAGCGTACTTGGAAAGCAAAGGAAAACATGTGCGCTGATATGTGGTTTTTCTTGACAGCATTAATATAATTTGCTATACTGAACATAGAGACCTGACAGTAAAGTTTCGCTTGGCGATTCTGCCTGAAAGGTGTTGCCGAATAGAGTTATTGTATCTGCGTTTTTTCGGTCGCACCGTCTGTCGGTGTGACCGATTTTGTTTTATACGGAGGGTTTGCAATGGATAACCGTGTAGCTGTGATGAGTATCATTGTGGAAAATAAGGATGCCGTGGAACCGCTGAACACGCTGTTGCACGAGTATGGGGATTATGTCATCGGTCGTATGGGAATACCATATAAAAAGTACGGCATCAGCATTATTTCGCTGGCGGTGGATGCACCTCAAAACGTCATCTCCGCATTGTCGGGAAAAGTGGGAAATCTGGAGGGAGTCAGCGTGAAAACCGCTTACTCGAATTTTGAGAAACATGACTGAACTGGTAAGAAATCTGATTGATACGCTGGACAGCGCTCATACGTTGTCGGTGGAACAATATGAACAGCTGATTATCGGGTACTCGCCGGCAGCGGCGGAGTATGCCGCACGAAAAGCCGAAGCGGTGCGCAAGAGCGTTTTTGGAAATGCCGTGTTTATCCGCGGACTGATTGAGGTCAGCAACCTTTGTCGCAACGATTGCTTTTACTGCGGTATCCGTTGCTCGAACGAGCGGTGTGATCGGTATCGCTTGACGGCGGCGCAGATTCTCGAATGTTGCGATGAGGGATATGCGCTCGGTTTTCGGACGTTTGTGATGCAAGGCGGCGAAGGCTGCTTTACGGCGGAGGAAATCGCCGATACGGTGCGCGAAATCAAATCGCGGTATCCCGATTGCGCTGTGACCTTGTCACTCGGTGAGTACAGCAAAGAGGATTACAGCCTGATGCGAGTGGCGGGGGCGGATCGCTATCTGCTTCGTCACGAAACCGCCGACCGTGAGCACTACGGGCGGCTGCACCCTGCGTCGATGTCGTTTGATGAGAGAATGCGTTGTTTGCAGGATCTTCGGTCACTCGGGTTTCAGGTTGGCTGCGGATTTATGGTCGGTTCTCCGTACCAGACCGCCCATCATCTGGCAAAGGATTTGAAGTTTGTGGAGGAGTTTGCTCCCGAGATGTGCGGTATCGGCCCGTTTATTCCGCAAAAGGATACGCCGTTCGGTGAGCATCCTGCGGGAACGGCGGAACTGACAGTGTACTTGTTATCGCTGCTTCGTCTGATTCATCCGCGGTTGCTTCTTCCGGCGACCACCGCGCTCGGTACGATTCAAAACGATGGGCGAGAGCGTGGCGTTCGTGCCGGAGCAAACGTGATTATGCCGAATCTGTCGCCGCTGTCGGAGCGCAAGAAGTATGCGCTGTATGATAATAAACTGTCCAGCGGCGATGAATCGGCGCAGGCGGTGGCACATCTGCGCGAGAGTATGCGCCGCATTGGTTATGAAGTCGTTGTATCTCGGGGCGATCACCCCGATGTTTATGCACAGTAAGAAAAGAGGTATGTACTATGGCAATCTACAATCCGAAATCCCTCAAAGCTGAGGAGTTTATCAATCACGAGGAAATCCTCGATACCATCAAGTATGCCGAGGAAAACAAGAACAACATCGAGCTTATCGATGCCATTTTGGAGAAGGCACGTCCGAAAAAGACTGCGGACGGCGTGCATTGCGAGGGCTTGACCCACCGCGAAGCGTCGGTGCTGCTGGCGTGCGATATCCCCGAAAAGGTGCAGGAGATGTACCGCCTGGCGGAGGAGATTAAGCTTTCCTTCTACGGCAACCGCATCGTGATGTTTGCGCCGCTCTATCTGTCCAACTACTGTGTCAACGGCTGTGTGTACTGCCCGTACCACCTGAAGAACAAGCACATCGCTCGTAAAAAGCTGACGCAGGAAGAGGTGCGCCGCGAGGTTATCGCTTTGCAGGACATGGGTCACAAGCGTCTGGCCATCGAGGCGGGCGAGGACCCTGTCAACAATCCTATCGAGTATATTCTTGAGTGCATCAATACCATCTACTCGGTACATCACAAGAACGGCGACATCCGCCGCGTGAACGTCAACATCGCTGCCACTACGGTGGAAAACTATCGCAAGCTCAAGGATGCGGGTATCGGTACGTACATCCTGTTCCAGGAGACCTACCACAAAAAGAGCTATCTCGAGCTGCATCCCACCGGCCCGAAGCACGACTATGACTACCACACCGAAGCGATGGACCGTGCTATGCAGGGTGGCATTGACGACGTGGGTCTGGGCGTGTTGTTCGGCTTGGAACTGTATAAGTACGAGTTTGCCGGTTTGCTGATGCATGCCGAGCATCTGGAAGCGGTTCACGGCGTCGGTCCGCACACCATCAGTGTGCCGCGTCTCAAGCGCGCCGATGACATCGACCCCGATGCGTTTGACAACGGCCTCAGCGACGATATCTTCGAGAAAATCATCGCTTGCATCCGTATTGCCGTGCCGTACACCGGTATGATTATCTCCACTCGTGAGAGCCAGGAGGTGCGCGCCCGCGCACTGAAGCTGGGTATCTCCCAGATTAGCGGCGCTTCTCGCACGTCGGTTGGCGGCTACACCGAGGAAGAGCGTCCGCACGATTCCGAGCAGTTTGACGTTTCGGATCAGCGCACGCTGGATGAGGTGGTAAACTGGCTGATGAAGCTTGGATACATTCCGTCGTTCTGCACGGCGTGCTACCGTGAGGGACGCACCGGCGACCGCTTTATGTCGCTTTGCAAGAACGGTCAGATTCAGAACTGCTGCCACCCCAACGCGCTGATGACGCTGACGGAGTACCTGGTTGACTACGCCAGCGAGGAAACGAAAGAGGTTGGCTTTGGTTTGGTGGAACGCGAACTGTTTAACATTCCGAAAATCAAGGTGCGCGGCATCGCGTCGCAGAATATCGAGGACATCAAGGCTTCCAATCGCCGCGATTTCCGTTTTTAAGCAAAGGAGAGGGTCGTATGAGCCTCAATGAACAAGTCTCCGCCGAACGGCTGCATATTGGCTTTTTCGGCCTGCGTAATGCCGGTAAATCCAGTGTTGTCAATGCGGTTACCAATCAGGCGCTGTCGCTGGTGTCGGATGTGAAAGGTACAACCACCGACCCCGTGAAAAAGTCGATGGAATTGTTGCCGCTCGGCCCGGTCGTTATCATCGATACGCCGGGTATCGACGACGAGGGTGAACTCGGTATGCAGCGTGTCCGCCGTGCAATGCAGGTGCTGGATCAGGTGGATTTGGCAGTGCTGGTGGTGGACGCGACAAAGGGCCTTTCCGACGATGATAATCGTCTGATTGCCGCTTTTGAGACGAAGAAAGTGCCGTACCTGACCGTCTACAACAAGGCGGATCTTTTGGAAACTGTACCGACTTCGGATGCGCGCATCCGCTATGTCAGCGCGGCAAACGGCGTGGGCATCCATGAACTGCGTGAAGCGATGGGTGCTTTGGCAAAAACCGAAGAGAATACCAAACGGCTTGTGTCGGACCTTCTGTCGGTGAACGATACGGTTGTGCTTGTTGTTCCGATTGATTCTGCCGCACCGAAAGGGCGTCTGATTCTGCCGCAACAGCAGACCATCCGTGATGTGCTGGACAGTGGTGCCACCGCTGTGGTAACGCGCGATACCGAACTTGCCGATACACTGGAACGGCTGAAAGCGCCGCCACGTATGGTGATTACCGATTCGCAGGCGTTCGGGAAAGTGAACCGACTGGTGCCGCCCTCGGTGCCGTTGACGTCGTTTTCTATTCTGTTTGCTCGCTACAAAGGCGATCTCGACGGTGCGGTGCGCGGCGCGCGACAGCTGGATGCGCTGCAGGATGGGGATACGGTGCTGATTTCGGAAGGCTGTACTCATCATCGCCAGTGCGGTGACATCGGCACGGTGAAGCTTCCTGCCTGGATTCGGGAACATACGGGACGAAACCTGAACTTCGAGTTCACGTCGGGCGGCGAATTCCCGGAGGATTTGTCCCGCTTTGCACTGGTGGTTCACTGCGGCGGCTGTATGCTGAATGAACGTGAAATGAAGTCTCGCATTCGTCGCTGTGCCGAGTGCGGCGTGCCGATTACCAATTACGGTATTGCCATCGCGCAAATCAACGGCATTTTGGCGCGGTCGGTCGAGCCTTTCCCGGAAATCGATTACTGAGGAGGCAAAAACGTGGAAAACAATTACTCGTATTTCAAAAACACGGCGTGTGAATATTTTCCGTGTCACAAGCTGGAGGGCGATTTCTTTAACTGCCTGTTTTGCTATTGCCCCTTGTATGCGTTGGGTGAAGCATGCGGAGGCGGATTCACCTACACACCGCAAGGCATCAAGGATTGCTCAAATTGCACCATTCCGCACGATGAGGGCGGATATCTGTACATCGTATCCAAATTTGAGGAAGTTGCCAAAATAGCGGCAAAGAAGCCTTAAAAACGGCAAAAGCCGACAGGGAGAACCTGTCGGCTTTGTTTATTTGTAGATGTCGTGCAGGAAATAGGTTACCGCCAGCAAATCGGCGCAACCGCCGGGAGATAATCGGCGGGCGATAAAGCGGTCGTCCAGTGCTTCTAACACGGCTATGCTCGGATGCGGATTAGCGGCAAGCAGTGCGGTCGCTTCGTCGGCGGCGAATTGCGCACCCTCTACACCGCCGCGATGGTACAGTGTGGTATCGGCTACGCGGGAAATCAGGTGCAACAGCGTCAGCGCACCGGCATAGGACTTTTCCAACCCCTCGTCAAGCAAGGCGCGATATACGGGGAGCGACACGGTGGCGACCGACGGCAAGCCGGTGGAAACCTCACCGCGTACACCGGTAAGTCCCAATTGCGAGTACAGGCGTTCGCCGGCGGTGGCATCGCTAACAGCGGAAAAATCGTCGCTGACAGCACGATGTGTCAAAGCGGCGCATTCCGAAAGCACCGACATAAGCGGCGCAAAAGGGGAGTTGGGTTTCCACAAACGTCCCAATGCACCGCATAACGTACCCAGTGTGAAAATAATGCCTTTATGCGTGTTAACACCGTTTGTCGCTGTAAGCATTGCCGATTCGGCGCGGATGCCCGCCTGTCTGAGCAGTGCAAATGCGTCTTCATGCCCCGATTCGGCGGTTTCCCGACCGATGGTGACACATTCCTCGAAGTAAGGGCGCAATGCATTAGCGCTGGCAAGAAACGTATCGCGGGTCATATCGTTGTGACTGCCGTTGTTGCGACAATCAACCAGTCCCGGCTTCGGCGTGGTGTTGACTTCGTCAATGAGAGCCTGCACGGCAGTGTCGGCGATAGTGACAGCGTCAGCAGCGGCAAAGTGGTCATACAGGATGCGGTTGGTGACCGCCTGAAGCTCGGCGACAGTGTGCGTTCTTCCGGCTGCACAGGCGCGCCCTGGCGCGCCACATACCAGACAACCGCGCTGCGAGTGGCGCGGCAGCTTATGACCGTCGTGGTCAAGGACATCCATATCGAACAAGCGCCCCAACGGAGATGCTTCCTCAATGCCGATACACAGTTCCTTTAACGCGACAGCATCGGCGGCGACAGCAAGCAACGCTTCACACCCGGTGTCGGCTTGCTTTATCTCATAATGTAAAACAGATTCCTTCGGCAGTTTTTCTTTCAAAGCGGAAAGTCCGACAAAGAACCCTCGCTCGATGAGCGGAGATGTCTTTATCGGACCGGCGATATTCATGGTGAAAGAAATCAGGGGAGACTGATGGGCGCCGAGCAACGCCTGTTGGCGGGCGACCCGATCGTCACGTGCCTGCAGAATCTGCGAAAGGGTGACCTCCGCCATAACGGCGCCTCCTTTTACAGAATCAGATCCGATTGCTTCTGCTGCTGTTCATCCAGCCACTGCAGGTTCTTTTCGGCGTTGTCGCCTACACAGCCGACCAGCAGATACCGACGGCTGAAACGGTCGTAAATAAAGTGGTGAAGCAGGTGGAAGTTCTCAATCTTACCGGTGCGCGAGACGTGGATGCGTGGGCCGGTACAGACGTGCTTTTCGCCGTTGATTGAGATGTGGTGGTTATCCACGTAGGTGATGGGATAGTCGGCCGCAATCATATCGTTAACCTGTTTTTCAAGCGTCGGAATGTCGAAGCTGGGCTTGGTATCGGGGAAACTGATGACAAAGCCGTGACGCACGTCATCGTGACCGCAACGCGCAAGGTCTTCGGCAGGCATACAGAACTCGCAAAGGTCTTCGGCGGTGTGTGCCATCAGACGATAGGTCAGGGATTCATAAACGGTGTTGCGGATTTCCTGCGGTTCGGGACCAAACAGAGTCGGACGGGCGATGAGAATCTGTTCGCCGACGCCGATAAGCAGGTTGGCATTGAAACCGAGCATGGGATACACCAAATCGAAATGCTCCACAATAACGCGCTTGCCGTTTTGAAGTGCCTCGCAAATGGCGTCGGCCAGAACGCTCATCTGGGTGAAGCCGTTTTCAAATCGGATGTCAACGTGATAGGTGTGCGGCGTAAAGAAGCCGACCTGAGAATCCTGTTCGAGCAACGGGAGTGGACGGACATAAACGCCGTCATCATCATTGGTCAGTTCCAAACCGGGGAACATACCGCGGATAAGTGCGCTCTTACCGGAGCCGGCTTCACCGATGATGCCGATGAGCTTGTCATACGGCGAAAGATACAGCTGTGCCAGCTGCATACCGAGTGCGTACATACGATTGTGTCCGCGCGGTGCGAAATAACTGCTGACAATATGGCTTTCCTGACGGTCTTTCATAGTAACACCCTCCGTTGTTTACAGAAATTCACGAGTGGTTTCGGGGACGAGAGCCATAGCGGCGGTTTTGTCGCCTGCATCCAACAAGCGGCGCACGGCACTGGCGCTGACAGCCTCTCCGTCCACGGTGTAACGCGGGATTTCGCAAAGCTGCACACCGCGCGGCGGCAGGTGCGCTTTCAGCGCTTCGTTGTACCGATTTGTCATCGGGGAAAACGGCTCGGTTCCGACAAAGCGTTTTTGAATACCAAAGCGGGGAACAAAGTATTTGGCGAAGATTTCAATATCCAGCAGGCACTGAACCTCTGTCGCTGCTTCGCGGTCCTTCAAGAAGTAGGTCGGGAAGGTGGCAGAGGAAATCAGGTACGGCCCGGTGGGGAGCACGGTGACATTTTCCAGATGTGCCGTTCCGCGGCGCACCATTTCCAGACGGTCGGCGGCAGAAAAGCGGCTGCGGTCTTCCGACAGTACGAAAACGTACAACCGCTCACATTCGGCAGCGGCGGTTTCGATAAGATGCTGATGCCCATAGGTAAAGGGGTTAGCGTTCATAACAATCGCGCCGACAGTGCCGTGGCCGGTATCGTTCGGGAGCGTACTTAAAAAGTCTCCGATACCGTTTTGGCGATTTTCCATCAACAGTACGGTGTCGGTTTTGGCGACGGGATAGAAAAACAGCGAGGAGAAAAGCAACTCGTTTCCGGGCTTAGTATAGAGGAACAGATGGTTATATCCCTCGCGAAACGCTTCGGCGCGAAGCGCGGTCAGGACAGTGGAAAGCAGGCCGTCGCCCTGTCGCGCAGGATCGACCGCCAGACATTTCAGCAGATTTCCGCAGCGCGAACCGGTAGCAACAACACAGTCATTGTCCCACACCAGTATGGTTTGCTGAACGTCCTCGTCCGCTTGCAGACCGGTTTGTGCGAGAAGCTGCAGCCAACTGTTCTTTTTTTGGCCGGTAAGAACCGATACAATCTCTGTTTCCATACACATTCCTTGCCGTTTTGTTTTATCTGTAAATCCATTATACATCATTCCGACGGATGTGCAAACAAAAAAAGAAAAAAAGAGAAAAAGAATTGCTTTTTAGGGCTTTGTGTTATACAATATCACTGGATTGTTACTATAACTTTTACCAAAGGGGTAACGGCGTATGGAAATTATCAAAGCTGCATCTGCCGGAACGATGGAGTCCAGCGACGCGTACATCGAAATCGAACCGTCGCAGGACGGCGTCACGATTCAGATTGAATCCATTGTGAAGGCGCAGTTCGGCGATGCGATTTGTGCATCGGTTGAAGAGGTGCTGAAAGACAACGGCGTGGACCGTGCACTGGTTCGCGTGGTGGATCGCGGTGCGTTGGATTGTGTTATCCGCGCTCGTATGGAAACCGCGATTCTTCGCGGAAAGGGGGAGCAGTAATGAGCCGTAGTTTACTGTTTTTGCCCGGTAATACCCCCAATATGCTTATCAACGGCAATTGCCTTGGTGCGGATGCCGTGATTTTCGATTTGGAGGATGCTGTTTCTCCAGCGGAAAAGGATGCCGCCCGCATTCTTGTGCGCAACACGTTGCGGTATATGGACTTTGAGGGCAGCGAGATGGTGGTGCGCATCAACGGCGTGGATACGCCGTTCTGGATGGCGGATATCGATGCGCTGGTTCCCGAAAAGCCGGCAATGCTGCTCGTGCCGAAGGTGGGCACGCTGCAGGATTTGCTCGCTGTAGATGCGTATCTGACCGAGGTCGAAAATCGCTGTGGCGTGACTGTGGGTACGATTGGCTTGATTGCGTTGATTGAAACGGCGCTTGGCGTTGAAAACGCATACCTTATCGCTTCCGGTTGTTCTCGCCTGAAGGCGCTGTTTCTTGGCGCGGAAGATCTGACGGCCGACTTGCAGTGCAAGCGCACCAAAGAGGGGCGCGAAATTGAATATGCTCGTACGCGCCTTGTGGTGGCGGCACGCGCTGCCGGTGTCGAGGTGTATGATACGCCGTTTACCGATGTCAACGATGACGAGGGCGCGGAAGCGGACGCGGCGCTTGCAAAGGCTTTGGGCTTTACAGGTAAAGCGGCTATTGCACCGCGTCACATTGCAGGTATCAACCGTGTGTTCAGTCCTTCGGCTGCGGATATCGAGTATGCGTACGAAGTGCTGGATGCCATTCGTTTGGCGAAGGAGCAGGGCAAGGGTGCTATCGCTCTTCGCGGCAAGATGATTGACGCACCGATTGTGGCTCGCGCACAGCGCACCATTGCCGCAGCGGAGCAGCTTGGTCTGAACAGGAGGGATAACGGATGAGTAAGGTTGTATCCTCGCTTCGTGAAGCTATTCAGCTGGCGGGTCTCAAAGATGGTATGACGGTGTCGTTCCACCATCATCTCCGCAACGGCGACTATGTTCTGAATATGGTTATGGAGGAGATTGCATCTCTCGGTCTCCGTGATATGAAGGTAAACGCCAGCTCGCTGTTTGACGTGCATGCGCCGCTGCTGACTCACATTCAAAACGGCGTGGTTACCGGTGTGGCGGCAAACTATATCGCCGCAGGACTGGGTCGCGCGTTTTCGCAGGGCGTTTTGCAAGCACCTGTGGAGTTTCGCACGCACGGCGGCAGACCCAACGATATTACGCTGGGTCGTACGCCGATTGATGTGGCGTTTATTGCTGCGCCGACGGCCGATTGTATGGGCAACTGCACCGGTAAACACGGTAAGTCCGCTTGCGGCAGTTTGGGTTATGCGGTTGCGGATGCTATGCATGCCGAACACGTGATTGTCATTACCGATAACCTGCTTCCCGATTCGCTGCAGGATGTATCGATTCCCGGTGATACCGTCGACTATGTTGTCGAAGTGGAGGCGATCGGCAATCCGCAGGGTATTGTTTCGGGTACGACCCGTATTACCCGTGACCCTGTCGGCTTGGTGATGGCGGCGCAGGCGGCAAAAGTGATTGAAGCTTCGGGTTTGCTGAAAGATGGTTTTTCGTTCCAGACGGGTGCCGGTGGCGCTTCGCTGGCGGCTGCCAAGTACCTGAAAGACATTATGCTGGAGAAACAGATTCACGGCAGCTTCGGTTTGGGCGGCATCACCGGATATATGGTAGATATGCTGCATGCCGGTTGCTTTGAAAAGCTGCTGGACGTGCAGTGCTTCGATTTGGCGGCGGTTGAGTCGATTCGCAACGACCCCAGACATCAGGAAATTTCGGCGATGCGGTACGCCGCTCCCGGCGGTAACGGTGCGGCTGTGGATGACCTGGATGTGGTTATCCTCGGTGCTACCGAGATTGATACCGACTTTAACGTGAATGTTCACACCGATTCCAACGGCTATATTATGGGTGGTTCGGGCGGTCACAGCGATACGGCGGCAGGCTCTAAGCTGGCGATGATTATTGCGCCGCTGTTCCGCGCGCGTCTGCCGATTATTACAGATCGCGTCACCTGCATTTCCACGCCCGGTCAAAGCATCGATGTGCTTGTCACACAGGGCGGTATTGCTGTCAATCCCCGCAACAAAGAGCTGCGCCAGCGACTGGTGGACGCTCGTTTGCCGGTGGTGGATATCGAGGAACTGAAAGCACGCACCGAACGGATTACCGGCGTGCCGAATAAGCTCGCACGCGGCAGCCGCGTAGCAGCGAATGTAATCGGTCGTACCGGCGAATTGCAAGATGTGATTTATACGGTGGACTAACGTCAGGAGGTAAACACAATGCGAGAAATCAGCGCACAGCGCATTACCGAATCGGTAAAAGCACTTTGCATCGATGCGAACTGTCATCTGAGTGGCGATTTGAAAGCCTGTATCTGTGATTTCAAGGCGCGTGAAACGTGGCCGCAGGCACAAGAAATTCTGGATCGCATCATTGAAAACTACACCATTGCCGATGAAAAGGATCAGCCGATTTGTCAGGATACCGGCGTTGCCTGCGTGTTCCTGAAGATTGGTCAGGAGGTACATATCGTTGATGGCGACCTGACCGAAGCGGTTAACGAGGGCGTGCGTCAGGGATATTGCGAGGGTTATCTTCGCAAAAGTGTTGTGCGTGATCCGCTGGATCGCGTGAATACCGGCGATAACACGCCGGCGATGCTGTATACGGAAATTGTGCCGGGCGACCGCCTGGAAATCACGGTTGCTCCCAAAGGCTTTGGCAGCGAGAATATGAGCCGCATTGCGATGCTTCGTCCGTCGGATGGACTGCAGGGCGTCAAGGATTTTGTTGTTAACGCCGTTGAGCAGGCAGGCCCCAATCCGTGTCCGCCGATCGTGGTGGGTGTCGGTATTGGCGGCACTTTTGACAAGGCGGCCTATCTGGCGAAGAAAGCGCTGCTTCGTCCTGTGGATGAACGCAACGAAAGCGAGTTCTACGCCGCGCTGGAAAAGGAGCTGCTGGAAGAAATCAACGCGCTCGGCATTGGCCCGCAGGGCTTTGGCGGCTTGACAACGGCGCTTGCGGTGAACATCGAAACGTTCCCGACGCATATCGCCGGTCTGCCGGTTGCCGTTAACATCAATTGTCATGTGACTCGTCATAAAACGGAGGTGCTGTAATATGTCGATTTCGATTACCGCTCCGTTGAGCAGAGAAGCCGCCAAGGCGCTGAAAGCAGGGGATAGCTGCTTGATTTCCGGTGTGATTTACACCGCTCGTGATGCCGCGCATAAGCGTCTTTGCGAGCTGGTCGCACAGGGGAAAGAACTTCCGATGGAAATCCGCGATGCTGTTATCTATTTTGTCGGTCCTACCCCCGAAAAGCCCGGTCAGGCGATTGGCTCTGCCGGTCCGACCACCTCGTATCGTATGGATGCCTACAGCCCGACGCTTATCGCGTGTGGACAGACGGGTATGATCGGTAAGGGCAAGCGTGGTCCGGAGGTCGTGGAAGCAATGAAACAGCACGGCGCTGTGTATTTCGGTGCTATCGGTGGCTGCGGTGCGTTGCTCAGCAAGTGCATCAAAAAGTCCGAGGTCGTGGCATATGAGGATCTCGGCGCCGAGGCGATCCGCCGCCTGGAAGTCGAGGATTTCCCGGCTATCGTGATTATCGATAGCGAGGGCAACAACCTGTACGAAAGCGGCAGAGCTGCGTATCTGGCGCAGAAATAAGTTTTTACGTATCGCAGGTGTCCGATGACGGATGCCTGCGATTGTTATATATTGACTTGACAAAATTGTAAACAGAAGTTATATTGATATATAACAATTTCTTGGAGTGATACTTATGAAACCTGTTTTTCGGGTGAATACGAAGCTGGATATTCCGATTTATCGCCAGTTGGTGGATGCGATTCGTACCGCTGTGAAAAAAGGCGAACTTACTGCGGGGCAGCAGCTTCCCACCGTGCAGGAAATGACCGAAGAACTTGGCATTGCCCGTGGCACCATCAAGCGTGCGTATGATGAGCTTGAGCGCGCGGGATTGGTGGAAAAGGTGCAGGGCCGCGGCACGTTTGTGCGGTATCAGCCTGCCAATTCCGGAAGCCGCAAGGAACGGGCGATGGCGGCGATTGACGATATGCTGAACCGCTTGGAGGATATGGGGCTGTCGGCGGCGGAAATCAACATTTTCCTGACGCTCAAACTGCGCGAACGCGCCGAGGGAGAAGCGCAGGTCAAGGTCGCAGCTGTTGAATGCAACCCGGAAAACCTCTCACAGATGTCGGAACAGCTTCGTCACGTATCCGGAGTGGATCTCTATTCTTTCTCGCTGGAAAACATCCGCGAATATCCCTATAAGCTGGGCGAAGATTTTGATTTGATTGTTACCACCTCTTCGCACGCGGAGTATCTGGAAAGTGTGCTTCCTGTGCGCAAGAAGATTGCCCGTGTGGCACTGCGCCCGTCCACTCGTTACTTGTCGAAGATTATCAAATTGTCGCCCGGCGAGACTATCGGTGTGATTGGATACAGCCCTCGTTTTGCCGAGCTGCTTTATTCGACGTGCTCCTCGTATGCAGAGGATGCGACGATTGTGTCGCCGCTTGCCGACGTTACCGAAGCATCGGTTGCGGCGTACCTCAAAGGCAAAACAGTGCTGCTTGTTCCGAAGTTTTATGAAAAGTATTTCAGCACCCCGATTGCAGAGCTGATTCGCCGTTTCGACGGTGAGGTGATTTGCGGATACTACGAAATGGACGAAGGTTCGGTTCTGTATCTGGAAAATAAAATTAAGCGCCTGCTCGAAGAAAAAACGATATAAAAAAGCCGCCCGAAGGGGTGCCTTCCATAAAGCAGGTTTTGACTTGCCGAAAAAGCAAAAGGAGTACGAACAGTTCGTTCGTACTCCTTTTTATATGCCTGCCGCGCAAGGTGTAGTGTGTTACACCTTATAGTTTTACTGTCGGGAGGAAAAGAGCCTACCTTTACACAAGGGAGCCTTTGGTTTGTGCGTCCCGAAAGTCCGTCTTCTTTTCCTGACAAGCACTGCTTTTGTGGACACAAAAAGCGAAGCCCCGCGCAAGGCGGGGCAAGAATTAAAACTGTATAGGATAATCACCATAACCCATACAACATGAAATTCCTTTTAAAGAATAGCGTTGCATTTCAAGAGTTGCAAAAAGAATACACAGACAAGTATGATACATTTCGTTGATCTCATAGGTAAAGCCTAAAGATTTATGCTTGGATTTCTTTTCAATTACA
>JAZODA010000081.1:0-7791 GCA_045596745.1 Acutalibacteraceae bacterium
GCCGATTCACCGGAGGTATCCTCCACAATGGTGCAGGCAGGACTGGTCGCGCTGTCCTTAAACACACCTGCCGTCCAGTTCGTGTTGTAAACGGCATCCCCTGCTGCGGCTTCAAAATCACCGCCGAAGATAACGCTACCCATCGTATCCTCCGCCACCACGGGCAAAACGCCCCCGGCAAGGCAGGTCACGGTCAGCAGTACGGCACACAAAAGCACCGATACCAAGCGTTTCATAAGCCATCCTCCTATTAACACAAAGTTTACATATTGAGTATATCACGAAAAAGAACAGAAAGAACAGGCATTTTCTTTAAAAAATATGGATTATTTTTCGATTTCTATTGATTTACCCCACCAAATCCCTTTATAATAATCTCAAAGGGTGGTGACCGACTATGTTTCGATACAACCGCATCACGCACAACCAGATGGATTTGTATCTCAAAGGGTTACAGCTGCAACCGAACACATCGTACGAACTGTCGCTGGACATCTACGGCGGCCCGATTAACATCTTCGTTACGGGCTACAACATCGCCGTCGGTTCCGGCTCGCACTACATCGATTACAACACCGTGTGGACACGCCACACCATCCCCTTTACCACGGGGTCCGACACCGATACCGTCAATTCGTTTGCGGAATGGGGCATCGCTTTTGTAAAGAAACCGGGCGAACGGTTGCCTACCGATGCGGAGGATACGTATATCGATAACGTGCGCCTTGTCAGTACCGATACCCCTCATATTTCGGTTGTCGAGGGCGGCGATTTCGAGGCTGCCAAGAACGACCCGATTTACGATGCGAATTGGAAACGCGAAATTTTAGGTATCGCGGGTCAAACCTGCGATGTGGATATCGTCACCGACCCCTGCAACAAAAACAACCGTTGTCTGCGCCTCCCCCGCCTTTCACGGCGTGATGAAAGGCTTCCGTTGCCGCTGAACGCATCGGCGTTCGGTTGCGCGGAAAACAGCGATCACGACATTTCCTTCCCCAAATTCAAAAACGAAAACCATCTGCTGCTGTTGGTGGTGCGCGGTCGTCTGACAGCGGAAACGGAGCAGCATTCGCTGACCGCCACCGATGGTCAGTTGGTCTACTTTCCCCACAATGCCTCGGGATATTTCACCTATCACGCAGGCTCGGGGACACTGTATTATCAGCTGAGTTTTTCCGAAGCCACACCGTCAACGTTACTCACCGAGCTCGGCTTTACCGAGTTTGCCGTGTTCGATTTGCAAGATGCCGCGGTCATCGGCGGTAAGATTAACGCCATGCTGCAAGCACCCCCGCAAAACCGCACCTATCTGCACGTCATCGGCGGCGAGCTGCTCTTGATGATGGCAGAACTGGAGCGCCAGCTGAGCCACACCGCCCAGCCGCACGACAAGCACCGTCCGTTCATCGAAGAATTGGCAGAGCGCCTGCGCCGCGTTCCGGAAGAGCCGCTATACACCGCCGAAGAAGCCGCCAAATGCGGCCTGAGCGAGTGCTACTTCATCACACTGTTCAAGCAGCATACGGGGCTCTCCCCGCACCGCTACCGTTTGCGGGAACTGGTAGGCAAAGCCTGCGTTCTGCTGCAGGACACCACCATGACGGTGCAGGAAATCTCCTACACGCTGGGCGTGGATGATCCGCTGTATTTCAGCCGTTTGTTCCGCAGCATTCAAGGCCTCTCTCCCCGCGACTACCGCAAGCACCGCAGCATCTATTAAAAAGCACCCCGACAGGTCTCTTCCTGTCGGGGCGTTTTTATTCTATCACATATTCGCGGCGGATGATATCCTCGTTCAGCATACGTCCGGTAATGCGGCCGTACAAATGACGAACATCGCGCTCCAGCGCTTTCTTCTCCCGCTCGCTTTTCAGCGTTTGGTACAGTTCGTCCACCGGATAGGACGCAATCTGCCCATCCGCCATCACGCGGTTTTGCATCATCGAAATCGTTACCTTCCGAATGGCTTTATCCTGCACATAGAAGTGCAACGCGAACCCATAGTTCGTCAGAATTTCCGGCATCGCCAGATATGATTTGGGGTTCATATTGTAGTTGCCGAGGCAGTACGCGCAAGGCACACCGTTTTTGAAAACAAGCTTTTGCGGAATGTGCGAGTGCGTCGCAATCACCGCATCCGCGCCTGCTTCGACCGCCTTATCCACAATATACTCCGTAAACGCGCCCGGCTTAAGGTTAAACTGACCGCCGACGTGGGGATAAAACAGCACCACGTCCGCCTTTTGCTTGGCAAGACGGATATCCTGCTGCATCTGCTCGATATACGGCGTGTCGGTCTTGCCCTCCAGCCGATCATCGTCACGCGAATAGGTCGCGGTCAAACCAAAAAACTTTTTCAGTTTTCCCGGTGTATTGGTATCCTTGACCCACTTCAGCCGCGCAAACAGGCGATCCATCCAGTCGCTGTCGCGAAACACACCCGGCAGATACGTACCCGCCTTCTGCGAGCACAGCAGATTTACCGTACCCTCGTACTCGCCCTCTGCCAGACAGACACCGCCGCTTCCCTCATAGTTCGTGCCGTAGGTGTAGGCAATCACCGCAAAGGTCGTGCCGTCCTTTTCAAAATAGAACGCTTCGGGGCGCTCGCTTCCGCGAAGGAACGAACCGGTATGCGGCAAGCCCTTTTCATCCAGCACGCGGATGGTGCGTTCCATACCGTCATATCCACGGTCAAACGTATGGTTGTTGGCGGTGGAGACCAGTCCCACACCGGCATCAATCAGCGCGTCGACGTACTCATCCGGTGCGTTGAAGCAGATATGCGAATCGGTATACCCTGCCTCCTTGCCTGCCAGTGGTGTTTCCAGGTTACCCACCACCATATCCGACTCGGCAAGCAATGCTTTGGCAGGGGCAAACACGCCGCGGAAATCGTACTTGCCACCGCGTCGCGCCGCCGCTTTGAGCACCGGCGGCTCTGCCATAATATCTCCCAAAAACGTCAGCTTCAACGAACTCACCTCTTTTCCTTAATCATACCATTCTCTGCCGCAAAAAGCAACAGGGAGCGCGTCAAAAGACGCACTCCCTGCGAACATCAGATATCAAACTTATCTTTCTCGTAGACGGTGCAGGGGTAGCTGCGCTCGCCGTTTTCATCCAGGAACGGAGATGCCGTGTCATTTTCATACGGCAGACGCTCGGCTTCCTTGCTGAAATCGGGAATCTTGTACTCGGCGCCGTCGTGCAGGCTGGAACGCCAACCCAAAATACCCACCGCCGCCATCGCCGCGGCACGATAGACGTTGAGGTACGGCTGACGCTTCTCTTTCACGCAGTCGATGAAGTCCACCGTGACGTAATAGTCGCCGCCGTTATGCCAGAAGCAGCGCGCCTTTTCCGCTTCGAACGGATACGGCGTATCCAGTTCGCGAATCGGCTCTTCCCACACACAGCTGCGCACCTGTGCGCGGAATTCGTTGCCGCGCACCGTCTCGGCACAGGCTTTGGCGCAGGACAGACGATACCAGTTGCCGTGACCGCCGAACTTCGCCCAGCCCGTCACACGGGCCAGCGAATTGTCGTCCATACCGCACAGCATAATCGACGCCACATCCTTAATCGGCTCGCCCTCGCGCTCCACGCGTACCGCATCGGTGTAGATGCTGCGAGCGTTGACACGCGTCGGGGTCGCACCCGTGATGTACATCAGCGGTGCGAGCGAATGGCTCAGGTAATATCCCGACGGCATCAGCGCACGCCAGTGAGTCGGCGTGGGCGTGAACATAGCATACTCTTCGGGAGACATCGGGTGCACATACTCACCCTCTGTGTACACCGCCTTACCCCACGCGCCGCTGTCGTATTCCTCTTTCATACGCAGCACAACCGGGAAGTAGGCGTAATTCTCCAGCAGCATATAAATGCAGCCGGTCTCCTCCACCGTGCGGCACAGTTCCACACACTCCTGCATCGTGACCGCCGGCAGCGTTTCGCTGGCAACGTGGATGCCCTTCTTCATCGCACGGATGGCGTACGGCGCGTGTTCCGGGAAATAGTTGCACAGCACCACCGCATCCATCGGCGCTTCGATAAACTCGTCAAAATCCGTGAAATACTGCGTTTCCACGCTGCAGTACTTCTTAATCGCCTCCAACCGCTCGGGGTTGTTATCGCACACCGCCGTGATATAGGCTTTGTTACTGATGGTGGCGGCGTGGGCAATGTCACTGCCGCGGAAGGCGCCGAAAATACCGATGCGCAGCTTGCCCGTGTTATCCTCGTTAATGACCTTCTGCGCCTTGAAATCGGCATCGGTCACCAGCATATTGGTATAGCCGTGTTCTTTGAAGAACGCCGTCCAGCGTCCCTCCATATCCTCTTCATACAGCACCGGACGGAAGCCGTATTTCAGATAACTCTTCACCGCAGGAACGCGCCATTCATCGGTGGTCAGGCGCACGCCGACACAACCGATACGGCTCGCTTCCGCCAGCGCGATGCGGTTAAGATAGTTACCAAGGCCGCGACCGAGATAGTCGGGACGCACCGCGACCATGTGCACAACACCAAGCTGACCGTCCTGAAGCAACAGCGTGGTCGTGGCGACAGGCTCTTCCCCATCCAGAATGAAAAACACCGATTCGGGACGATAGCCGTTTGCCGCGGTGATGTAGCGCTCAAACGCGTTTTCCTCACCCTCCATCAGCTCGCCGTGGCGGCAGATAGCGACCCATGCTTCGCGGTCGGCTTCGCTGCCGTTGTAGCTGCGATAGGTAAATCCGTTAAAGGATACCTCGCACTCGCACGGAGCATCCATATATTTGTACATTCTCAGCTGCGACATACCAATCTTCCTTTACAAAAGATATTTGACATGCTACAATCAAGATACCTTAGAACACCGCGTTTGTCGATGTACAGGGTCAACAAAAGTGAAGGAGGGGTTTTGTGAATTCTGACGAACTGCGCCGCATCGCCGAAACCAGCGGCACCAGTGTGTCCACCGTGCGCCGCGTATTGGGACACTGCGCCGGTATTGCCGAAGAAACACGGCAAACAGTCATCCGCGCCAGAGATGCCCTGACCCCCTCCGCCGATGGCTCGCATCGCATTCACGTCATCCTGCCGGATAACCCCAAATACTTCTGGCATCAGGCGTTCGAGGTGTTCAACGGCTACACCTTTTCTCCCCCTGCGAAATTCAGCTTTTACCCCTCGCTGTCACAGCACGAAACCCTGCGTTCCTACCTGCTGCCTTTGGC
Organism: Acutalibacteraceae bacterium; assembly: GCA_045596745.1. Lineage (GTDB taxonomy): Bacteria > Bacillota > Clostridia > Oscillospirales > Acutalibacteraceae > RGIG3009. The sequence goes on from JAZODA010000081.1 coordinate 5,232, forward strand.
AGAGGTTGACAACGCCGTCTTGATTATCGCCGCCAACCTGAACACGGAAGAATGCGAGACGGTAGCACGTATTGCACAGCACTCGCTTGTTATCCAGCTTTGCGAATACACGCCGCTCCCCGGCAGTGTGTATGTCGGTGCCGATGCGTATGCCGACGGTGTCGCTTTGGGCGAGTTTGCGGCAAACGAGATGCCGAACGCACGCACTGTGATGTTCGAGCGAGCGGAAAACCACAATATGAATGCGCGTTGCCGCGGGTTTGCCGACGGTCTCGCTACATCGGTTGTCTCGTTGCCCGAACCCGGCGACAGCAAGCTGTACGCATCGCTGACAGCACGCGCCATCAGCGAACACGCGCCGAACGCCGAACTGGTATTTTGCCCCAGCGGACAAACCGCCGAGGTATGCCGCGGATTGCATAAGCTGCGCGGTCAGACCCGTGCCGTTTGTGTCGGTACGGAGCTGTCCCCCACACTGAAAAAGATGGAGGAACGGCAGTCTGTGCTGGCGGTCGTGCAGCAAAACTTAGCGGAGCAGACCCGCATAGCACTTCGGCTGGCAACTGACTATCTCGCAAACGGAACACGCCCCGCACAGCCGCAGTATTTGGTGCCGTCGATTCTTTGGAAACAGCAAAACGGCGAGTTTATAAAAGTATAAAAGGTCGGTCAACACCCGTTTGGGTATGATCGACCTTTTCATTTACCACAACTTGCTTTCGGTGCCTTCAAAAATTCGCTTGATGTTGGTGCGGTGCTTTATCAAAACGATAACCGCGATGAGCGATGCCACCACCGTGCAGAACGCGACGGTCGGCCATTCCTGACCGTACACCAGCCCACGCATCAGTCCCGTCGCCACAGGCAACAGAATCGCCGCCACACAAGAGCCAAGAGACACCATACGGGAAATCAGCAGAATCACTGCGAAAATCGCCAGCAAAATCAGTGCGGTTTTCCAGTCGAGGAACAGCGTCATTCCGAGCGTTGTCATTACTCCTTTGCCTCCACGGAAGCCGAAGAACAGCGGATACAGATGACCCAAAATGCAGCAGACACCCGCGAGATAGCAGCCGACGAGCCGCAGGTTTTCGGGATTGTACATCAGCAGACCTGCATCGGCAACCGTCGCAGGAGACATCTGCAGCGTCTGCAGCAGCCAACCGCCAATATACACCGACAGCATACTCTTCAGCAAATCGCCGACAAACGTCAGCGCCGCAGGCAGCTTGCCTTGCGAGCGAAGCACGTTGGTCGCGCCTGCGTTACCGCTGCCGTAGGAGCGGATATCCTTGCCGGTAAAGCAGCGGGTCACGATGATGGCGAAGCTGATGCTGCCGAGCAAATACGAAACGATTGCTGCCAGCAAAAGAGCCAGCCAGCTGTTTTGTAAAAACGAAATCATACTGTTCTCCCTTTCGTTACTTACCGCTCTTATCGCCACGTTCGCGGATAATAAACCGCAACGGCGTACCCTCCAGGCCAAATGTCTCACGCAATTGATTTTCCAGATACCGCTGATACGAGAAATGGAACAAGTCCGCACGGTTGACAAAGAACACAAACGTGGGCGGACGCGTGGACGGCTGGGTCACGTAATAAATCTTCAGACGGCGACCGCGGTCGCTGGGCGGCTGCACACGCGCCGTTGCCTGTGCCAGCACATCGTTCAGCGCACCGGTAGAAACGCGCATCGCGTTCTGCTCGTTGACGTATTTGACAAGCTCCAGCAAGCGATCCAGACGCTGGCCGGTCTTGGCAGACACAAAGATAAACGGCGCATACGCCATAAAGCTGAAATCGTTTTCCAGCTTTTTGCGGGTCAGCGTCATGGTGCGGTCGTTCTTTTCCACCGCATCCCACTTGTTAACCGCAATGATGCACGCCTTGCCCTTTTCGTGAGCAATGCCTGCCACCTTGCTGTCCTGCTCGGTAAAGCCTTCGGTGCCGTCAATCAGGATAACGCACACATCGGCACGCTCCACCGCCATTTCCGCACGCAGAATGCTGTACTTTTCAATGGCATCGTCCACCTTGCTGCGACGGCGCAAGCCTGCGGTATCAATCAGCAGGAACTTGCCGTTTGGCGTGGTGATTTCGGTATCGATGGCGTCACGCGTTGTACCGGCAATATTCGAAACGATACTGCGCTCCTCACCTGCCAGTTTGTTGACCAGTGAGGATTTACCCGCGTTGGGCTTACCGATAATCGCGACCTTGATAACTTCGCTTTCGTCCTCTTCCTCCTCTTCGGGCGGAAAATACTCAAACACCGCATCCAGCAAATCGCCGGTGCCGGTGCCGTGCAGCGAGGACACACCGACAGGGTCACCCAACCCCAGATTATAAAACTCGTAAAATTCTGCCGGCGGCGCACCGATGCGGTCACATTTATTGACGCACAGGACCACGGGCTTGCCGCTCTTTTGCAGCATCGACGCCACCGACTGGTCATTGGCGGTGACACCGGCACGGATATCCGTCACCAGAATGATCACGTCTGCCTGATCGATGGCCAACTGGGCCTGATTGCGCATCTGGGCCAGGATCACGTCGTCGG
>JAZODA010000082.1:0-3614 GCA_045596745.1 Acutalibacteraceae bacterium
TGCTGGTGTGTATGATGCTGGGTACAGTGTTCTGCAACATCTGTCCGCTGTCGCACGACCTGATGGCGGCTTCCGACAAATGGACGTCTCCGCTGTTTGCGTTGTTCTTTGTTATCAGCGGTGCGGAACTGGATCTCGGCGTGTTCACCGACGTTGCGATTGTGGGTATCGGTGTGGCATACATCATCTCTCGCTCGCTCGGTAAGTATTTCGGTTCGATGGGCAGCGCTCGTCTTACCAAGTGTGAGCCGCAGATTTGCAAATACCTCGGCATTACGCTGCTGCCGCAGGCCGGTGTGGCACTGGGTATGTGCACCACGGCGATGCAGCTTGGCGCAGAGGGCGAGCTTATCCGCAACATTACGCTGTTTGCGGTGCTGATTTATGAGCTGTTCGGCCCGCTGATGACCAGACAGGCGTTGCTGCAGGCGGGCGAAATTCATCCGATTTCCGACGAAGTAAAGCATCGTCGTCATCATATGCTGGCGGCGCTCGGCCATCACAAGGAAAAGAAGTAATAAGAAAAGCGCTCTGCAGAATCTGCAGAGCGCTTGTTTTTTATTTGCCCTCGTAGGATACGACGGATTTGACGTCGTATCCGGTCAGCTTGCTGCGACCGTTCAGACCCTCCAGTTCCATCAAGAACAGGATGGAGGCGACCTCGCCGCCGAGTTCCTCTACCAGCTTGGCACAGGCAGCCATCGTACCGCCGGTTGCCAGCAAATCGTCGATGAGGACAACCTTCTGACCGGGCTTGATGGCGTCACGGTGTATCTCGATGACGGCAGAGCCGTATTCCAGTTCGTATTCCTGGCTTACCACTTCACGGGGCAACTTGCCCTGCTTGCGAATCGGCACGAACGGTTTGCCGAGGTTGTAGGCGAGAGGGGCGCCGAGGATAAATCCGCGGGACTCCGCACCGGCAATGACATCGAAATCCACATCGTCCAACAGGTTCAGCATTTCATCAATCGCCAGCTGAAAGCCGTCGGCATCCTGCAGCACCGAGGTCAAATCGCGGAACATAATACCCGGTTCGGGAAAATCCGGGATGGTCAGCACATAGTCTTTCACACTCTTCATAGTACAGCGCCTCCTTTGTTACAGTATTACTTTAACAGAAAAACCGACAAATGTAAAGACACAAATCACCGTGACAGACATAAAGAAAGCGTCCCTGCTCCGTTTGGAGCAGGGACGCTTTTGTGCGATTATTCAGCGTCGGTGGATTCTGCTTCCTCAGCAGCTTCCTCGATCACTTCAGCCTCGGCTTCGTCGTTATCCTCCAGCATGCTGCGCAGAGCGGCAACATACGGATCGTCACTGGAAGCGTGGGTGTTGATGACGTCCACATCGTTGTAAATCTGCATACCCGTACCGGCGGGGATGAGCTTACCGATGATGACGTTCTCCTTCAGGCCCAGCAGCGGGTCAACCTTGCCCTTGATGGCGGCATCGGTCAGCACGCGAGTGGTTTCCTGGAAGGAAGCGGCAGACAGGAAGGAGTCGGTCGCCAGAGAAGCCTTCGTGATACCCAGCAGAACCGGGGAGCAGGTGGCTTCCTGCAGATGAACTTCGCCGGCATCGATGCGAGCGCGCACGCGGGCGTTCTCTTCATCGAACTGGCTGCGATCGATCATAGCGCCCGCCAGCAGGTAGGTGTCACCGGCCTCGTCGACCTTGACCTTGCGCATCATCTGACGCACAATGACTTCAACGTGCTTGTCGTTGATGTCAACACCCTGCATACGGTAGGTGCGCTGCACTTCCTGAATCAGGTAGTTCTGAACCGCTTCGGCACCGCTGATAGCGAGAATGTCGTGCGGGTTGATGGAACCCTCGGTCAGGCGGTCGCCCTTCTTGACAATATCGCCATCCTGCACGCGGATGCGGGAACCGAACGAGATGGGATAGCTGCGCTCGTCGGGATTCTCGGCATCGGTGGAGGTGATGTAAATCACGCGCTTTTTCTTCTCTTCGCCCAGACGGACAACACCGTCGATTTCGGAGATGATAGCGAGCGACTTCGGCTTGCGGCCTTCGAACAGTTCTTCAACGCGGGGAAGACCCTGCGTGATATCTTCGGCAGATGCGACACCACCGGTGTGGAAGGTACGCATCGTCAGCTGAGTACCGGGTTCACCGATGGACTGAGCAGCGATGATACCAACGGCTTCGCCGACCGTAACCGGGTCCACCGTAGCCAGGTTGGAGCCGTAGCACTTGGCGCAGACACCCTGAGCAGCCTGACAGGTCAGCACAGAACGAATCTTGATGCGCTCGACGCCGTATTCCTTAACCAGCTTGTTGGCATGAGCCTCGGTCATCATGGTCTTGCGATCCACAACGATCTCGCCGGTGGTGGGATCCACGAAGTCCTCGGCCAGATAACGACCAACCAGACGCTCGGTCAGCGGTTCGATCATTTCCTTGCCGTCCTTGATATCGTACACTTCGATACCCTCGTGCGTGCCGCAGTCGTCCTCGCGGATGATGACATCCTGCGAAACGTCGACCAGACGGCGGGTGAGGTAACCGGAGTCAGCGGTACGCAGAGCGGTATCGGCCAGACCCTTACGAGCACCACGGGAGGAGATGAAGTATTCCAGAATGTTCAGACCTTCACGGTAGTTGGCACGAATCGGAACCTCGATGGTACGACCGGAGGTGTTGGCAATCAGACCACGCATACCGGCGAGCTGACGAATCTGAGCGATGGAACCACGAGCGCCGGAATCGGACATCATATAGATCGGGTTGAACGGATCCATGTTGCTGTTCAGCGCCTTGGTAACCTTATCGGTGGTATCGTTCCAGGTGCGGATAACCATCTGATAGCGTTCCTCGTCGGACAGCAGACCCTGGTTGTACAGCTCAGTGATCTGATCAACCGTAGCTTCAGCGTCGGCGATGAGCTGCTTCTTCTCCGGCGGGATGGAGGCATCCACGACGGCGACGGTCAGAGCGCCGCGAGTCGAATACTTATAGCCCTGTGCCTTGATGGCATCCAGTACTTCGGAGGTGCGGGCGGGGCCATGCACCTTGATGCACTTGTCAATGATCTGGGACAGCTGCTTCTTACCGACCTTGTAGTTGACCTCATAGAGGAACATATCGTCGTCGGTCTTGCGCTCGACCAGGCCGAGATCCTGCGGAATGGGCTGGTTGAAGATGATGCGGCCGATGGTGGTTTCCACCAGACGGGACTGCGTCTTGCCACCGACTTCCATGGTGCGGCGAACGCGGATTTTGGCGTGCAGACCGATAACCTGGTCGGCGTATGCCATCATCGCTTCGTTCTCGTCACGGAAGACCTTGCCTTCACCGGGTTCACCGGGCTTCTCGATGGTCAGGTAGTAGGAACCGAGAACCATATCCTGCGTGGGAACAGCAACCGGACGTCCGTCGGACGGCTTGAGCAGGTTGCCGGCGGCCAGCATCAGGAAACGAGCTTCGGCCTGCGCTTCGGCAGACAGCGGTACGTGAACAGCCATCTGGTCGCCGTCGAAGTCGGCGTTGAAAGCGGTACAAACCAGCGGGTGCAGCTTGATGGCGCGACCCTCAACCAGTACCGGCTCAAACGCCTGAATACCCAGACGGTGCAGGGTAGGAGC
>JAZODA010000083.1:0-24269 GCA_045596745.1 Acutalibacteraceae bacterium
CCGCGTCGGTTGCGTGGCGGATTTCTACCATATGGCACAGGAAAGCGAACCGTTTTCCGATGTGGTGGATACCGACGGTTATCTGCGCCACATCCATATGGCAACAGCCGAGAGAAAAATCCCCCTGCTTTGCCACGCCGATGAAGTGGCGGCCATTGCTGCGGAACTGACGAAGCTCGCCTATGGCGGTCGCATTGTGTTGGAGGGCGCTGCCGAGCCGGATAACGACACCGCTCTGCGAGAGTTCAGCGAACAATTTACAACTTTTGCGGGAGGTAACAGCTTATGAAAATCGGTGCACAGCTTTTTACGGTTCGTGATTTTTGCAAAACCACCGAGGAACTGGAAAACACCTTGAAACGTATCGCGGAAATCGGATACGAGTACGTGCAAGTCTCCGGTGTGTGCGAATACGACCCTGCATGGCTGAAGGGCGTGTTGGACGAAAACGGACTCACCTGCGTGTTGACTCACATCCCGCTTGACAAGCTGAAGGACGATCCTGCCAAGGTCGCCGCGGATCACGATGTTCTGGAATGCCGCTGTGTCGGACTGGGGTCTTATCCGTTCTATAACGGCAAGACGCCGAGCGATTTTACAGAAGAGCTGTACGATGTGTCGGCTGCTTTGAAGCAGAACGGCAAGTACTTTATGTTCCACAACCACGCCGTGGAATTCACCAAAGACGACAGCGGCGAATACTATTTGCGGACGCTGGCGAACACCTTCCCCGAGGATCAGCTCGGATTTACGTTCGATACCTACTGGGCCGCCAAAGCCGGTGAAGATCCTGCGGCGTGGATTCGCTCGCTTGCGGGACGACTGCCCTGCATCCACCTGAAGGACATCACCCCCGACGAAAAGATGGCGGTGGTTGGCGAGGGTACCATCGATTTTGATGCCGTGTTTGCCGCCGCAGAAGCTTCGGGTGTCGAGTATATGCTGGTCGAACAGGACGATTGCTACGACGACGATCCGTTCGACTGCCTTGCCAGAAGCTATCGGTATTTGAAAACGAAAGGATTTTGATGAGTATGCTGAAAGTCGGTATTATCGGTATCGGTAACCAGGGCAGCGGCTACGCCAAGCGCTTTACCGAAAGTCCCGAGTGGGGTATTGAGATTGTGGCAGTGGCGGATATCGACCCCGACCGCCTTGCGTGGGCAGAAGAGACGGTGCCGCAGGCGGCGCGCTTTGACGATGCCATCGCGATGCTGGACAGCGGTTTAATCGAGGCGTGTATGATCAACGTGCCGCACTACGACCATCCCACCTATGCCATCGAATGTATGAAACGCGGCATCCACGTGATGGTCGACAAGCCTGCCGGTGTGTACACGAAGCAGGTCAAAGAAATGAACCGTGTGGCAGACGAGCATCCCGATGTGGTGTTCGGTATGATGTTCAATCAGCGCACCACCGGTGTGTACAGCAAGCTGCGCGAGCTGGTACAATCCGGCGAATACGGTGCGATGCGGCGTATGAACTGGCTCATCACTTCGTGGTATCGTCCGCAGGCGTACTACGATTCCGGCGCGTGGCGCGCCACGTGGGCAGGTGAAGGCGGTGCGGTGCTGATGAACCAGTGCCCCCATCAGCTGGATTTGCTGCAGTGGATTTGCGGTATGCCTGTGACGGTGCAGTCGCGCGTTCACCTCGGCAAATGGCACGACATCGAGACCGAGGACGACGTCTCCGTATATATGGAGTTTGAAAACGGGGCTACCGGTGTGTTTATCACCAGCACCGGCGATGCCTGCGGCAGCAATCGTCTGGAAATCCAGATGGACAAAGCACGGTTCATCGTCGAGGATATGACGCTGTACATCACGGAATACGATATGGCCGAACCCGAGTTCACCAAAACAACCACCAAACCGTTTGGTGTGCCGGAATTCACGAAATCGGAATATACCGGTGATGTGCCGGAAGATCCGCACGCCATTGTCGCCAAAGCCTGGGCAGAGACCATCCGCGGCGAGGGCCGGCTCATTGCCGACGGTCGCGAGGGCCTGAACGGTACGATGCTTTCCAACGCCATTCAGTTGTCCTCTTTCTTGCACCGGGAGGTTTCTCTCCCCATCGACGACGATGTGTACTACGAAGAACTGATGAAGCGTGTCGCGACATCCAAAATCAAAGAAAATGTCAAAACGGTCATCGCTGACACCTCACTGACCTTCTCCGGTGTGAAATAACAAAAGAAAAGCCGCCCCTCCACGGGGCGGCTTTTTTACGAAAACAACAGTTACAGTATAGCAGGGATTTGGAGGAATGTCAATAACTTTTGTGCATTTGATATAAAATTCTACAGTTTAAACAAATAATTGTTGATATATTTGTACAATCCGTCTATTGAAAAAGGTGTGGTTCTGTGGTATAGTGAAGGTGCAAGGAAGAAAGGGTGAGTCCAATGAACGAGTGAACCTCCGGTTTCCTGAAATCACAGCATCGGCCGCTGCGTTGCAAGAACGCAAATACGATGATATGAAAGGGAATCTCGCTGTTCAGGGTACCGGATACGCCATATAGCCTTCGGTAGTGCATCAGACGATCGCAAAGACACTCGCTTTTCGAGAGACAGACAAACGATTGACAACGTCGGGCAAACACACGAAGGCCATCCTGCAGAAAGAGAGGTTATCCAAAGTATGTTAGATATTAAGAGCGAGCAGAAGCAGCTCTTGACCGAGTAAGGTGTGTAAAGAAACATCCGGTCAAGAGCTGCTTCTTTTTGCTCTTTTCTCCCTCTTCAAAGGCTTGCCTTTTTCGACGGTATGTGCTATACTGTACGGGTCAAATGAATCGAACGGGATACACTATGGTTGTATCACGATTTGTTCGGAGGGGTTTGGAAATGAAAGACGGCTTGGTTTCGGTCATTATGCCGCTGTATAACTGCTCGGCGTTTATCACGGAAACGGTGAAATCGCTGCAGGCGCAAACGTACACCGATTGGGAACTCGTGGCGGTGGACGATTGCTCTACCGACAACACCAAAGAAGTGGTTGCCGCACTGGCCGCCGAGGATCCCCGTATCCGCTATTTCTGCTTGGAAAAGAACTCGGGCGCGGCGGTGGCGCGTACCGTCTCGATGGAGCACGCCGAGGGTGAGTTTATGGCGTTTCTGGACAGCGACGATTTGTGGCATCCCGAAAAGCTTAAGCGTCAGGTCGCGTTTATGCGCGACAACGATTACGCGTTCACCTGCACCTCCTATGCACAGGTGAACGAGCAGGGCGAGCCGCTTGGCAAAATCAAGCGCTGCATCCCCAAAACCAACTACAACCGTCTGTTACTGGACAACCCCGTGGGCAACTCCACCGTGATGTACAGCGTCAAGAAGATGGGTAAGTTTACCGTGCCGAACATCCGCAAACGCAACGACTATGCGCTGTGGCTGAAAATGCTGAAGAAAGAACAATACGTCTACGGCCTCCCCGAGGTGCTGATGTACTACCGCGTTCGCAGCGGTTCCATCTCCAGCAACAAGTTCAAGCTCATCAAGTACCACTGGATTGTTTACCGCGATTTGGAACATCTGAATGTGTTCCGCTCGGCGTTCCACGTGGCCTACTGGTGCTTCATCAAGGTGTTCCACCTGAAATAATCGAAAAAAAGCGGAGCAGGATACGCATCCTGCTCCGCTTGTTTTTTGGATTTACATTTCGCCCTTGTGCTTGGAGGCCTTTTTCTTGTCCGCCGTCAGCGCGGTCTCGCCGTTGAGGTACATCACAACCAGACCCAGCAGCACCAGGATGGTGGAGGCTTTGATAATCACCGGCGTAATCTCTTCGCTGATGACGCGGCAGATTTCCGCCGCCGTGTCGCCGCCGATAATCAGCGCCGCCATATAACCAAGGAACATAAGCGCACCGGCAAACAGACAAATCATAATGCCGTAGCCGAACACAATGCGCAGCACCGCCGAAATTTTCTTCGCAATCGCTTTCATTTGTGTTCCCTCCTTACAGTCCCATAATGGGCAGCCAGCCCATCAGCACAACGACCTGCAACGCAAACTGAGCGGCAACCCACCACAGGTTGTTGCGGAATGTCTTTCCGAAATCCGATTCCGCAAGCGTCATACCGGCGTACATACCCAATCCGAGCGGCGGCGTAATACCGCACATAACGCCGCAGATGCAGGGCAGCATGGCCGCGACCAGCACCGGGTTACAGCCGACGCCTGCCAGCACCGTGATGAACGCCGGGCCAAAGATAACCACCAGCGACGAACCCGGAACCACCATACCCATAAAGCAGGTGATGGCACAAATCGCAATGACCGTTCCCAGTTTACCGAAGCTCCAACCGGCAATAATCGCGCCCATTTCTTCGGCGACGTTCAGGTCGCTGAACAGCGAACCGATCATATAACCGAATACGCACACGCCGATGGCAGGAGCGATGGTTTTCACCGCGTTGCCGAAGATAACGGCAATCTTGTGCGGGGTGAAATCCTTCTTGTTTTTCGCAATCAGACAGGCATACACCGAAGCCAGACCACCGATGAACAGCAAGATGGAGGACGAGAGCGCTTTCGCACCCGCCGCACCCAGGCGGTCGGTGAAGAAGGTGTCTTTCAGCAGATAGTCCAGTACGAACGGCAGCAGGATGATGACCGGCAGCAGCAGGCCTTGCCAACCGTTTTTCAGCGTGGTTTTGATGTCGGGCAGTTCCTCGCGAGTCATCGGCTTCACTTTGTAGTAACGGCAGAACGCCCAGACCATCACCAGTCGCTGCAGAACGAACCACAGCGCAATACCCCACAGGATAATCCAGAACTGACCGGTGGTCATTTCCACCGTCGGATACACCGCCGCAAACGCACCGAGCGCCGCCACAATGTTGGAGGACGGCGGAATCATATTGCCCATATAACTGGCATTGCTTTCCACATTTGCCGCCAGTTCCGCCGGGAAGCCGGAACGCTTCATCGCGGGAATGGTCAACGCACCCGTTGCCATAACGTTGCCGGGGCCCGAACCGGACAAAGCACCCATAAACGAGCTGGCAATGACCGCCGTGTAACCCGCACCGCCGCGGATACGACCGATGAGCGACAGGATAATCGCAATGCAACTGTCAATAATCTTGGTTTTGGTCAGGATAATGGACATCGCCACAAACGCCACCATCGAATACAACAGCGAGGTGGACAGCGCATCCTCCACATACACCCATACGTTGCTCCAGGTGCCGGTGATGGCGAGCAGCAGCACAAAGCTGAGCAGCACCGCTTCGTATACCGGGCGCTTGACCAGCACAAACCACACCACGATGACCGCCAGCATAATTCCGAGGTAGATCAGCGAACTAGGCATAGGGTTTCCTCCTTATTCTCAAAAAGTTATGACGCTTATTTCTTACGAGTTATATTATAACCGATATTTTTCATTTGTCAACACCCTTTTTTGGGGTGAAAAATCGCGGTGAGGAGAGTGTTTTTTGGCGGTTTCGCTTGCAAAACTCGCGGCGGTGGAGTATAGTGTAGGTATGAACGTATTCTTTCGGAAAGGCGGCAGGCTTTTATGAATACACGGCAATTGCATTACGCGGTCGAGCTTTCGCGGTCGCTGAGCTTTTCGGGGACGGCAGAGCAGCTCGGTATCTCCCAACCGGCGCTGAGCAAGCAGATTTTGCACCTGGAGGAAGAACTGGGTGTCAAACTGTTTGACCGCAGCCGCACACCGTTGGCACTGACCCCTGCCGGAGAGCATTTCATCCGTGCGGCGCAGGATATGCTGTACCGCGAGGATCAGCTCAAGCGGTCGATGGAAGAATTTTGCGACGGCACGCGCGGACGGCTGACCATCGGTATCTCGCCGTTTCGCAGTGTGTATCTGATGCCGCGCATCATCCGCAAGTTCAAAGAGAAATATCCCGACGTTCAGATTACGTTGTGCGAGTTGGGCAGTGATGTTCTTCGCCGCGAGGCTGCCGAGGGCGCTTACGATTTCGCCATCGTCAATCTGCCTGTGGACGAATCCATGCTGGATGTCGTCTGTCTGGAGCCCGACACACTCGCCATCGCCATTCCCGACACCATGTTGGAGGGGCTTCCCCCCGCCGGCACGCCGCTGGACATCAGCGACTGCCGCCATCTGCCGTTCGTCACGGTGGGACAAACGCAGGAGATGCGCCATCTGCTGGATTCGCTGTGCGCCGCCGCGGATTTCACGCCGCATATCGCTATGGAGGTGGTGGGTATCACCACCGCTCGCGCTATGGCCTGTGCCGGTATCGGCGCCACCCTTCTCCCCTTGCAATTCACCCGCGACGAGGCCGCCGACGGTGTGGCGTTGTTCCCTCTGAAAAACAACGTTTTCACCCGTCAACCGGTAATTATCACCCGCCGCGGACAGTATCTTTCGGAATATGCCGCGTATGCCATCCGCCTGTTGACGGAGCATCGCTGATACCTCACAGAGTCCTTGCTTTGCAATGGGCTCTGTTTGTGCGTTTTGGCGGCGTATTGAACATCAAACTGCTTGCCTTTTTGGATATACTATGCTATACTATATGAGATATTGGGATTTTATGGGGTTTTGCGGAAACCAAGGCGTGAACCCCTGCCGAAAGCCGTGTCCAACGAACCGCGAAATCACGCGATTCTGACCTGTGGAGGACGTTGTTATGAAAGTACAAGTACTGGTTGCGGCGATGCATCAGACCGATACCTCGCTGCTGAAGAAAATGAACATTCAAAGTGACGCCATCGTGGGAAACCAGTGTGACGAAAACGACGTGCAGTCTTTCGAGTGGAACGGACATGCTATCACCTACCTCAGCTTTGCCGAGCGCGGTGTTGGACTGAATCGCAACAACTCGCTGATGCGCGCCACCGGCGACATTTGCCTGTTTGCCGATGACGATATGCGCTACTGCGACAACTACGTCGAGACCGTGACCCGCGCGTTCGAAGAGTTTCCGCAGGCAGACGTGCTGATTTTCAACCTGATTGAGAAAACGCCCAAGCGCGCTGTGATTCAGAAGGCCTCGCGCGTGACGTTTTTCAACTTCCTGCGCTATGGCACGGCGCGTGTGGCGTTCCGCAACGCCGCGGTTCAGAAAAACGGCATTTACTTCAACCAGTGCTTCGGCGGCGGCACCGCGCACTGCCACGGTGAGGACAACCTGTTCCTCGGCGCGTGCCTGCAAAAGGGACTGAAGATTTACGCTGTCCCCTATTACATTGCCGAGCTGACCGAAGAACGCGAGTCCAGCTGGAATAACGGCTACGATGAAAAGTATCTGCGCGATCAGGGCGCTTTATACCGCACCCTGTCCCGCCGTTTGTGGCGTTTCCTGTGTCTGCAGGACGCTGTCCGCCATCACGGCAAGTACGGTATGGGACTGTGGGACGCTTACAAGATGATGGTAAGCGGCGCCTCTCTGTGATTGTTTAACGCAACGGCGAAAGGAGGGTAACAGATGGCCACCAACAGTAAAGCACCGAAGTTGGGACGTGTTAAAGACGGCATTTTGCGCGTCTGCAACCGCCTTGTCGGCAAGGAAACTCCGTTTTGGTATCGGTTCGCTACGCTGACCGCTATCAAGTATCTGTATATGATTCTGACCGTTGTCGTGCTGACGCACCACGGTTACGTCGGCACGCGCGATTACGGCGTGGATTTCACTTTCTGGAAAGAGATTTTCGGCACCGCTGTGTTCCTGCCGCTGACCTATCTGTACCTCAAGCTGCCGATTCCCAACCGCTTTGTGCGGCTGCTGATGCATTTCCTGTTTATCGTCTACTACATCCCGATCAACTCGGCGTTTTCCCTTTGCGACACCTCGTTCGGGTATTTCTTCCTCAGCAACATCTATTTCATTTTGTTGCTGCTGACCGCTATTACCCTGTGCCTGCTGCCCAAGCTGCGCCGCGACAATCGTCTGAAACCGCAAAAGCAGCCTGCCGTCTCGCCGGCGCTCTGCTTTAATGTGCAGCTGTTCTGCGCCGCGATATGCGTGCTGTTTATCATTCACAAGCTGTTGTACAACGGCTTGTCCTTCTCGCTGTCGCTGGAAAGCGGCGACGTCTACGGCAACCGCTCCGAGTACCAGATTTATCTGGAAAGCATCGCCGGCACGCCGTGGTCTTATTGTCTGATTATCCTGCGCAACCTCGCCACCTTCGTCGTGCCGTTCTATCTGCTGACATCGCTGATAAACAAGCGTCCGCGTTCGGCTATCCTGGCGGTGCTGTGCATTCTGTCGATGTTCTCCGTCTCTTCCGACAAGAGCAAGTTGTTCCTTGTGGCGGCGGTAGTGTTTTTGTTCCTCTGCTACAAGCTGCAGCTCATCGACCGCTTCGATCGGTTGCTGGAAGTGTGTATGCTGCTGCTGATGGCGGTGTGTACTCTGTCGGTGATTGTGCGCGGCTCCAGCTCGCTGTTTATGCTGCTTGTCCGCCGCGAGATGTACATCCCCTCGCTTATGAACACGCTGTACTACGACTACTTCAGCGAACACGCCAAGATTTTCTGGTCGCAGGACACTTTCCTGCTGCAGGATATTATCCCCTCCGCGTATGCCTCCTCTCCGCTGCACATCATCAATGCGCAGTACTTCGAGGGTCTGATTGCTTCACCGAACACCGGTATGTTTGCCGAAGCGTATATGCACTTCGGTGCGCTCGGCGTGATTGTTTACCCCGCGTTGCTCGGCGGCTTGTTCCTGTTCTTTGACAAGACCTACGCTCCCTACGGCAAGGTCACCAGCGTATTGCTGGCGGTGCAGATTACGCTGCGCCTGACCAACGTGCCGATTCTGCGTAACGACTCGGTATTTTCGGTAATTCTCTTCTCCTTTATGCTGTGGGTGCTTCCGAAAATACCCTCGTTTGAACCGCTGTTTTGCAAGATAGGAAAGCTGTTCAAACGCAACCCGACCGCCAACCGCTGACACACGGAGGATGCAACGATGGAACCCATTATGGTAAGTGTTTCGTGCTTGGTTTACAATCACGAGAAATATCTGCGCAACTGTCTGGACGGCGTGCTGGCGCAAAAGACCAACTTCCGTTTCGAGGTGCTCATCCACGACGATGCCTCCACCGACGGTTCGGCGGCCATCATCCGCGAGTACGAGGAAAAGTATCCGGATATCATCCGTCCCATCTACCAGACGCAAAATCAGCATTCTCAGCGCATCAACATCCACTTCGCCCATCAGTATCCCCGTGCACGCGGCAAGTACTTCTGCCTGTGCGAGGGCGACGATTTCTGGTGCGATGAAAACAAACTGCAAAAGCAGTTTGATATTATGGAGGCTCATCCCGAATGCTCCATCTGCGTGCATCGCGTGCGCGGCGTGGACGAGAGCGGCACGCCCAACGGCAAAATGTTTCCCCCTGCGGAAATGGCGCTCGGTGTGCTGGACGGTCGGGAAATGATTGATAACATTCTCTCCGGCAAAAGCTATCCGTTCCAGACGAGCAGCTACTTCTACAAGAGCGAGCCGTACGTTTCGCTGACGGAAGTGCCGGAGTTTATGCGCATTGCCGCTTCGGGCGACGTGGTACGCCTTTTGTATCTCGGCCATCTGGGCGATGTCTACTTTATGGACGAGACTATGTCCTGCTATCGTATGAACAGCGTTGGCAGCTGGTCGTCCCGCGTCCGCCGCGATCTTTCCTATCGCGTGGCGCATATGCGGAATTTTATCGAGGTGCTGGATAAGTTCGATGCGTTTACCGAACAGCGGTATCACGATGCCGTGAGCGCCGATATCCTGCGCCGCGAGTTTTCCATTCTGAAAACAAACTTTGATGTTAAAACTATGCGCAGCGCGCCGTATCGCACGTTGTTCCGCGCGATGCCGAAAGCGGAAAAGCTGTGCTATCAACTGGTTTACTACCTTCCCTTCACCAAGGGGCTTGTCCGTCGGGTACGTGAAGCCGCTCGTGCGCGGTAACACACCGTCAGTCTGAAAAGGAGGTCGGTCTTACGGATAACAGAATCGGAAGCGGGCTGCTTTGGAAGCTGCTCGAACGATTCGGCGTCCAGGGCGTGCAGTTTGTTCTGCAAATTGTGCTTGCCCGCCTGCTGGATCCCGAACACTACGGCGTTCTGTCGCTGATGATTATTTTCATCACGCTGGCCAACGTGTTTATCCAA
Organism: Acutalibacteraceae bacterium; assembly: GCA_045596745.1. Classification (GTDB taxonomy): domain Bacteria; phylum Bacillota; class Clostridia; order Oscillospirales; family Acutalibacteraceae; genus RGIG3009. The sequence goes on from JAZODA010000083.1 coordinate 10,125, forward strand.
AACGGCTTTAACACCGCATTGATACAAAACCGAAACGTTACCGATGACGACTACTCCTCGGTCTTTTGGGTTTCCCTCGGTGTGGCAGGTGTGCTGTACGGTGTGCTGTTCTTCTCCGCACCGCTGATTGCGTCGGTCTATCGTATGCCGGATATCGTGGTGCCGTTCCGCGTGTTGGCACTGATGCTGTTCCCCGGTGCGCTGAACTCGGTTCAGCTTGCCAAAACCAGCCGCAAGATGGATTTCAAAAAGGTGTTCTTCAGCAACATCGGCGGTATTGTGGTTTCGGGTGCTGTGGGTATCTTTATCGCCTACCAAGGCGGCGGTATCTGGGCGCTGGTCGCTCAGACGATGCTCAACATCTTCATCGCCTGTATGGTGATGTGGTTTACCGTGCGTTTCCGTCCGCGCTTTATCTGTGATTTGAAGCGCGTCGCCGCACTGTTTGCTTTCGGTTGGAAGCTCTTGGTGTCGGGTCTGATTGATACGCTGTATCAGGACCTGCGCAGTTTGGTTATCGGCGTGAAGTATAACAGCGATATGCTGGGCTACTATAATCGTGGTAAGCAATTTCCGCAGTTTATCATCAACGCCGTCAACGGCGCTGTGCAAAGCGTAATGCTGCCCGCGATGGCGGCGGAGCAGGACGATAAGTATCGCGTCAAATCGCTGATGCAAAACTCCATCACGCTTTCCGCATTCGTTATCTTCCCGTTTATGGCGGGACTCGCAGGTATTGCCGAGCCGCTGGTGCTGCTCCTGCTCACCGAAAAGTGGCTGCCGTGCGTGCCGTTCTTGCAGATTTACTGCTTCTCGTTTGCATTCTATCCGGTTCACAGCTGCAACCTGCAGGCAATCAACGCCGTCGGACGCAGCGACCTGTTCCTTAAACTGGAGATTATCAAGAAGTCCTACGGTCTTGTCACGTTGGTCGCCGCTGTGATGTTCTTTGATTCTCCCATCGCTATTGCGCTGACCGGTATTATCACCACGGTGCTCAGCTGCTTTGTCAACGCAACCCCCAACAAGAAGCTGATTGGTTACGCCTACCGCGAACAAATTCGCGATATCCTGCCGAGCTTTGTGATGGCTGTCATTATGCTCGTGTGCGTGCTGGCTGTTAACTTCATCGGTCTGCATCCGTTCTTCACGCTGGTGCTGCAGATTGTTGTGGGCGTGGCGGTGTACGTTGCGCTGGCCGTCATTCTGCGCCCGCGTCCGTTCAAGCTGGTACTGCAGATTCTGCAGCGCCGCCGCAACAAGAAAAACCACGCATAACCCATCCGTATTGTAACAAGGAGGCTACATTCTATGAAGGCTTTGGTCCTCGCCGGCGGTTATCCGCAGATTGCGCTGCTCAACGAGCTGCGCCGCCGCGGCATCGTGACGGTGCTTGCCGACTACTATCCCGAACCCGTAGCAAAACCGTATGCCGACTTGTTTTACCAGGTTTCCACGCTGGACATCGCCGCCATCACCGACGTTGCCAAGAAGGAGCAGGTGGATTTCCTCATCACCGCTTGCACCGACCAGGCACTGCTGACGGTGGCACAGGTGTCCGAGACACTGGGTCTCCCCTGCTATATCGACCACAAAACCGCCTTGAACGTCACCAACAAATCGTATATGAAGGAAGTGTTCGAGGCGAACGATATTTCCACCGCGAAGCACGTCATTTTGGCGGAGTTTGATGCGGCGGCGATTGCAGGGCTTCGCTATCCCGTCATCGTCAAGCCGGTGGATTGCAACAGCTCCAAGGGCGTGAAAAAAGCCTACAACGAAGAGGAGCTTCGCCCCGCATTCGACGAAGCGGTACAGCTTAGCCGCACCAAGACGGCGATTGTTGAGGAATACATCGTCGGCGAAGAGGTCACGGTGGACGTGCAGGTCGAAAACGGCAAAGCGCACGTGCTGTCGATGGCGTACAGCGATAAAATCGCCGACGACGATAAGTTCGTTATTTTCCGCACCCGTTTCCCTGTGGCGGAAACCGAGGCGGTACGCGAGCAGATTCGCAAGACCGCGCAGCAGATTGCCGACGCGTTCGGGCTGTACAACTCGCTGATGCTGGTACAGTTGATTTCCGACGGCGAACGTGTGTACGTGCTGGAATTCAGCGCTCGCACCGGCGGCGGTGTCAAATATCAGCTCATCAAAAAGGTTTCCGGCTTTGACGTTATCAGCGCCGTGGTTGACCTGACGCTCGGCAACGTGCCGCACGTCGAGGTGCAGCCCCCGGAAAACACTTATATCACCAACACCTTCCTCTACTGCCACCCCGGCGTATTCGACCGCCTGGACGGCTTTGAAGAGTTGAAAGCGGAGGGCGTTATCAGCGAGTACTTCCTGTTCAAGTGGCGCGGCGCTACCATGAGCGGCACCAGCAACAGCGGCGACCGCATTGCGGGCTTCACCGTGCAGGCGGACACACTGGAGGAACAGAAGAAAAAGTACAACACTGCCATCGCACGCCTGCGTGTGCTGGACCCCGACGGCAACGATATTCTGCGGCACGATTTGCTGACGCCGCTGGAATATGCCGAATGAGTGCAGGAGGCACGATATGAACAACACCATTAACGTGACCCGTTCCTCGATGCCGGGATTCGAAGAATACTGCGAGGAAATCCGCGGGCTGTGGGACAGCCGTTGGCTGACCAATATGGGCGTTAAACACCGCCAGCTCGAAGCCGATTTGAAGGATTACCTCGGTTGTCCGAATCTCGCGCTGTACACGAACGGTCATCTCGCACTGGAACATATTCTGGACGCGTTGGCGTTCCCGCGCGGCAGCGAGGTTATCACCACGCCCTTTACCTTTGTGTCCACCACCCACGCCATCGCACGCAGCGGACTGGTTCCGGTGTTCTGCGATGTCGAACCTGAGTTCTACACGATGGACCCTGCGAAGATTGAGGCACTTATCACCGACAAGACGGTCGCCATTATGCCGGTACACGTCTACGGCAATCTGTGCGACGTGGAAGCGATTGCCGCGATTGCCGAGCGTCATCATCTCCGTGTAATTTACGACGCTGCCCACGCATTCGGCGTGCGGCATAACGGCACGAGCGCCGCGAACTTCGGTGATGCGTCGATGTTCAGTTTCCACGCCACCAAGGTGTTCAACACCATCGAGGGCGGTGCGCTGTGCTTCAGTGGCGATCAGCTGCAACAAAAGCTCAACGAAATCAAAAACTTCGGTCAGTGCGGCGAGGATTGCCTCTATGTCGGCGCCAACGCCAAAATGAGTGAGTTCCAGGCGGCGATGGGTATTTGCAACCTGCGCCATCTGGACGGCGAAATTGCCAAACGCCGTGCCGCTGTTGAACGCTACCGCGAGCGCTTGTCCGATGTACCAGGTATTCGCCTGTGCGCCGAGCAGGCAGGCGTGGAATCCAACTACGCCTACTTCCCTGTCGTGTTCGACGGTTTCGCCGACACGCGCGACGTCGTGTTCGAACGTCTGGCGGCGGCAGGAATCGTGGCGCGCAAGTATTTCTATCCGCTGACCAACAGCTTCTCCTGCTACCGTGACCTGCCAACGGCGGGTACGGAAAAAACGCCGGTCGCCGCGTACATTGCCGACCGCGTACTCACCTTGCCGCTCTATGCGGATCTGTCTGTACAAGACGTTGATCGCATTTGCGATACTATCCTCAGCCGATAACGGAAAGGGGTTTTAACAATGAAAGGCATTATCTTAGCCGGTGGTAAGGGAACCCGCCTTTACCCGATCACGCAGGTTGTCTCCAAGCAGATGCTCCCCATCTATGACAAACCGCTGATTTACTATCCGCTGTCCATCCTGCTGCTCGCCGGCATCCGCGAGATTCTTATCATCTCCACGCCGGACGACACGCCGATGTTCGAGCGTTTGCTGGGTGACGGCAGCCGTATCGGCGTCAAGCTATCCTACAAGGTGCAGGATACGCCCCGCGGTCTGGCGGATGCGTTCATTCTGGGCGAAGAGTTCATCGGCGACGACAGCGTTTGCCTGATTCTCGGCGATAACGTGTTCTACGGTCAGGATATGACCCGTGTGCTGCGTAAGGCGATGGCCAACGAAGTCGGTGCAACCATCTTCGGCTATCCTGTGAAAGACCCCACGGCGTTCGGCGTGGTGGAATTCGACAAGGACCACAAGGTGGTCTCCATCGAAGAGAAACCCAGCCAGCCGAAGTCCAACTATGCCGTTCCCGGTCTGTATTTCTACGACAACCGCGTGGTGGAGATCGCCAAGAACGTCAAGCCCTCGGCACGCGGCGAAATCGAAATCACCGCAGTCAACAACGCCTATCTGGAGCTGGGCGAGCTGAACGTGCAGCTGCTCGGTCGCGGTATGGCGTGGCTGGATACCGGCACGCCCGACGGTATGCTGAAAGCTGCCCAGTTCGTGGAAACCGTGCAGGATCGTCAGGGCTTCTATGTATCCTGTATCGAAGAGATTGCCTGGCGTCGCGGCTTTATCACTGCCGAGCAGTTGGCTGCACTGGGCAAGGAGCTGGACAAGACTGAGTACGGTCAGTACTTAATTTCGCTTGCGGAGGGTAAAAACGTATGACCATCATCGTAACCGGTGGTGCCGGCTTTATCGGCTCCAACTTTGTCTTCCATATGCTGAAGAAATATCCCGACTACCGCATTGTGTGTCTGGATAAGCTGACCTACGCGGGCAACCTGTCCACGTTGGCTCCTGTGATGGACAACCCGAACTTCCGCTTCGTCAAGGACGATATCTGCGACCGCGAAGCGTTGTACAAGCTGTTCGAGGAAGAGCATCCCGACATCGTCGTCAACTTCGCTGCGGAATCGCACGTCGACCGTTCCATTGAAGATCCCGGCGTGTTCCTGCAGACAAACATTATGGGTACGGCGGTGCTGATGGATGCGTGCCGCAAGTACGGCATCACCCGTTATCATCAGGTTTCGACCGACGAAGTGTATGGCGATTTGCCGCTGGATCGTCCCGACCTGTTCTTCACCGAGGAAACGCCCATCCACACCAGTTCCCCCTACTCCAGCTCCAAAGCGGGCGCTGACCTGCTGGTGCTGGCGTATCACCGCACCTTTGGCCTGCCGGTGACGATTTCGCGTTGCTCCAACAACTACGGCCCGTACCACTTCCCCGAGAAGCTCATTCCGCTGATGATTGCCAACGCCCTGAACGATAAGCCGCTTCCGGTGTACGGCGAGGGTCTGAATGTGCGCGACTGGCTGTATGTGGAAGACCACTGCAAGGCCATCGACCTGATTATCCATAAGGGTCGCGTCGGTGAGGTGTACAATATCGGCGGCCACAACGAGATGAAGAACATCGACATCGTCAAGATTATCTGCAAGGCGCTCGGCAAGCCCGAAAGCCTGATTACCTACGTTGCGGATCGCAAGGGTCACGATATGCGCTATGCCATCGACCCCACCAAGATTCACAGCGAGCTGGGCTGGCTGCCGGAGACGAAGTTCGCCGACGGTATCCAGAAAACCATTCAGTGGTATCTTGACAACCGTGAGTGGTGGGAGACCATCATTTCCGGTGAGTATCAGCAGTACTACGAAAAGATGTACGGCGACCGCTGAGTACACGACATAACACAGGCATCCGATTCTAACGGAATCGGATGCCTGTTTTTTATCCTCTGCCTGTCCTGCCGCATACACTGGCACAAAGGAGGCCTTTGTATGGCGACGAAACTTTACATAGACCAGGGACACAATCCGCAAAACCCCAACGCCGGTGCCGAGGGAAACGGCTACCGCGAGCAGGATCTCGTCTATCGCATCGGCGTGGAGCTGGCGGAGATTCTACGCGCCGAGGGGTACGACGTCCGCTTATCACGTCCCACCGCCGACACACAGCTCGGCACATCCAACGCCGCATCGCTGGCGGCACGCGTCAACGAAGCCAATGCGTGGGGCGCGGATTATTTCATCAGCCTGCACGCCAACGCGTCCACCATTCCCTCGGCTTCGGGCTCGGAAGCGCTCGTCTACCGCACCGACTCCACGGCAGGTGAGTTGGGGCGCCGCATTGTGCAGTACCTGTCGGATGCCACCGGACTGCCCAATCGCGGTGTGACACCCCGTACCAACCTCTATGTCCTGCGGCGCACGCGGATGCCTGCGGTGCTGGTGGAGCTTGGTTTTATCACCAACCCCGGCGATGCCGCGCTGATGGCAAACTCGCCGCAGCTGTTTGCGCTGGGGGTTGCCAACGGCATCACCGCGTTCACCGCGCCGTAAAACGGTTGACCCACAGGAAAAACTGTGATACACTGATACCATAGTCTTTCTCTGTGGTCAGCCCCCTGTGGGCAATGGAGTGCATATGTTTATCGGTTCAATTGAAATTACGGGCAAAGCGGCGCTCGCTCCGATGGCAGGAGTGGCAGACGCCGCCTTTCGCCGTATTTGCCGCGACCACGGCGCCGCTTTTACCGTGTCGGAAATGATCAGCGCCAAGGCGCTGACCTTCGGCGATGCCAAGAGTCAGGAGCTGTCGGTGCTTTCCGACAGGGAGCGTCCTGCCGCCATTCAGCTGTTCGGCGACGACCCCGAAACTATGGCAGAGGCCGCGCGGATGGTGATGGCACAACAGCCCGATTGGCTGGACATCAATATGGGTTGCCCCGCGCCGAAAATCGCAGGAAACCACTGCGGCAGCGCCTTGATGCGCGACCCCGATTTGTGCTACCGTCTGGTTAAAGCCACCTGTGAGGCGGTGGATGTACCTGTCACGGTGAAGATTCGCAAAGGGTACGCCAAGGACGAGGTCAACGCCGTCGAGGTTGCCAAAGCCTGTGAAAGCGGCGGTGCCGCCGCCATTACGGTTCACGGGCGCACCCGCGACCAGATGTATGCCCCACCGGTAGACTGGGACATCATCCGCGAAGTAAAGCAGGCGGTATCGGTACCTGTCATCGGCAACGGCGATGTCAATTCGCCGCAAACCGCCGCCGCGCTGTATGAACACACGGGTTGCGACCTTGTGATGGTGGGCCGCGGCGCATTGGGCGCTCCGTGGCTGTTTTCGCAAATCGAAGCCTATCTTGGCAGTGGTACACTGCTCCCCACGCCGCCGCTTGCCAAGCGGATGGAAATTCTGTGCCGTCAGGTGGCGTTGGCCGCCTCGCTCAAGGGCGAGCGCTGCGCCTTGCTGCAGGCACGCAAGCACGCTTCGTGGTATATGCGCGAGCTGCGCGGCGCAGCGATTTTCCGCGGCGAAGCAGGCACCATCAGCACGATGGACGACCTGCGCGCTTTGTGCTGGCGCGTCATCAAAGCAAACGAAGAAGAATAAAAAAGCGACGAGACACTGTCTCGTCGCTTTCTCTTTTCTTACAGGCAGTTGCGGGTTACGGTGCTGTACCAGTAGTTGTAGCAGGTCGTGCCCTCGATGAACGGCAGCGTCTGCTCATTCAGCTCGGGAATCGCATCGATGCGACCCGCGACGTAGTCCGCCAGACGGTCGCGGCAGTTCTTCATACGCATAATGAGACCGCCAATGCGGATGTCGTGCACCTCAAAGCCGTTGGCCTTGTTTTCCTTGTACCACTGGGCGCGGTAGGCCTGATAGAACACCTCGGTGCGCTTAATCATCTTGTTGTAGTCACCGATCAGCTTTTCGAGACCCTCGCGGTCGCCCGCTTCGTACAGCTTACGGGTGCGGATGCCGATGTCCGCCTTGTATGCCAGCACCGCGCACAGCTTGGAGGCGGTGTCGAACAGGTAAGAGAACTCACCGGTGCGCTTGGACGCGTTGCGCAGGCGCTTGGTGAAAGAGGCGTACTGTTTCGCATCGGTTTCGCCCACGGCGCTGTCCAGCAGGGCGAAGAAGCAGTCGTTGTACAGCTCGTACTTGGAGGGGTTGACAAGGCCCTTGTTGCCGTCGATGCGGTCGGGCAAATCCAGCAGCATAAAGTCATCGAAGCTGTAGCCGACCCATTCGAGGAACTTGGCTTTGACGTCTTCCATCTTGGTAATGCCCTGCGCGAGGCACGCCGCATAGACGAGTGCCGGCAGTGTCGACCACGCCGAGGCTTCGGCGCCGTTGTCGCCCCACATCGTCATAAACACATCGCGCACACCCTCCTGGATGCAAGCGCTGAGTGCCGCTTTGGTTGCGCGCAGCGAGAACGCATTCTTCGGGGTGAAGCCCGTCCATTTCCACGCGCCGCCTGCGAAAATCACACGATCGGTAAAGGACTTGTGACCGCGAATCATATGGACGTAGTCCTCTTTCTTTACGCGGTAGTAGTCCCAATACACGAGAGACACCGACTCGGGAATCTTTTCCTTAATCGCCGTGTTAACCACGCGACCCTTGGCGAAGTAGTGACCGTTGTTGGCGATGCGGTAGAACATATCGCTCCACATCATCGGCTCGAAGTTGTACTTCGCGGTAATCTCGCAAACGCGACCCAGATGCTCGAGCAGAATCTCGGAGCGGTCACGCTCGCCGTTCTTGTCGCGATAGCGCCCCTTGCCGAGCATATGCGCTTCGTCCATACCGATGTGAATCTTGTTGGTGCGGACGCACTTGCGCAGCGAGCTGATCATATTTTCAATCAGTTCGTAGGTGCGCTCCTCGCCCACCATCAGCACATCCTCCGCATCCATCATTTTGTCGTACTGCGGCCAGTATTTCAGCGTGTTCAGGTGTGCCAGCGTCTGCATACACGGCACAAGCTCCACGCCCTTGTCGAACGCGTAATCGTCAATCTCGCGCAGCTCATCCTGCGAGTAACGACCGCGGAAGCTGCCAAAGTACGGCTCATTATCCACCTCGTAGGTGTCTTCAATATACAACTGCAGCTGGTTGTAGCCCATACGAGCCAGCACATCAATAAAGTGCTTCAGTTCCGCCACGGTCATCACCGCGTTACGGGAGCAATCCAGCATAACGCCAAAGGTATCAAACTGTTTCATCGTCGTTCCTCCTATGAACTTCTTTACATTTAATTATACGGTAACCGCTCGGAAAGTCAAGCACTATACGGCACTTTCGTCAAAGGAGTTCCGCAATAAAGGCACTGACACCGCGAAGCTTCAGCTCGCCCTCGTGCGCGGCGTTCAGGCTGAGCAACACCCTTCCGAGCGGCGGCGGTGTGAGTGTGTATTCCGCATCCGAGGGGTTGATCGCCACATATACGGTCTTGCCGTCCGCGCGACGGGTAAACACAAACGGATACCCCGCTGCCACCACATCAAACCCGGCGTTCGCGTGCAGCGCCGCAGTGTCGTGATACAGGCGGATGAGCTGTCGGGTAAAGCTCAGCACCGAATCGGGATCCTCCAGCTGTGCCGCTACCGTAGGCGCGCCGGGGCGCTCATCGGTGGGCAGATACGGCGTGTCGCTGTCGGAAAAGCCGTGGTTCTTACCGTTGTCCCACTGCATCGGCGTGCGTGCGCCTGTGCGGGTGTACGAGCCCTCCTTGGAGGGAAGCCAACCGAGGTTATCCATACCGATCTCGTCGCCGTAATAGACGAATGGTGTGCCGGGCATCGCAAACAGGAAGGTAAGCGCTACCTTGATCTCATCGGCAGTGCGGCGGTAAGCAAGGCGCGGAATATCGTGGTTACCGGTGATCATACCCACCACGCCGCGGCCGCCAATATGCTTCAAATCGTATTGCAGACGGTCAAGGTAGAGGTTGATATCGCCCTTGCCGTCACGACCAAAGTAACTGTGGCCCACATACAGGTTCTTAAAGGTGTTGCGCCCCGATTCGTAGCGGAACAGCGAGGTATACGCCTCGTTCCCGGAATGCAGCAGGAAGTCACAGTGGAAGCCCGCATCGATGGCATCGGCAGGTGAGCCCCACTCGGCGATAAGCAGCGCTTCGGGGTTTCGCGCCTGCATATGTGCGCGTATCTCGTGCCACAGTGCGCGGGTGTAGCTGCCATCGGTGTCGTTTTTGATGAGCGATGCCGCCATATCCACACGAAACGCATCGGTGCCGAGATCCATCCAGAAATCGATGATGTTCAGCAGCTCGTTCTTGGTAGCAACACAATCGGGGTGTGTCACAGGCAACTGCCACGGCTTTTCGGGATGCGCGTAGCCGTAGTTGAGCGCCGGCTGACACCAAAAAAAGTTTGTGATATAGTTGCCGTCGCGGTCGCCGTATCCCGAAATGCCCTCGGGACTTTCAAAGGTGCTGTCCGTCCAGATGTAGCGGTTGGTATACTCGTTTTGCTGTGCCTTGGCCGATTCCGTAAACCACGGATGCTTCACCGAAGTGTGTCCCGCCACCAGATCGAATATCACCCGCATACCGCGGCAGTGGGCTTCCTCGCACAGCTTGCGATAGTCCTCGTTTGTGCCGTAGCGGGGAGCAACCTTGTAAAAATCCGTCACATCGTAGCCCGCATCATAAAAGGTGCTTTCGTTGATGGGGTTAAGCCAGATGGCGGTAAACCCACAGGATTGTATGTAATCCAGCTTGGCAAGAATACCCGGCAGATCGCCAATACCGTCGCCGTTCGTGTCATAAAACGACTGCGGGTAGATTTCGTATACCACCGCATCCTGCAACCAGTTTTTCACGGTATCGCCTCCTTTACACTGTCCATTATATACCCCCTGTGGATGCAGTGCAAGACAACACTGGGCAAAATATAAACAAAAATTGCTGCGCACCGAAATGCGCAGCAATTTTACATTACAGATTTTCAGGCGGTGTCGGCTCGTCGGCCTGAGGCTCGAGCGGTACATCGTCGGGCAGCGGCGTTTCGTCAAACTCCGGCAACGTTTCGTCAAACTCCGGCAAGATAAACGGATCGATTTCGATATCCTCCGTCTGCACAACAGGCTCGCTTTCTGCAGGCTCACTTTCTGCAGGCTCACCCGCCAGTTCCGCAAACGTATCGGGAAGCGGCAGGCACTGCAGCATCGGGTCGGCATCGTTGGAGAAGCCCTCCTGAATCGGCAGCGCGCTGTCATAATCCAGATAGTCTGCCGGCTTCGGCGCTTTGCGCTTGCGATACCAGAAAATCAGCGAAATCAGCAGGATGCCGAGCAGAATCACCAGCGAACCGCCGCTGATTGCCACGCCGAGCCACCAGCCCTCGGGATAGTACTCGAACTCGATGCCCTGCTTGCCGGCGGACACGTCAAACGCGAGGAAGCCTTCGCACACGGCATAGGTATCAACCTTTTTGCCGTTGACGCGCACCGTCCAGCCCGCATCGTACGGGATGGAGGTCATCATCACGCCGTCCATATGGGAGTCGACAATGCCCTTGATGGTGTTGCCCTCGTACGAGGTGACCTCCATCTGGGAGCGACCGATTTCTTTCAGGCCCTCGGTGTAGGCTTCATCGTTGAGCACCACCACATAGTAGTTACCGTAGCAGGCGGTGTCGGAGGTTACCGACAGCGTAACGGTGCTGCCTTCGCCCAGAACGCCAACATCAAAGATATACGGCTCGTGCGGCGACACCGAGAAGGTGTTGCCACCGCCGGTCACGCTGATGGCATCCGCCGCCATACAGTCAACGTAGACATATACCTGACCCTGTTCCTCGATGGTCGCGGTGAACTGCGCCGCACCGACGCCGTTCGGCTGCACGCGGAAGCCGGGCGTGGGATACGAAACGTACGCACCCGTCGACTGGTCGGCTGTGAAGCTCTGCAGCTGCAGCAGGCGCTTGTAGGTGGAGGTGATGTTGCCGTAGAGGTCCTCAATGGAGGAAATCGGGTCGTACTGGGTGTACTGGTAGTCCTTGATATACGGGTCTACCACGTAGCCGAGACCCAGCGCATCGCCGTTTTCGTAAATGTAGTAGGTCTTATCCTCCACCGTGACGGAATCGACCTTGGCAAGCTGGGGATGGTTCACAAGATTGGCGGTGGACACCAGATAGCGAATGCCGAGCAGCGAATCCGTAAACGGCATAAAGGTGTGATACAGATGGCTGTTAACACCGTTGATGGCGTAGCCCCAGCCACCCATCTGCTTGGTGGTGGTGTAGTAGTTGCTGGAGGAGAAGGTGGTGATGCCGCGATAATGGAACAGCGCGGTATCCACACAGGTGCGGCGCGGCAGTACTTCCATACGATAGAAGTCGCTGCCATACTTCGCGTCACCGATTTCCTGCGCACGCTCCACTGCCGCCGAGATGGCCGCGGTGGTGGTGTTGTCCACATAGTCCTCGTGGCGGGTAAAGTACTCGTTGGCATTCAGCTGGACAATCGTCTGACCGCCGCTGAACACCATTTCCGCCGTGACAACCAGCAGAATCAGCGCATACGCCACGCCCTTGCGCAGCTGGCGGTGCGAGGCAACCGCCAGCACCACGGTATACGCCGCTACCAGTGCGAGGTTGGCGTAAATCATCTTGAAATCGTACACATCGCCGCCGAAACGTTCCTCAACAAGCAGGTACAGCACCACACCGGCGAACACCGCAAAGACGTGCTTCTTGTTGATGTCTTTGAAGTGCAGCAGCGTCTCGTACGCCATCAACAGCATCACGAAGCTGTACACAAACGAGAAGCGGTACGGCAGGTCGTTGGGCGAATGCAGACCATGCCAGATGAGGTCGGTGGTGTTGACAAGGAAGCTGAACGCCAGCACCAGCCACAGTATCATAAACGCCAGACGACGGCGCAACGGAATGCCCTTGTTCAGCGCGAACAGCGGCACGCAAATCGCCGCCAGCACGCCGCAGTAGATGTTCGGCAGGTTGCCGGAGCGGATGGTCGGGCCTGCGTTGGTGAAGTGGCGACCCAAGAGCTGGAACATATCCAGCGTGTTGGTCATTTCCGGCAAATCCGCGCCCGAAGCCGATGTCAGCTTCAGTGCGAGGTAGACGGGAATCAGCAAGAACGCCACCAAGCCTGCCGCCAGCACCGAGAACCCGGCGAAGCGGGCGAAGCTGACCGCCAGCTGCTTGCCGCTGCGACGAGAGCGCAGGCAGTAGGTCAGATAATACAGCACAAGGAACACGCACAGCATAAACGCCAGATAATAGTTGGCATACAGCGCATACGCCAGCGACAGCAGGTACGTCAGGTACTTGCCGGTGTGCATCAGGCGTTCAAAGCCCCACACCACCAGCGGCAGAATCATCACGACATCCAGCCACATAAGGTTCCAGGAATACGCAATGAGGTACATCATCAGCGAGTACATCACCGACACAGCGGGGATGCACAGCTCGCGCTTACGGAACATCTGCTGGACACACAGGGCAAACATCGCACCGCACAGCGCGTTTTTGAGCAGGGTGATAAACAGAATACCTTCCGCCAACAGGTTTTCGGGGAACAGGAGCAGAATCAGGCTAAAGGGGCTGGCGAAGTAATACGCGCCGAGCGACAGATAGTTCGCGCCCAGACCCACTTCGAAGCTATACAGCGAGAAATCGCCGGTCAGGATATTGTCGCGCAGACCCGACAGCAGCGGTGCGTACTGATGGTGCATATCCACCATCATACCGGTCTTTTCGCCGAACGGCCACATACCGATGAAGGAGTACGCCACGAACATCGCCGCGAGCGACAGAACGCCCGACATCACGGGATAGAACCACACAGGACGCTCGCGCATCGGCTCGTCCTTTTCGCGCATCAGCTCACGCAAAAGCGCATACACAGGGCCGCCCAGAATCAGCGCCAAGCCGCCGCAGCACAGCAGCTTTTGCGCCGGCCAGGTGGCGGCTTCGATATCAATTCCCATCGTTTCCCATTTGCGGAACGACCACAGGAACACAAACGCAATCGCCGCAAAGCACAGCGCTACCAGGATCGGCAGGATGCTTTGGCGGAAAATGCGGGACGCGCGGGAGTCTTGCAAACTCATAGTCTTTCCCTCCGTTGTGCGGTTAGTCATACAAAAGTATTGTACCACACTTACTTTGAAAGAGCAATAAAAAAGATACGCAAAAAAGCCTTGACAAACCACGGCTTACAGAGTATAATAACCTATGCTTTGTGCAACGGGGTGTAGCTCAGTTTGGTAGAGCGCTTGGTTCGGGACCAAGAGGCCGTGGGTTCAAGTCCCGTCACTCCGACCAACAAAAAGACCAGTCACTTTGGTGGCTGGTCTTTTTGTTTTTCTGAATGATGGAATTGAGTCGGCTACCCTGTGTCCCGAACCAAGGGTGAGGGACCAGGCAACGCTTGCGAGCGCCGCCGAT
>JAZODA010000084.1:0-17547 GCA_045596745.1 Acutalibacteraceae bacterium
CATCGGTGGCTTGGCAATCGCAATATGGATATTACTTGCAATATACGGTATCGGCTGTGAGATTATTTCGGGCTTTTGTCCATTGAACGAGAACAGACAAGACGAGGATGCACTGACTAAAATTCACGGCGGTGCTTCTGCGATCGGATTTATGACATTAATTGCTGTACCGTTGCTCTTGGCAATAATGCAGTTTCAAGCGGGAGATATAATTATAGGAATGATCTCGCTTGTTAGCTTTATTACAACTTTCTTGTTCTTCTGCTTCTTTATTATGGGGGAGAAAGAAAAATTTGCAAATACTGTTTTGAGATACGGCGGTCTTTGGCAAAGACTCGTATTAGCGAGCTGCTATGTGCCATTAGCTATTTGGTGTATTACAAAATGACAAATTCCAATTTGTCAAACTGTCCACGGTTTCACTTTTGCTCCTGTGGTTTCATTTTCAGTTGAAACCATTTGAAACCGTATCATTATTATCAAACTAATTCATAACAAAAGCCACAGTTGTCTGACGGACAGCTGTGGCTTTTTCAGTTCAAGATGCTCTTTCGTCTTACGCCTTCATCACTTTGATAAAACGGAACATCTCATCCGGTCCCTCATCGGAATCGGGATTCTCGTCGGGCAGCTCGTGTTCGGGGCGGAAGTGCTCGCACCAAAACTGATCGATTTGAAAGCCGCACTTGTTGACGTAAAAATGGATGTTGCGCTTTTCGAAATACGGCGTGCAGGTCTCCCACACTTTCGTTTCGGGGTACAACGCTTCCACGGCGCACCACGCGCCGTAGCCAATGCCTTTCGTGTGTTCCTCGGGGGAAACAAACAGGATTTCAAGTTCGTTGTGATGGGTGTCTTTGTCAATTTTCAAAATGACACCGCCAACGCGCCTGCCGTCCAGCACAATGCGATACGTTTCACTTTGCGGATGGTCGATGCATTGCTCAATCGTCCCACGCGAAATGATTTCGCCGTCGTCATCGATGTGATCGTCGCGTTCGCCAAACTCCTCCATCGCCCCATACTTAAACGCCCACTGATTGTCCAGAATGAATTGCTCGCGGTCATCCGCGGTCAACGGAACCAATACTACGGTTGTGTGTTTCATACTGCCCTCCTGTAAAACAAAAAGCTCCGGCTATTGCGTACACAATAACCCGAGCTCACTCGGACACCTAATCCGGCATATGAGCGCTACGGCGCTCCGCCTCCGGTGACAACTTCGTTTTTTGACAGTATACCACGCCTCACCAAAATTTGCAACCACAGATTTTCCGCTTTTACACCCGCAGTTTCATCAGTCCGTGCTTGTTGCAATAGAGATACAGGTATCCCCTGCCGCGCAGCTGAAAACGTGCTTCGGCATTGCCCTCGGGATACAGCTTGACAAACTGCACCCGATCCGCCGTCAGATACGCCATAAACGAAATGAAATGCGATTTGGTCATTTCGTGCGACACGGTGATAAACTGCTCATCCTCCACCCGTTCCATCGCGACAGAATGCTCTTCGTCTATCTCTTCCGCTTCCAACGGCGGCAGTGTCAGCCCGCAACACCCAATCAGCGCATCCCCCATCGCACGGATAACGTTACCGCACACCGGGCAGACATAAAACTTCGAGCGCAGGATGTTGGAGGACGTGTTTTTGTTGACAACCGTATCGCCCGACATCAGTTCCAGAACCGACACGCCAAGCGCGCTGCCGAGCGGTTCGATGAGCGAAATGTCGGGAAGTCCCTTGGCGGTTTCCCATTTGGACACCGCCTTGCTGCTGACACCGATTTGCGCGGCAAGTTCTCCCTGTGTCAGTCCTTTTTCTTCGCGCAACCGCTTGATGGTCGCACCCGTGATGTACGTATCCATAACAACACCCTTTCGCCCTAATTATACCGCACGATACCACTTCTCGCAACCTACGCTGCGTTGACATACCGGACACATTTCTTGCACAAAACAATCTTTCGCTTTTGATTCGTTTGTGCTATATTTATATATAGTGCTGTGTTATTATCGTAATTGGAAGCAACTCATAAAAGGAGATGTTTGTATGGTTACTTGGCAAGATGTTAAAAAAGCGGCGGAGGAACTCGGTGTTCGCGAGGGCGATACGCTGATTGTTCACTCCTCCTTCAAAAGCCTCGGCGAAACGGAGAACGGTGCTGACACGGTTATCCGCGGTTTGCAGAGCGCGCTGGGAGAAACCGGCACGCTGCTGTTCCCGACGCTGTGCCAGAACGACTGGCCGCACGTTTACGAGAACTGGCATATGGACGCCCCCTCCGATGTGGGCTACCTGACCAACTATTTCCGCAAGCTGCCCGGTGCGCTGCGTAGCAACCAGGCTACCCATTCGGTGGCGGCCATCGGCCCGTTGGCGGAGTATTTCACCGAGACACACGGCCAGAGCGGTCTGCGCCACGGCATCTACGGCAGCACGTGCTTCTCCGAAGATTCTCCGTGGGAAAAAATGTACCAAAAGAACACCAAGGTGCTGTTCCTCGGTTGTTCTGTCCGCAGCTGCACCATGCGTCATCTGGCGGAGTATATGTTTATGAACAAGTACCTGAAAAAGGCCGAGGCACTCCCGAACTATCAGAAACTGCACGATTGCGTGTGGTGCTATGATCGTTGGGATGACCGCGGTGTCTGGTGGCACGTGGAAAACCTGTATATCGAAGAGCTGATGCAGCGCGACGGCAAGCTGCAGGCCACGCAGTGCGGCAATGCCACGCTGAAGCTGGTCGAGTCGCGCGAGTTCGTTGACTGCTGCATCGAGCAGATGGAAAACCGCAACGATGCGGCGTTCCGCAAAGATGCACTGTGGAATACCGAAGACACCTACGCTTGGCTGAAGGAGATTGATGCTGTATGACGCAGAAAGTATACGACGCCGCTTACGAGCAGGATTTGTTCAATCACTTTGACACCTACCTGCCCGAAAAGGTGTATGACGCGCATTTTCACCTCAGCCGCGCATATGTCAAGCGTCTCGGCTTCGATGGCACGCCGTTCGAAGAATACGATGCGTTTATGCAGAAGTACATCGCCCGCAAGGTGTGCGGCGGTATGGTGATGCCGCAACCCTCCAGCAAGCATACGCCGGAGCAGCTGGACGATGAAAACGACTATAACCTCGCGGTTGCGCGGGAACACGGCTTTGCGGCAGGCTTGATTGTGCCGCCCTACTACGGCCGTGAAAAGGCGGAAAAGATGATGGACACGCACCCTGAAATCAAGGTGCTCAAGCCCTATCTCACCTACACCACCACCGCCGATATGTTTGAGTCCGATTTGCTGGATTTCGCTCCCGAATGGATTTGGGAACTCGCGAATGATCGCAGCTTCCCTGTGCTGATTCATCTGTCGCACTATCAAAATATGCTCAGCGACGAAAAGAACATTGAGCAGCTGCGCTACGTGTCGGAGAAATATCCGAACGCAAAAATTGTTCTGGCGCACTGCGCGATGGGTCATCACAGCCGCAAGCTGAAGCTGGGTCTTGAGAAAATCAAGGATTTGAAGAACATCTGGTTCGATTGCTCCGGCTCTGCCGAGGCACTGTCGATTTACTACTGCCTCAAGACCTTCGGTGTGGATCGTATGATGTACGGCGGCGACCACGACCACGGCGCAAACGTCGGTCGTATCTGCTCGTTCGGCAGCAACTTCATCGGCTTCCACGTTGGCTACGTCAACGAGGATGTCGTTCCGCCGGATTACCGCTATCAGCCGCTCAACAACGCACAGGAATGCCTGCTGGCACTGCTGGATGCGTGCGAGATTCTGGAACTGGATGCGGCGGACTACGAAAAAATCTTTTACAAAAACGCGGCAACGCTGTATGCGTAAGGAGATGTGGATATGAGAAAAATTCGTTTCGGTGTCATCGGTTGCGGCGGCATTGCACAAAAGAGAACCATCCCCGGTATGTTGCTGTCCAAGAAAGCCGAATGCGTCGCCATTATGGATTTGAACGAGGAACTGCTGGCTCAGGTGGGCGAGCGTTTCGGTATTGCCCGTCGTTACACCACGGTGGACGAGCTGCTGGCTCAGTCGGATATCGACGCGGTGTACATCGCTACCCCCGTGTTCTGCCACAAAGAGCAGGTTTTCTTGGCGGCGGATGCCGGTAAGCACATCCTGCTGGAAAAGCCGATGGGTCTTACCACCGCCGACGGCGAAGAGATGAAAGCCTACTGTGCCAAGAAGGGCGTCAAGCTCGGCGTCGGCTTTATGATGCGCTTCCACGGCGCGCACGAAGCCATCAAGGAAATCCTTGATAAGGGCGAGCTGGGCGAGATTGTTTCGGCGTATGCCAAGTTCAACTGCCTCTCCCCTGTCAGCGACAAGAAATGGCGCCAGACCAAGGCGTTCAGCGGCGGCGGCACGATGATGGATATGGGTATCCACTGCGTCGACCTGTTGCAGTTTATGACCGGACTGAAAGCCACCAACGTAACGGCGTTCACCGGCAATCAGATTTTCCGGTATCCCGACACCGAAGACGCCGCAGGCGCGGTTATGCGTATGAGCAACGGCGCGCTGTTCACGGTGGAGGCCAACTTCAACATCCCCGACAGCATCGGCGGTTGCCGCTTTGAAATCTACGGCACCGAAGGCTGTATCACGGCGGAACGCACCATCGGTCAGACAGAAACCGGCGAGGTTTTCTGCACCACGCTGGAGGGCGGCCGCCGCACGGTGGAGTACGATACGACCAATATGTACGCCAAAGAGGTGGACGGCCTTGCCGAAGCCATCCTGAACGACACCGCCGAGCCGGTTTCGGCGGCGGAGGGCATCTTCGACCAGAAGATTGTGGAAGCGGTGTACGAAAGCCAGGAAACGGGTCGTCACATCGCACTGTAAGCACAACACAAAAGCACCGCATTGGATATCCAATGCGGTGCTTTTTGTTATACCGGTTCTTCCTCGGATTCGTCGCGCAGGCGGACCGAGGCGGTGACACACAAGACACGCCGTGCGCCATAGAGTTTCAGCATTTTGGCACATTCATCGATCGTCGCGCCGGTGGTGCTGACATCGTCCACCAGCAGTACCGTCTTGTCGGCTACCGAAGCACCCGTCACCACATCGAACACACCGAGCACGTTGCCGGCGCGTTCCACTGCGGTGGCGATGGTCTTTTGCGGCTGTGTCTGATAGCATTTCTGCAACAACGACTCGCTCGGCAGTGACAACAGCTTGCCAAGGTCTTTGGCAAGCAGTTCACCCTGGTTGTATCCGCGGTCACGATAATCGCGGCGCGTCATCGGCACCCAAGTGATGACATCGATGTGTTCCTCCGAAAATTCGCGGCGAACCACTGCCGCCATCTGCTCGGCGAAGAACGAAATTGACAGCGGGTCATCCCATCGCTTGAGACGCAAAATTCCGCGACGCACAGCGCCGTTACAGTAAAATGGAGACGCCAGTCGGTCATAGCGATGCCGATGCCGCCCACAATCGCAATCGTCACGACTTCTGCCGCAAAAGCTGCAAATCGGCGGTGGGACAGTATGAATTTCCTCACGACAGGGCTCACAGCACAAAGTCAGCGGCGGAATCGGTGTGCCACAAAAGATACACCGTTCGGGCCAGATAACCGCGCTGAGGTAGCGCCCGATTTGTTTTGTCGTTTTCAACGATTACACCTCTTGTGCAGGACAAATCGCACGGCAAAGTGCCGCGGATACTTCGGCAAATTCCTCCGGCAACAGTTTTGCCACACGGCGGTCATAGGTCAGCAGACCGTTGATTTCGTCCTCGATATCCGACACCTGCGTGTACACCGCGGCACACAATCCTTTCGGGATGAGCGGCAACACCTGTTCCTCATACAAAGCGCGGATTTTCTGTACCAGTTCCTCACGCGTCTTGCAACTGCCGTAGCCGTAGCTTTGTTCGGTGTTGAACACGTGTCCGTCGCACTTCCAGGAATATCCACCAAACTCCGAAAGCACCAGCGGCTTGTCGGACGCTTTCATCTTCAGGCGGCGGAAGTAAATGTGGCGGCTGTCCACATCGCTGTCTGCACCGAGAAACCAACCCGACGTGGTATCGATGAATCGCGTGCTGTCCAGTTCGCGCAGACGGCGATACTGCTCGCTGCCGCAGAACTGACCCCAACCCTCGTTGAAGATGGTCCAGTAACAAACACACGGATGGTTGTACAACTGCTCCACCGTTTGCTCCATCGCGGTAACAAACGCCGTCCGCGTTTTCTCGTCACGATGCAGTCGCTTATCGTTCCGACGAAGCAGACCCACCGTCGGCAGGACGGTATCCCGCACAAACGAATAGTCGCTGTTGTTAATCATATCCTGAAACACGACCATACCGAGACGGTCACAGTCGTAGTAGAACTGCTCGGGTTCGATTTTAATATGCTTTCGCAGGGTATTAAAGCCCAGTGCTTTCATCGCCAGAATATCCTCTTCGAAGCCTGCAGGCGTGGCGGGCAAGAACAAGCCGTCGCTCCAGTAACCCTGATCCAGCAAGCCGTGGAAGAAATACGGCTTGCCGTTGAGGCACAGACGCGGCAGACCGTCCACCGTGCGGACATCCAGCGTGCGCAGTGCAAAATACGACTCCACGGCATCGGTGGGGGTAGTCAACGTAAAGGTATAAAGATACGGGTCTTCGGGCGACCACAGGCGCGGCTGTTTCGGCTCAACACGCGCGGTGCCATCCTTCATCGGCACAGTCATCTCACCGTCGGGGGTCTGTACCGTAAGCGCGCCCTCGCTGATGCCCTCGGCAACCACCGTAGCACCGACAGCATCGGTATGAATGGTCAGACGCTGTACGTACACATCCTCCACGCTCTCCAGCCACACCGTCTGCCAGATACCCGACACCGGCGTATACCACATACCGCCACGCTTGTGGCACTGCTTACCATACGGCAGCACCAGCTCGCTGAGGTGGTCTGTGACACGAATCACCACCGTGTTTTGCTCTTGCAAAAACGCGGTAATATCCAGAGAAAACGGCTGATAGCCGCCGCGGTGTTCACCGACAAGGGCGCCGTTGACAAACACCGTTGCTTCCTGGTCGGCGGCACCAATATGAAGCAGCACGCGAGATTTTTTGAAGTCCTCGGGCAACGTAAAGGTGCGACGATACCAAAGAGCCGACGATTCGGGGAAGCACTCACCGATGCCGGAAAGCAACGATTCCGGCGCAAACGGCACGCGAATCGTGCGGTCAAAGGTCTGCGGCTCGGTTTCGGATACGGCAAACTCCCATTCGCCGTTGAGGCAAAGGAACGACTCGCGCCGCAACTGCGGACGAGGATATACCGTCCACGGCACATCGGACAGGCTCTCCCCTGCCACCGTGTACAACGAGTTCAGCTCGCTCATTCCGTCACCTCCGCACGACGACGAAGCACGCGGGACAGCACCCAAAGCAGCGGAAGCAAGCACACCACTGCCAGCAGTGCCGCCGCGAAAATATCGGCGTTCGGGACAAAGGAGGTCGTACCGTCATCGTTGACGATGGTCGCGGCATTACGAAGCACAAACGCACCGATGACAGGGCCGATCACACCGGGAATCAACACCTGACCGGCAATACGCAAGCCTTGGAACATACCCGCTTTGCCGCTCGGCGTATAGTCACGAATCATCGCGCCAAACACCGCCATACCGGTAAGGTAGCCGCACATCATCAGCAGCGAACCGATAAACACCGGCAGTGTTCCACGGAAGAAATACAGCACCACATATCCTGCGCACAGCATCAAGAGCGACGGAATCGCCGAGCGCATAAAGCCCAGCTTGTCATACAGTCGTCCGTACACCGCGGTTACCGCCGCCGCCACCAGAATGGCGGGTGCCATAATCAGCACGTAGTCCGCCATACCGAGCGAAACGTTATAATACAAAATCAGATACGGCATAAAGATCTGAATGGAAATGCCAAACACCGCAAACGCCGCCAGCGTGATGTACAGCACGGGGTTCTTTTTCACCACCGACGGACGGAAGCCATAGATGATGTTGCGGAAATAGTGGTTGTTTTCCTCCTGCTTGCAGGTGGTCTCACGAACCAGGAAAAAGCCGAGCAGACCAATCACAAACACCACCGCACCGATGATGAGGAAAATTGCCGTCCAGCTGGAGGCACTGTTCAAATCGAACGCCATAAAGCCGCCGAACACCACCAAAATCGCTACCAGCGGCATCATTGCATTGATACCCTCTGCCGCACCGCGACCGCTGTTGGCAGTCGCATCGGTCAGCCACGCATTGAACGCGGCATCGTTGGCGGAAGAGCCGAAAAAGGTCATCAGGCAATCCAGAACAATCACCAGTGTGATACCCACTGCGGCAACCGACACGCCTGCCGGGAACACGGCGGTAATCACATCGGAGCGCACCAGCGCAAAGCCGGCGATGGTGATACCCCACAGGATATAACCACCGCAGATAAACACACGCCGCCGTCCCAGTTTATCGGACAGCGCGCCGATGAGCACCGTGGTCAGCGTTGCCGCAATGGCAGACGCACTGACCATCAGCGAAATTTCAGACGGGTTCGCTCGAAACATTTTGTAAATAAAGACGTTAAGATACATATTCTCAACGACCCACGCCACCTGACCGACCAAGCTGAAAATCACCAGTGCTGTCCAGAAATGACGAGGATATGCCGACTTTTTCATACAGCCACCGCCTTTTGTTTTGCTGATACCAGTATACCACGCCCCTGCCTCGGGCGCAAGCAAAAACGGCATCCTCCGCAGAGGATGCCGTTTAAAAAACATCTTATTCGGTACGCAATGCCACAACAGGGTCTTTGCGTGCCGCGCTGCGCGACGGGATGATACCCGCAAACAGCGTCAGCAGCACACTGATTGCCACAAGGAGCAGTGCGAACTCCAGCGGGAGCGCCGCATCCAGATTCGGGATACCCGTCAGGGTGTTCAGAATCAGGTTGATGGGGATACACAGCAACCACGTGACAATGACGCCCAACGCGCCCGCCGCGAAACCAATCAAAATGGTCTCGGCGTTGAACATACTGGAAACGTTGCGTTTGGAAGCACCGATCGCGCGCAGGATACCGATTTCCTTGGTACGCTCCTGCACCGAAATCAGCGTGATAACGCCAATCATAATCGAGGACACGATAAGCGAAACCGACACGAACGCAATCAGCACATAGGTGATGGCGTTAATGATGGTAGTCACCGACGACATCATCAGACCGACGTAATCGGTGTAGCCAATCTGCGACATTTCGTCCACTCTGTTGTTGTACTTTTCAATCGCCGCTTCGATGACATCCTTATCTTCGAACGTCGCCGCGTACAGGTTGATGGTCGCCGGATCGTCGAGGTCGACGTAACCGAGTTTCGCAAGGTTTTCTTCCAGCGTCGACTCGGAGAACTCCAGCACCACCGAGTACAGCGAAGCGCAAGTGGCGGTATCATACTCCGCCATCGCTGCATCCAGCTGAGCCGCCAACGCCTCAATCGGCACGTTGACATACGCCTCGCGGATAGCGGCCGCCTTTTTCATAGCAACCTGCGCCGTGATAATCTGGGCGAAGTAGCTGTCGAGATCCTCGTCCGACATTTTGGTGATGTACTCCGAGAGCGTATCGGCGGACGCACCGCTCATCTCTACCAAACCCTGCAGCACAATCTCTTCACGCGCTGCACGGTCGGTCGCCGCCATCTGCTCTGCCAGCGCGGAGTTGATTTCCTCTTCCGTGGGCAGGCTGAGAATTTTCAGATATGCTTCGGCTTTGCCGGCGGCATCCAACTCTGCGATATAGTTGCGGAAAGCCGTTTCGCGCTGGAGAAGAACCTCTTCGGTGAGTTCCTTTTCCGTATCGGCAAAACGCAGACCGGTGAAAATGTCCACTTCCGGCGATGCCAGCTGAGCTTTAATCGCCTCGGAATCCTTCGACTCCTGCACCACATACTCGGTCAGCTTGCTGGTATACGCAATCGAACCCTTCAGCATACCGGACATCGTCTCTTCCTTCGGACGGACAATACCGGTCACCTTCAAATCGATACCGTTGTCGTACAGGATGCTGAGCATCGAGTCACGCACATCCACATACGTGCCGCTCGCTTCGTTCCACTTATAGCAATCTGCGCTGAGAATGGTTCGGAAATTCATATTGTAGATTTCTTCGAACGTCCACTTTTTGTTCGTTTTCGGAATCTGCTCCTTGTTCAGCACCCGCTGAATCAAATCCTGCACATCTTCTTCGGAGAACAGGCCCAACGCATACAGCGTCATATCGTCCAGCTCGTTGTTTTCATCCACGACCAGAACGACTTCGTTATACGCACTCGGCCACTGACCGCCCTCAATCAGCTCATACTGATTGGTAATCAACGGGCTGATAATCTCGCCATTTTTGCCGGGCAGCATTTCCTGCCATGTAGAGGCCATCATACCGCTTTGCGACATCATCGACATCATACCCGAGGAACTCTCGGCATCAATCTTCACGCTTTCGGGAATCAGGTCGGGATACTCCGCCAAAATCTCCGTAATCAGCTTTTGCGCATTCGACTCGCGGATAGAACCGTCTTGCGCCTTGGTGTAGATGAGAATGTCCAGGTCGTAAGTATACTGCACGCCCGACACCGCATTCTGCAGACCGGTGGTGCTGTTCGGATTGTTGATGTGCTGTTCCAGATAGGCCTTGAACGCTTTCAGGTCATTCTTATGCTCGCCCACTTCGGAGAGCGCGTTCACCATATTCTGCAGTGCCTGCTTCTGGTAAATCGCGTCGTTTTCATGGGTGCTTTCCGACTTGGCAGACTCAACAAAGCTTGCCATCAGCGTGCCGATATCGAGATGCTGCGCTTCCAGCGTCAGCGGATAGGAAGAAAGCGTCTCCTCCTGCACGTAATCGATGTAGGTGGTCATACCGTTGGAAACGGCATAAATCAACGCAATACCGATGATACCGATACTGCCAGCAAACGCCGTCAGAATGGTGCGGCCTTTCTTGGTAAAGAGGTTTTTCAGCGACAGACCGAACGCCGTAAACAGCGACATCGACGGCTTCTTTTCCTTCTTCACCTTTTTCTTCTCGGGAGCGGGAGCAGGCTCGGGAAGTGCCATTTCCTCGTCCGTCGGAGGCGCAGTATCATCCTTGATTTCGCCGTCCAGCATCCGCACAATACGGGTGGAATAGGCTTCCGCCAACTCGGGGTTGTGCGTAACCATAATGACCAGGCGATTCTTCGAGATATCTTTCAGAATCTCCATAACCTGCACACTGGTCTCACTGTCCAGTGCGCCGGTCGGCTCGTCTGCCAGAATGATATCGGGGTCGTTGACGATGGCACGGGCGATGGTCACGCGCTGCATCTGACCGCCCGACATTTCGCCGGGGCGCTTTTTGAGCTGGTCGCCCAGACCAACCGCTTCCAGCGCCTCTTTGGCACGACGGCGGCGTTCGGCTTTGGATACACCGGAAAGCGTCAGCGCCAACTCAACGTTTTGCAGCACCGACTGGTGCGGAATGAGGTTGTAGCTTTGGAACACAAAGCCAACCGAGTGATTGCGGTACGCATCCCAATCGCGGTCACGGTAATTTTTGGTGGACACACCATTAATCACCAAGTCGCCGTCGGTATACTGATCCAGACCACCGATGAGGTTCAGCATCGTAGTCTTACCGCAGCCCGAAGGACCTAAAATCGAAACAAATTCGCTGTTGCGAAAACGCAGGGAAACGCCTTTCAGCGCGTGGACCGTTTCGCTACCGGTCGGGTAATCTTTTTTAATGTTGCGAAGCTCTAACATACATAATATCCCTTTCTCGTACATCTTGCTTTTCTATTATGAATGTTTTTCGGAAAATTGCAATAGTCTGTTGGTATTCTTTAAGAAAAATTCATAAAAAACCCTCTTTCCCCTGCCACTTCCATTGACGAAGTCCGCTTTTTGTGATAGGCTTTTCATAAGCGTGAACACGCATTTACACACAAGGAGACGAAGCCTATGTCTTCGATATACACCTCGGTCGATCAGCTCATCGGCAACACGCCGCTGTTGGAACTGAAAAACATTGAAAAGCAGTTCGGTCTTCGTGCCCGTCTGCTTGCCAAATTGGAATATCTCAACCCCGCAGGCTCGGTGAAGGATCGCGTCGCACTGGCGATGATAAACGATGCCGAAGCCGCCGGGAAACTGCGCCCCGGTGCTGTTATCATTGAGCCGACCAGCGGCAATACCGGTATCGGTCTGGCGGCGGTAGCGGCCGCACGCGGATACCGTATGATGCTGGTTATGCCGGATACCATGTCGGTGGAACGCCGCCTGTTGGCGGCCGCCTACGGTGCCGAATTGGTGCTGACGGACGGGCATCTCGGTATGGCGGGTGCAATTGCGAAAGCGGAAGAGTTGTCCGCCACACTGCCGAACAGCTTTTTGGCAGGGCAGTTTGTCAACCCCTCCAATCCGCAGGCCCACTACGACACCACCGGTCCCGAAATCTGGCGGGATACCGACGGTCAGGTGGATGCCTTCGTTGCCGGTGTCGGCACGGGCGGCACCATCAGCGGTACCGGCGAATATCTGAAGGAGAAGAATCCCGCCCTGTGCGTGGTAGCGGTTGAACCCGATGATTCCCCTGTACTCTCCGGTGGCAACGCTGCCTCTCACGGTCTGCAGGGTATCGGTGCCGGCTTTGTGCCTCAGGTGCTGAACACCGCGGTGTATGACACCGTCGCTCGCGTAACCACCGAGGAGGCCTACGCCGCCGCCCGTCTGATTGGTCGCAGCGAGGGTGTGTTGGTGGGCATTTCCTCCGGCGCCGCACTGCACGCCGCCATCGAACTGGCGAAGCAGGAATCCTTTGCGGGAAAAACCGTGGTCGTGCTGCTGCCCGACACCGGCGACCGCTATCTGTCCACCCCTTTATTCTCGAACTGACGGAGGTACACTCAGATGAAACCCATCGTACTGCTGGACAACAATGTCCCCTATTTCAAAGGCAATATGCACTGCCACAGCACGCTGTCGGACGGCAAAATGACGACCACAGAGCTCAAAGACTGGTTCAAAGGTCACGGCTATCACTTCCTCGCCATCACCGATCACGAGCGCGCCTACAAACATCCCGAACTGGATGACGAGGACTTCATCACGCTGACCTCCAGCGAGATTGCCATCAAGCAGTTCCCCGAACAGTCCACGCTGGTCAACCACGATATGAAGGTGTGCCACCTCAACATTTACGCCAAGGAGCAGGACAACGACGCCACCATCTTCTACAACTCGGTGCTGGATCACTACTCCCCCGAAGAAGAGCGTCTGCAGCTTAGCCGTGAGCTGGGCGAGCACGACCGCATCTATGGTGTCGAAGGTATCAACGCCATCATCCGCGAAGCCAATGAAAAAGGCTTCTTTGTCGCTTACAACCATCCTCGCTGGTCGCTGGAAAACTACGGCGATTACGGCGGATACGAAGGCTTGTGGGGCGTGGAAGTGTACAACACCTCCTGCGCACAGGCAGGTTTGTACGAGTACGACATCAACGTCGTGGACGATTTCCTGCGCGATGACAAGCACGTGTTTGTCTCCTGCGGCGACGACAACCACTCGGAAGGCACCTGCGGTCACGCGTTCGTGATGGTCAACGTTCCCACGTTGAGCTACAAATCCATCATCGACGGTCTGCTGGAAGGTAAATTCTACGCCTCCCACGGCCCGACCATCAACAGCCTGGTGGTGGAGGGCAACCACGTTCGCATCACCTGTTCCGCCGCGAAGCAAATCTGCTACTCGGCACACGGTCGCCGCGCAAAGAGTGTCCACGCCGAGGAAAACGGCTATATCACCGAAGCGGAATTTGAAATTCGCCCCACCGACGGATATTTCCGTCTGGATGTGGTGGACGAAAGAGGTCGCCGCGCCAACACGCAGGCCTACTACGTCAAGGATTTCGAATTGTAAATCAACCAAAAACGGCTCCCTGCCACTATGCAGGGAGCCGTTTTTTATTCTTCTGTTCTCAGTGCGCCATACCGTCGCGCATATCGCAAAAACACCAGTGTCATCACCGTACACAACACTTCCGATGTGAATCCCGCCAACCAGATACCGTCCAAGCCCAGCCATATCGGCAGCAGATACAACGCCGACAACTGGAAAATCAGCGTACGGGAGAACGACAGCAGCGCCGACACAAGACCGTTGTTCAAGGCGGTGAAATACGCCGAACCGAAAATGTTGACACCCACAAGCAAAAAGCTCAGCGAACACAAACGGAACGCTCGCAACGTAATCTCGTACAATTCTTTGTCGTACCCGACAAACACGCCACTCAAGAACGGAGACAGCAGTTGCGCCGTCACCACAAGCACCAGACCGACACCCACAAGGAGCGTCATACTTTTGTGCAGCAGGCTTCGCAATTCCGCGCGGTTTCCCGCGCCGAAGTGAAAGCTGACAGGCGGCGCCGAGCCGACCGAATAGCCGATAAAGACCGAGATGAAAATAAAGTTGACATACATCACCACGCCATACGCCGCAATGCCGTTTTCGCCCGCGAAGCGAAGCAACTGCACGTTGTACAGCATCGACACCAGCGACATCGACAGGTTGTTCATCAGCTCCG
Organism: Acutalibacteraceae bacterium; assembly: GCA_045596745.1. Lineage (GTDB taxonomy): Bacteria > Bacillota > Clostridia > Oscillospirales > Acutalibacteraceae > RGIG3009. Next base: position 14,610 of record JAZODA010000084.1, read on the forward strand.
AAGAACCGTTGGTGCAAACGCGAAGCAATGCATTGCCATCCACCTTGAAACGGCAAAGATGCAACAGACTGCCGTTACGCCGCGAAAAATAAAGCAGCGGCAAAATACCGCCCGTCACCTGGCTGATGGCTGTTGCAAACGCCGCACCGACCAAGCCCCACTCGAATATCGCAACGAACAGCGCATCCAGCACGATGTTCATCACGCCCGCCATCACGGTAAACAGAAGTCCGAGTCGCGGCTTTCCGGCGGTCACAAAAAAGCTTTGAAATTCATTTTGCAGCACAAAAGCAGGCAACGAAATGAGCAAAATACGCCCATAGGTCACACAACACTCCAGCATTTCGCCCTGAGCGCCGAGCAACGCCGCAATAGGTCGGAGGAAAATCAATCCGAGAACCGAAAGCACCGCTGCGCCGACAAAGGACACGGCAAGCAACATGGAAAACAGGCGATTGGCGCGGTCGTTATCCCCCTCGCCCAGTGTCTTTCCGATAAGGGCGCTTCCGCCGCTACCGACCATAAAGCCGATGGCAGACAGCACCATCAGGAACGGGAAAATCAGGTTCACCGCCGCAAACGGTGTCTTACCTGCGAAGTTCGACACAAAGATGCCGTCAACCACGCCGTAGATTGACACAAAAATCATCATAACAACCGACGGCACGGTAAAGCGTACCAGACGCTTGTATGTAAAATGTCCGCCAAGCGGTCCTTCCTGCATATCCGCTACCCCTTTCCGAGCAATCCCATTAGTTATACCACATCGCTATGCGAAAAACAAGCCTTACGGCAAAAGAAAAAGCATCCGCTCGCAATTTGCGCGCGGATGCCGAAAAGCCAACAGTGACGGATTACAGACCCATCTTTTTGATGAGCATTCTGGAGCAATCCAGCTGGTTCGGGATGTTGCCCTCCTCGTCACGGACACGCCAGATATCGGGCGTAATCTCGTCGGCGACATACATCTTGCCGTTCTCGTCGTAACCGATTTCAATTTTGAAATCGATGAGCGTGAGGTTCAGCGAAGCCAGTTCCTTCTTCAGAACCTCGCCGACGCGCAGAACGATGCTCTGAGCCTCGTCGTACTGACCCTCTTTGAGCAGGCCCTTCATCAGGCAGATGCGCTCGCTGATGAGCGGATCGCCCTGGATATCGTCTTTGAGCGTCACTTCCGCATACGGAGGATCGAACACAATGCCCTCCTCCAGCGTGAAGCGGCGGCACATGCTACCGGCGGTGAAATAGCGCAGCACGAACTCGAGCTTCGGCACGGTGAGGTTGCGCACCTGCATCAGGCCCTTATCGATATCTGCAGCAATATAGTGCGTGGGAATGCCGTTCTTTTCCATCAGTTCGAAGAAATACTTCGAAATCGCCAGACCGATTTTACCCTTGCCCTCCACGCTGCCGCCGACGGTGTTGGAGCCGGGATCGAACACGCCGTTCTCGCCCGTCATACTGTCTTTGAACAGAAGGCTGACAATATTGGTCTCTTCATCCAAAAGGACATCTTTCGTTTTGCCCGTGTACAGAGTTTTCATTTACAGGACTCCTTCGTTTAATTTCCCAGCATTCACACAAGTTGCTTCATACTGACGTAAGTAATTATAAAATATTTTTTTCCGCATTTCAAGAAAAAATTAACGCCGAACCGCAATTTTTTTGCAGGTTCGGCGTTAATATCGTCTTATTTCAGGTAGAACGGCGTGGAATTGCAAATCCAGCGGTCGGTAAGGCCCTGAATCTCCACACGGACAAACTTATCCAGCGGCAGCCCCTTAAGCGGGATTTCCATATCGATGGAGGGCGCGTCAATGTCCTCGAGGGAGTAGATAACGTCCGCGCCCGAGTAGACATACAGCTTGGTGATGTTGTGACGCATCGCCTTCGCCGACACCGAAAGTACCGCATTTTCCGCCTCTTCACAGGTCAGCTCTTCGCCGGGCAGATAGCCACCGAGCGTGATATCTGCCTCGTCAAAGCCGGCGGCGGCAATCGTGTAGCCGGCGCGGATAGCGTTGCAGACGCTGTCGCGCGTCGGCACTTCGCCCTTGAGATACAGGAAGTTGACGGCGGGGTCGTCCAGAATGCGGCGTACACCGAACAGGTCCACCGAGTTAATCAGCGTTTTGCGACCACCGGCGAGCCAATACGCCTCAATCGGCGTGCCGGAAAGCGGTGCCATCGGCTCGCGGTCCACCGCGTCGAAATCATAGTCGTGCCAGTAATCGAAGCGCGGATGGGTCGCGCAGATGACGCCGTTGTGCTTGTGAACGTAATCGATGGCCTCTTTCAGGTACGCATCCACCTCGTCATCCGAGAAACGACTGCAGGTAAAGTCCGTCGTGTAGCCGTCGGCATCGATGCCGATTGCCAGCGCGTGATACGCGTTGTGGCTGAACGCATCGTACTTGTCGTTCCAGTTGAAAGGATGGTACTCCTGGCCGTCGAGGAACAGCACCTTGTTGTCGGAATATTTGGAGGTGTCCAACTTGCCGTTGTACGGTGCGTTGTCCTTGATTGCCAGCGTGCAGATGTCGTAATCCATATACCGCATCAGCGCGTTGATGGTGCCGGGTGCGGCGTCACAGCCATACCAATCCAGCGAATGCATATGGGTGGTCATCTTGTAGTTGCGCTTAATCGGCAACGTTTTTTCGGCGGCGGGCATCTCCTCCGACTCGCCGTTCTTAAACCGCTCAAAATACGCGAGCAGGTTCTTGACATACTTTCTCCAGAACGCAAAGCAGCGCTCCGCTTCGGGCGTCTGCACTTCGGGGAACAAAATCTGGTTCATAAAATACATACCCTTGCCGTGGCGAGCGCGCATAATCAGTGCACCGTCACGCACCGTCGGGTCCATAAACGAACCGATAACATCCCACTTCTCGTTAGGCAGATAGCAGGACAGCGCCGCCGGGCGGACGCGGTCCGG
>JAZODA010000085.1:0-15795 GCA_045596745.1 Acutalibacteraceae bacterium
TCCGTATTTTTCAAAAATGGCGGCGCGGTCAAACACCAGCGTTTCGGGTTGACCCATACGCGTTGCCGCGAGCAGCACCGTCACGTTATCCCCCACCAACTGCAGAGAATCGCGGTCACCGGTGGCAATAAAGCACGGAACGCCCTCCGCCGCGGCAGATGTCGCGAGTGTACCGAGAATATCGTCCGCCTCGTAGCCATCCTGCTCCACGACCGTGCAGCCCATATAGGTCAGCAGTTCCTTAATCAGCGGCAGCTGCATTGCCAGCTCTTCCGGCATTCCTTTACGCCCTGCTTTGTATTCACTGTACATAGCATGGCGAAATGTCGGTGCTTTGCGGTCAAAGGCAACCGCCACAGCATCGGCGTGGGTCTGCTCCAGCAGGCGATGATAAATATTAAGGAAACCCACCAGCGCGTTCGTGGGAGTTCCATCGTGCGTTGTCAGCACTTTGATACCATAAAACGCACGGTTGAGAATGCTGTTACCATCGATGACCAACAGGGACATAACGGTTCCGTCCTTTCGCATATCTACAGCAAGACCCTGCCAACCGAGATCAGCAGGGTCTTGATTCGTACAGGGAAAATTAAGCGCGGCCGGCGCTGCCCAGAACGTTCTGGATCTTGTGCTTCACCACATCGGTGATGCAGTTGCGGCCTTCGCCGAGGTACTGACGAGGATCGAAGTGAGTCGGGTTCTCCGCCAGATGACGGCGCACGCCGGCAGTCAGTGCCAGACGCAGATCCGAGTCAACGTTGATCTTGCAGACGGCGAGGGAAGCCGCTTCACGCAGCATATCCTCCGGGATACCGATGGCATCCGCCATCTGGCCGCCGTACTGGTTGACGGTAGCAACATACTCCGGCATAACCGAAGAAGCACCGTGCAGAACAATCGGGAAACCGGGCAGACGCTCCATAATCTCCTTCAGGATATCGAAGCGAAGCTGCGGCTTCTGACCGGGCTTGAACTTGAATGCGCCGTGGCTGGTGCCGATGGCGATAGCCAGCGAATCCACGCCGGTGCGGGTCACGAAATCCTGCACCTGATCGGGGTCGGTGTAGTTCGCTTTGTCGGCTTCCACGCTGACCTCATCTTCCACGCCGGCGAGCTGACCCAGTTCGCCTTCCACCGTCACGCCGCGGGCGTGAGCATACTCAACAACCTTGCGGGTAACTTCCACGTTCTCCTCATACGGGAGGTGAGAACCGTCAATCATAACGGAGGTAAAGCCACCGTCGATGCACTCTTTGCACAGCTCGAAGCTGGAACCATGGTCCAGATGCAGAGCAATCGGCAGACCCGTCTCTTCCACAGCGGCCTGCACCATATGATACAGATAGCCGTGACGAGCATACTTGCGGGCAGAACCGGAAACCTGCAGAATGACAGGAGAATTCAGCTCCTTGCAAGCATCCACGATACCCTGCACAATTTCCATGTCGTTCACATTGAAAGCACCGATAGCATAGCCGCCGTCATAGGCTTTCTGGAACATCTCTTTCGTATTTACCAAAGGCATAATTTTGACCTCCTAAATCAATATGTAGATATTATACACCATCCCTTTTCATTTTGAAAGAGTTTCGGCAAAAAAATCCGCTGTTTTTTCAAAAAAACTTGTCTCAAACACAGGAAATTGGTATACTGGATACGAAAGGATGTGATTCCGTGCGTGAAGATATCACCAGTATTCCCGTAAGTGAGGTATTCGAGCCCAAAGACGGCTGCCCCATCTGCCGTATGCGCGACCTGCTGGAAAAGCGGGTAGCGGAATATATCACCGGTGCCGCTATGATGGAGCCGGATGTTCGCACCGAAACCAACCGTCTCGGTTTTTGCTTCGACCACTATCGCCTGATTCTCAAGCAGCGCAACCGTCTGGGTGTGGCGCTGATGCTGGAAAGTCATCTGGCGGAACTGGAGGAACGCGTTTTTAAAGGCGCGCCCATCCTCGGCAAGAGCGGACGCAAGCAGGCAAAGAGTGCGGGCGAGAGTACTTCGACCTGTTTTCTGTGCCAACAGGTGGATTGGGCAATGGAACGTATGCTCGCCACCGTCTGCCGTCTGTGGGAGAACGAGGAAGATTTCCGCGCGTTGTTTGCCGCACAGCCGCAGCTGTGCCTCCCCCATTTTACCAAACTGATTGCCACCGCCGAAGCAGGTGCTATGAACAAAAAACGGGTGCCTGACTTCGCCAAAATCGCCGCGGAACTGTCACGGCGCACGCTGAACGAGCTGCACGGCGATGTGGCACATTTCTGCAAAATGTTTGACTATCGCAGCAGCAGCGAAGGCGCGGATTGGGGCAATTCCCGCGATGCTGTCGAACGCTCGGTGCAATATCTCACCTCGCGTATGCCGTGATGCATTTTTGCACGGTGGAAAATTCAACAGTTTGTATCCAAAAAAATTGTTAAAAGTGGAAATTTACGTGTTTTTCGACGGCAAACACCTGTGAAAACCCCTTTGAAACCGCGATTTGTTCACATTTTCCACAGAGTTTTCCACCAAAACGGTGAAAAACAAATTATTACAAAGAGTTATATTGCCTTGTCTGAATTGATAATTCGACTGGATTTTTACCCTGATTTTTTGCATAAATCACCATCCGCTGTCCATACTCGTTTCGAGATAACGGAAACGGAGAGTGGCGCGTGATGATTAAGGGTGTCAGCCGACAGATTGTGGAGGTAACCGGTACCGGAAGCCCCTATTTTGAGCGAGCGTTTCTGGTGGTGCGTGCCGAGTGCACCGACGAGTCGGAAGAGCTTCTGCACGACGAGGCAAATCGCGTGGTGCGGTCCCAAGCCGGATACACCGGACTGCGACGCGCACGTCGCCGACTTCGCCTGCGACGGATGTTTTTGCTGCTGTCAGGCGGTGTGTTGGGAATCGTAATAGAAAAAGCGGTGCTTACCTTTATCGGGTAAGCACCGCTTCTCTTTTTTCTTTATTTCGTCATAAAGAGGATACCCAGCGTGTTGGGACCGCAATGTGCCGAGATGGTGCAGCCTGCACGCGTCACGAGGATTTCGTCGAACTGCATGCACTCCTGCACCGCCCGGCGCACCAGCTCGATGCGCTCTTCCGAAATACCGGAATGGGTGATGAAAATGCGCTCGGTGCAAATATCATCACGACCGACCAGGCGATCCTTTACGTACTGCTGCAGCGCCTTATCCAGCGAGCCGCGGTACTTTTTGCTGACGCCCATCTTACCGCTGGTGTTATCCACCTCGATGCAGGGCTTGAGCTGCAGCAGGTTGGCACCCATCATAGCCAGTGCCGAGCAACGACCGCCTTTGTGGAGGAATTCCAGCGTGTCGATAACGAAGCTGGCTTCCACCTTGCACGCCAGCGCCTGAACTTCTTCCGCCACTTCCTTTGCCGACTTGCCGGCGGCAATGAGCTCGGCAGCCTTGATAACCAGCAGACCCATACCGGTCGACAGGTTGCAGCTATCTACCACATACAGACCGGGAAGCTCCCCAGCAGCCAGACGGCAGCTGTTATGCGACGTGGACAAACCGGAACCGAGGTTGATATACACTACCTCGTGGTCGTCGTCGATAAACTGCTCACAGAAGGTGACGTATTCCATCATATTGATGGCAGCGGTCTTGGGCAGGATGTTCTTCTCGCGATAAATGCGATAGATATCATCCGGCGTCAGATCCACGCCGTCGCTGTAGTTGTCTTCACCCAGCGAAACATGAAACGGATAGGTGTGCACACCATAGCGCTCTTTCAGCTCGGCGCTGAGGTCGCAGGTACTGTCGGCGCACAGAATCACTTTCTTGCTCATTGGTATTCCTCCACATTAACATTATTTTGCAATAATAATCACTTCACGACCGCAGTATTGCAGTGTGAATGTTTTACCGTGTAAGCCGGCCTGTCCGGCGATGGCCGAGATGTTCTTCTGGAAAAAGGAGACCAGCTCGTTCACCGTGTTCCCCGACAGGAACACCGTCGCGGTGCCATTCCCCGCTTTAAACCGCTTTGCCAGCGCATCAACCGTCAGAGTCTTCAGCTCGGTGCCTTCCACCACATAGTAGGCAGCCGCAGTCGCCGTGCAAGACGGAATGGGATACGGGTTATCCGAGGCGATATCGTGACCTTCCTCAATCAATGCCGTCGTCAAGTTGAAGAACGCGTGAACCACCGGCACATCGGCACCGGTCTGGTCATCCCACGTGACATCGACGTGATAGTATTTGCCGTCGATTTCCACGATATTCCACGCGTGCGACTCACCCTTGGTTCCACCCGGGCGAACGCTCATACCCTCGACCATCAGGCACTGCGTTCCGGAACAATACATCAAATACTGGAACGCGCGGGCATAGCCCTCGCAAACCGCTTTCTTTTCCACCAATGCGCCGTACATATTGTGGGCGTTGGTGCCGTCAACATACGTTATCTGCTCCGCCAGCGCATCGTGAAGAATCAGCTCGCGGTCATACGCCGTCTTGCCATACGAAGCCTTTTCCAGCATACGATCAATTTCGGCATCCAACTTCTGCTGCGCAGTCTCTTTCTGAGCGGCAGTCATCGTATAGGTCGGCTCAATCGTCAGAATCGTATCGGAGCTATCCATAACGTACCGATACGCACCGTTATACCAGAAATGCTGCGGATAGTCCGCACGGTAGCAGTCCATAATCGTAGCAAGTTCTGCTTTGGAGACGGTGATGCCGACATCTTCAAACGAGATTTTGGCACGCATCTCACCGATACCGTTTGCAACCAGCTTATACGCAGAAGCAAAGTGCTCTCCCTTAGCAGCGACATACCGATATCCGTAATACGCATCCGCGGATATGGGAGTCAGCTTAACCGGAGTGGCGGATGTACCGCTGTTCCCCTTGGTCGTGGTGACAGCCGCTTTCGTGGTAGTGGTAGTAGTCGTAGTAGTGGTTGCATTCGTCGACGTACCTTTACCGCCGGTCACAGTCGTCCCTTGAGACGGTGTCGTTGCCAGAGAAGAAGTCGGCTCGGTACCAACAACATCCGCCGTTGTCGAAGACACCGTTGTATCCTCGGTGGAGTTCATCGTCTCCTGTGTGGAAGTGGTGATACCATCCATCGAAGTAATATCGGTTTTCGACGGTTCGGTAGCAGTGGATGACGGTTCATCCGAACCGCAGGCACAAACGCAAACCAGCATACAAACCAAAGCCATCATAAGAGCCAGATACCGTACAGCGTTCATACATATCCCTCCAAGTATAGTATACCGAAAAAAGCGCGTTTTGTCAAGAAAGTGAAAACGCGCACCCGCCGAAGCGGATGCGCGTTCGAGTGAGCCTGTAAGCCGAGTTCTGTCGTGGACAGTCATCTATCTCGACTGCTTGTTGCCAAGCAGCTCAAGCCGCCCGTCGAAGCACATCGGGTCAATGTATCGCTTCAGTCGGCGTTGCATCGGATAGGGTTTGCAGGGCCACACAGTCTCCTGTGTGCCGGTGAGCTCTTACCTCGCCTTTCCACCCTTACCGTGACAGGCACGGCGGTATATCTCTGTTGCACTTTCCCTAAGGTCACCCTCGGCGGCCGTTAGCCGTTATCCCACCCTGTGATGCTCGGACTTTCCTCATGCGCACAGCGCACGCGACTGCCCAGCTCACTCGCAGGATTAATTGTACAAAAGAGCACTCTCTTTGTCAAGGGCGTTTTGCCGTGAAGGTCATCTCGCCGTTTTCGGCAGACACCACCACCGTATCGCCTGCGCGGAATTCACCCTCCAGCAGTTTTTCTGCCAGCAAATCCTCCACGCGGGACTGAATCGCACGGCGCAGCGGACGCGCACCATATACCGGATCGAAGCCGACGCGCGCCAGCTCGGCAATCGCCTCGTCCGTTACTTCCAGAGAGATTTCCAAGTCGCTGACACGGCGGTCGAGCGATTTCAGCATACGACCTGCAATGCTGCGGATATCCTCCTCCGTCAGCTGACGGAACACAATGGTATCGTCCACGCGGTTGAGGAATTCGGGGCGGAATGTCTTTTTCAGTTCACCCATCACGTTGTCGCGGATGCGGCGGCTGCTTTCCTCATCCCCCACCGTGCTGCTGTCACCGAAACCGAAACTGCGCTTTTCGGTAATCTGCCGCGCACCGACATTGGAGGTCATAATGATGACGGTGTTTTTGAAGTCCACGCGTCGTCCTTGCGAATCGGTCAGAATACCGTCCTCCAGAATCTGGAGCAGCATATTGAACACATCGGGGTGTGCCTTTTCAATCTCGTCGAACAGCACCACCGTATACGGCTTGCGACGAATTTTTTCGGTCAGCTGACCGCCCTCGTCGTAGCCGACATATCCCGGAGGCGAACCTACCAGACGCGAAACGGTGTGCTTCTCCATATACTCCGACATATCCAGTCGAATCATCGCATTTTCATCGCCGAACATCGCTTCGGCCAACGCCTTGCACAGTTCGGTCTTGCCGACACCTGTCGGACCGAGGAAGATGAACGAACCAATCGGACGACGAGGATCTTTCAGACCGACGCGACCGCGGCGAATGGCTTTCGACACCGCACGCACTGCTTCTTCCTGGCCGACGATGCGCTCATGAAGAATGCTTTCCATCTTGAGCAGACGCTGGCTTTCCGCCTCGGTCAGCTGGGCAACGGGAACGCCCGTCCAGCCCGACACGATTTCGGCAATATCGTTGGCGGTAACCTCGCTGCTGACGGCGGCATTTTTCTGCTGCCACGCCTCGCGCTGCTCTTCGAGCTGCTCCAGCACGCGCTTCTCCTCGTCGCGCAAACTGGCGGCGCGCTCAAAATCCTGCTCGTTGATAGCGGATTTCTTCTCCGCCGACAAGCGCTTCACCTCTTCTTCGAGCTGACGCACATCGGTGGGAGCGGTGAACGAACGCAGTCGCACGCGGGAAGCCGCTTCGTCAATCAAGTCAATCGCCTTATCCGGCAGATAACGATCGGCAATGTAACGCGTGGACATCTGAACCGCCGCACGCAACGCTTCGTCGGTGATTTTCACCTTGTGATGCGCTTCGTATTTATCACGCAAGCCGCGCAAAATCTCCTCGGTCTCCTCCGCAGAGGGCTCGCCTACCGTGACAGGCTGGAAACGGCGCTCCAGCGCGGCGTCCTTCTCGATGTGCTTGCGGTATTCCTCCAGTGTGGTCGCACCGATAACCTGAATCTCACCGCGCGCCAGCGACGGCTTGAGGATGTTGGCGGCATCCACCGCGCCCTCCGCAGCACCGGCACCAATCAGCGTGTGAATTTCATCGATGAACAGCACCACATCGCCCGATTTGGCAACCTCGGACAACGCGTTTTTGATGCGCTCCTCAAAGTCGCCGCGGTACTTGGTGCCGGCAACCATACCGGTCAAATCCAGCGTGACGACGCGCTTGCCGCGCAACGTCTCGGGAACCTCCTCGGCAACAATTTTCTGCGCCAAGCCCTCGGCCACCGCCGTTTTACCCACACCGGGTTCGCCGATGAGACAGGGGTTATTCTTCGTGCGGCGGGAAAGAATCTGCACCACGCGCTGAATTTCGTCCGCGCGACCGATAACGGGGTCGAGTTTGCCCGCTTTGGCCATCTCGGTCAGGTCTCTGCCGAACTGATCCAGCGTCGGCGTGGCACTCTTGCCCGACGGCTGTGCCGACGGTCCTGCCGAAGCGCCCATCGAGGCGGTATCGGTCGGTGCCGTACCAATCAGACGCGCGATTTCTTCCATAATATCAATCGGACGAACGCCCAGCGCCGACAGCAAACGCACCGCAATGCTGGTCTCATCACGCAGCACCGCCATCAGCAGATGCTCCGTGCCTACCAGGCCCTGTTGCGTACCGCGCGCTTCCATCACGGCGGTATCCATCACGCGCTTGAAACGCGGAGTGAAATCCTCCGGCGACAGACGGGTCATCTGACCGCTGCTTTCGGCATCGGTAATCTGTTTTTCATACTGTGCGGCGGTGATACCGCGTGCCGACAACACCGTTGCCGCCACGCCGGTTCCCTCACGCAACAATCCCAGCACCAAATGCTCGGTGCCGATGTAGGTATGCCCCATCGCCTGTGCCGCATCCACCGCCAGGTTCAGCGCGGTGTTGGCCTTTTCGGTGCAACCTTTAAACAAATATTTCATACGGTAAACCTCCTTTAGCGCAGGCGCTCACGCACCAGCGCCGCACGGCGCACGTCGCGTCCTGCCGCATCCAGATCCTCACCCGCCGCCAGCATCAACGCACCGGCTCCGGCATCGATGAGCAGCGTGTTAAGTTCGTTCAAATCCGGATGCTCAATCAGTCCCATCGCCGCACCCATACGGATGTGCGACAGACGTGTCATAAACTCGTTACCCGTCAGCAGGCGGGCGTTTTGCAAAATGCCCAGCGAGCGGAACACCAAATCTTCAAATGCCACCGTGCCTTTCAGCTGTTCACGGCAGCTGCGCTCCTCGCGCACAATCTGGTTGACAATGCTGCGCAGGTTATCAATGGCTTCCTGCTCGGTGATACCCAGCGTCACCTGATTGGAAATCTGATACAACGCGCCCTCCGGCTTGCTTCCCTCGCCGTACAGACCGCGAATGGTCAGACCCAGTTTGGAAACCGTTGCGGACAGCTGTTGCACGATTCCCTTTTCCTGCAGTGCCGGGAGATGCAGCATCACCGAGGCACGCATACCGGTACCCAGATTGGTGGGACACTGCGTCAGATAACCGAGCCGCTCATCAAACGCGAAGTGCAAACGAGTGTCCAGATAATCGTCCCAGCAGGTGGCTTCCTGCCACGCACTGTCCAAATCAAAACCGGAGCGCATAACCTGAATGCGCAGATGGTCTTCTTCGCCAATCATAATGCTGACGCTCTCATCCGCCGACGTCAGCAGTGCTTCGCCCGACGGATCGCGGGCAAACTCGCGGCTGACGAGATGGCGTTCCACCATCGCCAGCAGTTCTCTCGCAGACAACTCGCTCATCCGGCGACGCTCAAACGCGCAAGGCTGGTCTTCGGGGAAGGCGCCAAACACCTGGTTGATAACCTCTTCGCGCTGCTCGGCGGTCATAGCCGCCGGGAACGGCATATGCGCCAAGTCACGCGCCAGACGAATACGGGTGCTGATGACAACGTCGCCTTCCGCGCCGCTGTGCTGATACCATTTCTGCTGTGCCATCACGCCTCACCCTCCTGTTCCAGTGCGCGAATCTGATCGCGGAGTTGAGCGCACGTTTCATAATCCTGCTCGGCAATGCAGGCGTTCAGTTTATCGCGCAGTGCCTGCAACTCCCGCTCTTTTTTCACGGTATTATCCGCCTGCGCCGCCACCTTGCCGGTGTGCTGCGTTTTGCCGTGAATCCGCTGAATCGACGGCAGCAAGCGGTCATAGAACGTCAGGTAGCATGTCGGGCAGCCGGGACGACCCTGTTCGGCAATTTCACGGAAGCTGCGACCGCAATCGGCACAGCGCACGGTGTCCTCCTGCGTCCGTTTGGCAGGCTCGGCAAAGAGCGAGCCCCAGAAATCGCCCAGATTAAATCCAAAATTCGAACCCAGCCCCTGCTGTGCCGCACACTGTGCGCACAGATGATGCTCGGTGGTTTTTCCGTTGATGGTCCTTTTTACATGTGTGGTTGCGGGAAACTTTCCGCAGTGTTCACAAAGCATACCGATACCTCCTTACAGTGTATACGCAGTCAGCATTTGTTTAAGAAGCGACGCTCGCAACCGATCCCGCAATTCAGGCGGTACGTCCCGATAACTGCGGTCGGACAGTGCCGCCGCCATAATCCCCGCGGCGCGCTGCGTCACAAAGCCTTGATATACCATACTCTGCAGAATCGCCTCTGCCGCGGCGGGAACCAATTCCTCGCCGATGGAATTTACCACATGCATCAGCGGCGTCATCTGCTCCTGTGGTACAACACGGCGGATGCGGATATATCCTCCGCCGCCTCGGCGGCTTTCCACCACGTAGCCCTGTGCCGGCGTAAACCGCGACGACAGCACATAGGTGATCTGACTCGGGACACATCCCAATTCTTCCGCCAGCACGTTGCGCTGCAATTCCGCCGAACCATTTCCCGCCTGCTCCATAATATGAAGAATATAGGCGGTTATCTCATCGCTTATTCGCATGGTTATCACATCCTTGGCTACAGTATAGTCAGAAAGTCAAAGAAAGTCAAAGTCAAAGAAAGTCAAAACGCGGTTTATAATCCCCTGTTTTCGCAAATTAGCTTCTGTTTTCTCTTGTTTTTGAAAGAAATCGCGTTTTTTCAAAAAATACGAACCACACGGCAAAGTCAACATACTATGGAATGAAAGCACCCACGGGGCTTTCGGAAAGGAGGCTACTACCTATGTGTCTGCGGAATCTCTTCTGCGGTGACATCAACTGCACCTGGTTGCTGTTCATCATCGTCCTTATCCTGCTGTTCGACGGCGATTGCGGCGAAACCAATTGCGTTGCCCGCAACAACGGCTGCGGTTGCGGCTGCTGAGCTTGCCCACTTTGAGAGGAGGAACTACTATGTGTCTGAAAAACCTGTTCTGCGGTGAAGCAAACTGCACTTGGCTCCTGTTTGTCATCATCATCCTGCTGCTCATCAACAACAGCGATTGTGACTGCTATCACGATTGCTGACCTGTAAACACGACAACGAAGGCCCGGTGCAAAGCACCGGGCCTTCCCCTTTTTCATCATTTCGAAACCGTAATTTGACAAATTCCTATAAATACGATATACTATGATGGTTATCACTGTAATTCTATGTGAGAGCAGGAGGAACCCGTATGACGATATCCGGACAAACCACCCCGGATACCACCTTAACGGAACGACAACGGTGGCTGCTTGCCGGTATTCCGCTCACGCGTACGCAGTACGAACTCAGCGGCACGGCACTGAAGAAATCCACCGGTATCTTGTCCCCGATCACGCGCTCTGTCGCGGTGACACAGATTCGCAGTCTTGCGATACAGCGCTCTTTCATTCAAAAGCGCTTTGGACTGTGCACAATCCGTGTGGCCACCTGCGACCCGCAGATATCCGAACTGGTTATTAAAAACATCCGCAACGGTGCCGCTTTTGAGGAGAAGCTGCGCCGTCACCTGTCCGACAATCTGGCACAACAGCCGCATACAATCGGATAAGGCACACATTTTTGAAAGCGAGGGGTAATTATGCAAAACAAAAAACGCCGTTTCGGTGATCGCAAAGATGGCTGGCGTCTGCGCCACACGCACTCTTTCTTCGCCGTTATGCCGCATATTATGAAGCGTCGTTCCGACGCACAGGTGTTCTTCGATGACGTTATCGAGATCGATGAACTGGAAAAGTACGTGCGTGAGATGCGCCGCAAGCACGATATGCCGTGGTTCTCGATGTATCACGTCTTCATCGCGGCTATGCTGCGTATGTTTGTGCAGCGCCCCTACCTCAACCGTTTTGTTATGAACGGCAAAATCTTTGCGCGCAACCGTCTCAACGCTTCGATGACCGTCAAGCGTGAACTGTCCGCCAAATCGCCGGACGCCTGCATCAAGCCGACATTCGAACCCACCGATACCGTCTTCGATGTGTACCGCCGCGTCAATACGGCGATGGACAACGAAGTGCGTAATAAGGAAGGTGAAAACGACACCGACGCCGCCACCCGTATTCTCAACAAACTGCCTGCGTGGTTTGTGCGTGCGTTTATCAACTTCATCATCTTTGTGGATCATCGCGGCTGGATGAACAAGTTCATCAACAATTTGAGCCCGTTCCACACCTCGTTCTATGTCACCGACGTCGGCTCCATCGGCATCGGCCCGGTGTACCATCATATTTATGACTTCGGCACCACGTCGGTGTTCCTGGCGCTCGGCAAAAAGGAACGCATCAGCGTGGTTGCTCCCGATGGTACCGAGTCCATCAAGCGCATCGTCCGCATTAAAATTGTGGTTGACGAGCGCATCTGCGACGGTCAGTATTACGCCGAGTCGTTCCGTATGTTCCGCCGCCTTATCAAAAAGCCGGAACAGCTGGAAGTTCCGCCCACCGAATTCCCGGAAGATGACTGGATCTGATTTATCCGACCGCCCGGCTTACCGGCTTCCGCCGACAGACGGACGGTCGTTTTGTTTGTTGCATCGGAGGATGTATTGATTATGGGTTACACATTTCGTAAAGGTCTCATCGACGGCTTGCCCATTTGCATCGGGTATTTGTCGGTATCGTTTGCGTTCGGCATTTTCGCGGTGGGAAGCGGCTTCGGCATCGCCGAAGCGCTGCTCATTTCGATGACCAACGTCACCTCTGCCGGACAGCTGGCAGGCGTTCCCATCATTGCCGCAGGCGGTATGATGGCGGAGCTGGCTATGTCTCAGCTCGTCATCAACCTGCGATACGCGCTGATGTCGGTATCACTCTCCCAACGACTTGACCCGACCGTGCGTCTGCGAGACCGCTTTCTCATTGCCTTTGTCAACACCGACGAGGTGTTTGCCATCGCGTCGTCTCAACGGGAACACGTCGGCAGAAGTTATCTGTACGGCTTGATTCTCACCCCGTATCTCGGTTGGAGCGTCGGTACGCTTCTCGGTGCGGTAGCAGGCGATATTCTCCCTGCGATTATCACCTCGGCACTTGGCATTGCCATTTACGGTATGTTTGTTGCCATCGTCACGCCTGTCGCCCGTGCCGACCGCGCCACGGCGGTATGCGTGCTCATCGCGGCGGTGCTGAGCTGCCTGTTCCGTTATCTGCCGATGTTGTCCTCGGTGCCGAGCGGCTTTGTCATCATCATTTGCGCAATCATCGCCGCCGGCATTATGGCGGTTGTCGCTCCCGTGAAAACCGCAGACGAGGAGGTGACGACCGATGCCTAACTTCTTCCTGTATCTGGCGGTTATGGCCGGTGTCACCTACCTTATCCGTATGCTGCCGCTGGTGCTGATTAAGAAAAAAATCACCAACCGCTTTGTGCTGTCTTTCCTGCACTACATCCCCTACGCGGTGTTGACGGTAATGACCATCCCTGCCTGCTTCTATGCCACAGGGCGTATCGAACCTGCCGTGGTCGGTTTCATCGCCGCCTTGATTCCCGCTTGGTACGGCAAAGGCTTGCCTGTCGTCGCGGCGTGTGCCTGCGGCGGCGCTCTGCTGACCGAGTTGTGCTTCGTCTATCTGCTGCCGCTACTGTAAAAACAACAAAAAGCCGCCTCCCACAAAGGGAGGCGGCTTTTCTTTATTTCTCGATATATGCCTGAATCGCACGAAACGTCGTATCGCTGATCGCGTGTTCCATACGGCAGGCGTCCGCCGCGGCGGTTTCCTTATCCACGCCCATACGGGTCAGCAGCTCGGTCAACACCGTGTGCCGCGCGTAAATGGTTTCCGCCATGGTTCGTCCGGCTTCTGTCAACGCAATGTGTCCGTCGCCATCCACCACGATGAGCTCTTCCTTTTTCAAAAGTCCCAGCGCACGGCTGACACTCGGCTTGGAAAATCCCATATATTCACTGACATCAATCGCACGCACCGACGGCCTCTCGGCAGTCAGAATCAGGATTGTTTCCAGATACATTTCTCCGGATTCCTGGATACTCACATGCGTTCCTCCCTTTGTCGGCGCGGTTAACGAATCTCTCTGAGATCGTACGGCGTCGTTTGATACACAAAATAGTTCAGCCAGTTGGAGAACAACAAATGGGCGTGTCCGCGCCACATGTTCGGCGGCTCCTTGGTGGGGTCGTCATCGGGGAAGTAGTTGTACGGCACGGTAATCGGCAGACCGGCGTTAACATCGCGCAGGTATTCGTCCTTCAGCGTACCGGCGTCGTATTCCACGTGACCCGTCAGATAAATCTGACGACCGCGGTCGGTGGCGATGGCATACACACCCGCCTGCTCCGACGAAGCCAGAATCTTCAGCTCCGGCACCGCCTCGATATCCTTGCGGTCAATGGTGGTGTGGCGGGAATGCGGAATCATAAACACATCGTCAAAGCCGCGGAACAGAATCGACGAACGGCGCTCCACCTTGTGCGGGAAGATGCCGAACATTTTGCTGTCCAACAGCTGCTTGTCGATGCCGTGGTGGTAATACAAGCCCGCCTGCGCGCCCCAACAAATATGCAGCGTGCTGGTGACGTTGGTCTTGCTCCACTCCAGAATCTGGCACAGCTCGTCCCAGTATTCCACTTCTTCAAACGGAATCTGTTCCACCGGCGCACCGGTGATAATCATACCGTCGTACTTCTGATGCTTGATATCCTCAAACGTCTTATAGAACGTCAGCAGATGATCGGCAGGAGTGTTACGGGACTTGTGCGTAGAGGTATGAATCAGCTCCAACTCCACCTGCAGCGGACTGTTACCGAGCAGACGCGCCAGTTGAGTCTCCGTCACGATCTTTTTCGGCATCAGGTTGAGCAGCAGAATCTTCAGCGGACGGATGTCCTGCGTCAGCGCCCGCGTTTCGGTGATGACAAAAATATTCTCATTGGTCAGCGTCTGCGTAGCAGGCAACTGATTGGGAATTTTGATCGGCATACTGTCGTCCTCCTCAGACGTTCTCCAAAGCCTGTGCGATGTCGGCGATAATGTCCTCTACGTTCTCGATACCCACCGACAAACGAACCAGGTCGGGGGTAATGCCGCCGGCGATGAGCTGCTCATCCGTCAGCTGGCGGTGCGTCGTGCTGGCGGGATGCAGCACGCAGGTACGGGCATCCGCCACGTGCACCACGACCGCTGCCAGCTTCAGCGAATTCATAAAGCGAACCGCCGCTTCACGGCCGCCCTTGATACCAAACGAAATAACGCCGCAGCAGCCCTTGGGAAGATACTTCTTCGCCAGCTCGTGCTGATCGGAGGAGGGCAACGCCGGGCAGTTGACCCAACTGACCTTCTCGTTGGCTTCCAGATACTTCGCCACCGCTTCGGCGTTGGAGCAATGACGCTCCATACGCAGAGCCAGCGTTTCCAGGCCCAGGTTCAGGATGAATGCGGCAAGCGGCTGGGGCGTGGAACCGAGGTCACGCATCAGCTGAACGCGCGCCTTCGTGATATACGCCGCTTTGCCGAACTGCTCGGTGTACACCACACCGTGATACGACTCATCGGGCGTGGTCAGCTCGGGATACTTACCGGCTGCCGCCCAGTCGAAGTTACCGCTATCAACAATAACACCGCCAACCACCGTGGCATGGCCGTCCATATACTTGGTGGTGGAATGCGTAACGATATCCGCGCCGAACTCAAACGGACGGCAGAGAATCGGCGTAGCAAAGGTGTTATCGACCACCAACGGCAGGTTATGGCGGTGAGCCAGCGCGGCATAGCGTTCGATATCCAGCACGTTGAGTGCAGGGTTGGCAATGGTCTCGCCGAACACAAGACGGGTGTTTTCGTCGATGAGTGCTTCCACCTCTTCGTCGGTCATTTCCGGCGTGGCAAAACGCACTTCAATACCCATACGCTTCATCGTGACAGCGAACAGGTTGGTCGTGCCGCCATAGATGGTGGACAGGCTGACGAAGTTCTGACCTGCCGCCGTGATGTTCATCACAGCCATCAGGCTGGCAGCCTGACCGGAGGAGGTGCACATCGCGCCCACGCCGCCTTCCAGCGCCGCAATTTTGCTTTCCACCATCTCCACCGTCGGGTTGGAGATACGGGTGTACATATGACCCGCCGCTTTCAGGTCGAACAAATCGCCCAGGTGCTCGGCAGAGTCGTACTTGTACGTGGTGCTCTGATAAATCGGCAGCACGCGCGGCTCGCCGTTTTTCGGCTGATAGCCGCCCTGCAGG
>JAZODA010000086.1:0-2043 GCA_045596745.1 Acutalibacteraceae bacterium
CTGATGACCACCGGCATTGAAGAGGGCGACTTGTGCCGCAAGATGCTGGAAACCGCCAGCCGCGTCATCCTGGTGGTGCAAAGCACCAAAATCGGTGCACGTTCGGTGTACCGCTATGCAGGACTTGCGGCGGTGGACGAAATCGTCACCGATTCGCAGCGTCCGCTCGACCCGCAATTCAAAAAGGTCATCGACGAGCTGGGGATTACGTTGCATATAGTATAAGGTATAAATATAAAAGGACGACACCGCAGCGGTGTCGTCCTTTTTCTTATTTCACAACGCCTTTGGCGAGCAACAGGTTGCCGTACTGCTTTTCTTCACCCGTCTGGATGATGGCATAGGCTTTCTGTGCGCGGTCATAGAATTCAAACCGCTCCAGCTTTCCAATTTCGACATCGCCGTAGTCCTTCGACAGCGTCTCTTCAAATGCACGCCAGACAGAGGGCTCGGGCTTGCCTTTTTTCTTATCGCCTTCGGTCAAATCCATCACGCAAACCGGTTCAGCAGTGTAACCTACATCGAGCGGAAACACGCCGAGGATTGCCTGGAACAACTCGTTGGCACTCACGCCGGAGAGACGAAGCACGTGTCCCACAATCGTCGTTTTGGCATACGTCTCCGCCGGAAAGTTGGCATCCGCCAGAACAATGGTATCGCCATGTCCCATATCGCACAGGACCTTCAGCATATCGCCGGTCAGAATCTTGCTGATATTGTTGAGCATTGTTGCCGCCTCCTCATTATACCTTATAGAATACTTTATACCACTCGGCAAAACGGCGCAAGCCGTCACGCAACGATGTGGAGGGTTTAAAGCCGAGATCCGCTTCCAGTGCGCTCGTGTCCGCATAGGTCACAGGCACATCGCCCGGCTGCATGGGGACAAGCTTTTTGTGTGCCTCGAAATCGTAATCGGGCGGCAGCACCTCGGCACGAATCAGCTCCTGCTGCAGGATATCCACGAAATCCAGCAGATTTTCGGGGCTGCTGTTGCCGATGTTGTAGACGCGATACGGCGGAACAGGCAACCCGTCCTCCCCCACCTGTTTTTCGGGCGCACACTGCATCACGCGCTTGACGCCCTCGACAATATCGTCGACAAAGGTGAAATCACGCTTGCAGTTGCCGAAATTGAAAATCTCAATCGTCTCGCCACGGAGCAGCTTATTGGTGAAACCGAAATACGCCATATCGGGGCGACCCGCAGGGCCGTAGACGGTGAAGAACCGCAAGCCCGTGGACGGGATGTTGTACAGCTTCGAATACGCGTGCGCCATCAGCTCGTTCGACTTCTTGGTCGCGGCATAGAGCGACACGGGGTTGTCCACCTTGTCGTCGGTGGAGTACGGCACTTTCTTGTTCGAGCCGTACACGCTGGAGCTGGAGGCGTACACCAGATGCTCCACCGGATAGCGGCGGCAAGCCTCCAGAATGTTGTAAAAGCCGATGAGGTTGCTTTGGATATACGCATCGGGATTGGTGATGGAATACCGCACACCTGCCTGCGCCGCCAAATTGACTACCACGTCGAACTTATACTCGGAAAACAGGCGGTCAATCAGTTCCGCATCCGCCAAATCGCCCTTGACAAACTCGAAGCAAACGCCGCGGCGCTCCCCTGCCAGCTTTTCGATTTCGGCAAGGCGGTAGTACTTAATCGACACATCGTAATAGTCGTTTAAGTTGTCCAGACCGATGATGGTCGCGGTATCCACCGTGCGCATCAGCTCGGTCACCAGATTCGCACCGATAAAGCCGGCAGCACCCGTCACCAGAATGCACTTATCATTCAATTGCACGTTAGCCTTCAACATAATATCCTCCTCGGGCACTGTCCTCTTTATTTTTCGCCTATCAAAATTCTCGTTACCTTAAACCGCATCAGCAGTGCGGAAGCAATTAAAGAAAAGCCCAGCGCAACAACGCAGTTGATACCCGCATGAATATACGGGTTGACTGCTCCGTTCAACAAGTAAACACATACATACACCACTTGTTGATGGATAAGGTATACCGGCATCGCATATTTCGTCAACCCGG
>JAZODA010000087.1:0-5132 GCA_045596745.1 Acutalibacteraceae bacterium
AACCGCGCGACGTTTCGAGATACGCAATGCGGCCTCCGAGACTTTCAAAATAGTCGGGCAGATACGGCGACGGCGGTGTTTCGGTCGACACGTACGGCTCGGCAAGCTGCACGCCGACCTCGGTAAGACAGGAAACCCCCGGCAAGCCGACAGGGCTGTTTCCCTCCGCCAGTGCGCACACAAGCCGAGCGAGCGGATACTCGCCCTCGCCGGAAATCACGAAATCCGTGAGTCCCTGTGACAGGACATCCGCGGCGCGATAGCCGACCTCAGGGCCGCCGAACACAAACCGCAGCGCAGGGTTTTCCGCTTTGAGAACCGCCGCCAGGCGGTTTACCGTCGTGATGTTCCAGATGTAGCAGGAGAACGAAATCACATCGGCATCTACCTCTCGCAAACGCGCAAGAAGCACCTCGTCGGTTTCGTTAATCGTGCCCTCCACGACCACGCCCTCCGCCGCTTCCGACGCAAAGGTACGCAGCCCCGACAGCAGACACCACGGTGCCAGCGACGAGTGAATATATTGCGAATTGATGCATACAAGTGCAACCCTCAGCGGAGCCATTTTGCCTCACCTCTGCCCCCATTTTACCACGCGGCGCGCCCCGTAGCAAGGGATTTCCTGTCAATTTGTCCAGTATCTCCCCCGCTTTGGGCAGGTTTCTTGTACAGACCGTCGATTTTGTTGTATAAATATGAATACCCCTTGACAACGCTCTATTAAATGTGTATACTGTGTGCATATTCGGCAAACGAAATGAATATTCATTCGGAAAGGATGCATAAAAATGAACAAAGAGAACATCAAGAAAGTCGTACTCGCCTATTCGGGTGGTCTGGACACCTCCATCATCATCCCGTGGCTGAAGGAAAACTACAACGATTGTGAAGTCATCGCTGTCTCCGGTAACGTCGGTCAGGCGGACGAGCTGGACGGTCTGGAAGAGAAGGCTCTCAAGACCGGCGCTTCCAAGCTGTATGTGCTGGACCTCACCGAGGAGTACGTTGACGATTACATCATCCCCTGCGTCAAGGCGGGTGCTGTGTACGAAGACTATCTGCTGGGTACCAGCCATGCTCGTCCCTGCATCGCCAAGGGTCTGGTCGAAATCGCCATCAAGGAAGGCGCCGACGCCATCTGCCACGGCTGCACCGGTAAGGGCAACGACCAGGTTCGTTTCGAGCTGGCTATCAAGCACTTCGCTCCCAGCATGCCCATCATCGCCCCCTGGCGTGAGTGGGATATCAAATCCCGTGAAGAGGAAATCGAGTACGCCGAGGCGCACAACATTCCGCTGAAGATTAACCGCGAGACCAACTACTCCAAGGACAAGAACCTGTGGCATCTGTCCCACGAGGGTATGGATCTGGAAGACACCGGCAACGAGCCGCAGTACGAGAAGGAAGGCTTCCTGGAAATGGGCGTCTCCCCTGTCAAGGCTCCCGATGCTCCCACCTACGTCACGCTGGACTTCGAGCAGGGCATTCCGGTTGCGCTGGACGGCGAGAAGATGACCGCGAAGAACATCATCCTCAAGCTCAACGAACTGGGCGGTGCGAACGGTATCGGTATCATCGACATCGTGGAGAACCGTTTGGTCGGTATGAAATGCCGCGGCGTGTACGAGACTCCCGGCGGCACCATCCTGTACAAGGCGCACAGCGTGCTGGAGAGCATCTGCCTCGACAAGATGACGCTGCACGAGAAACAGCGTATGGCGATCACCTTCGCCGAGCTGGTGGACAACGGCCAGTGGTTCACTCCCCTGCGTGAAGCGATGACCGCGTTCGTCGACAAGACGCAGGAGCGCGTGACCGGTAAGGTTCGCCTGAAGCTCTACAAGGGCAACATCATCAACGCCGGTGTGTGGAGCCCCTACACGCTGTACAGCGAAGAAATTGCCACCTTCGGTGAGAGCGATTACAACCAGAAGGATGCCGAGGGCTTTATCAACCTGTACGGTCTGCCGATCACGGTGCAGGCTCTGGTTGACGGCAAGAAATAATCATCACGAGTATCATCGATAACGTCCTGCGCGGTTCGCCGTGCAGGACTTATCGGGTTTTTTGAGAGGAGCAATACCATGGCAAAAATGTGGGCAGGAAGAACCGACGGCACGACCGATCAGCTGGCGGATGATTTCAATTCATCCATCCGCTTCGATCACAAAATGTACCGTCACGATATCACCGGCAGTATGGCGCACGCCGCTATGCTGGGTGCGCAGGGCATCATCACCAAGGAGGAAGCCGCACAGCTGATTGACGGTCTGCAGGGCATTCTGGACGACCTCGACAGCGGCGCTCTCGAATTCGATATGACCTGTGAAGATATCCATATGTTCGTGGAGCAGGTGCTGACCGAGCGCATCGGCGCTACCGGTAAGAAGCTGCACACCGCCCGCAGCCGCAACGACCAGGTTGCTTTGGATTTGCGGATGTATCTGCGCGACGAGGTGGCGGAGATTATCACCCTGACGGAAGAGCTGCTGGAAGCGGTGACCGAACAGGCTGAAATCGGCAAAGCCGCTATCCTGCCGGGTTACACCCATCTGCAGCGCGCCCAGCCCATCACGTTCGGTCATCACCTGATGGCGTATGCGATGATGCTGCTGCGCGACCGCGACCGCCTGTTTGATTGCCGCCGCCGTATGAACTGCTCCCCCATCGGCTGCTGCGCTCTGGCCGGCACGACCTATCCCACCGACCGCCGTTTCGAAGCGGCGCAGCTCGGCTTCGATGACATCTGCCGCAACAGTCTGGACGGCGTGTCCGACCGTGACTTCTGCGTGGAGCTGCTCAGCGACATCGCGCTGCTGATGATGCATCTGTCCCGCTTCTCGGAAGAGGTTATCCTCTGGTCGAGCTGGGAATTCAAGTTTGTGGAGCTGTCGGATGCGTTCACCACCGGCTCCTCCATTATGCCGCAGAAGAAGAACCCCGATATGGCGGAGCTCGTCCGCGGCAAAACGGGTCGCGTTTACGGCGACCTGATGGCGGCACTGACCATGCTCAAGGGTCTGCCGCTGGCGTACAACAAGGATATGCAGGAAGACAAAGAAGGCGTGTTCGACGCGGTGGAAACCGTGAAGATGTGCCTGCAGGTCTTTACCGGTATGATTTCCACTATGCGGCTGTGCACCGACAATATGCGCCGCGCCGCACAAAACGGCTTCATCAACGCAACCGACCTCGCGGACTGGATGGTGGCACACGGCCTGCCGTTCCGCGATGCGTACAAGATTTCGGGTCAGTTGGTCGCCCGCTGCATTGCGGACGGACTGGTGCTGGAAAACCTGCCGCTGGCAGTGTACCGCGAGTACAGCGACCTGTTTGATGAAAGCGTGTTCGAAGCCATCGACCTCGATGCGTGTGTGGAACGCCGCATCAGCGAGGGCGGCACCTCCGTTTCCTCGGTGGAAGCGCAGATTTGTTATGTGAAAGAGATGTTAGCAAAATGACCACTGTATTTATCGACGGCAGCGCCGGTACCACCGGCCTGCGCATTTACGACCGCTTATCCGACCGCAAGGATTTGTCCTTGCTGATTCTGCCCGACGAGGTTCGCAAAGACCCTGCCGCGCGCGCCGAAGCACTGCACAAGGCGGACATCGCCTTTTTGTGCCTGCCCGACGCGGCTGCGCGTGAAGCGGTGGCACTGGCGGAGGGCTCCGACACCGTCATCATCGACACGTCGACCGCCCATCGCACCGCCCCCGGCTGGGCATACGGTTTCCCCGAACTGTCGGCGGCTCACCGCGATGCCATCCGTGCTTCCAAGCGCATCGCCAACCCCGGTTGCCACGCCAGCGGCTTTATCGCTTCGGTGTATCCGCTGGTTTCGAACGGTATCATCGCTCCCGATGCTCCGCTGACGGCGTATTCGCTCACCGGCTACAGCGGCGGCGGTAAGACGCTGATTGCGGAGTACGAGGACGAAGCGCGTGACCCCCGTCACGACAGCCATCGTATCTACGGCACGAACCTGTCGCACAAGCACCTGCCCGAAATGACGGCGGTGTGCGAACTGGCGGCGGCACCGCTCTTTTCCCCCATCCTCGGCGATTTCTATGCCGGTATGGCGACCTCGGTGTTGCTGCCCGGACAGCGCGCCGATGCCGTGTGGGAATGCCTGTGCAACCACTACGCCGACCAAAAAATGGTCAGCGTTGCCCCCCTCGGCGGCGACGAGAGCGTTATCTATGCCTCCACGCTGGCAGGCAAGGATACCATGCGCCTCATCGTCACGGGTCACGAAACGCAAACCATCGTGACCGCCCTGTTCGATAACCTCGGCAAGGGCGCTTCGGGTGCGGCAATCCAGAATATGAATATTGTGCTCGGTGTCGACGAAACGACCGGGCTGTGTGTATAAACCACGAGGAGGACACTATGATCGAACTGATTTCCGGCGGCGTTTGCGCCGCAAAGGGCTTTACGGCAAACGGCATCCATTGCGGTATCCGTCGCAACCGTACGAAGCGTGACCTGGCGCTCATCAAGAGCGAAGTTCCTGCTTGTGCGGC
This sequence comes from Acutalibacteraceae bacterium, assembly GCA_045596745.1. Taxonomy (GTDB): domain Bacteria; phylum Bacillota; class Clostridia; order Oscillospirales; family Acutalibacteraceae; genus RGIG3009. The sequence continues at coordinate 4,527 of JAZODA010000087.1, forward strand.
GGCGGTGTATACCACCAACCTGGTCAAAGGTGCGCCGTTGCTGGTTACCAAAAAGCATTTGGCCAACGGCGTGGCGCAGGCTGTCATCTGCAACAGCGGCAACGCCAACACCTGCAACGCCGATGGCCCCGATGTTGCGGAGGCGATGAGCCGTCTGGTGGCACAGGCGCTGTCTGTGGCTGCGGACGATGTCGTGGTGGCTTCCACCGGCGTTATCGGTCAGCCGCTGGATATCACCCCCATTGCGAACGGTCTGCCGGAGCTGGCTGCCGGTCTTTCGGTCGAGGGTGCTACCTACGCCGCCGAAGCGATTATGACCACCGACACCGTCAAGAAAGAAGTCGCGGTCAAGTTTACGCTTGGCGGTAAGGAATGCCATCTCGGCGGTATCGCCAAGGGCAGCGGTATGATTCACCCCAATATGGCGACCATGCTGGTGTTCCTCACCACCGACGCCGCCATCTCCCCTGCCATGCTGCAGAAGGCGCTGTCGGGCGACATCACCGAAACGTTCAATATGATCAGCGTCGACGGTGATACCTCCACCAACGATATGGTGACGGTGCTCGCCAACGGTCTGGCAGGCAACGAAGAAATCACCGCCGA
>JAZODA010000088.1:0-8565 GCA_045596745.1 Acutalibacteraceae bacterium
GCATAGACCTTTTCCTTCAGGCTGATGTTGTCGATGTACGTACCACCCGTCGTACCCAGCGTGTCGCTATTCTTACGCGTGATGTTAATCAGGTAGTTGAGGTTCAGATCATCGGCACCCTTGGTAGTAAAGGTATACGTATACGTCTTATACTCCTCGGTCGCCGTCGTGGTGAACCACTTACCCACATTGCCGCCGGTAGCACCGCCGCCGCCATACAGATAGATGTTAATCGGCGCGCCCTTGATATCCATCGTCACGACATACTCGGTGCTCGCCTTCAGCGAGAAGTTTCTCACGAAGTGGTCGCCCGCAGCCGCCGCGGCCGCCGGAATAACCAGCGCACGGTTGCCATCCGGCTCCTTTACGACGGTCGACGGCATCTTGGTGGAGTTCAGATACGCCGTCCAGTTGTTAACCTTGGAGTCGACATAATCGAACGTACCGCCGGTCAGAATCTCGCCGCTCGTGTCCTCGACATACTTCTTGATAACCACGTTATCAATGTAGGTCGGCACTTCGGACGCATTGTCACGGCGGAAGTAGATACCCCAGTTTTTGTCCACTGCCGGTTCGGCACCGGTGGTGAACACGAGCGACGTGCGCGCCCAAGCACCCTTGGCACTGTAGTCCTTACAGTACACCGTGGCCATACCCATGTCCGTGGTGTTGTTGGGGGAAAATCTAAGTTCCGGGCCCCAGCTCAAGAAGGACAGCTCATACGTGGTGTTCGGTTCCCACGCATAGTCGACATTCTTGAAATAAATTTCCGCAGCTCCGCCTGCGGCAAATTCAAGACCCATGGTGCCGTTGTAGCCGACACCCTCCTTCACAGTTACCAGGTCACTTACCGCCGTCCACGGTGCGGTAGCGCCCTGCTCAAAGTCGCCGTTGGGAACCAGATTCCCATCAGCGCCGACCGAGCTCTCTGCCGCCGTCGGCAGTACCAGCCCGGAGATCATGCAGGTGGCAAGCAACGTAACCGCCGCTACCAACGAGATGATCCGATACAGTTTCTTCTGCATACTCACGTCTCCCTCTCTGTTTCTCTTTTGGGATATTAAATGGTATAAGCACCCATTTAAGCTATTTTATCATACATCACTTTATCATAAGAAAGCAAGCGCTTTTTTAAATAAAACAAAATTGTATCAAATAAGGACGACACCCAGCGGTGCCGTCCTATTTATACATTGTATATATGTCCGCCAGGAAATCCTGCACCAAATAGGTCAGCTGTTCCGGGTCAATCCATTCGCCAAGAAGGCGTTTCGCAAACATTTCAGCGTTCGAGATGTCGTTGCAAAGGTCGTCAATTTCCAGCACGGTTTTGTCCGATAAAAACAGCCTGACACCGCATTGTGTCTCGCTTTTTTCGCTATTGGAGTATACTTCTCTCCCCGTAACCTGCACCATAAAAACCCCTCAAAATGTGATTCTTATTCACGAAACAACAACACTATAACAGATTATATAATATCTGTCAATCCCGCTTTATACGGCGGTTGCAAAAAATTTTTTGAATTTTTTAAAATTTTTTCAAAAAACCTAAAACCTTTTGCGTTTTCGCCGCCCCTATAATAACGTCAGCCAACAACAACGACAAAGAAAGAGGAGATTGACAATGACAAACGCAAACGTAATTAACGCCCCCATCACGGTGGATGCCGAAAACACTCGCCCCGACACGGTGACGCTCATCCGTCACTACCTGCCCGCCGTCGCCACGATTGGTTGGGTCATCGGCTTCACGCTGGGCCACATCGCGTTCTTCGAGACGCTCGGCCTGATCCTGATCGCCGTCGGCGTCATCGCCGCACTGACAGTCTGCCCGCTGAAGTTCCTCAGCGTGCCGCTGCGGTGCGCCGGCAAAGGCTTCGTGATTCTGCGCTCGTTCATCCCGGTCTACGGTGTCGCCGACCTGTGCGCCGCTATCATCGGCACCACGTTTGGCTGTATGGTCGGCCTCATCGCCACCCTCGGCTTCCCGGTGGTGTTCACGCTGCGCAAGCTGAAAGCGGCAAAGGCGTAATCCTCTCCGCTGCGGCACGTGCCTGTCGCGTGCCGCAGCGGAACCCTCCCACTTCACTATGTAAAACACTTATAATTCAAAACAATAACTACCGACAAAACTTACTACTTATAAAACTTATCACTTATAAAACTTACTACCATAAAAACTTTTACTCATAAAATATGTAAAGTTAAAACGAAGCACTCCGCCGTTTGGCGGGGCGCTTCGTTGCTATACACCATTATTTGTCGGAGTCGTCATTGACCTTTTCCAGATACCCTGCAGTAATAATACCGGAGGGAAGCGCGATGATGGCAATGCCGAAAACCGACGAGAACATTGTCACCACACGACCAATCGTCGTGACAGGATAGATATCGCCGTAACCCACGGTGGTCAGGGAAATAGTCGCCCAATAGATGGCATCAAAAAATGTGTCAAACGATTCCGGCTCAACATTGTAAATGATCAGCGCCGACAAAAGGATGTACGCCGCCGCCGTGGTAGCGACTGCCGACAACACCCTCTTCTGCTTGCGGAACACACCCGCGATAATATCGAAGCTCTTGGAATACCGCAAAAAGCGGATGGCGCGAAGCACCTTCAGCGTTCTCACCAGTCTGAACACTTTAAAGAGCTTGAAGCCGTTGCTCAGTATGGTTATCGAAGGCAAGATTGAAATCAGGTCAATCAACGCCATCGGGGTCAGCGGGTAAATGAAGAACGATGCAGCCGACTTGTGAAGTTTATAGTCGGCTACCAACAGCCGAAGCAGATAGTCCAGGATAAAGATTGACACCGTGACATAATCCATAATTTGAAACGCGGCGTTGGTTTCTTTAAATGCCAACGGGATTAAGCTGACGACAATCGTCAGCATCATAATAAAATCATACGCCGCACTGGCCTTGTCGCCCTCCTTGGCGGGGTTGATAATCAGGTACAGCCGTTTTCTCATAGTTTCACATCCACACAAAAGTTTCATCCATTATATCACATTGGCGCCATTTTACAATCGTATCTTTAAGAAACTGCCCCGCGGCCAAACAACCACGGGGCAGTCGCACTTATACGTCTCAATCGCAGCAGGGGTCTGCCTTTTTCTTTGCCTTCGGCTTTTCCGGAGCGGGAGACGTCACATCGCCCAAGCCGGAGGTTTCGGAGAAGATGACGTTTGCTTTCGTCATATCCACCGCATCGCTCGGGATAATAATCTTGGAGGCCTTGCCGTCCGACATTGCCACCAGTGCCTCGTACTTTTTCAGTTCAAGCACTGCCCCGTCCACGCCCGCTTCTTTCAGCGCACGCAGACCGTCTGCTTCAGCTTTCTTGGAAAGGAAAATCGCACGCGCTTCACCTTCGGCGCGGGCAATACGCGCATCGCGCTCACCCTCTGCCGCCAGAATCATCGCCTGCTTGTCGCCTTCGGCGCGGGTAATCGCTGCCGCTTTGTGGCCCTCTGCCTGCAGCAGCGTCTCACGGCGATCTCGCTCGGCCTTCATCTGCTTTTCCATCGCGTTCTGAATTTCAGCGGGCGGGATAATGTTTTTCAGCTCCACGCGGTTAACCTTGATACCCCACTTATCGGTGGCTTCGTCAAGAATCTCGGTCATCTTGGCGTTGATGGTATCACGCGACGTGAGCGTGCCGTCCAGTTCCAATTCACCAACAATGTTACGCAGCGTAGTTGCTGCCAGATTAGCGAGTGCGGAAATGGGCTTCACCGCGCCATAGGCATACAGCTTCGCATCGTACACGGCATAGTAGATAACCGTGTCAATCTGCATGGTGACGTTATCCTTGGTGATAACAGGCTGCGGAGGCGAATCCAGCACCTGTTCTTTGAGCGTCACCTTTTTCACAACGCGTTCCAGCACCGGAATTTTGAAGTGAAGACCGGCGCCCCAGGTTGCCTTGTATTTACCAAGAAATTCAACAACGAACTCGTGGGCCTGCGGAACGATTTTGACATTCGCGATAATCACAATAATCGCGGCAATTGCTAAAACAACCAATACCTGCATAACAAACTCCTCCTTTTATTCGTCAATCGGTTCGTCGGGTCCTTCGAAGTACCCTTCATTATATTCTTCGAGATATTCGTTCAGTTCTTTTCTTTTGCGAGACAGTGCCCACATGCCGAGCGCAGCGGGAACCATAAACACCGCCGCCGCACCAAGCATCACCCATTGGTTGGTCGACTCTTTTTCGGCGAGCGCCTCCGCGTTCTTGGCCTCGTAAACAAAGTACCAATCCAGCGATTCGCCGACCATTTGCTCATTAAAAATTTCGTACGCCTCTTCGAAATACTCCTGCACGACACTGCCATTCGTATACGAACTGAAGCAGCCGGAAAGCGTAACATCGCCGACATTCAGTGTTTTGTCATCGATGTAGGCGCTGCAGGTATCTTTGATTTCGTCGGATTTATCAACCTTCAGCGTGGCGTAAACCAGTTCTTTCTCTTTGTCCACAAAACAGACAATGTAGTACTCCGCATCGGAGTAACCCGTGGTTTCATTGCCGTAGGAGGCGAACTTGTCCACAAGAATCATCTCGTCGAAATAGTATTCCGCACCGAGCATCATCGACTTGTAGGACATCTCCGAGACGTTGTATAACGGTTCTTCTGACGTGTCCGCGAACGAGCCGATCAAAATCAGCAGGCCAAACAAAATCGGGAGTATCAGCAAAGCGGTTGAGACCAGGTTCTTACGTTTTTCCTGTTTCACCTGTTCCGGTGTGTATTCCATAAGCTCTCTCCTTTCTGCGCGTAACGCGCTGTTGTTTCGCCCTGTGAGTATACAAAAATTGTAGCATATTGTCGAAAAAAGCGCAACAACGAAATCGAATTTTGCCTCTTGTTGTTGTAAAAGGAAATTCCGTGTGATAAAATAGGAAAAAACAGTAGGTGGCGATAGTATGAAGTCTGCTTCCTCCGGAAACTCCAAAATCATCCCCGAAAACCTGAACGACTGTCTGCGTCCCGACGGCATTTCCTCCGCCCTGTGGGCGTGGTCCGGACGAACCCTTTCCATCGGCAAAGGCCTGCTGTTTCTGGTTATCGTTTTCGGCATTATCAACACGGTCAGCGTTAGCATAACCACGTATAGCAATGTCGAACTTACAGGCGATGAAGATGCTGCGGCGGTGGCAACGGTTTTCGCTGTTTTGACCGAATTGCTTGTCTGCGCCGCCTATGCGTTCGTTACGTATGGCTTGTCCCACATTGTCTCACTGCTTGTCAGCGCGGCGGCAAGTCTGGTTCGGAATACGAATGTATCTACCAATCTGGCACTGTACGGCGCCAAGAAAAAGACGGGCAATGCGTTTGTCGAGGAAGCCCCCAAAAAGAAAGAGCCGCCCGCAAAGCACACCCCGGAGCCTGTCGCAAGAACCGTCCCTCTCGATCCCCAAGCGTTCGAAGAGGAATTCGTTGACGTTGTCTGCCCCAATTGTTATGAAGCGCTTTCTTTCCTTCGCGACACGCAGTCTGTGGTCTGCCCGTCGTGCTCTCACCACTTTGACCTTCCCTCATCAAAATAATTCTCCAAAAACAAAAGCGCCCTGTAGTCATCACGACCACAGGGCGCTGTGTTGTTTGTCAATCAAACGTCTGCCATTACTTAACAACCAGACCGATGACGCCGGATGCCAGCAGCACTACCGCACAAATCAGCTCAACGATAGCCGTCTTGCGTCTGGGCTTCCACTGCTTCACGCAATCAACCGCGCACAACGCCGCAAAGGCGAAGTTCCAGTAGGCGTTGGCGTTTGCCCACCAATTGGCGAAATCCGCCACGGAGAAAACGATGGCGGTAAGGCCGAAGATGATTTCCAAAACGGAGAGTACGATGTCTTGCTTGCTGAGCTGCATTGTTTTTCCACTCCTCTTTTATTTTTCTGCCGGGGTTGCTTTCAGTATACCATCCCCAAGGTGACAAAACTCTTACAAGATAAGCATCCGACGAACAAAAACACCCTATGGCCTTTCGGCCATAAGATAAAGACTCATGATGCTTATATAATCATGAAGATTTATAAAGAGTCTTTGGCGCGTGCTTTCCACGAGCAATTTATGACGGACGGAGATTCCTATGCCTCGATAGGCTTCCACATGGCACGCGCTATGTTGAACAACAACATCGAAGAATTCTTAGTTGCAACAGTTGGATGGACAAGCCAGAGCTTGCTGAACATCACTGAGACCGGCTCTCCACATTCGCAGGAGGTGGACGGTGATGAATGAGGTTAAAGCTATCAAATTATCTTGGGATGAAGTTTCAGAGAAGCTTCAAACAGAAATCGAAGCCATCCTGGAACGAAAGCTGCGCTGCATTGCAAAGCCGGATGATGATTACTATTGGTGTATCGGTTTTCCGGAAGGCAGAATTCCTTTGTCTGAGATATTCAAGATTTTAGAGTCTTTGAATGCATCGGAATATGAGCGCTTAGATTCAGTTCCACCCGAGAGTGAGCATGCGGTAGATGTAAGTTGCCTTGGCATGTCAGCCAGTGAGTTACTTCTGCGTCGGTTCTTGGGGTATCAATGGGAAACAACTCACATTGAAAAAGATGTTTTGTGGGTTCTTGGTGAAAAGGATGGTGATCTGAATGAAGCCTAATATCAACTGGATTATCCATCTTGTCATGAACGGCGTGAGATGTGCCGAGTGCGGAGACGTGGAAGATAGTTTTTTGCCATATACCTGCAATTGTCATACGCACGGTATGGAGCAATATAATCATCCGGATTTTCAGGTTGTCCTTAACTATCCTAACGAAGAAATCGGTCGAATTCTTAATACTCTGGGTCTAAGGGTGCAGACCGGTGAAAAGTTTCGGGATGGTGACTACGTGGAAGGGATCTACGAGGATTGTCTGGTACGTATGAAGGAATTCACTGAATGCAATCGTAAGGTTTTGCGCGTTATTATTCCGGACAAACATAACCGTTTTCCGGAGGATAAGGATTGCACGTACCCTCATATCGCTCAATTGCTTGATACTGAGCAGTTGATGAAAGGAGGTGCTGTGCAATGAAGGTAAAACTTTTTCAGATCTCACCGGAAGAGGATCGCTACAATCTGATGTTCATGAGCTATGACTTCACAATGAGTCACGGAGGGATTAAAGAGAGTTCCTATGAGCTTGTCTTCGATGGGGAACTGAATGTGAAAGGACCGGAGGATGTTTTCTATATATTCAATTGTCAGCATCCTGAAGGATACCGTGGGCGCTCTTTGAGCACGTCTGATGTTGTGTGGATGGAAGGTCTGGGTACCTTATTCTGTGACAGCATAGGATTTAAGCCCATCAGGTTCAACCAGAAGAAATGCCCCTGGAGGAAAATCGATAAATAACCCTCAAAAATAAACCAAGTCAGTATGACACAACCAGAAGGGGCTCATCGCGAGTCCCTTCATTTCAGAATAGGAGAATTATTATGGATCCGAGATTACAAAAAATCGTTGAAAATATGGACACTATGCGCATCGGTGCCGATGAAGAATTCAAGTTTGGGTGTAACCAGTGCGGCAAATGCTGCATGAATCGTGAGGATATACTTTGCACACCGAAAGATGTGTTTAGAATTTCCAAGAAGCTTGGTATTTCCACCTATGATTTCATTAAGAGATATTGCGATACATATCTCGGCGACACCTCGCATATGCCTATTGTTCGCATAGTAGCTCACGATGCAGCCGGCCATTGCATCAATTGAAGTACCGCTTATATGTGTCAGTAGTTCTATAAGCCTACTCTCACGTTCACGTTTCCAACAACCGCAACTGCGAATCTCCGAATACATTAACACATTATATGACAGATCCACCTCATTGCCGCATTCACATTCGCAGTGCCATATCACACCACCCTTAGAATCTCTTTTCGGTAACGGATATTTTGCTGTTAGACGCTCAAACTTTCTTCCCGTAATATCGACCGAATGGTATTGCGGATCCGCTTTACATCCACAATGGGTTTTTCGTCCGGTCACAAGCAATGATGCCAATACGTCAACTTCATTTCCGCAAGAGCATCTGCAATGCCACCAAACACCTCCGCGTTTGTCTTTGCAATGGTCTGCAGCAACAGACAACACCTCGAAGTCCCCAAAGGTTTTACCATGCAAATCATAAGAAATAGCTTTCTTGCTGTTTTCTCTTGTGGCACAACCGCAGCTCTTTGTGTTGCCGTAAAGCAAACTGCGTTCCAGTATGTATTTTTCTGTACCGCAGTCACAGCGACAAAACCATTTCCGTTCCGTGCGACCACGAGTGTTTTTATAATCAATACTATCTCCAATAACGGTTAGACGACCAAACCGCTGATTCTTTAAATCTTTCATGTTTCGTCCTACTTTTGGTATCCGCATCAAATATGGTAATGCGGGTATTTCTCATACTCTTTAACAAACCGATCCGGGGATGCTTTTAACAGCTGCTCTGCGGCTTTTCTTGTTGATATAGCATCATCAATATCCATGAAACGACCTATCCGGTATCGTATCCCTTTGTAACAGATATTGACGTCCCATTTCCCACTAT
>JAZODA010000089.1:0-8061 GCA_045596745.1 Acutalibacteraceae bacterium
GTTGTCATCACTGCCGAGAGCTACTACCTGCGCGGCAACCGTGGGCAGTACGATATGGGCTCGGTAGGCAGCAGCGTCGAGCGCCGTGTCGTCAAGACCAAATCGCCCGAGGATTATACCGTGCAAAACCGCGGCTATACGGACTGCTCGGGCTTCGTGTTTGACGTATATTACAAGGGCCTCGGGTATATGATTACAGGGTCGTCAGCGTATACGGGCAACTATGTCAAATCCACATCCGCCCGCATTTTGAAAGAGTTCCCGGAAAGTAATTTTGCGGATTTCACCGCCGAGCAGCTTGCCGAAAAAGAGGCGGAATTCCGCAACGCGTTGCAGCCGGGCGATATCATTACCTACCGCTACGCGGGCGACAACGGCGGTCACGCGATGCTGTACGTCGGCAACGGAATGATGATTCATTCCAGCGGCAACAGCTATAACTTTGACGAGAAGGCCGAGCGGTTTGAGGAGAACGGCACGTTCTTGTACGAGTCCATCGACCAGTTTTTCGACGCCACGCATCGGCGCTATCTGTTTAATAAATACTGCTATGTCATCAACCGTCCGCTGGACACGTTCCAGAGCGAAATCCCCGAGCAGACCCGTACGCGTATGACGACGATGCGCGGCGTAGTGGCGGAAAAACTGTCCTCGGTGACGTACGGACAGACCGTCAACCCGAACGACGAGCTGACTTTTACGTTCCATATCGAAAACCATATGGATTCCGCGAAAACGCTGACCGTGACCGATATCGTTCCGTCGGGGGCGACCTATCTTTCGGGCGCAGAGACGGTAAACGGCAACAAGCTGAGCTGGAGCGTGACGGTTCCTGCGAACGGTGAGGCAGACGTGTCGTACAAGGTCAAGGTGACGGGTGGTGTCGGTGGCTCTGTCAAGGGCGATGGCGCGGTAGACGGAATTGTGACCGAGTGTCTCCCGATTACAATCGGACGCACGCTGACAAGCGAAGAGCAGACGCAGATTGTCGCACAGGCGAAGATGACCTCCGACAAAACCGGTATCGAGCGCGTCAACGAGATTTACAAGAACGTGTTCGGCGAAGAGCCGTTCGCCGAGTACACGGCGCAGCCGCTTGATGAGGTGCTGTTCGAGGGCTGGGGTCTTAACTATGTGATGAAGCGCGACGGCGAGCTGTACGCCGCGATGGCGCCGTATCTGTACGGCGGCAAAACGATTGCCGAAGAGGACAAAGCGAACGATAATTTCGTCAACCGCACACGCTTGCTGACGAAAGAACTGATGATTGTCGGTGACGTCATTTTCCTGGACGGCGAGGTGCAGTATATCTTCGTCGGTGACGCGCTTTGGGACCTCGAAACGGGCGCGAGTGTTGCCGTAGAGACAACCGAAACGTTTATGACGAACTCCTGCTTCGTGGTGTTGCGCCCCTCGCTGATGCTGTAAAAGCAGGCGACAAGACATACGCAAGGATGTAAAAAAGGCGGCCGCTGTACGGTCGCCTTTTTACTTGCACTGTTACAAAAGGGTAACTTTCTTGACTTTTACCCGACTTCTTGGTATACTGCACTGTACGAGTGACTATCACTTTCAGAAAGAGGGATGGCATGGATTTTCAGCAGATTGCAAACTGCTTTGGAATCACCGATCCGATCAGCGAATGGCATGAGATTCATTCGGGCAACATCAACCGTACTTATCTGGTGACCGTGCAGGCGCCTGAAAAAGAGCGCAAGTATGTATTTCAGCGCATCAATTCCTATGTCTTCAAGAAGCCGCAGGAAGTGATGGCGAACATCCTCAGCGTGACTGAGCATATCAAGAAAAAGCTGCTGGAGCAGACCGGCTCGTATGACCGCCGCGTGCTGTCCTTCCTGCGTACCACCAACGGAAAACCGTACCATTACACCAGCCAGCGTCACTTCTGGCGCGTGTATGAGTATGTGGACAATTCCCACGCATACGACCGTGTGCAGGTACCGGAGCAGTTCTATGAAGCAGGCTATTCGTTCGGCGAATTCCAGGCGTGGCTTGTGGATTTCCCGGCGGAAACGCTCTTTGAAATCATCCCGCACTTCCACGATACGCCCGTGCGGTATCAGGACTTGTACGCCGCGATTGAACGCGACGCGGACGGTCGCTGTGCCGAGGTGGAGGAGGAAATTCGTTTCCTGCTCGCACGCGAGGGCGAGTGCAACGTGCTGGTGGACGGTCTGCAAAACGGCATTCTGCCGTGGCGCGTGACCCACAACGATACCAAAATCAACAACATCCTGTTCGACAAGGATACGCTGGAAGCGATTTGTGTCATCGACCTGGATACCGTTATGCCGGGCACGTCGCTGTTTGACTTCGGTGATGCGGTGCGCTTCGGTGCTTCCACCGCGGCGGAGGACGAACGCGATTTGTCCAAGGTGTCGATTGACACGGAGCTGTATGAACAGTTCACCCGAGGCTTCTTGAAGGGCGTAAGCGGCCTCTTGGAAACCGGCGAAGCGGATTTGCTCTTGCAGAGCGTCAAGGTGATGACGCTGGAGCTGGCGGTGCGTTTCCTCACCGACTATCTCAACGGCGATTTGTATTTCAAAATCAAATCGCCCGACCACAATCTGGTTCGCGCCCGTACCCAGATTCGTCTGGTGCAGGACATCGAAGCGAAGTGGGGAACACTCAGCGAGATTACCCGTCGCTGCCGACTGGAAGTATAAAAAGACAGAGCGCACACGCGGTGTGCGCTCTTTTTTTGCAAATAAGTGGTTGTAATTACGCATAGGATGTGGTAAAGTTAGAGGGATAAGGAGGGGTGAGCTATGGATAATCGACCGATTGGCGTTTTTGACTCGGGTCTCGGCGGATTGACCGTCGTGCGCGAGCTGCTCGCCCGTCTGCCGCAGGAAAATTTGGTGTACTTCGGCGACACCGGGCGCGTGCCGTACGGTACGCACAGCCCCGAAACCATCGCCCGCTATGCCGAACAGGACAGCCGTTTCCTGCTGGGTCACGATGTCAAGCTGATTGTGGCGGCATGCGGCACGGTCAGCACCACCGCACCGCAGGTGCTTTCCAAGCTTCCCGTCCCGGCGATGGGCGTGCTGGAACCTGCGGCGGATGCCGCGCTCGCGGCAACGAAAAACGGCCGCATCGGCGTGCTCGGCACGTCGGCGACGGTGCGTTCGGGCGCGTTTGATGCCTATTTGAAAGCCAAGCAGCCTGTCGAGGTATTTTCGCAGGCGTGTCCGCTGTTCGTGTCGCTGGTGGAAAGCGGTTGGATCGAGCGGGATAACGAAGCCACGGTGGCGGTCGCTCGCCGCTATCTGCAGCCGCTGCGCGAGCAGGGGGTGGACACGGTCGTTCTCGGCTGTACCCATTTCCCGTTGCTTTCTCCCGTCTTGTCGGACATTCTGGGCGAAGAGGTAACGCTTATCAACTCGGGCGAAGCGTGCGCCAAGCGGTGTGAAGAGCTGCTCAGTGCGCAGGATGCGCTGTGTGACCGCGAGGGTGGCGGCAGCTGTCAGTTCTATGTCAGCGACCGGCCGCAAGGCTTTACGACGGTGGCGGATATGTTCCTCGGTCGTCGCGTCGAGCAGGACATTCACCGTGTCAACCTGGAGGAAATGGATCGCGTATGAAAGTAACGGTGGAATTTTTGACCCGTCAGCAGCTGGATGACAGTGCTGACGAAACGCGGTTTACCACGGTTGGTCTGTTGGAAGAAACCGAAAAAGGACTTTGTCTGCGGTATGTCGAGCCGCCGGACGAAGCGGCCGAGCGCGAGGGCGCGGCGGTGCGCTGTGTGGCGAAGGACGGCGTGATTATGCTGGAACGCCAGTGTCCGACGGTGCATTCGCGGATGCTGTTGGAAGCAGGTGTGTCGCATCCGTGTCGGTACGATACCCTCTACGGCGGACTGGATTTGCACCTTGTGTGCGACAGCGTTGTGAATACTTTGACGCTGCACGGCGGCGTGGTGGCTGCCCGGTATCGGGTGGAGACCCCCGGCGCGGATGCGTTGAAAACGTATATGGAAATTACGGTTAAGGAAGTGTCTGAATGAACCCCATTGCCAAACAAACCGAAAAACAGCTGCGCGACGCGCTTGCCGCCGCGCTGAAATCGGCTGTGGACGCCGGTGAACTGCCGGACGAGCCGTTGCCGGAATTTGCTGTGGAAGTGCCGGCTGACCGCACCCACGGCGACTTGGCCGCCAATGCCGCGATGGTGTCGGCGCGCGCTTTCCGTAAAGCGCCGCGGATGATTGCGGATACGCTGGTCAAGCACCTGAATCTGGAGGGAACGTATCTGGCCCGCGCCGAAGTGGCAGGACCGGGTTTTCTGAACTTCTTCCTGTCGCCTGTGTACTACGCCGATGCCACCCTCGCGGTTATCCGCGAGGGCGAAGCCTACGGTCGCAGTGACTACGGCGCAGGCAAAAAGGTGATGGTGGAGTTCGTCTCCGCCAATCCCACCGGCCCGATGCATATGGGCAACGCCCGTGGCGGTGCGCTGGGTGATTGTATGGCAGCGGTGCTGGAGGCCGCCGGCTACGAGGTGTGGCGCGAGTTCTACATCAACGATGCCGGTAACCAGATTGACAAGTTTGGTCTGTCGCTGGAGGTGCGTTATCTGCAGCTGTACCGCGGCGAAGAAGCGGTGGTTATGCCGGAGGACGCCTACCATGGTGACGATATCCGCGAGCACGCGAAGAACTTTGCCGCCATCCACGGCGATGCGTTTGTGGAAGCGGACGAAGCCGAGCGCCGTGCCGCTTTGGTGGCGTATGCGCTGCCGCTGAATATCGAAAAAATGAAGCAGGATATGGCGAAGTATCGCATTGTGTACGATCGTTGGTTCACCGAATCCACGCTGCACAACAACGGCGAACTGGCAGAGACCATCGCCCTGCTGACCGAGCGCGGACTGACCTATGAAAAGGACGGTGCGCTGTGGTATCGTGCCGGTGAATACGGCGAAAAATATCAGGCGAAGAAGCACACCAACCGCGACGGTGTCGAGGAAGGCATCAAGGACGAAGTGTTGGTGCGCGCGAATGGCAATCCCACGTATTTTGCGGCGGATATCGCGTATCATCGCAACAAGTTTGCCCGCGGCTTTGACACCTGCATCGACGTGTGGGGTGCCGACCACCACGGTCACGTGGCGCGTATGAAGGGCGCCATGGACGCTGTGGGTCTGGACGGCGAAAAGCTGCAGGTTACGCTGATGCAGCTCGTTCGTCTGATGCGTGACGGCGAAGTGGTGCGTATGTCCAAGCGCTCCGGCAAAGCGATTCAGCTGGCGGATTTGCTGGACGAAGTGCCGGTGGATGCCGCGCGTTTCTTCTTCAACCTGCGTGAAGCTAACACCCAGATGGACTTCGACCTCGGTCTTGCCATCGAGCAGTCCTCTTCCAACCCGGTGTATTACGTGCAGTACGCCCATGCGCGTCTGTGCTCCATCTTCCGCACGCTGGCGGAGGACGGCGTTTCGCTGACCGATACGTCGGTGGAAACCCTGTGCCTGCTGGAAGCGGCGGAGGAGCGCGAGCTGATTCGCCACCTCGCTTCCTACGAGGCGGAGGTTGTCGCCTGCGCCAAAGCGCAAGACCCTGCCGGTATGACCCGCTACGCACAGGATATGGCGACCTTGTTCCACAAGTTCTACAACGCCTGCCGTGTCCGCGGTGTCGAGCCGTCGCTGCAGCAAGCGCGTCTCGCCCTGTGTCAGGCAACGCGTATCGCCCTGAAAAACGTGCTGACGATGCTGAAAATCGACGCTCCCGAGAGTATGTAAATCATAGTACCGCGATGTCGCCCGATGACGAAAGTTGTCGGGCGATTTTTTGTACGATTCGGCATAATAGTTGCCTCAACAGGTTGACACAGCATATATTTTATTTTATAATATATAAGTTAAAGTGTATTCGTATACCCTCGCGCGGGTGCGGGAGGGAAAAGCTTGTATGAAAAGGGGCTGTCATCGATGAGCGGTATCGCGGAAGTAAAGCGGAACATTCCATTTTCTCCTCCGGATATTTCCGAGCGGGAGGTTGAAGAGGTCGTTGCGGCTCTTCGTTCCGGCTGGATTACCACCGGCCCCAAAACCAAGGAGCTGGAACGCCGTATTGCCGCCTATGTAGGCACCGAACGGGCGTGCTGCCTCAATTCCCAAACCGCGTGTGCCGAGCAGGCGTTGCGGCTGCTTGGCGTCGGCCCGGGGGATGAGGTGATTGTGCCGGCATATACCTACACCGCCTCGGCATCGGTTGTGTGCCATGTGGGCGCAACGCTGGTGCTGGTGGATGCACAGCCCGATTGTCCCGAAATGGATTACGATGCGCTGGAAGCCGCTATTACCGAACGCACGAAAGCCATCATCCCGGTGGATTTGGCGGGTATCCCTTGCGACTATGAGCGACTGTTCGCCATCGTCGAGCGCAAGAAGGCGTTGTTCAAGCCGAACAGCGAGTTGCAGACGGCACTCGGCAGAGTGGCGATTATGGCGGACACCGCCCATGCCTTCGGCGCGAAGCGCGGCGATGTGATGTGCGGTAACATCGCGGACTTCTCGTCTTTCAGTTTCCACGCGGTGAAGAACCTCACCACCGCCGAGGGCGGCGCGCTGACGTGGCGTACCATCCCGGGTGTGGACAACGAAGAATTGTATCGCCGCCTGCAGCTGTTGTCGCTGCACGGTCAGAATAAGGACGCGCTGGCAAAAACAAAGCTCGGTGCGTGGGAATACGACATAATCGGCACGTGGTACAAGTGTAATATGACAGATGTGGCCGCCGCGATGGGTCTGGCGCAGTTCGAGCGCTATCCTGGAATGCTCATCCGTCGCCGCGAGATTATCGAGCGGTACGATGCGGCGCTTCGTCCGCTGGGTGTGCAAACGCTCTCGCATTACACCGAGGAACATACGTCGTCGGGTCATTTGTACATCACGCGCGTGCCGGGCATCACCGCCGAGCAGCGGGGCGAGATTATCACAAAAATGGCGGAATGCGGTGTCGCCTGTAACGTTCACTACAAGCCGCTGCCGATGCACACGGCATACAAAGCGTTCGGCTTTGACATTGCGGATTACCCGAACGCCTATGCCCAGTTTGAAAACGAAATCACCCTGCCGCTGCATACGCGCCTGACGGACGAGGATGTGGCGTATATCACGGATGTGTACAGCGATGTGCTGAAAGAGTATCTTTGATGAGGGAGTACAGGGGTATGTACAAGCACTTTTTTAAGCGTGTTATCGATTTGATTGCCTGCCTTGTCGGCCTGCCGCTGTTCTTGCTGGTGTTCATCATCTTTGCCCCGATTATCTATTTCACCGACCGCGGCCCGGTGTTCTACAATGCCGAACGCATCGGCAAGGACGGCAAGTTGTTCAAGATGTATAAGTTCCGCAGTATGTACGTCAACGCACCCGACATTCGTCTGGCAGACGGTTCTACATACAACGGCGAGGACGATCCTCGTGTGACCCCGATCGGTCGCTTTATGCGCAAGACCAGCGTCGATGAGCTGCCGCAGTTTTTGAATGTGCTGATTGGCAATATGAGCCTGATTGGCCCGCGCCCCGATCCGTCGGACTGGTTGGAACGATATCCCGAGGATATCAAAGTGTTCCTGACGGTGCGCCCGGGTATCACGGGGTATACGCAAGCCTACTACCGCAACGGTGCGGATGGGGAAGAGAAGATGCGCGGCGACGCGTATTATGCCGTACATTGCACGTTTTGGGTGGATGTTAAAATTGTGTTCAAGACGTTGGCGTCGGTTCTCAAAAGCGAGAATGTGTACAAAGACGTTTCCGGCGAAGAAGAAACGCTCAAACAAATCGAAGAGCTCAAGAAATAACCGAAAGGGGTGTGGCGTGTGTTTAAGATTACCGAATACGGATACGAATATGATGCCACACCGAACACCGCATTGTGGGACGATACCGCCGAGCGCGTGATGACACAGCCGCATAACGGCGCGTGGTATTTGCGGAGCGGACGCGACGCCATCAAAATGGTTGCGGCAGAGCATCCGAACGCCGTTGCGCTGTTGCCGGCACTGTCTTGTGAATCTATGA
>JAZODA010000090.1:0-11737 GCA_045596745.1 Acutalibacteraceae bacterium
CTGGAGCCGATGGGGATGACCTTGGAGCAGTTCGAAGAGCAGTCCGGTATGACCAAGGCGGAATATATCGAGCAGCTGAAAGCTTCGATTCCGGAAATGATTAATGAGATGAAGCAGAGCTACGACGAGGATTCGCTGAACAAGAAAGTAACGTATACGATTTCCGGCGAATATGTTCTTCTGATGGATGAGAATGAGGAAGAAAACAAGATGAAGTGTGTCTTCACCGACAAAAACACCATCAACGCCACGTTGATCGGTGATGTAGAAGATGCCGGCGAAATTTCGCTTCCGATGACTTTGCGTCGCGCTGCCTGATTAATTCTGTAACACAAAAACCGGCTGTCTGTGAAAACACAGACAGCCGGTTTGTTTTATGCCTTGAGTTGCTGGTATTGTGCGACCGCGAGAGCGTCGCAGCGTTCGTTTTCGGGGTGTCCCTGATGACCATGTACCCAATGGAAGGTCACTTCGTGAAGTGCGATGAGGGAGAGCAGCTTATCCCACAAATCGGCGTTGAGCGCCGGCTTTTTATCCGCTTTGCGCCAGCCGTTGCGTTTCCAACCGGCAGCCCAGCCTTTTTCAATACCGTTGACAACGTACTGGGAATCGGTGGTGATATGCACCTCGCAACGCTCGTTGAGCGCGGCCAGACCTTCAATAACCGCGGTAAGCTCCATACGGTTGTTGGTGGTGTTGGCATCGCCGCCGGAAAGCTCCTTTTCGCGGGTGCCGTAACGCAAAATCGCCGCCCAACCGCCTGCGCCGGGGTTGCCGCTGCACGCGCCGTCGGTAAACAGTTCCACTCGTTTCAAAGCTGTCGCTCCTTTTGCTTACTTTCTTATTTATTATTATACCAGTTTTTTTGACAGACGCAAGACTAAACTGTAACAGGTGGGTCATACTTGTCTACATGTGGGGCAATTTTCTTGACAAGTGGTTCAAATAAAGTTACAATAGAAGTAACATACTGTGTTCGGTTTTGCAATGTCTCTTGTAGTGTATATGTTCGTAACGATTGACAGATCACAGCCTCACACCGCGTGGGGCTTATTTGCTTATGTATTTATCAAAGGAAACGGAGGAATAACGTGGTAACTGAAAAGCAAAAGAAGAAGCAACCTACCAATACTCAAACCAGCCACGCCCCCAAACAGGGGAAGCGGAAGTCATACAAGCGTGCACAGCGCGCGGAAGTACCTGCAACCGAGCAGGAAACCAAGCAAACTCCCAAAACGAACCGTAAAAACGAGGCGGCACGCGCTCCGCAAAAGGAATCGCGCGCTCCGAAAAGTAAAAGCCGGCAGCATCAGCATCGCCGCACGCCGCCGAAGCAAAGAGAACCGAAAGAACCGTTGTTCCCGGTGCGTCTTACCGTGCTGGGCGGCTTGAACGAAATCGGCAAGAATATGACGATGTTCGAGTACGGCGACGATGCGTTTTTGATTGATTGCGGTATGGCGTTCCCGGATGAAGATCTTCTGGGCGTGGATATCGTGCTCCCCGATTTTACACACGTGGAAAAGAACGCCGAGCGTATTCGCGGTATTGTGGTGACGCACGGTCACGAGGACCACATCGGTGGTTTGCCGTATCTTCTCAAACAGCATATTTTTCCCATTTACGCTACCAAGCTGACGCTGGCGCTTATCGATTCCAAACTGAAAGAACACGGCTTGTCCGGTAAGGTGCCGCTGCACGAGGTGGCTCCCGGTGCATCGGTGAATTTCGGTCGGGTGTCGGTGGAGTTTATCCACGTCAACCATTCGATTCCCGACGCGGTGGGTCTTGGTATTAAGACGCCGCTCGGTTACGTTATCCATACCGGAGACTTTAAGATTGATTGCACGCCGATTCAAGGCTCGATGATTGATCTGCCTCGCCTGGGACAAATGGGTACCGAGGGTGTGCTGGCGCTGCTTGCGGATTCCACCAATGCAGAGCGTCCCGGCTACACGCCGAGTGAGCGTGTGGTGGGCGAGAGCTTTACCAAGCTGTTTAAAAACGCCGAAAACAAGCGCTTGATTATTGCAACCTTTTCTTCCAACCTGCATCGTATTCAGCAGATTATCGATGCGGCGGCGAAGGATGGTCGCAAGGTGGCGATTTCGGGTCGCAGTATGATTAACTACGTCACCATCGCTCACGAACTGGGGTATATCAACATTCCCGAGGGCGTGATGGTGGATATCGATATGATTAATCGGTATCCCAAGGATCAGATGGTGATTATCACCACCGGCAGTCAGGGTGAACCGATGTCCGCTCTGGCGCGTATGGCATTCTCCGACCACCGTCAGGTGGAGGTCGGGCCGGATGACTATATCATCATTTCCGCCACGCCGATTCCCGGCAACGAAAAGACGGTCGGTCGTGTGGTTAATGAACTGATGAAGTGTGGCTGTGACGTGGTGTACGAAAAGATGTACGATGTACACGTTTCGGGTCACGCCTGCCAGGAAGAGCTGAAAATTATTCAGGGTATTACCCGCCCGAAGTATTTTATCCCGGTGCACGGCGAGCAAAAGCATCTGCACAAGCACGCGCAGCTTGCTCGCGCGATGGGGATGTCCGAAAAGAACGTGATGATTACCGATATCGGTAAGGTCATCGAGCTGACTGAGGACAAAATGGCGATTGTGGGCAGTGTGCCTGCCGGTCGCGTGATGGTGGATGGACTGGGTATCGGCGATGTCGGCAGTATTGTGTTGCGCGACCGCCGTCATCTGGCACAGGATGGTCTTATCGTTGTGGTGGCGTCCATCGACCCTGCCAACGGCTATGTCGTTTCGGGTCCCGATGTGGTGTCTCGCGGTTTTGTGTATGTACGCGAGGCGGAGGACCTGATGGAAGAAATCCGCAAGGTGGCGCAGGAAGTGCTGGACGAGTGTGTGTACGTGCATGCGTACGATTGGAACACGATGAAAAACCGTGTGCGTGACGAGTTGTCGCGCCGCATCTTCCAGAAAACCAAGCGCAGCCCGATGATATTGCCGATTTTGATGGAAGTGTAAGTAGATGAGAGGGGGACTGAAAATGAAATCCAAGAGAGTGTGGACGGTGACGCCGGTGTTGGTGGTGCTGTGCCTTGCTTTGGTGAGTTTTCTTGTCCCGATGTTTTTCCTGCATCGCACGGTGTTTTATGTGCAGGCGGCGTTGACGCTGTTGCTCGTCGGTGTGACCGTGTGGCACGCGGTTATGCTGCAGCGCAGTATTCGCCGCTATGTCGGCAGTGTGGTAAGCACACTGAACGCAGAGGATCGCAACGCTCTTGAGAATATGCCGATTCCCGTTGCCGCGGTGACGGCGCAGGGCGAAATGCTGTGGTACAACACGTTCTTCCGTCGCGAAGTGCTTGGTGGCGAGGATTGCTACGGCGCGGCGATGGATACCGTGTTCACCGACCTTGAGGCAGGACAGCTGAACCGTCGTTTGTTCCCACAGGTACGTGTTCGTGGCAACACCTACGATGTGTATGCCGCCAAGCTTCGCAAGGGCGGACAGGGCGCATATGTGTTGTACTGCATCAATAACACCGAACTGACGCGTATTGCCAAGGAATATGAGGACAGCCGCCCTGTGGTGCTGTCGCTCTACATAGACAATGGCGAAGAAATCACGCAGAACCTGCGTGACAGTGAACGCGCCCAGCTGATTTCCCGTGTGGAAACGCTCCTTGAGGACTGGATTGGCGCGTGCGACGGTATTTTCCGCAAATGCGGCAGTGACCGTTTCCTCGCTCTGGTGGAGCATCGTCATCTCGGCGGAATGCTGGAGAATCGCTTCGATATTCTCGACCGTGTGCGTTCGGTGCGTACGGCGGAGGGTGTCAGCGTAACGATGTCGATTGGCGTCGGTATGGGCAGTACCTTTAACCGCGCCGAAGCACAGGCGCGTCAATCGCTGGATATGGCGCTTGGTCGCGGCGGCGACCAGGTTGCTGTCAAAACGCAGAACGGCTATGATTTTTACGGCGGCCTGTCCAAGAGCGTGGAAAAGCGCACCAAGGTGCGTACCCGTGTGGTTGCCTCGGCGCTGCAGGATATGATTCAGACCAGCGGCAATGTGCTGCTGATGGGTCATCGGTATTCCGATTTGGACTGCCTCGGTTCTTGTGCGGCGTTGGCGGTGGCTTGCCGCAGCCTGGGTAAGCCGGCGCAGGTGGTTTGCAATGAGCAGACGACCCTTGCAGGTGTGCTGATTCAGCATTACGCCAAGCAGAAAAAAGAAGATATTTTCATCGACGAAAAAGAGGCACTGTCGCAAATCGCCGAGGATACGTTGCTGATTATCACCGACATCCATCAGGCCGATCGCCTGGAAGTGCCGGAAATCTATCATCGCGCCCCCACGGTTGTGGTGATTGACCATCATCGCAAGATGGTGGGTCACATCGACAACGCGGCACTGTTCTATCATGAACCCAACGCCAGTTCGGCGTCCGAAATGGTGGCAGAACTGGTGCAGTATATGCCGGATGCCAAAATCGGTCGTACCGAGGCGGAAGGTTTGTTTGCCGGTATGATGCTGGATACCCGTAACTTTGTGATGAAAGCCGGTGTCCGTACGTTTGAGGCGGCCGCGTATCTGCGGCGTGTCGGTGCGGATACGGTTGAGGTCAAGCAGCTGTTCTCCGAAACGATGGAGACGTATCGCCAAAAAGCGGAGATTGTGGCTTCTGCCGACCATTACCGCGTGACGGCGATTGCTTGTGCGGAAGAGGGAGAAGGACCTCAGCTGCGTATCGCTGCCGCACAGGCGGCGGATGAACTGCTGTGCGTCAAGGGGATCGAAGCCTCCTTTGTGTTGTTCCCCGATGGCGATGGTTACAGCATTTCCGCGCGTTCGTACGGTGCTGTCAACGTACAGCTGGTTATGGAAGCGCTGGGTGGCGGCGGACACCAGACAATGGCAGGTGCGCTGCTGAAATCCACCGACAAGAACACGGCGGTATCGATGCTGCAAAAGGCAATCGATGTCACCTTGGCGGAGCGTGAACGCGCGACCGCCGCTCAAAAGAAAGCAGAACAATAATGTACTTGAGAAAGCAGGCGAAGGATAATGAAGGTTATTTTGAAACAGGACGTTAAGGGTCAGGGCAAAAAGGGACAGCTCGTGCAGGTGTCCGATGGCTATGCCCGCAACTTTTTGCTGCCGCGCGGTCTGGCTGTGGAAGCCGATGCGCAGGCGATGAATGATTTGAAGAACAAGGAAGATGCCCGTTTGCATCACCTGGCGGTTGAGAAGAAAGAAGCCGAAGAGACGGCAGCGAAGCTCAGCGGCAAAACCGTGAAGATTGTTGCCCGTGCCGGTCAGGGTGGTCGTCTGTTTGGTTCCGTTACCACCAAGGAAGTGGCGGAAGAACTGCTCAAGCAGTACGGTGTGACCATCGACAAGCGCAAGATTGTGATGGCGGATGCCAAGGCGTTTGGCGGCTATGAAGCGGAACTCAAGTTGCCGCAGGGCGTCAGCACCAAGATTACGGTTATGGTGACCGAGTAATTACTGAAGGATGTGTGACCATGGCAAACGTGGCCGAATTTGATGAACTGAATCTGCCTCACAGCCTGGAAGCCGAGCAGGCGGTGCTGGGTGCTATCCTGATGGATTCCGACAGCATCAACCAGGTGGCGGACATACTGCGCCCGGAGCATTTCTATTTGGCGGAGCATCAGGCGATTTATACCATTATGCAGATGAAGATGATGGAGTCCAAAACCATCGACTTTGTCACCGTGCTGGAAGCGCTGAAGAGCGAGTCCTATTTTTCGGGCGAAGAGGGGAAGGGCTATCTGCTGAAGTTGGCGCAGATTGTTCCCTCGATTTCCAACATCACCAATTACGCGCGCATCGTGCGCGAAAAGTACGACGTGCGTTCGCTGATTCACGTTTCGCGCGAGATTATCGGTGATGCGATGGATCCCGGAACGGATGCGTCGCTGCTTATCGATTCCGCGGAGCAGAAAATCTACGATATCCGTCAGGATCGTCATCAGGGCGGTCTTGTGCCGATACAAGACGTTATCGCTTCCAACTACGAAATGTACAGCAAGCTGAACTCTGCCGAAAGAGATCAGTATGTGGGTATCCCCACCGGCATCGGTACGCTGGACGAGATTACCACAGGTCTGAACCGTTCCGACCTTATCATCGTCGGCGCGCGTCCCGGTATGGGTAAAACCAGCTTTGCGCTGAACGTGGCGCGTAATGTTGCGGTGCAGCAGAATCGCCGTGTGGCGGTGTTTAACCTTGAAATGTCGCGCGAGCAGATGGTCAACCGTTTTCTGTCCTCCGAAGCGCGCGTATCGTCCAAGAAACTGCGTACCGGTAACCTGACTCCCGATGAGTGGAGCCGTATGGCGTATGCTTCCGGTGTGTTGTGCAGAGCGCCGATTTATCTGGATGAAACCGCCAGCATTACGGTGCCGGAAATGAAAGCACGTCTGCGCCGCCTGAAGGATGTCGGGTTTGTTATCATCGACTATTTGCAGCTGATGCATTCCGCCAAACGCACGGACAACCGTGTGCAGGAGGTGTCGGATATCACCCGTAGCCTGAAGATTATGGCCAAGGAACTGAATATCCCGGTTATGGTGTGCGCACAGCTGGCGCGTACCACCGAAAAGCAATCCAATCATCGCCCGGCACTGGCCGATCTTCGTGAATCGGGCTCGATTGAGCAGGACGCCGACCAGGTGTTGTTCCTGTACCGCGATGAGTACTATAAAAACGAGAAAGAGGATCCCTCGGCGGTGGAAGTCGGTACGTCCGAAGTCATCGTTGCCAAGAACCGTCACGGCGAGCTTGGTACGGTGAAGCTGGCGTTCCAGGGCGAATTCACCCAGTTTACGTCGCTGGAATTGCACCAGAACGAGGGCTGATATTGCTATGAATGTTTACACAAAGGCTCTTGCCGCGATTCGGCGGGAGCAGATGTTGCCCCCCGGCGCTACGGTGGTTGTCGGGGTTTCCGGTGGCGCAGATTCCGTTGCGCTGCTGCATCTGCTGCTGTCCTTGCGGGAGGAGCTTTTGTTGTATTCTGTGAAAGCGCTTCACGTAAACCATGGCTTGCGCGGGGAAGAGGCATTGCGCGATCAGCGGTTTGTGGAAGCACTGTGCGAGCGGTTGGGTGTGCCGCTGACGGTACATACCTGTGACGTGGGAGCGGTTGCCGCCGAACGCCGTTGCGGTGTGGAAGAAGCCGGTCGCGCGGTGCGTTATGAGTTGTTCGAAGCAGCCGCGGCGGATAATGACGAATGTCGTATTGCCACTGCACATACCGCCAGCGATAACGTGGAAACGTTGCTGCTTCACCTGTGCCGCGGAAGTGGATTGCATGGACTTACCGGCATTCCGCCGGTGCGTGGTCGTGTGATTCGCCCGCTGATTGATTGCACGCGAGAGGAAATTGAAGCGTACTGCGCGGAACACGATTTGTCGTACATGACCGACAGCACCAACAGTGATGCCGCATATGCGCGAAACCGTATTCGTCAATGTGTGATTCCGCAACTGAAAATCATCAATCCGCGTGCAGAGTCGGCGATGGTGCGCACCATCGGTTGTATGCGTGAAGCCGACAGCCTTGTGCAGAAGCAGGCGGACGCGTTGCTTGCATCCGCTACGGTTGAGGAGTCTATTTATGACCGCTTCTCTTTGCAGTTGGCAGAACCGGCAGTGAGAACGGCGGTGTTGCATCGCTTAATCGGTGACCGCGGTGATCAGCGCGGCAGCGAACAGCACGTTCGTCGTGCGGAGGAACTGCTTTTGTCGGGCGGTGCGATGTCGGTTTCCGGCGGACGGACACTGACGGTTGCCGACGACAGGGTGTGCATCGGTGTCAAGACGGAACCGTGTCCGCCGTTTTGCTTTGAGAACGTCGGTGCGGGGGATACTTTTGCGATTGGGGACACCGTGTGGCGGCTGTGTATCGCAACACGCAGCGAATATGAACAAAAACTGAATATTTCAAAATTTTTGTTTGCAAATGCGCTGGATTGTGATAAGATAGTTGGTAGTTTGTGTTTGCGGCAACGTCAACCCGGAGACAGCTATCGTCCGGCGGGTCGCGGCTGCGGAAAAACACTGAAAAAGCTGTTTAACGAAGCGGCCTTGCCCGAAGAAAAGCGGGGAGAAGTGCCGGTGCTTTGTGACAGCGAGGGAATTGTTTTGATTGGTGGTTTCGGCTGTGACGAGCGTGTGCGTGTTACGGCAGAAACGGCAAAAATCGTATGGTTGGAAAAAACGGAGGATGTGTGAAATGGCTTCGATGTATGATGATTTGCAGGAAATTCTGTTTACCGAAGAGCAGATCGCCGAGATGGTGAAGAATATCGGTCAGCAGATTAGCAAAGATTATGAAGGTAAAAATCTGGTGCTTGTCAGCGTGCTGAAAGGCTCGCTGCCGTTTATGGCCGATTTGATGCGCGCCGTCACCATTCCGTGCACCATCGACTTTTTGTCGGTTTCCAGCTACGGAAAAGGCACGGTTACCTCGGGCGAGGTTCGTATTATGAAAGATCTGGATGGCTCGCTGGAGGGCAAGGATCTTTTGATTGTTGAGGATATTCTGGATTCCGGCGTGACGCTGTCTTACCTGCTGAAAACGCTTTCGGCAAGAAAGCCCGCCAGCATTCGTTTGTGCACTTTTCTTGATAAGCCGGAGCGCCGCCGCGTGGATGTCTATGCGGACTATGTGGGCGCTTCTGTTCCGGACGCATTTATCGTCGGCTACGGTCTGGATTATGCGGAAAAATACCGCAACCTGCCGTGTGTCGCTGTGCTGAAGCCGGAAATCTATTCCAATGGGGAGGCGTAAGTAGACAGTGGAGTCGCGTAATAATAACTTTGGTAAAAACGCACGGAAGATTGGTTTGATCGTCGGTATTACACTGGTGGTTGCCGTGATTCTGTGGATGTTTATGGCAGGTCCTGCAACCGATAAGGACAAGGTGTATTCCGATTACCTGGATTATTTCGAGAAGGGGCAGGTCGAGTATTTTGACCTGAATCTCGGCAGTGGCGAAGTTGCAATCCTGCTGAAGGATGCGTACCGCGAGGATATCAACGGTGACGGAAAGAAAACCGATGCGGATATCATCAGCTATTCGGTGCCGAACGTCAGCCTGTTCTTGGAGGATATTGAAGAGTTTGACGGTGCTGTCCGTCACGATTTGATTCCTGCTTCGCAGATGTCGTCCTGGCTCGTCAGTATGATCCCGTCCTTCCTGATGATTGGTCTCTTCGTTGTGATGTGGATTATGATGCGTCGTTCGCTTGGCGGCGACGGCGGCAAGATGATGGGCTTCGGCAAAGCGCACGTGAAACAGCCGAACGAAGAGAGCCGTCGCACCACGTTTGACGACGTGGCCGGTGCGGATGAAGAGAAGGAAGAACTGCAGGAAATTGTTGATTTCTTGCGTTCTCCCAAGCGCTTTAAGGAACTGGGCGCGCGTGTGCCGAAGGGTGTTTTGCTCGTAGGCCCTCCCGGTACCGGTAAGACCTTGCTCGCTCGTGCGGTTGCCGGCGAAGCAGGTGTGCATTTCTTCTCGATTTCCGGTTCGGACTTCGTGGAAATGTACGTTGGTGTTGGTGCGTCGCGTGTGCGTGACTTGTTTGAACAGGCGAAGAAGAACAACCCCTGCATTATTTTCATCGATGAAATCGATGCGGTGGGTCGTCAGCGCGGCGCCGGCTTGGGCGGCGGTCACGATGAACGTGAGCAGACGCTGAACCAGTTGCTGGTTGAAATGGACGGCTTTGCCGCCAACGAGGGTGTCATTATGATTGCGGCGACCAACCGTCCCGACATTCTGGATCCCGCGTTGATGCGTCCGGGTCGTTTCGACCGCCAGATTGTGGTTAACTATCCCGATATGAAGGGTCGCGAAGCGATTCTTCGTGTGCATGCCAAGGGTAAGCCGCTTGCTCCCGATGTGGATCTTTCGGTTATCGCCAAGTCGACGGTCGGTTTCACCGGCGCGGATTTGGAGAACCTGCTTAACGAGTCGGCTCTGCTTGCTGCCCGTCGTGGTCTGCATGCTGTGACGATGCACGAAGTGGAAGAAGCTACGCTGAAGATTATCGTCGGTACCGAAAAGCGCAGCCACGTGATTTCGGAAAAGGATAAGCGCATCACGGCGTTCCACGAAGCGGGTCACGCCATTGTGTCGTATTTCTGCCCGACGCAGGATCCTGTGCATCAGATTTCGGTCATTCCGCGCGGTATGGCGGCCGGCTTTACGATGAACCTGCCCGGCAACGACCATCAGCACCTGACCAAGAACCGTATGCTGGAGGATATCGAAGTCCTGCTCGGCGGTCGTGTGGCGGAACAGCTGGTGATTGGTGATATCTCCACCGGCGCTTCCAACGACTTGGAGCGTTCCACCGAAACGGCGCGCAAGATGGTTACCAAATACGGTATGAGTGACAAGCTCGGCCCGGTTGTGTTTGGTGCTTCGGATTCCAACGAGGTGTTCCTGGGCCGCGATTTCGGTCACACGCGCAACTATTCCGAAGAGGTGGCTGCTGCGATTGATAGCGAAATCAACGCCATCATCAGCGGTGCCTATGCCCGTACGACGGAGAAACTGGAGAAGAACCGCGATAAGCTGGATCTGATTGCTCAGTATCTGATTGACCACGAGAAGATGGATGGCGAGCAGTTCCTGGCGGCGATGGAGGGTCGCGAGATTCCTGCCTACACCAACAGTTCTATCTTCAAGACGGAAGAAACCGCCGAATAATGCATAACAAGCGCCCCGACAGATGTGATTCTGTCGGGGCGCTTTTGTTATGTGAAAATGGCTAAAAACAAGCGGGCGATGAGAAAACCCAGAAGTCCGCACCCGGGGAACGTGAGCAGCCAGGCGAGTGACATTTCGCGGACGGTGTGGAAATTGATGGCCGAGAGGTGCTTGGCGGCGCCTACGCCCACGATTGCGGCGGTTTTGGCGTGGGTGGTGCTGACAGGCAGCCCCAAAAGAGAGGAGCAAAACAAACATACAGCGGCGGCAATATCGGCAGAAAAGCCTTCGTGCGGTTTCAGCCGCACCAGATTCATCCCGACCGAGCGGATGATTTTATATCCGCCAAGCGATGTGCCAAGCGTCATCACCGCCGAACACAGGAGAACAATCCACAGCGGCACGTGTATCGCGGTACTGCCGCCGATGAAGCTCAGTAGAAAAACAGCGATGAATTTTTGTCCGTCCTGCGCGCCGTGCATAAATGACATGGCGGCACATCCGACAATCTGCGCCCGACGAAAAGCAGCACTCATCTTGAGACGGTCGCCACAGAAAAAGCAACGACAGACGAGGCGAGTCATTAAAAATCCACCGACAAAACCGCACAGTACCGACAAGAACAATCCAACAAGCACAGCCGTCCATTCTTTGCCGTTTATGCCATCGAGACCGTTTTGCAAAGCGATTGCCGCACCGGATAAGCCGGCAATCAGCGCGTGGCTTTCACTGGTCGGTATACCAAAGCTCCACGCGGTGACTGCCCACAGAATAATCGCGCATAACGCGGCGCATAATGCTATGGAGGATGCGATGGTATCGCTTCCAAAATTGACAGCGTTTTGCACGGCGGAAACCACCGAACTGTTCACCGCCGTCATAACGGAAACGCCGAGAAAATTGAAAACGGCTGACAGAGCGACGGCAGCTTTGGGCGGTAGGGCGCGGGTGGCGATACAGGTGGCTACCGCATTGGGGGCGTCGGTCCA
>JAZODA010000091.1:0-13315 GCA_045596745.1 Acutalibacteraceae bacterium
TCCCTTGTAAGGTACACGACCTTCGACGCCTTCGGGAACGAGCTTCTTGTTGCCCTGCTGGAAGTAGCGGTCGCTGCTGCCCTTGGCCATAGCGCCCAGCGAGCCCATGCCGCGGTACACCTTGAACTGACGGCCCTGATACAGCTCGGTCTCACCGGGAGACTCTTCGCAGCCCGCCACCAGCGAGCCGACCATAACGGTGCTGGCACCGGCGGCAAGCGCCTTGACCAGGTCACCGGAATACTTCAGACCGCCGTCGGCGATAACCGGAATACCGTACTTCGCCGCCGCGCAAGCCGCATCGTAAATGGCGGTAATCTGCGGCACACCGATACCTGCCACGATACGCGTGGTGCAGATGGAGCCGGGGCCGATACCCACCTTCACCGCATCGGCGCCCGCTTCGATGAGCGCTTCGGCGGCAGCTGCCGTCGCGATGTTACCGGCGATGACAGGCATATTCGGATACGCTGCCTTGACTTTACGCAGGCAGTTGAGAATGTTGTGGCTGTGACCATGAGCGGAGTCCAGCACCAGCACATCGGCCTGAGCCTTAATCAGCTCGGCAGCACGCTCCAGCACGTCCGCCGTCGTACCGATAGCCGCCGCACACAGCAGACGACCGCCGGCATCACGGGCAGAGTTCGGATACTTCACCGCTTTTTCGATATCCTTGATGGTGACAAGGCCCTTCAGGTAGCCCTGCTCGTCCACGATGGGCAGCTTCTCGATGCGGTGGCAACGCAGAATCTCCTGCGCCTGCTCCAGCGTGGTGCCCACGGGAGCGGTGACGAGGTTGTCCTTGGTCATCACTTCGCCGATTTTCTGGGAGAAGTCGGTCAGGAAACGCATATCGCGGTTGGTCAGAATACCCACCAGCTTGCCATCGCGGCAAATCGGCACACCGGAGATGCGGTACTTGCCCATCAGCTCGTTGGCATCCGCCACGATATGGTCGGGAGACAGGAAGAACGGATTGACGATAACACCGTTTTCCGAACGCTTGACGCGATCGACCTGATCCGCCTGCGCATCGATGGTCATATTCTTATGTACCACACCGATACCGCCCTCACGCGCAATCGCGATTGCCATACGCGCTTCGGTAACCGTGTCCATCGCCGCCGTCATCACGGGGGTGTTCAGCGTAATGGTTTTGGTCAGTTTGGTGTGCAGGTCGATGTCGGCGGGCAGCACGTCGGATTCCGCAGGAATCAGCAGCACGTCGTCAAAAGTCAGACCCTCTTTCAAGAACTTTTCGCTTGCCTGTGTGTTGACCATAATTTGTTCCTCCTTATACAACAAACATTTATTATTACTCATCATCGCCGAGCTTAAGCACGGCCATAAACGCTTCCTGCGGCACCTCGACACTGCCGAGCTGGCGCATACGTTTTTTACCTTCTTTTTGCTTCTCAAGCAGTTTCTTCTTACGGGTGATATCGCCGCCGTAGCACTTCGCAAGCACGTCCTTACGCATGGCGCGTACCGTCTCGCGAGCGATAATCTTGCCGCCGATGGCCGCTTGAATCGGCACCTCGAACAGCTGACGCGGAATGTTGTCACGCAGCTTTTCGCACAACCGCCGTCCGCGCGAGTACGCGCTGCCGGAGAAGACGATAAAGGACAGTGCGTCCACCACGTCGCCGTTGAGCAGGATGTCGAGCTTGACCAGTTCGGATTTCTGGTAGCCTTTCAGCTCGTAGTCGAAGCTGGCGTAGCCACGGGTGCGGGACTTCAGCGCATCGAAGAAGTCATAGACGATTTCGTTGAGCGGCAGTTCGTAGTGAATGTCCACACGCGTCTCGTCCAGATACTTCATATCGCGGAACACGCCGCGCCGCTGCTGGCACAGTTCCATAATGTTGCCGACGTATTCGGTCGGTGAGAGGATGTGCGCCTCGGCGATGGGTTCTTCCGCCATCGAAATACTACCGGGGTCGGGGAAGTTGGTGGGATTATCGATGTACTGCACCTCGCCGTCGGAACGGGTGATGCGGTAGATAACGCTGGGAGCGGTGGTGATCAGATCCAAATCGTACTCGCGCTCCAGTCGCTCCTGGATGATTTCCATATGCAGCAGTCCGAGAAAGCCGCAACGGAAACCGAAGCCGAGCGCCACCGAGGTTTCGGGTTCAAAGGTCAGCGACGCGTCGTTAAGCTGCAGTCGCTCCAGTGCTTCGCGCAAATCCTGATAATGTGCGCCGTCCGCCGGGAACACACCGCAGAACACCATCGGGTTGACCTTGCGGTAGCCGGGCAGCGGCTCGGGGGCAGGACGGGAAGCCAGCGTCACGGTATCACCGACGCGGGCGTCGCTCACCGTTTTGATGGAGGCGGCGATGTAGCCGACCTGACCGGCGCGCAGCTCCTCGCAAGGCTCCAGCGAACCGGGACGGAGAATACCGGTCTCCACCACATCAAAGGTAGCACCGGTCGCCATCATACGAATGGTATCCCCCACACGTACGCGGCCTTCCTTCACGCGGATGTACACGATGACACCGCGGTAGCTGTCGTAATAGCTGTCAAAGATGAGTGCCTGCAACGGCTTGTCGTCGTCGCCCTCGGGAGCAGGAATGGTTTTGACGACCGCTTCCAGCACCTGCTCGATGTTGGTGCCGAGCTTGGCGGATACCAGCGGTGCTTCCGAAGCATCAATGCCGATGATATCCTCGATTTCCGCACGCACCTCTTCGGGTCGGGCGGAGGGCAGGTCAATCTTGTTGATGACCGGCACGATTTCCAAGCCGTGTTCCACCGCAAGGTAGGTATTCGCCAGTGTCTGCGCTTCGATACCTTGCGACGCATCCACGATGAGAATCGCGCCCTCGCACGCTGCCAGCGAGCGAGACACCTCGTAGTTAAAGTCAACGTGACCGGGAGTGTCAATCAGGTTGAAGATGTAGGTCTCGCCGTCCTCGGCATCGTACGACACCGTCACGGCGTGCGCCTTGATGGTGATGCCGCGCTCACGCTCGAGATCCATACTGTCCAGCAGCTGGTCCTCCATATCACGCAGCGCAACGGCGCGGGTATGTTCCAGAATACGGTCGGCCAGCGTGGACTTGCCGTGGTCAATATGTGCGATGATGCAGAAATTGCGGGTATGTTCACGCCCTGCCGCCATGCTCGTTCTCCTCTCGCTGCTCCGCGGCGCCGGTAAACGGCGAGCCGTCCGCACAAATCGGACGACCGTCCTCGCCCATCGTGATATCGATGATGTCGGAGCGGGTATATTTGCGGATGTCACGCATCCGGAACTGGTCCATATCGGTGGTAAAGGTGATTGCCATACCGTGCCGTTTGGCGCGACCGGTGCGACCGATACGGTGCAGATAGTACTCGTTTTCTTCGGGGATGTCGTAGTTGAAAACCGCTTCCACGTCGTCCACGTCGATGCCGCGTGCCGCCACATCGGTGGCAATCAGCATCTCAAAACGACCTTTGCGGAAGCCCTCCATCACACGGTTGCGCTGTGCCTGCGGAATGTCGCCGTGCAGGCAATCCACCGAGCAACCCTGCTTTTGCAGCTGCTTCGTCAGCCACTGCACCGTGCTTTTGCGGTTACAGAACACCATCACGCGGTGCAACTCCAGCGTTTCCATCAGCCGACCGATGGCAGGCAGGCGGTCGCTCATCTCCGCTTGCAGTGCGTACTGCACAATGTGCGGACGGTCGTCGCCTTTCGCCTCCACCGTGATTTCCACGGCATCGTGCTGATACTCCCACGCCACGTCCATCACCTCGCGGGAGATGGTGGCGCTGAAGAGCGCAACCTGCGTGTCGCTCGGCGTGGCGTTGAGAATCTTACGCACATCGCGGATGAAACCCATCTTCAGCATTTCGTCCGCTTCGTCCAGCACGGCGGTGTACACGTTGCCCAGCCACACCGTGCCGCGGTTCATATGGTCGAGCAGACGGCCGGGGGTGGCAACGATGATGTGCGGTTCTTTTTTCAGCGCGGTAATCTGACGCTGAATCGACTGACCGCCGTACAGAGCCACAATGTGGATTTCCGGCAAAAACGCCGCCAGCTGCTTTAAGTCGTCGGCAATCTGAATGCACAGCTCGCGCGTCGGGCAAATGACAAGACCTTGGATATCGTGGCAATCGGGGCGGAAGCACTCGAGAAGCGGAATACCGAAAGAACAGGTTTTACCGGTGCCGGTGGGCGCTTTGGCAATGACATCGCGTCCCTCCAGAAGCGGCGGAATCGCTCGCTCCTGAATGGGGGTCGCCTGCGAAAAGCCCATCGCCGACAACGCCCGCATTAACTCGGGGCGAAGCTCCAATTCTTCAAATCCGTTTTGAACCTGTGCCATACCCTACCGTGACCTCCAAAAACATTTGCCCAGTATAATACTATATTTGGTCTAGTATAGCACAACTTTTTCCGACAGACAAGTACCAACCGCCAAAAACACGGCGAAAAAAGTAAACTTTTCTGCCATCAACCGGTATAGTTTTCCAAAAGTGCCGCCAACCGCTCCTCGCTGTCCACTCTCACCCCTGCCCGAAGCCGCGCCTGCTCCTCCTCGGGCAACGATTGCAACGGCACATCGTACACCGCTGTCGGCTCGGCGGCATCGGGGAAAAACAGCCCGATGCCGCCCTCCCACGCGCGCAGGATTTTCGGGAACGCCGCGGTGGTGGCGGTGGCAACCGTGCCGCTTTGCGGCGGCGCTTCGCTCTCTTTGCGGATGGGCAGCAGCGCTGCCGCCCACGCCGCCGTTCCAATCAGCAACGCACAGGCGATGGCCACAGGCAACCAGTACCGCCCACACTCCCGCCACGTTTTCTTCGGCATAAAACCACTCCTTTCGGACCATATTAGTGTGGACTGTCCTACCTGTGATATACAAAGTTTACAATTTGGTATTTGACTTTTGGGGCACTTCTGCTATAATATATCCTTGTAAAACTGTGTCATCCGCCGCAATGCGGCTGTTAATCCGTTTGTAAAGGAGGAATCTCCGTGGCAACCAAAAAACCGAACGGCCCGAAAGAGCCGAACGACGTCGAAGAGCGCGAAGACAAAGAAGCTGTCGGCGGTGGTGCTTGGCCCGGTATCCGTAAGGGGCTCAGTATCTTTTTGAAAGTGTTTTTGTCGCTGGGACTCGTGTTTGTCATTACCGGCTGTATCGTCGCGTGCGTGCTGACCATCTATGTCACCACCACGTTTGATAAGAGCACCGTGCCGGACATCGACCTCATCAACGAAAGCCAGACCTCCATCGTGATGGTGAAGGATTCCGCAAGCGGTGAGTTTGTGGAGTATCAGCGTCTGGATGGTGTCAAGCGCGAATGGGTGGATTTGAAAAACATCCCTGCCGACCTGCAAAACGCCGTGGTCGCCATCGAGGACGAGCGTTTCCACGAACACTACGGTGTCGACTGGAAGCGTACCATCTCCGCCGTTGCCAACTTGCTGCTCAAGTTTAACGACACCGAGTACGGCGGCTCCACGCTGACACAGCAGCTGGTCAAGAATCTGACCGACAACGACGATCACACCGTCGAGCGTAAGATTACCGAAATCCTCACCGCCATCGAGCTGGAAGAGACCTACACCAAGGACGAAATCCTGCAGGCGTACCTCAACATCATTCCGCTGACGGGTACCATCGAGGGCGTCGGCGCAGGCTCGCAGTACTACTTCAACAAGGATGTCAGCGAGCTGTCGCTGGCGGAATGTGCGATTCTGGCGAGTATTACCAACAACCCCAGTAAGTACAACCCCTACACGCACCCCGAAAACCTGCTGACCCGCCAGCGCACCGTGCTTCGCAAGATGCACGAGCTCGGCTTCATCACCACCGATGAATACCAGCAGGCACTGGGCGAAGAAATCTACTTCACCCGTACCAGCCAGAAGACCACGGTGTACGACTACTACACCGATATGCTCATCGACGATGTCGTGCGCGATCTGAAGAAGACCTACGGCTACACCGATGCGCAGGCACAGAATATGATTTTCTACGGCGGTCTGACCATCTATTCCTGCGAAGACCCCGCCGTGCAGAAAAAGGTGGAAGCCATCTACGCCGACGATGAAAACTTTGTGGACATCAAGGGCGAAGAGAAGGATGCCCAGGCGGCCATCTATGTAATGGACTACACCGGCAAGACTGTCGCGGTGGTCGGCGGACGCGGCGAAAAGACCGCCAACCGCGTGCTCAACCGCGCCACGTCGTCGGTGCGTCAGCCGGGTTCGGCGATGAAGCCGATTGCAATTTACGCACCGGCTATCAGCAACAACATCATCAACTACTCTTCGTCCATTCCGAATAAATACATCCTGCTCAAGAACAATGTCAAGTGGCCGAAGAACTACAACCGCCCGATTGAAGACCGCGGCTACACCACGGTGGAAAAGGCGATTCAGTCCTCGATGAACACCGTGCCGGCGCAGATTCTCAACCAGATTGACGAGAACGACCGCATCTATATGTCCATCGAGACCGCGTTCAACTTTGTCACCAAGTCGCTGCGACTGACCTCGATGAACAGCACCTGGGACCGCGACTACGCGCCGCTGGCACTCGGCGGTCTGACCAACGGTGTGTACGCCCGTGAAATCACGGCGGCATATCAGGTGTTCGGCAACGGCGGTATCTACAACGAGCCGTACTCCTACACCAAGGTGGTGCGCAACGGCGAAGTCATCCTGCAAAACGGCCCCGAGGCGGCGAACTACCTGTCCGACCGTGTGCTGGATACCGATTCCGCTTATATCACCAACCGCCTGCTGCAGACGGTTATCTACGGTAACGACTCCCCCACCGCCAGCTCGCTGAAGACGGCGTGGAAAGAATGGGAAATCTTCGCCAAGACCGGTACCACGCAGGACAACAACGATGTGTGGCTGGTCGGCGGTACGCCGAAATACGTCGCCGCCAGCTGGTACGGCTACGACGAAAATCAGGAACTCACCACCGCACAGAAAAAGGTGGCGCGCAACGTCTGGGACAAGGTCATGCAAGTCCTGCACGAGGGCGACGAGCCGATGAACTTTGACGAACTTGCCGGCACTACGGTGGAAGCGGTGTTCTGCGACGAGACGGGTCTGCTGGCAACCTCCGCTTGTAAGAAGACGGAAACCGGCGTGTACAAACCGGATCATATGCCGGATGTCTGCCACCACGGTGCCGCCGGCGGCGATACCACGCCTCCCTCGAACAGCACGACAGACAGCACCACCTCGACCACTCCGAGCAACACGACCACCGGCTCTACCACCGCCGATGTGCTGACGAAACCTTCTGTCACGAGTCCGACGAAAAAGCCAACCGAAACCACGACGCAAAGTCCCTGACACAGCAAGGCTTAAAAGCGCCCGCCCGCGTGCCGGACGGGCGCTTTTCCATGCATTTTAAAAAGTCTTATAAAAAGTGAAAATACCCCTTGCATTTTGCAAACGGTTGTGCTATAGTGTTTTCATATTTCGTACAACTGTATTTGGGTGGTGGACACTATGCCGCAAAACGACGAATGGGTACTCATCCGTTCGGACGTGCTGCCGGAGGTATATCACCGTGTGCTGAAAGCGAGGGCAGACCTGTCCTCGGGACGCATTCGCTCGGTCAGCGAAGCGGCGCGTGTACACGGACTTTCCCGCAGTGCATATTATAAATACAGGGACGCCGTTATGCCGTATGTCGGTCGGTCGTCCGCAGAGACATTGAGTGTGGAGCTGTTGCTGCAGGATTGTCCCGGTGTGTTGTCGGGTGTGCTCTCGGCGTTTGCGGGAGCAGACGCGAACATCCTCACCGTCAACCAGGACTCCCCCGCCAGCGGCAAAGCGCAAGCCACCCTGTGTGCGCGGATTGACACCATGTCGGTTCCCATCGATTTGTTCATCGAACAACTCGGGCGCACCCCGGGAGTACAACATATCATCAGCGTGCGGCGGCAAAACGCCGCAGCTTCGGAAAAACCGAAAGGAGAGGCAGTGTTATGATTCAGGTAGCAATTTTGGGGCACGGCGTAGTCGGCTCCGGCGTGGCGGAGGTGCTGCGGCAGAACCACGAAACCATCACCCACAAGGCGGGAGAGTCCATCGAGATTAAGCGTATCCTGGATCTTCGCACCTTCCCCGAGCTTCCCTATGCCGATTTGTTCACCACGTCGTTTGACGACATTCTCGGCGACCCCGACATCCGCATCGTGGTAGAGACCATGGGCGGTCTGCATCCGGCTTACGATTACGTCAAGGCCTGTCTGCTGGCGGGCAAAAGCGTTGTCACCTCCAACAAGGAGCTGGTTGCGGCCTGCGGTGACGAACTGCTCGCCATCGCCAAGGAGCGCAACCTCAACTTCCTGTTTGAGGCGAGCGTGGGCGGCGGTATTCCGATTCTTCGTCCGCTCGACCAGTGCCTGGCGGCGAACGAGGTGTGCGAGATTGCGGGTATCCTCAACGGTACCACCAACTTTATGCTGACCCGTATGGTGCAGGACGGTATGGATTTCGATACCGCGCTGGCGCTGGCACAGCAGCTCGGTTACGCCGAGCGCAACCCCGCCGCCGACATCGAGGGTCACGATGCCTGCCGCAAGATTTGCATTCTGGCTTCGCTGGCGTTCGGCAAGCACGTGTTCCCCGAGCAGGTGCAGACCGAGGGTATCACCGAGCTGACCCCTGCCGATGTGCGCTATGCGGAAGCGCTGAACTGCGTTATCAAGCTGATTGGTCGTGTGCGTCAGCAGGGCGACCGCATCCACTGCCTGGTTGCGCCGATGCTCATTCCCAAGTCCAGCCTGCTGGCGGATGTTAACGATGTATTCAACGGCATTATGGTGCGCGGCAACGCCATCGGCGATGTGGTGTTCTACGGCCGCGGCGCGGGTAAACTCCCCACCGCTTCCGCTGTGGTGGCCGACGTCATCGACGAAGTCAAGCATCTGAATGCCCGTAAATATCTCTTCTGGGAGCCCGGCTTTGCCGATTACGTTCTGGATCCCAAAACCGACGCCTATGCGTTCCTGCTGCGTTTCGGCACGTCCGACCGTCAGGCACTCATCAACCGCCTGCAGGAGCTGTTTGGCGACATCAACGTCGTTTCCTGCCCGGAGGCATCGGAAAACGAACTGGCGGTACGCGTACCGTCCATTACCGAAGAAGCTCTGGATCGCCATCTGGCGACCCTCGCCGATGTTACGGTGATTCGCCGTCTGCGCATCGCCGAACTGTAAAAGGAGGACTCAAACACTATGCTGATCGTACAGAAATTCGGTGGCAGCTCCGTTGCCGATGCCGAGCGCGTGATGCGCGTGGCAGACATCATTACCCGCACCTATCGTCAGGGTAACGAAGTCGTGGTCGTGGTTTCCGCACAGGGCGACACCACCGATGATCTCATCGCCAAGGCGAACGAGATCAACCCCAAAGCCAGCAAACGCGAAATGGATATGCTGCTGGCCTCGGGCGAGCAGATTTCCATTGCTCTGCTGGCAATGGCCATCGAAAAGCTCGGTTGCCCCGCCATCTCGCTTCTGGGCTGGCAGGCAGGCTTCCGCACCAACTCCAAGTATTCCAACGCCCGTATCAAGAAAGTGGATTCCGAGCGTATCCGCGCGGAGCTGGATAAGAACAAGATTGTCATCGTCGCCGGCTTCCAGGGCCTGAACAAGTACGACGACATCACCACCCTCGGTCGCGGCGGCTCGGATACGAGCGCAGTTGCCATTGCCGCTTCCATGCACGCCGACCTGTGCCAGATTTACACCGACGTGGACGGCGTGTACACCGCCGACCCGCGCAAAGTGCCGAACGCTGTCAAGCTCGACGAGATTACGCACGACGAAATGCTGGAGCTCGCCACGCTGGGCGCACAGGTTCTCAACAACCGCTCGGTGGAAATGGCGAAGAAATACGGCATCGAACTGGAGGTTCTCTCCAGCATTACTCAGAAACCCGGTACCAAAGTTAAGGAGGTTACCCACGTGGAAAAAATGTTGATTACCGGTGTCGCGAAAGACACCAGCATCGCCCGTATCGAAATTGTCGGTCTGCCCGACTCGCCCGGCATCGCCTTCAAGGTGTTTGCTCTGGTGGCGCAGGCTCATGTTAACGTAGACATCATTCTGCAGTCCGTGGGTCGCGACGGCACGAAGGACATCTCCTTCACCGTGCCGGAATCCGACGGCGAAAAGACCGTTGCCGCGCTGAAAGAATACTGCGAGCGCCTCGGCGTCAAGCAGATTAACTGCGATACCGAACTGGCGAAGGTCTCCATCGTGGGTGCCGGTATGGAAACTCACGAAGGCGTTGCCGCCAAGATGTTCGAGGCTCTGTCGGATGCCAACATCAACATCCAGACCATCTCCACCAGCGAGATTAAGATTTCGGTGCTCATCGACCGCAAAGACGCCGATCGCGCCGTGTCCTCGGTTCACAGCAAGTTCTTCGACACCGACGACTAATCAAAAAAGCACAAACGGCACAGGGTACGCCCTGTGCCGTTTTTCGTTTGTCTGCCGCTTCTTGAAATCCCGTCGGCGGTATGCTATACTGAACCGAGAGGTGATACACGATGGCCGAATGGCGCTGCGAAGAATGCGAAAATTACGATTACGACGAAGAGACCGACACCTATGCCTGTCTGATGGATTTGGATATGGACGACTTTGAGCGGTTTGCGCTCTCGCGCCACACGGTGTGCCCGTTTTTCCGCGTCCGCGATGACTACCGTATCGTCCGCCGCCAGAACTGAGCGCGGCGTTTTCTGAAAAGGAGGTGAGCCGTATGCCGATCGGCTTGTATCTGCACGTTCCGTTTTGCATCTCCAAATGCCCCTATTGCGATTTCTACTCCGTCCCCACCACCGAGCAGCAGTTAGACGGCTACACCGACGCTCTGCTCGCCGCACTGAAGCAGTGGGCGGAAACGACAAACGACACCGCCGACACCATCTATTTCGGTGGCGGCACACCCTCCCTGCTCGGCGGCAAGCGACTGGAAACGCTCACAGCCGCCGCGCGTCGGCTGTTTTCCGCCGACAACGCGGAAATCACACTGGAAGCCAACCCCGGAGACGACCTCTCCGATGTGCTCAACGCCTTTGCGGCGGCAGGCGGCAACCGTCTGTCGCTGGGAATGCAGGCAGCGGATGACCGCTTGCTGAAAGCACTCGGCCGACGGCACACCACCGCCGATGTCGAAACCGCCGTTCACGCAGCCACAGCGGCCGGCATTACCAACTACTCGCTGGATGTAATGCTGGGCATCCCCCACCAGAGCGTCGAGGATGTTCGCGCCGCTGTCGCGTACTGCAACGCACTCGGTGCATCGCACGTGTCGGCGTACCTGCTGAAATTGGAACCCGGCACACCCTTTGCGATGACACCGCCCCTCCTCCCCGACGAGGACGATGTAGTATCGCTGTATCACACGGCGGCAGACGCCCTGCAGCAGCACGGCTACCGCCACTACGAAATCTCCAACTTCGCTCGTCCCGGCTTCGAAAGCCGTCACAATACGAAATACTGGAATCTTGACCCCTACCTCGGCATCGGCCCCTCCGCCCATTCGTTTTTGGGCGGCAAGCGGTTCGCCTATCCCCGCTCGCTGGCGGAGTTTATGCGCGGAGGTACCCCTTCCGCCGAAGCGACCGAGCCCACCACCATTGCGGAAGGCTCGGCGGAGGAATACGCGATGCTGCGCCTGCGGCTGACCGAAGGGCTTCGGGAAGATTTGTTTTTCGCCCGTTTCGGCACACCATTACCCTCGGCGTGGCGCACCGCCGCCGCGGCACTGCCCTCGTCGCTGGTCGTCTCCGATGCCGACGGCATCCGCCTGACCCGCGATGGGTTTTTGGTGTCCAACGCGATTCTTTCGCGCCTGCTGGATAACGCATAATTCTTGACAAACCCTCTGCAGGCAGTATAATAAAAAGGAAGATTTTTCAAAGGGGATAAGCACTATGTACGAGAACGCCATAATCGACCGCTTTGAGTTTGAAGACCGCGAAGCGATTGTTGTCCGTCCCACCGCTCCTGCCAACGGTCGTTGGATTTGGAAAGCGGAATATTTCGACGCCTTTCCGAACTTCGAGGAAGCGATGGTTGAGCGCGGCTACCACGTCTGCTTCTTGGGCCACAACACGCGTTGGGCGCCCGACAGCGAAGTCGAAGCCAGCGCCGCATTCCTGCGCTATGTCGCCGAAACCTATAAGCTGGAAACTCGCGGCGTTGCCGTCGGTATGAGCTGCGGCGGTTTGATGGCCTCCCGTCTGGCGGAAGCGCATCCCGAACTCATCGCGGTGCTGTACCTCGATGCGCCGGTGATGAACATTCTGAGCCTCGCCGGTTTGGGCGAGAAAACCCGCGCCGAGCAGACCTATCGTGAACTGGTGGATACCTATGGCTTCAGCGCTTGCTCGCTGGTCGCGTTCCGCGGCAGTCCCATCGACAATATGAAGCCGCTGCTCGAGCACAACATCCCCGTGATTATGCTCTACGGCAACGCCGATAACGTGGTTATCTACGCCGAAAACGGCAAGGTGCTGGAAGACTACTACAAGAAAAACGGCGGCACGATTAAGGTCATCTGCAAATCCATGTGCAACCACCATCCGCACGGCTTGGACAATCCGCAGCCCATCATCGACTTTGTGGAAGCCCACCTCACTGATGCCATCTGAACGCGTCTCCCCCGCCCGCGGGCGGTATCATAAACACAAGTAAAGGAGTTTTTTGCTATGTACGATAACGCTGTCATTGACCGTTTTGAGTTTGAAGGTCGCGAGGCTATTGTGGTTCATCCCACCGCTCCCTCCAACGGTCGTTGGATTTGGAAAGCGGAGTATTACGATGCGTTCCCGAATTTTGAGGAAGCGATGATTGAGCGCGGCTATCACGTCTGCTACCTGGGTCATCCCACCCGTTGGGCACCCGACAGCGAGGTGGAAGCCAGCGCCGCGTTCCTGCGCTACGTTGCCGAAACCTATAAGCTGGAGACTCGCGGCATCGCCGTTGGTATGAGCTGCGGCGGTCTGATGTCCGCTCGTCTGGCAGAGGCGCATCCCGAGCTCATCGCGGTGCTGTACCTCGATGCGCCGGTGATGAACATTCTGAGCCTCGCCGGTCTGGGCGAGAAAACCCGTGCCGAGCAGACCTACCGCGAGCTGGTGGATACCTATGGCTTCAGCGCTTGCTCGCTGGTCGCATTCCGCGGTAGCCCCATCGACAATATGAAGCCTCTGCTTGAGCACAACATCCCCGTGATTATGCTCTACGGCAAC
Source organism: Acutalibacteraceae bacterium (assembly GCA_045596745.1). Lineage (GTDB taxonomy): Bacteria > Bacillota > Clostridia > Oscillospirales > Acutalibacteraceae > RGIG3009. Next base: position 13,248 of record JAZODA010000091.1, read on the forward strand.
GCCGATAACGTGGTTATCTACGCCGAAAACGGCAAGGTGCTGGAAGACTACTACAAGAAAAACGGCGG
>JAZODA010000092.1:0-14184 GCA_045596745.1 Acutalibacteraceae bacterium
ACGCCCTTCAGCCATGCAGGGTCGTATTCGCACACACCGGAGACTTGCACGTACTCGTATCCGATTTCCGCGATACGCTTCAAGGTGTTTTCCAGTTCCTCGGTGGTTTTGCAAAAATCACGAACCGTAAAAAGCTGTGCACCGATTTTCATAAGATGTTACCTCCCGTAAAAGTTGTAAATTGTTTGCTGAACTCTCGCAGAGCGGTGTTGTTATCCGGCTCGGCAGCACCCTCCAACGCAATGCGACCGCCGTAGGCGAGCTTCTTCAGTTCCGCAGCAATGGCCGCCACTTCATCGGCGTGGCAAAGCAGGGGGATTTTTCTCTCGGCTGTTGCCATATGGATGTGGCGCAGATAACCATCGGTATCCACCACATCGGAAAACGGTTCGCTTTCCTGTGCCATATGGTAGAAATCCGCCACGCAACCGACGCGGGGGTGTGCGACACGCTTGCACAGCTCCACCGCTTCCGTCACGCGGTTAATCAGGTTGGTTTCGTACTGGCGCAACGGCTCGAGGTAAATGTCAATGTCGTAGCGTTCGGCAATCCGACCGAACCGCTGCAGCAGTTCCACAAACCGTTTCACACCGACCTCTCGCTCCATATCCTCGGGGATGGAACGCGCTTTACCGCTGCCGATAACAACGTACTTCAGTCCGAGCGGCTTGGCGCGGCTGACACCGTTTTCAAAGTAGCGGTCTGCCTGCTCGTCGCTCCAGGTCAGGATTCTCTCTTTAGACGAAGCAAAGCAGTTCATCCCCTCCACAGGGATGCCCGTTTCCTGCACCGTTTTCCGCAGTACGGCAAACTCCTCGTCGGTCATATTGCTAATCTTCTGGAAGTCCGCTTCCACAAAGCTGTAGCCGTACCGCTTGAGTACAGCGAAGCAATCGGGAGCGCTTGTGCAGTTACCGAATCTCATGCTATCAACCCCTTTGCTTGTATTATACAAAAACGGAAAAGCAATAAATATTGTCACATTACGCGAAAAATCTTGTATTTCTGCGCATAAAGCGGTATACTGCCACTGAGGAGATGAATGGTATGCATACGATACTATGGTCGCATAAGTTTGACAACTTTTTCTGCAGCCATACCGTGGACGATCCGCCGCAGACAAACAGCCCCATGCACACGCACGAGCGGATGGAGATTTATTACTTTATTTCGGGAAAATGCACCTACACCATCGAGGGTACGGCGTATGCGCTCAAGCCTCATGACATCTTGTTCAAGCGTCCGCTGGAAGCGCATAAGCTGACCGTCAACAGTGACGACGTACCGTACGAGCGCATCGGCATCAGCCTGCCGATTGATTTCTTTCAGTCGCTCGACCCCGATAATACCGTGTTTGCGCCGATGATGACGCGTCCTCTGGGTACAGGCAACCGTTTCACCTCAATGGATTTCGGGCATGGATTGTGCACCGAAATGATGGAGCGGCTTTCGAAAAACGGAGGGGAGATGACCCACGCGGAAATTTTGTCGATTGTGCTATTCGTGACCGCCGAAGCGTCCCGCGTGCTGCGCAGCAAGACCGAAATCAAGCGCGCCTCCGACACCGCCACACGGCTGATTGACTATGTCAACGAGCATCTGTTTGAGGATATTTCTCTCTCGGGTGTCAGCGAGCGGTTTTTTCTCAGCCAATCCCAGATCAACCGCATCTTCAAGACCAACACCGGCTCGTCGCTGGGGCAATATGTCACTACAAAACGACTGCTTACCGCGCGCGACCGGATTCGGTCGGGTATTCCTGTTTCGGAAGCGTGTTTCACCTGCGGTTACAACGATTATTCGTCCTTCTATCGCGCCTATCTTAAGTACTTCGGTCACACCCCGATGACCGACAAAGAGAAGAGCAGCGTGTAACAGAAATTTAACATTGTCAACAGTGATAATTCCTTGCATTTATTCCTGTGAACTGGTATACTGTATAGCGTGGTTTAAAATCCGAGAGAACGAAGAAAGGTGGTGCCGCTTTGAATCCGAAATTACGGGAAAAAACGTTGGAATCGCTTGCGGCGGTGCTGCCGATTACCGGTATTATGCTGCTCATCAGCATCGTCCTTGTTCCCATCGAACTGGGGACGATGGTACTGTTTTTGACCGGCGCGGTGATGCTGATTCTCGGTATGGGCTTTTTCCAGCTCGGTGCCGAAATGTCGATGACTCCCATTGGCGAGGGCATCGGCGTTCAACTGTCCAAAACCAAAAAATCGCTCCTTGTCATTCTCATCGGCTTTGTTATGGGTGTGATTATCACCGTTTCCGAGCCGGATTTGCAGGTGCTGGCGGAGCAAGTGCCGTCGGTGCCGAACTTAACGCTCATCCTCACGGTGGCGGTGGGTGTCGGTCTGTTCTTGGCGCTCGCCATATTGCGTATCAAGTATCGCATCAGTCTGGCGACGTTGCTGATTATTCTGTACATTGCGCTGATTGGTCTGTCATTCTTTATTCCGCGTGATTTTCTGGCGGTGGCGTTCGACTCCGGCGGTGTGACCACAGGCCCGATGACCGTGCCGTTTATTATGGCGATGGGCGTTGGTCTCGCGTCCATCCGTAACGACAAAAACTCCGCGAGCGACAGCTTCGGTCTGGTGGCGCTTTCCAGTATCGGCCCGATTTTGGCGGTGCTGATTTTGGGTTGCTTCTTCCGTCCGACCGAGGCCGCCTATTCGCTGGGCGAGGTTACCGCTGTCGATACCACCCGTGATGTGGCAAAGGTGTTTGCGTACGAGCTGCCTGCGTTTGCCGCCGAGGTGTTCGTGTCGCTGTTCCCGATTGTGGTGGTGTTCTTCCTGTTCCAGTTGCTGACCCGCCGCTTCCACCGCCGTCAGGTCAAGCGTATTGCGGTCGGTCTGATTTACACCTTCATCGGCTTGGTGCTGTTCCTGTGCGGTGTCGATGTCGGCTTCGCGCCGGTGGGTGCGTTCCTCGGCATCAAGCTGGCTTCGCTGGAATATAACTGGGTTATCGTTCCCATCGGTATGCTCATCGGCTATTACATCGTCAAAGCCGAGCCGGCGATTCAGGTTCTCAACCATCAGGTTGAAAACGTGACCGATGGTGCCATTTCCGTCAAAGCGATGAACCGCAGTATGTCGATTGGTGTCGCCGTCAGTATCGGTTTGGCACTGTTGCGTGTGCTGCTGAACATCCCGATTTATTGGATTATCATTCCCGGCTATCTCATCGCGCTCGTGATGTCGCTGATTGTGCCGAAGATTTTTGTCGGTATCGCGTTCGACTCGGGCGGCGTTGCCAGTGGCCCGATGACCTCGACCTTCCTGTTGCCGCTGAGCATCGGCACGTGCCAGGCGGTCGGCGGCGATGTGATGACGGATGCGTTCGGCGTGGTGGCACTGGTAGCGCTGACGCCGCTGATTGCCATTCAGATTATGGGTCTGGTTTACAAATTCAAGGCTGATAAGCTGCAGAAGAGCGTCACGCTGCATCCGGGTCTCACTGCAGACAGCGATATGATTGTCGATTTCGAGGAGGTGTCGGGTGATGAGTAACAAGTATCATCTGCTGATGCTGATCGCCACCCCCAAGCTGACCGAAAAAGCGGTGGAACTGTTCGCCGAAAACGATTTGCCGATTCAGTTCCGACTCAGCGCCTCCGGCACGGCGTCCAGCGAGATTATGGATACGCTGGGCTTCGGCAGCGTGGAAAAACGCGTGCTGCTGAGTATGATGTCGAGCGGCTGCAGCCGTTCGCTTTTGGAACAGCTGCATTCCCGCCTGCGTTTGGATGCCGTCAACAGCGGTATCGCGTTTACCGTGCCGCTGACAGGGGCAACCAACCTGCTTATGCGGATGATGGCGGCAACCGATGAGAGTATCGAAGCTCCCGAAGACAGAAAGGGTGAGAGAACGATGGACGAAAAGAACTATACGCTGATTGCGGCGGTTGTGGACCGTGGTTTTACGACGGAAGTGATGGATGCCGCCAAAGCGGCAGGTGCCGGCGGCGGTACGGTTCTGCACAGCCGTGCGATGGAAAACAAGGACGCCGCAGGCTTCTGGGGACTGAGTGTGCAGGAGGAAAAGGAAATCGTCCTCATTCTTGCCGACCACGCCCACAAGGTCGCTATTATGAGCGCCATCAGCGAGAAATGCGGTATGCACAGCGAAGCCAAAGGCTTGGTGATGTCGCTGCCTATCGACTCGGTGATGGGTCTGTAAAGCCAAAACAAAAACGACGGAATGGAGATCCATTCCGTCGTTTTGATTTTACGTTATGCTTCGTGCATCCGCCGAAATTCACCGGCGCTCATACCCTTATTCTTTTTGAACACGCGGCAAAAGCTTTTGGAATCGGCAAACCCGATTTCCTGTGCGATTTTCTCCACCGGGTCGTCGGTGCCCTTCAAAAGCAGACAGGCGATTTCCAAGCGGTGACGGTTTAAGGTGTTGTGGAACGTGTCGCCCGTGATGGTCTTGAAAATTTTGCAGAAGTTACTGCTGCTGTAGCCGCACATGGCGCTGACCGTCTCGACCTTCAGCGGTTCAAAATAGCGGGTGTAAATGATGTCCAGCGCACGGTCGATTTTTTGGATATCCTCGGCGCGTTTGTGCTGGATGATGATGGTCTGCGTGCTGTGGAACAGTTGCAGAAGCAGTCCGCTGATGCGGTATAAATTTCCGCGTATCAGCAGCTCGGAAAACGGCTCGTTTGATGTGTGCAGCTCGAGCGTTTCCCGCAGCGTTTCGGTGATTTGGCGATACAACGGGTCATCCTGCAACCGACTTTTACGGCAGCACAGGCACGGCTTTTCACAGGCGGTAAAATCCTTCAGATATTTGCCGAGCAGCGTGTAGCCAAGCTCCACCGTCACGCAGCGGCAGTGGGGGCTGTTTCCCTCGGGCAGCTCGTGGGAGGCCATCGGGAAAATATAGGCGAAATCGCCTGCTTCCAACGTGTAACGCTGGTTTTCGCAGAGGATGTCGTACGACCCCTCCAGGCAGAAGCTCAGCTCAATTTCGGAGTGGCGGTGAACCTCATATGCCTCGGCGTTGCCAACCGACAAAAAATACGGTTTTTCGCCCATCAGCAATTTTTGGTACAGCATTGGCATCGCCTCCTTACAAAATGAGTATATACCCCCACTTTGCAATATGCAAGCGGTTTGTAAATTTTTGCGAATTTTGTAACACATATTGGGGTTGCTTTGCGGCGACGATGTGGTACAATGAAAGCAAGCAGGTGCTATGCCGCCAAAAGAGATTACCACAAAAAGGAGACGCTGGTATGAGCTTCAAAAACGAACCCATTCCTGCCGCTGCTGCCGCTGCCGGTATGACCAAGCTGGTGTTTGCGGAGGATTTCGAAACCGAGACGGCGATTGATTTCAGCGGCGAGGGAAAACCGGGCTACAGCTTTTATGCCGACCGTCCGTTTGGTTTTGTGACGCTGACGCCGGAAGAGTGCCCGATGCGCGATTCCGTTTTGTATTTCAAACCCATCAAATGCAGCTGGGCAACCGGTCTGTGCAGCTACAGTAAAGCAGGTCGCACCGGCTTTACGATGCACTACGGCTATGCCGAAGCGCGTATCCGTGCCAAGATGCCGGAGGGCGAGTACAACGGCGTTCCCGCGTTCTGGGGTATGGCACTGCGCGATATCCTCGGCGAGCAGTGGACGCATTGCGGCGAGCTGGACGTGGTGGAAATGTTTATTCCGCGCCACGACAACACCAAGAAGATTTACGCAGGCTCGCTGCACGATCACTATCGTGACGGCACCAAGGACGAAAAGGGCTATTTCAAGACGAAGTACGGCTCGAATCTGGTCAACTGCACCGGCTACGACGACCGGTTCGACTACATCGACGAAGAGTGGCATACCTATGCCGCTTTGTGGGAGCCGGGTCACATCGCGTGGTATATGGACGGTCAGCTGATGCATTCCGCCCGTTACAACGCCACCGACCTGCCGCAGTACTACTACCGCGACGACCCAACGCCGCTGCCGCGTTTGGAAGAGACGCGTCCCGGCGAGTTTGATGACCGCACCTGGCCCGGCGCTCACTTTGTGATGGACGAGGAAGAAGAAGTGATGATTCTCGGCTGTAACTACAACTGGCCGATGGAAGTAGACTGGGTGCGCATCTGGAACAAGTAAACGGAGGCTCACTATGGAAAAACTGCAATTGGGTGTTGCGCGTGAGGTGATTACCCCGACCCTCGGCGGTCAGCTGTATGGCTACCGACCCGATATCGTCTCGGAAGCGGTGGAGGACGACCTTACCGTCACTGCCTATTATTTCAAGCAGGGCGATACGCAGGCGCTGATGATTAGTGCAACCGTCTGCGAACTGCAGGGGGAACTCATCACCGAGGTGCGCCGTCGGTTCGAGGAACAGCTCGGCATTCCTGCGGCAAACTGTATGATTTGCGCGACCCATACCCATTCCGGTCCGAACACGGCGGGCTTTGAGGGATGGGGCGATATCGACCGCGAGTATTGCGACACGGTGTTCGTTCCCGCACTGCTCAGCGTCGCTAAGCAGGCACAGCGTAACGCTCGTTCGGTGAAGATGGCGGTTGCCACAGGTGATAGTCTGGTGGGCGTCAACCGCCGCGAGCTGATGGCGGACGGCACGGTTGACTTCGGTCAGGACCCGAGCGGCAGTTTTAACCCGCAGATGGCGATTGTCTCGTTTGCCGATGAGAACGGCACGGTGGTGGGCAATCTGGTTCACTACGGCTGTCACGGCACGGCGGCAGGCGCGAATCGGGAAATCACCCGCGACTGGTCGGGCATTATGATTGATGCCGTGGAGCGGCAAAGCGGCGGTATGACGGCGTTTTTCAACGGCTGTGAGGGCGATGTCGGCCCCCGTATCTCCAACGGAAAAACGGTGGGCGATTTGAGCTATGTCCATGAACTGGGCGACATCGCCGCACGCGATGCGACAGGCATTTTCAGCACCATCACCGACTACAGCGACGTGTCGCTTGCGGTGTCCAACAAAACGGTGCATATTCCGCTGAAGCCCCGTATGTCGGCAGCGGAAGCCGCCGAAAAGCTGGAGCAGTACAAAGCCGAGACAATCAATGTCGGTGGAAAAATTCGCGGTCATTTGGAGGAAGTGCTGGAATCCTACAAAACGCCGTTCGAGGAGCACGCCTCGCTCGACATCGAGCAGATTGCCGTTTCGATTGGCGATGTGGTGTTTTTCTCCTCGCCGTACGAACTGTTTTCGGAAATCGGTATGCGTATCAACGCCGCCTTTGATGACAAGCTGGTGCTGGCGCTGACCAACACCAACGACTTCGGCGGCTACTTCGTCACCGAAAAGGAAGTCGGTCGCGGCGGATATGAGGTGGATGTTTTCCAAAACGAGCATATTCAGGAATTCTGCGAAAACGCCGATACCTATATGGCGGCAGAAACGGTCGGGCATGTGCGTGAACTGCTTTCCAAAAGATAATACCAAACAAAAAGCCGCGGAGTGAAGTGCCACTCCGCGGCTTTATTTGTCAGCCGATAAGCTCTTGCGTTCTTTCGGTCAGCTTGAACGGGAAGCCCAGGGTTTCCTCGATGTACTCGCTGCAGATGGTCAGGCAGTTGGTAATCGCCTTTTTCTCCGCTTCGCCCGGCTGATCCACCATCGAGGTGGTCATCTCGGCGAACAGCTCCAGCATTTTCTCCATCTCGGGGATTTCCTCGCCCAGAACCTCTTCCGCCGGATCTTCGGTGTAGAGGATGCGGAAGTGCGTGCAAAGCACCATCATCACCAGCGTGACAGGCACGTCATACGGTTTGGTCTGCACCAGCTTCGCAATGCCGTCGCCGTCCTCCTGGCTGAGCTGACGGCCGAGGTGACACATCACTGCATTGAGCTTTTCCAGCTCAGCAGGGGAGACGACACCGTCCGCACCGATGGCATGACCGGCGGTGGTGAGAATATCGAGCGTGAATTTCATCGGGAGTTCACTCTTGTCAAACTGTTCCTGACCCAGCTTTTCGCAAACGATGTTGCAAAACTCCACCGATCTCAAAAACTTCTTGTACAGATACAGCAAATCTTCGCGTTCCATAAAAAAGCCTCCTTTGTTGTTCGTGGTTTCAGGGCGTTACAGCAGCGCCTCCACGCGCTGCGGGAAATCCAGGTAGTTGTCGATGGTGATGTAATTGAAATCCGACTTGTACACCGACTCGTCGTTGCCGCCGAGACCGTAATCGTCGCCGATAAACACCACTTCGTTGTGGGCGTAGCCGTTTTCCTTGCAGTATAGCTCCAATGCGTAGCACTTGTTGTAGGGACGGGGCGCCATATCGAACGAGGACGAGCCGCCGACGAACACCACGTAATCGGAGAAGGTCTCTACCACTTCATCGTAAATCTTGCGGCGCTTGGAACGATCGGGGTCGAACGCCAGTTTATCCTCCAGCACCGCTTTCGTGCCGAGAATGGGGAAGGTAACATAGCCGGAGGGGTGGAACTCCACGCCGTCGCCGGCAAAGGTGGTAAAGCCGTATTTCTCGCGCAGTGCGGCGACCTTGGCGGCGATGGTTTCTTTGTCGCAAGGCACGATCACATCGCGGACAAGGTCGATATCCTCGGTCTCGGCATTGTACACGCCGTACTGCAAGCCGTAGCTGCCGATGATGTCGATGGGAAAACGTCCCAGCTGGTCGAAGATGCGCTTGACCTGTCCTGCGCCCACCATCAGGAGCTTATACTTCTTCGACAGCGCCTGCAGTGCGGCAAGGTTTTCAGGGGGGAGGGGGGACTTGTGCTGTGTCAGCGTGCCGTCCAAATCCATCGCCACAACCTTGATATTCTCGTACATAGAAACGACCTCCCGATGTTACTCCGCTTGGGAGTGTTTTTTGTTTTTCACTAAATCTGAAATCGCGATAATAAAGCTCGCTGCAATGACCAGCACGCAACCGAACAGGGTGTTCAGCTGCAGCGTTTCGGCAAACACAATCACGCCGACAATCACGCCGGTAATCGGCTCCAGCGAACTCAGCACAGCGGTTTTTTCACTGCCGATGAGGAACGTGCCTTGCTGGAATAGCACCACCGCGCCGGTAGTGACCGCCGTAGCAAACAGGGCGCACAGCCCGAAGCCGAGCAGCGAGGTGGGCGGGGTGAAATTCCCGGTTGCCACGCACAGGATGAGGGTGATAATGCTGCTGGCGAGCGCGATGTAAAAGCTGAACGAAAAGCCGCCGATTTCGCGCATTCTGAGCCGCGGCAGGAAAGCAACGTAAATTGCAAAGGTCAGTCCCGAGCCGAGCGACAAGATGCTGCCGGACAGACTGATCGGTTCGTTGGGGTTATAGAACAGCGCCACACCGATAACGCACAGCGCCACACTGACAGCGCTCCACAGCGGGATGCGTTTTTTGAAGAACAACGCGCCCAGTATCAGCACCAGGGCAGGGTAGACGAAGTGAAGCACCGTCGCCGCACCGGACGCCATATAGTTGTACGAGCTGAACAGCAAAATCGGGGTGATGACACAGCCGAAGAAGGCGAGGAAGCACAGCGACGGCAGCGATTTTGCGGAGATGCGGAGTCCGCTTTTTGTGCACAGTGCGAGGATAAGCAGGCTGGGGAGCGCAAGGGCGTTGCGCAGGAAGACCAGCATCATCGGGGTCACGCCCTCGGCGTAGATGAACTTCGCCATCAGCGGCATACAACCGTAGATAACGGCGCTCAAAATCGCGAACGTATAACCCTTGACCATTTTGGACCCCATCCGACTCACCCCTGTTGATAACGCTATCATTATATACCACTCATTCCGAAATGTAAATCGAAAAACGGTAGAAAAATGGGGCGTGACAGGGGGATTTGCAGCCCCACAATTGCTTTTTGGGCGAAAATGTGGTATTATATATAAAGAAGGATTTTCACAAAGGAGACTGCAGATGTACAAACGAGCGGTGGATGAGATTTGCCGGAACGGCTTTGGTGCGCTTACATTACTTTGCGCTCGACCGGGAGACGGCAGGATGACAGTGGCGGTCGCGCTCGCCGACAAACTGGCGGACAGCGGTGCTGTCGTGTGTGCGTGTTCTTTTACGCTGACGGCGGAACAACTGCGAAAAAAGCTCTCTCAAAAGGTGCGCGTTTTGTCGGCGTTCCCCGAAAGCGCACCCGCCGTTTTTGAAAAGCTGCAAAGCGAGCGGCCTGTCGCAGGAACGGTTGTCGTGGTAGAGAATCTGTCGGCAGCGGTGTTGTCGGAATCCTCCGAGAACCGCCTGCAAAAGAAAACAGAGTTGTTGGCGCAGCTCAAGGAGCTTGCTGAGCGGTTGGGAATACAGGTGGTCGTTACGGATACGTTTTCTCACGCCGCCGATACCGATGAACAGCTGCCTGTTTCGGGTGCGGCATTGGAACTGTGCAACACCGTGTATATTGTGTACAAGGACGACATAGGAGCAGGGGACACCATTGACGAGGAAACCTGCCGCCTGAAGCTGAAAAAGATTCGTTGAAAAAAGCGAGGTGGTGACACCTCGCTTTTGGTTTTATGTTGTATTCTTTTTGCGGTCGTGGATAAAAATGCCGAACGACACGGTGGAGAGCTGGATGAGATGGGTGCTCAGCGGCCCGAACGAGAAGGTCGCAATGTCGTACAAAATCCAGAGTCCGGTGTTGATAAGCGTCCACAAACGATACTTCTTGCCGTTCTTGACACTGATGCCCATCACGAACATCATAGCGGCAAGCAGCGCGATAATGTCGGTGAGGTGCTTGAACGCGATGACATTGACGACGATAAACGACAGGGCATAGATGCCAATCAGCCACTTGGGGAGCGGCTTGCTTTTGCGCTCGAAGAAGTAGTTGATGATGGTCTGCACCGCGCCGACGACACAGGTGATAGCGCCGTTAAAGGCGTCGGTCAGCACGTAGCTGGTGGCGATAAACACATTGGTAAAAAACACGAGCAGCAAAATCAGCTTCATATTTTTACCTTTGAGCAGTGGCGGGATGCAGATGCAAATCGTGCCGAGCGTGCTCAGCACAAAAGCCAACGTTTCCATACGTACCTCGTTTCGTAGTTCGCTTGGATTACAGGAGAATTTCCCTGTTCGTGCCGTAGAGGATGTCGTCCCGACTCCTTAAACATCATAGCACCATCTCCCATCGGTTCGTGGCTATTATACCAAACGAAAAGCGAAAAGTAAATACAAAAAAGCAGCGAGGCGTTTCCGCCTCGCTGTCGAGAAACTCAATTCATTGCTGACCAGTCAAACGTTTTCCCACAAGTTTTGCAGGCGTCGTCGCCATAATAAACGATGTTACCGCAGCCGGTGCAGGTGAAAGCTTGACCGCTGTATTTGGCATCGCGTTTTGCCTTTTCCTCCGCCTCACGCTTGGCCTTTTCTTCGGCTTTGCGTTTGGCTTCAGCCTCGCGCTTGGCCTTTTCTTCGGCTTCACGCTTGGCTTTTTCCTCCGCCTCAAGTCGCTCTTTTTCTTTAGCTTCGCGTTTTGCAATCGCTTCGGCTGTTGGACCTTCGTTGTTGCGTATGGCGTGCACATCTTCGACGAATTCGCCGAAGGCATACAGTGCCCAACTACCGATCCACACAAACAGAGGACCGACGATAGCGGCGGCGAGAGGAATCCAGCAGAGCTCCTCTTCTTCCGAAAGCAAGGCAAAAAAAGCAATCGGAGCGGCAAGCCAAATCAACAATATGGTAGTCCAACAAGACCATTTCGCCAGATTTTTGATTTTCCCCCCGATATTTTCAAAATTAAACAATTCCGAGATTTTATCCATAAAACGCGCCCCTCATAAAAGTTTTTCTTAATTATAACACGCTTCAATTCGAAAGTGAATTCTCTTTAACAGCAGCTCTGCCACATAACCGTTCGATGATATAAAAACAGCGGGGTGGAATTCCACTCCGCCGTTTGATTAGATTACTCTACGTTCTCGGCGCTCGAATCCGCTTCTTTCGCTTCTTCGGCAACCGCTGCGATTTCGGGTGCTTCCACCACGGCAGGCGCAGACTCACCTTCGACAGCAACCGTAGCTTTTTTCGATTTGAGAAGCATAAAGAATGCCGCTGCGCTCAGAATAAGGGCACCGCCGCCGATGACAGCGTATACGGTAGCTTCCTCTTCCAAGTCTTCCATACGATCTTCCCAACCGTCCATGAGGTCCTCGTATGTATCCATCAGAGACCTGAAGGTCTCTCTGTAGTAGGAGGAAGAGCTCAGGTAGTAATCACGGCATTCGTTGTAGCCTCTCATGCACTCATAGTACTGATCCTCGTAATATTCGTAAGTGGAGGAGTTAACCGTGGAGTACGCCAAAACGCCAAGAACGGCCGCCGCCAGGAAGAAAAAGATTGCCAGGTAGAAAAACACATTTTTGAAACACTGCTTCATAATACCGCTCCTTTTGAGGTTTTTGTCATTATAATACTTTAAAGCGGAGAAGTCAACCGTTTTTGCGGAACAATCGACAACAAAAAACAGCGGAGTGGTGTTCCACTCCGCTTTTGTCAACTGTTATCTTGCGTATTCTTTTAATGCCTTTTCAATTTCTATAAATCGTTTTTCGTTACGGATGGGATCGTATCGATCGTTTTGTAAACGATCGAGCATATACCAACATTGAGAATGCACTGTTAACTCGTGGAAATCTTTACTCGGTTCAGAGTAAGCAATTTTATCAACAAGAATAGATGTGTAGTTTTTGCCGTGATCGTTTAAATAAGATATATCGTAAGCAACTGCATGCTTACACATCTTTTCAAGAGAAGAAAGCGTTTCTTCGATTTTTTTCTGTGATATTTGATATCTGGAAATAATCCAATAGTTAAAGGCCACACGTCCATGATAGAACATCAAATCTTCACCGTATATTATAAAATTTATCTTCTTCGCGATCTCGAGCATTTTGATTTTCTTATCCCATGTGGACGAATCATTAGGCAGCTCATCATCAAGGACAAGGTTTCTTATAGCAACACCTAGGCAATCCGTCAATTTATCGATTCCTTCCTGTTTGTATATCTCATTCTTCCCATCGCCGATACCGCACGATTTTGCAAATTCTCGACAGTATTTCATAGGAGCCAGAAAATTAACCATTTCGAGCGCCTTTTCTGTGTTTTTTATTGCAGAATAGATACTTATCAATGTGTTGATTGCATCATAACGGATGTTCTCATCCTTGCAGTTCTCAACAACATATAGTGCAAGGCTTTCTGCTTCTGTCAAAAGGGCTTTTTCTTTTGTGTCGTCATATAAACAATACAAGCGGGCAGAAAGATTTTCTTTGATTTCACAGTCGGACGGATATTTTGATAACGCTAAACGTGCAAATTCAATTCTTTCTTTAATGCTCCCAGTTTCTTCAAGCCTAGACATTTGTTTTTTGATTTCTGTAAGACTGCGTTCGCGTTCGGACTTTTTATAACCGAGCAGTTCGTCAGTACTGACTGAAAAGAAGTCAGCGATATTAGGCAAAAGTTCAATATCTGGATAACCGCACTCTGCCTCCCAACGAGAAATTGCTTGTGGTGTAACACCGATAGCGGTAGCAAGAGCGTCTTGAGTAACATTATTTTCTGCGCGTAGTTTTTTTATAATAGCACCAATTTGTATAGTCATTATAGCACCTCCAAAATCTTTTATGTAAGCTTACATGTTCATTATATGGATTTTTATGTAGCCTTTCAATTATCAATTCGTTGTTTAGGTTATCAAGCAATAGTTAACAACTGAAGAGTGATCTAAAAACTAGAATCAGGCAGTATAATTCCACTTTGTTTACAGATACTAACAGTACAAATTTGTAAAGCAAGGAGATTTTTATATATGAAAGCCACTGGAATCGTGAGAAGAATTGACGACCTGGGTCGTGTGGTTATACCGAAAGAGATTAGAAGGACAATGCGAATCCGCGAGGGAGACCCGCTGGAGATTTTTACCGGGCCGAACGAAGAGGTCGTGTTCAAAAAATATTCGCCGGTGGGGGAGATGGGACAGTTTGCCACGCAGTATGCCGACGTGATGTCGCGTGCGTGTGATCTGCCGGTGATGATTTGCGACCGCGACCACATCATTGCGGTGGCGGGCGAATCCAAAAAGGAATACCTCGAGCGCCGTTTGTCGCCGCAGTTGGAGCAGGCGATGGAAGAGCGGCGGCTGGTGACGGCGAAAAGCGGCGAGCGGTTGACAATGGCAG
>JAZODA010000093.1:0-17995 GCA_045596745.1 Acutalibacteraceae bacterium
GGCGGAAACCACCGAACTGTTCACCGCCGTCATAACGGAAACGCCGAGAAAATTGAAAACGGCTGACAGAGCGACGGCAGCTTTGGGCGGTAGGGCGCGGGTGGCGATACAGGTGGCTACCGCATTGGGGGCGTCGGTCCACCCGTTGACAAACATAACGCCCACTGTCAGAAAAAGCGTAGTTGCCAGCAACGGTCGGGTAAGTAGCTGATGAAAAACAGAAAACAAATCCAAATTCAAGGTATCACCACACAGCGTTGTCTGGAATGCATAAGTGCTGCGAATCGGCGCATACTACCGATAAAGCGACAGGAGGTTACGTATTGTGAAAAAAGAATATACAGCGGAAGATACACCGAAAAAGAGCGGAAGAGCATTTTATATTGCGCTGGCGGTTTGCTTGGTATCGGTGTGCGGCGTGGCGGTTTCAGGGTTCGTTACCGGACTCGCCACCGACACCGACAAAACACAGGGGAGTACGGCTTCTCGTACCACGCAGACGACCACCAAAGCCCAGCAGGTTGTCATCCCGGCAACCGATGTCAAGGACGATCGCACCACGACAACAACACCGACAACAGCTACCACACCGACCACAACCACCACAGCGGACGGTATGTTTGTGCTGCCTGCGTCTAACCGTGTGTTGTGCCCGTTCAGCGATTCGCTTGTGTACTCCGAGACCTTGGAGGAGTGGGTTACGCATAACGGCGTAGACTTTTCCGCCGAACAAGGCTCGCAGGTGAAAGTAATTGCTGCCGGTACGGTGGTTCGTGTGTACAACGATGCGTTGTGGGGAGATACGGTTGAGGTTGACCACGGCGGGAAAGTCGTTTCCCGTTACTGCGGTGTCAAAGCTGCCGGTATTGCCGAGGGGCAAACGGTAAAGATGGGACAGGTGATTGGCACGGTCACGGAAATTCCTGCCGAAGTGCTTATGGAGTCGCATATGCACCTGGAAGTGCTCGCTAATGATAATTATGTCGACCCGTTGCTGCTTATTCGCGGCGAAACGGTGAATGCTGCTAAGTAAAATGCCCGCCCTCGGAAACCGATATGCTCGGAACGGCAAGAGGGGCAGAAAAAGGCTGTGACATTTCTGTCACAGCCTTTCTTCGTACTTATACAGCGGAGAATTTCATCAGCAGACGATGCGGGACAAACTTGGCGAGTACACGGTAGACCTTGTACAGCGCACGGTTGGTGTACCAGGCTTTTCCGCGAAGCAGGCGGCTGAGCGAAGTTTTTGCCACTTTGTCTGCCCGACAGTAAGGGAGCGTCTGGAACGTTTTGGAGTTTCCGGTGATGTCGGCAACCTCTAAAAACTCCGTCGCCATCGGGCCGGGGCAGACGGCCAGCACGTTGATTTTTTGCTTTTTGAGTTCCACACGCAGTGCCTGAGAAAAACTGGTGACGTAGGCTTTGGTGGAACAGTACACAGCCATACGCGGCGTGGGGACATATGAAGCGATGGAACTGACATTGAGGATGCCTGCACCCGCCTGCATATGGGGGAGGGTAAGGGACGTGACGGCGGTGAGGGCACGACAGTTAAGATCCACCATACCGACTTGACCCTCCATCGGCATTTCGGCAACGTTACCCAGTTTTCCGTAACCGGCGTTGTTGATAAGAATACGCACCGAAGCGTTCTGTTCTTTCAGAATGTCGCGGTAGCGGTTAAGATCCTCGGGGTTGCACAAATCCAGCGAAAGCAGGCGGAACGTTTTGTCGGGATAGTCGGCGGCGATAGCCTCCAGACGATCTTTGCGGCGTGCGACCAACCAGATTTCATCCAGCGCGGGGGACTGCAGCACGACCTGACGAACATATTCTTTTCCCAAGCCGGAAGAGGCTCCGGTAATAACGGCGATATTCATATAACCACTCCTTTGCATTGAGTATGCCATAAAACGGAGCGGATGTAAAGTTTTTTTGCGAAAGTGTGAAAATCGGGACTTCCCTTTTATGATATTGTATGTTATACTGATTCATTATAAGGGAAAATGTGAGGTTTTGGCGTATGCAGGAAGCGGAGGTTACCCGCACAGACGATCGCATCGTAGGTCGTAATGCCGTTATGGAGGCTCTGCGTTCGGGTCGCACACTGGACAGTGTGTGGATTGCGAGCGGAGATCGTGGCGGCAGCCTCGGTGTCATCCGTGCGAAGTGCAAGGATGCCGGTATCCCTGTCAAGGATGTGGACGTCCGCAAACTGGATAACTTGTGCAACAATCACCAGGGCGTGATTGCTTTTGCCGCCTGCAAGGAATATGCCACGGTCGAAGACATTTTCGCACGTGCCGAAGAAGCAGGTCAGCCGCCGTTTATTTTGGTGTGTGACGGTCTGGAGGATGCCCATAATTTGGGCGCGGTACTCCGCTCGGCCGAGGCCGCCGGTTGCCATGGCGTTATCATTCCGAAGCGCCGTTCGGTTGGTTTGAATGCCACGGTGGCAAAAACCTCTGCCGGTGCGGTGGAATATGTGCCTGTTGCGCGTGTTTCTAACCTCACAGAAACGCTCCGTCGCCTGAAAGAACGCGGAGTTTGGGTATATGGTCTGGATATGGACGGCAGTCCGTGGTGCCAGACGGATATGACCGGCGCGGTGGCGCTGGTTGTTGGCTCGGAAGGCCATGGCATCAGTCGTTTGGTGCGTGAGCAGTGCGACTGCATCCTTTCCTTGCCGATGTGCGGTAATATCAATTCGCTCAACGCGTCGGTTGCTTGCGGTATTATTGTGTACGAAGTGACTCGCCAGCGCTTGGGTATGAAGTCTTTTATGGGGTGACACGAATGAAAAAGCGAGACGACGTTCAGAAAAATGAATATGTCGCACGGCATGCCGCTCCGGGTTCTGTTACGGAAGAGCAGTCGAACACGACGGAGTTTCCGTCGATTGGTGAAGCGCCTGAAAGCGATGCGGATATGCACATTGTCGCGGAAGAGCCGAGTGCACCTGCCGCACCTGTTGCCGAAAAGAAAAAGCGCGGTGGGCTGTTTGGCTGGTTCCGCAAAAAGAATAAGTCCGCTGCGGAAGAGGATATCTACCTGGTAGAGGAAAACGAACCGGTGGATGACGAGCCCGAAGAGATTGAGCCGATTCCGGATGATACGCGCGAGATTATTCTGCGTGACGGTGAAATCGAAAAAACGCAGGTTATCGAAATGGCGGAAGAAGGCGGCAGTCATCTGGTCGAGGATGAGGCTACCCAGCTGATGCTGGACGGCTTTGCAGATGAGGAAGAGGAGAGCGAGCCGCAGCCCGGTCCGGAAGAAACGCTGCGCCGTATCCGTCAGGAAAAGATTCAGGATTTCTCGCTGCGTCGCGAACAGCACGAGCGTGAGGCAGAGCAGGGAGGGGAAGCACAGCCGGAAGAAGAGGTTGTGGTGGATCCTGTGGAAGAAACGGTGCCCGAAGAAGACGGCGAACCGGTTCAGGAAACAATGGAAACGCTGCCGCTGACGGTAGTACGCCAGCAACTGCTTGCCCAGCATCGTCGCTCGGGTGTGACGCTGTTGCTGAGCATCATTGTGGAAGCGGTGCTGCTTTTGATTGCACTGCTGTCGCGTACGTCTCCGACGCTGTCGATGGAACCGCTGTCGTATCTGATTTTGAATGCGGTGCTGTTCCTGGTTCTTATGATTGTTTGCGGCGGTCATATTAAAGGTGGTTTTGCGGCGCTGTTTGCCCGTCGTCGTGTAACGACCGAAGCTGTGGTGACGATTACCGCCTGTTTGACGCTGATTCATACGGTGCTGCAGGCACTGAATGTGACCGATATCGTCGATGGTGTTTCTTCGCTGTTGACATCGGTTGCCGGTTTGGGTTTGCTGGCGTTGCAGCTGACGCATCGGTTTGAAATCAACCGCGCCGGTAACGATTTGAACATTATGATTGCATCCGGCGAAAAGCTGGCTGCCAAGCGTATCGAAAGCAACGTTATCGCCGAAGAAATCGGTCGTCCCGCGGTGGCGATTGGTATCCCGCGTGTTGGATATTTCCGCCGCACCGAGCAGGCGGAAAACTATATCGCCGATTCCCGCACCTACGATCCTGCGGCAGGCTTCCTGCGTTGGTATCTGCCGATTGTGGCAGGCGTTTCGTTTGTGAGTGCGGTGGTGTATCTGATTCTGAACGGCTTTACCGCCGGCGTGACGGCGCTGTCGTTGTTCTGCGGTATGTTTGTTATTGCACTGCCTGTACCGCTGCTCTTTACGCTGTATGCGGCTCTGTCCGCTGTCAGCCGTAAATCCCGCGAGCAGGGAACGGCCATCGCCGGTTACCGCGCGGTGGAGACCTTTGGCAACGTGCATGCGGTGGCTCTGGATGCAATGGAGCTGTTCCCCGAGAGCAGTGTGCAGCTGCACGGCATTAAGACGTTCTCCGGCACTCGAATTGACGAGGCGATTCTGGATGCGGCTTCGGTTTCGATTCGTGCGGGCGGTCCGCTGTCCCACGTGTTCCGCCGTATGATTCTCGGCAAGGTGGATATGCTGCACGAGGTGGATACGCTTGTGTATGAGCAGGATATGGGCTTGTCCGGTTGGATTAGCGGTCGCCGTATTCTGATTGGTAACCGCCGCCTGTTGGATAACCACGGTATTGACATTCCCTCGCGCGATTATGAGGAGCGCTATGCAAAGAACGGTCGCCAGCTGGTGTATCTTTCCATCGCGGGTGAACTGTCTGCGATGTTCGTTGTGAGCTATCTCGCGGATCCGTCGGTGCGCCGCGTGCTGAAGTCGATGACCGATCGTCACATCACGCTGCTGGTTCGCACCTGCGATCAGAACGTTACCGAACAGCTGATTACCGAAGTGTTTGGTCTAAACGGATACTATGTTGAGCTGCTTAACGCACCTGCAGGTCGTTCGTTTGAACAGTTGGTAACGGGTGTAACGCCTGCCGAACCGGCACAGATTGTGTCGCGTCAGGGCTCGCTCGGTATGCTGATGGCGTTTGCGCGCTGCCGTCGTTTGCGCTCGGGTGTCCGCTTCTTTGCGGTGCTTCAGGCCATCCTCGGTCTGCTCGGTTTGCTGTTGGTAGCGTCGGCGGTGTTCTTCGGTGGGGCGCTGTTCCCGGCGTTGGATGCGGTAAAATTCCTGGGCTTGACCACGATTGCGTCGGCGATTCTGGCAACGCTGTTTGTGCGTAACTGAGTCTTTGCGAATATCGATTCCCCTCTGCCTCAGGGCAGAGGGGGATTTTTTTGTTTTGTCTGCAAAATATGGTTGAAATTTCGAAATGTATAGGTTATAATAAACAAAGAACAATGTTACACTTGAAAGTTTTTGTGTATTATTGTCAAATTTGCACGGTATCACAAGCTGTGATACCGGAAAGGGGAGTCCTCTGTGAAACAGTACAATGCCAAGCACATCCGCAACGTCGCGCTGGTCGGCCATGCCAGTACGGGTAAAACCTCGCTGGCGGAAGCCATCGCGTACTTGACCGGTCTTACCGATCGATTAGGCAAAGTCGCTGACGGAAATACCATTTGCGATTTTGATCCCGAAGAGATCAAGCGTGCTGCTTCGGTGTCGCTGTCGATGCTCCCTGTTGAGTGGAAAGATACCAAGATTAACCTGCTGGATACGCCCGGTTCGTTCGATTTTGCCGGTGGTATGAGCGAGGGTATCCGCGCTGCCGGTAGTGCGGTCATCGTGCTGTCGGGTAAGAGCGGCGTGACGGTCGGTGCGCAGAAAGCGCGCGCCGCTGCCAAGAAAAAGGGCATTGCCCAGTTGCTGTTTGTCAACAAGCTGGATAGTGAGCACGCCGATTTCTATCGCGTGTTTGAGGATCTGAAGACCATCTTCGGTCCTGCGGTCTGCCCGATTGTGGTGCCGCACGTTGTGGATCATAAGGTTCAGTGCTACGTCAACCTGTTGGAGTATAAAGCGTATACATATGCTGACGGTAAGGCGACCGAGTGCCCGATTCCGGATATGGGTCATCGTCTGGAAGGCCTGCGTACCGCTATCTGTGAAGCGGTTGCGGAAACCAGCGAGGAACTGATGGAGAAATACTTCTCCGGTATTGACTTCACGCCTGACGAGCTGATTCTCGGTCTGGCGACCGGTGTTCGTCGCGGCGAGATTCTCCCCGTGTATTGCGGTGCTTCGCAGACGGTGGAAGGCGTCGATCAGCTGCTTAACGGCCTGATGTGGCTGGCTCCCTGGGCGGAGACGGTAGCAGGCGAGACCGGTGTTGCCCCCAACGGCGATCCGGTGGAACTGAAGGTAAATGAACAGGCACAGGCGGTTGCAACCGTGTTTAAGACGGTGGTTGACCCGTTTGTCGGCAAATTGGTGTATTTCAAGGTTATCAGTGGCGTGGTAACGCCGGATTCCGCCTTGATGAATATGCGTACCGGCACGACCGAAAAGCTCGGCAAGCTGTTTATGGTGCGCGGTAAGAAGCAGGAAGAAGTCGCTTGTGTTCCCGCCGGTGATATCGGCGCGGTCGCCAAGCTGGCTTCCGCCAACACCGGTGATACGCTGTGCGCTCCCGCGCGTCAGGTTGTGTTGCCCGGCGTGGCGTACGAAGCTCCCTCGCTGTCGATGGCAGTGTATGCCAAGAATAAGGGCGATGAGGAAAAGATTGTTGCGGGTCTTAACCGCCTGCGTGAAGAAGATCCCACCATTGCACTTATGCACAACACCGAGACCAAAGAGCAGGTTCTGTCCGGTCTGGGCGAGCAGCATCTGGAGGTTACGGTTTCTAAGCTGAAGAGCAAGTTCGGCGTGGAAGTTGTTCTGCAGAATCCGAAAGTGGCTTATCGCGAGACTATCCGCGGTAAGGTTAAGGTTCAGGGTCGTCATAAGAAGCAGTCCGGCGGTCACGGTCAGTTCGGCGATGTCTGGATTGAGTTTGAGCCTTGCGACAGCGAAGAACTCGTCTTTGCCGAGACGGTGTTCGGCGGCTCGGTTCCGAAGAACTATTTCCCCGCGGTCGAAAAAGGCCTGCGTGACAGCGCTCAGCACGGTGTGCTGGCGGGCTTCCCGCTGGTCGGCGTGAAGGCAACGTTGGTGGATGGTTCGTATCATCCGGTTGACTCTTCCGAAATGGCGTTTAAGACGGCGGCTTCGCTTGCTTACAAAGCGGGTATTGCACAGGCTTCGCCCGTGCTGCTCGAGCCGATTGGTACGCTGAATGCGTTTGTTCCCAACGACAACACCGGCGACATTATGGGTGATATCACCAAGCGTCGCGGTCGCGTAATCGGTATGGAGCCGACGCAGGAAGATCACAGCATCACCTGCATTACGGCGGAGGTTCCCATGGCAGAAATGGGCGATTATTCCAGTATGCTTCGCTCCACCACGCAGGGCAGAGGCTACTACACGATGGAGTTTACCCGCTATGAAGAGGCACCGGCACCGGTGGCTCAGAAGGTCATTGCGGAAAACAAGGTCGACGAAGAGTAAGAAACAGCAAACAGGCGGTAAAAAATACCGCCTGTTTTGCGATTTCTTCGAAATTCTACTTGCAAATACGACAGAGATGCGGTAGAATAAGATAAGCCTAATAAACGGAGGATTGCAAAATGGTATCAGCAGGTGATTTCAGAAACGGCGTTACCTTTGAAATGGATGGCAACGTCTATCAGATCGTAGAATTTCAGCATGTTAAGCCCGGTAAGGGCGCGGCGTTCGTCCGCACCAAGATCCGCAACGTGATTGCGGGTACGGTTGTGGAGCGTACGTTCAACCCGAACGATAAGTACCCGACCGCTTTCGTTGAGAGAAAGGAAATGGAATATTCCTACAACGATGGCGACCTGTACTACTTCATGGATCAGGAAACCTACGAACTCATCCCGATCGGTAAGGATATCCTGTCCGACAACTTCAAGTTCGTTAAGGAGAACATGATCTGCCGCGTTCTGTCCTACAAGGGCAACGTGTTCGGCGTGGAACCCCCGAACTTTGTTGAGTTGCAGGTCACTCAGACCGACCCCGGCTTCAAGGGCGATACGGCTACCAACGCCACCAAGCCCGCTACGCTGGAGACCGGCGCCGAGATCCGCGTGCCGCTGTTCATCGACGAAGGCGAAATGATCCGTGTTGACACCCGTACCGGTGAATACATGGAGCGTGCGTAAGCATTACCACTACCACTAACGTGTTATAAGGAGGTTTTCACAATGACCATTACGGAGAAAGTTGCGTATCTTAAGGGCCTGATCGAAGGCATGGAAATCGATGCCGCGACCAAAGAGGGCAAAATCCTGAAAGCCATCATGGACGTTCTGTCCGATGTGGCGCTGAGCGTGGAAGATCTGGAAGCCACTGTTCAGGAGATGGGCGAGCAGGTCGATACCATCGATGAAGATCTGGATGCTCTGGAGACCGATTACTACGAAGAGTACGATGAGTACGATGACGATTGCGATTGCGACTGCGATTGCTGCGAGGGCGAGTTCTACGATGTGACCTGCCCCAAGTGCAACGAAGAGTTTGCGGTGGACGAGGACACGCTGCTGGATGGCGGCGTTGACTGCCCACTGTGCGGTGAGCATCTGGAGTTCGACATCGAAGAGTGCGATGACGACTGCGATTGCTGCTGCGACGAGTGCGACGACTAATCGAATTAACAAAAAAACAGCCGCCCGATGGGCGGCTGTTTTTGTTTACCATTCTTTTTTCATCCAGATGTGGGGACAACCTTGGTCGTCCTCGATATCACCGTAAGGGGTGTATCCGCACTTTCCGTAAAACGCCTGCGCCCGACATTGCGAGTGCAGTATCAGTGACGTGCCGCCGAGTGAGCGCACATAGCATTCGGCAGCAGCAATCAGGTCGCCGCCGCAGCCCTGTCCGCGATAGGCTTTGAGTACGGCCAATCTGCCGAGAATGTACCGATTCGGTTCATCGGAGGGGAAGACGCGGCAGGTGCCAATCGGCGTTTCATCGTCAAACAGGACGAGGTGCGTGGCGGTGTTATCAATGTCATCAACCTCATCCACAAACCCTTGCTCGTCCACGAATACAGGTAGACGAACCGCAAGTGCCTCGGCCGGCAACGTGTCAAACTGACGGATGTGCTTCATAATTCGTTATTTCCTTTCCAAAGCCACGATGCATTCGATATGCGTCGTATGGGGGAACATATCTACCGGCTGAATACCGGTGACGCGATAGCCGCCCTTGGTGAGAACGCGCAAATCGCGCGCTTGCGTTTCGGGGTTGCAGGAGATGTACACCACTCGCGAGGGCGAAAGGGTGAGGAGCGACTCCAAAAAAGGCATATCACTGCCTGCACGCGGCGGATCCATCAGTACGACATCGACCTTCTCACCGCTTCCTGCCAACTCAACCATATACTCACCGGCATCCGCTTGAATGAAAGCGATGTTTTCCAGTTGATTGCGGCGGGCGTTGACGCGAGCGTCGCGAACGGCATCGCCGTTGAGTTCCACGCCCACGACTTCTCCCGCTTGCTTCGCGGCAACAATGCCAATGGTGCCGACACCGCAGTAGGCATCGAGCACGCGGTCGGTGGGTTTGAGCTTTGCCATATCCAACGCGGTGCGATACAGACGCTCTGTCTGAATGGGGTTAATCTGATAAAACGAGCGCGGTGAAATGCGGAATGTGCAGCCGCACAGCGTGTCTTCGATATATCCGCGTCCAAACAGCACCTCTTCGCGTTCGCCAAGCAGCATACTGGTGCGTTGCGGATTGATGTTCAAAACAACGGTGGTGATTTCGGGATGCCGTTTCAGCAGTTCCTCGGTAAACTTCTTTTTCAGCGGGAACATCGGAGAAGCACCGACCAGCACGACCATAATCTGTCCGCTGACAAAACCGCGGCGCACAAGAACGTGGCGCAGAAATCCGCGGCGGCTGTCCTCGTTGTAGGGGAGAATGCGGAACGAGGGGAGCATTTTGCGGATGGTGACCACGATGCGGTCGGCGGCGGGGTCTTCAATCTGGCAGGAGTCCACTTTGACGATGCGGTGCGAACTGGATTGATACACACCGGAAACCACCTCGCCGCCACGCGTCAGACCAAAGGCGGCCTGCACCTTGTTGCGGTAGTGGTACGGTCTTTCCATACCGAGAATGGGGGAAATGCGGTGGTATCTTCCAAGCAGCGATACCACCGTTTCTTGTTTGTATTTCAGTTGCCGTTGGTAGTCCATATTTTGCAACTGACAACCACCGCATTTGCGGGAAAGCGGGCAGCGCGGCATAACTTTGGGCGGTAACTGACTCATTCCTGTGCCTCCAGATAGTAAGTGGCTTCCATATCGGCAACCGACAGCGCAAAGGACAGCGGGAACATTTCAAACGCACTGCCGACGTTGCGGCTGTCTTCCGTGCCTGCAAAGCCCATATGATAACGGATAGCAAAGGCTTCTTCGCGGGTCAGACGCATATATCCCGACAGGATGTAGACGGATTTTTCGCCGTGTCCATAGGGAAGTTTATCCTCAAATTCATAGGTAGGGACGGTCTGCCATTTGCCGTTTTCGTCTTTAACGTTGCGGGTTCCCGCTTTATAGCAGTTGATTTTGCAGACATCGTGCAGCAAGGCAACGATGGCGATGCTTTCTTCGCTGTAATCGATGCCGTACGTCTCTTTCATACGAGGACGATCCAGATAATGCCACAGGCAGTCAAACACATTCAGACTGTGTTCGACCAGACCGCCTTCGTGTGAGCCGTGAAAGCGGGTGCTGGCAGGCGCGGTGAAAAAGTCGCTGGAACGGGAGCAGAGATACTCCAAAAATTTGTCTGCACCCTCTCTGTGAATATAGCGGTTGTACAGTTCGATAAAGCGTTCTTTGGCTTCCATAACCGTCACGTCCTTTCTCATAACATCAGTATACCTCTTTTTGATAAACTGTGCAACAGAAAACAACAAAATAGGGGTGACAAAAGGCAGAGACAGGTGTATAATAAAAAGGTATATCTGGAAGGAGTGTTCGTGTATGAAAGCGCTCAAATCGTTTTTGGTGCCGTTCAAAGGATTTGTCATCGGCTCGTCTATGACGGTTCCCGGTGTCAGCGGCGGTACAATGGCGATTCTGCTGGGAATTTACGACCAGCTTATCGGGGCAATCAGCCACTTTGGTAAAGAACCGAAGAAGAATATTAAATTCCTCCTGAAATTCGGTATCGGCGCGGTTGTCGGCTTTGCCGCGTTGGCGTCCGCTATCGGTTGGCTGCTGGAAACCTTCCCGATTCCGGTGTCACTGTTCTTTTTCGGCGCGATTGTCGGCGGCGTTCCTGCACTGTATCGCAAGACGCGCGTGAAGGCGTTTTCCACTTCGTCTGCCATATATATTTTACTGGGTTTTGCTATCGTTATCGGTATCGGTTTGTTGCCGCAGGGACTGATGCCCTCGGGCACCGATTTGAATTTTGTCAGCCTTTTGGTGTGGCTGTTCGCCGGTATTGTCGTGTCGCTCGCTTTGGTGCTTCCTGGCATCAGTACCTCGCATATGCTGTTGGTGCTTGGCGTTTACGGCACGTTGTCCGGTTCGATTGACACGGTGGCGTTGTGGGTCAAAACGCTGATTAAGCAGTTGCTTGGCGATGGCTCTGCCGCGTCGACGGTTGGTGTCGGTGAAGCCATCACCTTTATCGCACTGCTCGGTATTTCCACGTTGGTTGGTGTGTTTCTGATTACACGTCCGCTGGAATGGACGATGAAGAAGTTCCCGCATCAGACCTATTGTATGATTCTCGGTTTTGTGGTTGGCTCGCTCGCGGACATTGCTGCCGATATTGTGTGGCCTGCACTGCAGGTGGAAGCGACGACGACCTACTGGGTGCTGACGGCGCTGGCTTCGGTGGTAACGGCGGTAGCCGGTTTCGCGGCGATTATGTTCCTGTCGCGTTTTTCGGATGAGGAGTGATAACAATGCAGTTTCGTGAGTTTTTTCAGTCGCTTGTCGGAAAGCGTGTAGCCGTATGCGGCATTGGTCATAACAATCTGTCGGTGATTTATCAGCTGCTTTCCCATGGCGCGCAGGTTCAAGCCTGCGACAAGCGCACGCGTGAGCAGCTGGGTGTTACCGCCGAAGAACTGGAAGCCGCCGGTGCAACGCTTTGTCTGGGCGAGGCGTATCTGGATTCGCTGGATGATGCGGAGTTGATTCTTCGCACTCCCGGTATGAAGCCGTACCTGCCGCAGTTTGAAGCGGCGCGCGCTGCCGGCAAGACGGTGACCTCGGAAATGGAATTGTTTTTCGATTTGTGCCCTGCGCCGATTTATGCCGTGACGGGTTCGGATGGCAAGACCACCACGACGACGGTGATTGCGGGACTCTTGTCCAAAGCAGGGGAGACGGTGCATCTTGGCGGTAACATCGGTAACCCGATGCTGCCGGCGATTGATAAAGTTGAGGCCGCTGATAAGAGTGTTGTGGAATTGTCCAGCTTCCAGCTGACAATGATGACGCAAAGTCCGCAGGTGGCGGTTGTGACCAACGTAGCGCCCAACCATCTGGATTGGCACACCGATATGCAGGAATATATCGATGCCAAGAAGAACTTGGTCGCGCATCAGCAAAACGGCGACCGTGCTGTGCTGAATGCCGATAATGAGCATACCGCGGCGTTTGCGGCGGATTGCCCGGGTGAAGTCTGGTGGTTCTCGCGTCTGCATCCGGTAGAGCGCGGTGCGTACCTGGGTGAGGACGGAATTCTGTATATTACCGATGGTGTTGAGACGGTGGCGGTGCTTCCCGCATCCGAGATTCTCATCCGTGGTGTGCATAACATTGAAAACTATCTGGCGGCATTTGCGGCAACGTATGGCGTAGTACCCGTGGAGGTAATGGCGGAGTATGCGCGTACCTTCGGCGGCGTGGCACATCGGTGCGAATTGGTGCGTGAACGCGGTGGTGTCAAATGGTATAACGATTCCATCGGTAGCAGTCCGTCCCGTACGATTGCGGGTCTGGAGGCGTTTGACCGTAAGGTTATCCTGATTGCCGGTGGATATGATAAGCATATTCCGTACGATCCGCTGGGCCCTGTTGCGGCAAAAACCGTAAAGCACGCGGTGTTGCTGGGTGCGACTGCCGGTGCGATTGAAACGGTACTCAAACGAGACAGCGATGTGCCTGTCACGCGTGTTGCTTCGATGGAAGAAGCGGTCGCAGCGGCGGATGCCTTGTCAGGCGAAGGGGATATCGTGTTCCTGTCACCCGCCAGCGCAAGTTTCGATATGTACAAGAATTTCGAAGAGCGTGGAAACCATTTCAAACGTTTGGTACAGGAGTTGTCGTGACTATGAAAGAACTTTTAAAAGAACTGTGTGCAGCTCCTGGCGTTAACGGCGTGGGGGATGTGGGACATCTGGTCGCCGAGCGGTTGTCCGCTTTTGTGCCGGAGGTTCATACCGACTGCCTCGGTAACGTGTGGGGCGTGCTTCCGTCTGCCGACGAAAACGCGCCGACGCTGTTGCTCGAAGCGCATCTGGATGAAATCGGGTTTGTGGTTACAGGCGTGTCGGAAGACGGCTTTTTAAGAGTCTCCAACTGCGGTGGTATTGACCCTCGCACGCTGTCTGCCGCGAAGGTGGTTGTGTTGTGTGATCCGCCGTTAAACGGCGTTTTCTGCTCGATTCCGCCGCATCTTGCCGCAGGTGACGGCAAGGCGAAGCCGATTGAGGAATGCGGTATCGATGTCGGCCTGTCCGGCGAAGAAGCCAAAGAGCGGATTGCGGTTGGAACGCCTGTGATGTTCGCACCGCATTTTGACGAATTGCTGCAGGACCGTGTCAGTGCCAAAGCACTGGATGATCGTTCCGGTGTGGCGGCGGTTCTTCGTGCTGTGGAACTCCTGTCCGACAAGGCGCTTCCTTGCCATGTCGCGGCGCTGTTCAGTATGCAGGAAGAGGTCGGTTTGCGCGGTGCGGCACCGGCAACGTTTGCTATTTGTCCTGATGCGGCGGTGATTACGGATGTCAGTTTCGCGTATTCCCCGGGATGCGATAAGGCAAGGTGCGGCAAACTGGGTGAGGGCGCTATGTTGGGCGTTTCTCCGATTTTGGACGAACAGCTGACCGATGCGCTGTGCCGCTTGGCCAAGGCGCAGGAGATTCCTTTCCAGTATGAAGTGATGGGTGGCACAACGGGTACGGATGCCGATAAAATCAGCCTTGTGCGCGAGGGTGTTCCCACGGCACTTCTGTCCATTCCTCTGAAGTATATGCATACGCCGGTCGAAGTGGCCGCGCTTAGTGATATTGAGTCCGTTGCCAAGCTGATGGCGGCTTTGGCTCTCAGTGGGGAGGTGCAGGCAGATGCGTAACACGGTGGAGACACTGGCGAAGTTGTCGGGTATTTCCGGTCGTGAAAAGGCGGTGCGCACGGTGCTGGAAGAGCGTTTGGCGGCAGCACCTGCCATCAAATCGATGCATACCGATCGGATGGGCAATCTGATTGTGGAATTGCGCGGCAAGAAGCCTGCGACCAATAAAGTGCTGTTTGCAGCGCATATGGACGAGGTCGGCGGCATCGTCACTTCGATTACCGATGACGGTTATCTTTGCTTTGCTACTGTTGGTGGGATCGCCGACGATGTGTTGTTTGCTTCCCGTGTGCTGGTGAACGGTCATCCCGGTGTGATTGGCGGTAAAGCCACTCACCAATGCGTTGGGGATGAGAAGCAAAAGATTCCCACTGTCGGTACGATGAAAATCGATATCGGCGCTGATTCGCGCGAGGAAGCGGAAGCTGTAGTGTCGGTGGGTGATGCCGTGGTGTTTGCCGATGACGGTGTGTCGCTTGGCGGCGATCGTTTTCTGGCAAAGGCGTTGGACGACCGCGCAGGCTGTGCGTTGCTGCTCCGTCTGGCGATGACTGAGCCTGAGTATGATGTGACGATTGCGTTTACCGTACAGGAAGAAGTCGGTTTGCGTGGTGCGGGCTGTGTGGCGTTTGCTGTTAAGCCCGATATTGCGGTGGCAGTGGATGCCACAACCGCTTCGGATATTATTGGCGTATCTGCCGAAAAGCGGGTGTGTCGTGTCGACGGTGGCGGTGTGGTGTCGTTTATGGATCGCCGCACAGTGTATGACAAACCGCTGTTTGATGAGATTTTCCGTTTGGCAAAAGCGAACGACATTGCCGCACAGCCGAAAGCGTACGTTTCCGGCGGCAACGATGCCGGCGCGCTGCAAACGACGGGTGAGGGCGCTCGCGTAGCGGCGATTTCGCTGCCTTGTCGCTATATTCACTCGCCATCTTGTATGCTTTCGGAGCACGATATCAACGAGACGTATCGTTTGCTGGAAGTGATGATGAACACGCTGCCGGCATGGGACGGTGCGGTATGATTCGGCTGGTTGAGGAATTGCCCGAACTGACGGGGGATGCGTTGCCGCTTCTCCGTATTCGCGCGTTGTGGGAATGCTACGGCAACGTGCCGTTTCTCCGCTTTTACGTGGGAGACGGCGGCGGTGCGGCGGCACTCTTGGATGGACAAGCCATCGTTTACGCAACGGCAGAGGGCAGGGAAGAGCTGGCACTGTTTGTTGCGATGCAGTCGGACGTTACCTCGCTGCTTGCCGATGCTGAAACAGCGAACGCGGTTGCGCATCACTGGCACAGTACCGTGCAGGAAATCCCCGTGATGCGGTGTGATTGTCCGCAACAGCGTCAGGCACTTGAGCGGTTGTCTCCGCGAGAGTTATACCGCTTTTTAGAGCCGATTTTCCCTGCATTACCGCCTTTTGAAGGATGGTATATGGATGTATGCTATCGTGAGCGCCACGGCTTTTGCCGCAACGTAGCAGCTGTTTTGGACGGGGAAATTGCGTCGACAGCGATGACCACGGCGGAATGGCATGGAGGTGCGTTGATTGGCGGCGTGGCAACAGCGCCGCAGCATCGTCGCAAAGGGTTGGCCGGCACGTGTGTCGCTACGTTGACGGCGATGTTGCAGGATGAGGGGCGAGAGGTGTATATTTGCCCCAAAAATGAAGGAGCCCAGCGCGTGTACACAGCACTCGGTTTTTCCGTGTGTGGCAGTGTGGCGCTGACAGAAAGGAACTAACGCAGTTATGCAAACATCTTTTTTTAACATTGACCCGAAATTACAGGCGCTTTCGGAGCAGGTGCGCGGTGAAATCGCCCCTGTATTCGAGCGCATCGATGCGGTGGCGGACTACAATCAGCAGAAGGTGCTGTCCGCATTTATCAACCACCGTGTCAGCGAGGCGCATTTTGTACCGACGACCGGTTACGGATACGGTGACCGCGGTCGCGAAGTGCTGGAAGAGGTGTTTGCCGAGGTGCTGGGTGCTGAGGATGCGTTGGTGCGTCACAGCATTTTGTGCGGCACGCATGCGATTACGGTGGCTTTGTTTGGTGTGCTGCGCCCGGGTGATGTGTTGCTCGCGGCGACAGGCGCGCCGTACGATACCTTGCTTGGTGTCATCGGTGCTGATAAGCCGAGCGACGGCTCGCTGGCGGAATACGGCGTCGGCTATCGTGAAGTGCCGCTGAATGAGGCAGGTCTGCCGGATATTCCTGCCGTTTGCGAGGCTCTTCGTGCCGAGCCTGCGGTCAAGGTGGTACATATCCAGCGTTCGCGCGGGTACAATCTGCGCCCGTCGCTGACGGTGAAGCGTATCGGGGAACTGATTACCGCAATCAAACAGGTGCGCTCCGATGTGATTGTGTTTGTGGATAACTGCTACGGCGAATTTGCCGAGCGGGAAGAGCCGACGGCGGTGGGTGCTGACCTGATGGCAGGTTCGCTCATCAAGAACCCGGGCGGCGGTATTGCCGAAAATGGCGGTTATATTTGCGGCCGCCGTGATTTGGTGGAAAAATGTGCGTATCGCTTGACCACCCTCGGTCTCGGCAAAGAGGTCGGTGCGTCGCTCGGCCATAATCGCACGATGTTTATGGGCTTGTTCCAGGCGCCGCACGTTGTGGGCGAAGCAATGAAAACGGCGGTGTTTGCGGCGGCGATGTTCGAGCATTTTGGATATCATTGCACGCCGTCCTCCACCGAAGAGCGTGCGGACATTATTCAGGCAATTCAAATGCGTGAAGCGAAACCGCTTATCGCGTTTTGTCAGGGTATCCAGAGCGGTGCGCCGGTGGATGCGTTTGTTACCCCCGAACCGTGGGATATGCCCGGTTACGACAATCAGGTGATTATGGCGGCCGGCGCATTCACGATGGGTTCTTCTATCGAACTGTCCGCCGATGCGCCGCTGCGCGAGCCGTTTGCGGTGTATATGCAGGGCGGACTGAATTTCTCGTCCGGTCGTATCGGCATTTTGCTGGCTGCTCAGAAAATGTTGGATGGTGGCGTGTTACCGACTTTTGAAATCTGATAGCAGGAGTGGAGCGGTATGCGGGTTTTTGATATGCACATTCACGCGCGGAATACGACACCGAATCCCGATGAACTGATTCGTCGTATGAACGCGAACGGCATATATGGCGGATGCGTGTTTTCGAACAAATCCTTGGCTGAAGATCCGATAAACGGTACGTCATTTGAGGAACGGATGGAAGAGGCGCTGGCGTGGTGCAAAGGCTATGAAGATCGCCTGTTCCCGATTTTGCGCATTCACCCCGATGATGACAACATTCTCGAAAACGTAAAGGTTGCGGCACAGCGCGGCATTGCCGGCTTTAAGTTTATTTGCACCAACTACTATGTCTACGAAGAGAAAATGATGACCTTGTTGCGTACCATTGCGGCGCTGAACAAGCCTGTTATTTTCCATTCGGGCATTTTGTGGGGCGAAGAGCCGATGTCGAAGTACAACCGTCCGCTCAACTGGGAAGCGCTGGTTGGCATCAAAGGACTTCGCTTTTCTATGGGGCATTGCTCCTGGCCGTGGATTGACGAGTGCATTGCCTTGTATGGGTCGTTTTTGTTTATGCATCGCACCTCCGATGGGGCGGAAATGTTCTTTGATATTACCCCGGGAACGCCGCATATTTACCGCGAAGAACTGCTGCGTAAACTGTATACCGTCGGGTATGATGTGGGCGACAACGTA
>JAZODA010000094.1:0-1528 GCA_045596745.1 Acutalibacteraceae bacterium
GCATAGGAAAATCATTGTATTTTCTGCTGTGAACAGCTAATTGCTTTTTAAAATCTTCGAAAGAGTAAAAACGGTGAGTAGCGTAGAAATATTCATTGTCTTTGCGGTGACTACGCTCCACCTTGCCGTTGTGGCGGGGAGTGTATGGGCGAATCAGTTTGTGCCTAATGCCACGCTGTTTGAGCGTACGCTCAAACAGCGTGAGATCGTTGGATTTTGAGCCACCAAAACGTTTCGTGAATTCAAAGCCATTGTCCGTTTGGATGCACTCCACCTTAATGCCCTTTTTCGCAAAATGCTCGATGACGTGCAGCGCAAACTGGGCAGAACTGTAGGTGCTGTTCTCTTTAAATGCTTCTAAATACCGATACCGTGAATACTCGTCAATAGCTGTGTATTGATAGTATTTCTCGCCTTCAACGGCGCCTACGATGCAGGCGGCAGGTACAAACTTCACATCAATCTGAATCCGTTGTCCCGGATATTGCATTTGTTCGTAGGGCTTCGGTATATATTTGGGGTTCGCGGGCTTTACGGCCATTTCGCCTTGTTTGATCAGTATGCGATACAGGCTGGTCACCGAGCGTGTGTAGCCACGCTGACGGAGTTTTACCCAAAACACAACCAAACCCGCATGCGGGTTTCGACGGCGCATATCCTGAATGAGCTTCAGTTCCGCCTCTGTGTGTTGGTTAGGATGGCTGTGAGGACGGTGAGAACGTTCTTTCAGTGACTCCCATGTTCCGTCATACCGACGCTGCCAGCGATACACATATTGGCGGTTGACCTTGTATCGGATGGCTGCTTTGGTCACACCGTATTTGCTTGCGTATTTCAAAAGGGATTGACGAAACTGCATATCCTGTGTTATCTTGTTCATGACGAATGGTCGATCCTCCTGTCTGTTTTGTCTCAGCAACTTAACTGTAACACAGGATCTTCCATTCGTCATCTTTTATTTTTCGGTTTTGTAACACATCAATTGTAATCCTACATTCCGACAAAAACCTACTGCTTTTGTTGCGCTGTCTCGGCGAGTAATGCTGTGCACCCGCGCCAAATATCTGCGAAAGCGGTGTCAAAGCGGCGGGTGTACCACGGGTCAGCCACGTCCGCTTGTTCACCGGCTATCTCCATCAGGCGGCGCACCTTTGGCGGCAGGTCGCCGAAACGGCGGGAAAGTGCGCGCAGATTTTTCTCCTCCATCACCAGAATGTGGTCGAAAGCATCCATATCGGCGGCGGTGATACGCCGCGCCTTGTGCGGCGCCACGGGAATGCCTTCGGCGACCAACTTTTCCTTGGCGGCGTAATAGAGCGGGTTGCCCTCTTCCTCGTCGCTCGTACCTGCAAGTCGGATCGTAGCCATGTCGTTCTGTGAGCCAAGGAGTTGTTAGTCTCTCTTGTCTTCCTAAGACCGCTTGGCCTCCGACTTGCGCCTTGTGCGGCGCCACGGGAATGCCTTCGGCGACCAACTTTTCCTTGGCGGCGTAATAGAGCGGGTTGCCCTCTTCCTCGTCGCTCGTACC
>JAZODA010000095.1:0-30502 GCA_045596745.1 Acutalibacteraceae bacterium
GGCCAAGCGGTCTTAGGAAGACAAGAGAGACTAACAACTCCTTGGCTCACAGAACGACATGGCTACGATCCGACTTCGCCTGCTCAACAGAGCAGGCGGGCTTTTTTAAAGCTTTTTCTTTTTGCGGAAGCACAGCAGAATCGGATCCATCACACGCGAAAGCGGTGTGAGGCGTGTCGTTTGGTGCATAGCAGACATCGCATCGAAGAAGCCGAGAATCATACAGAAAACGCCAATCATCTTGGGGGACAAGAACGGGTAATCCACCATTCCGTGAACGATGAACGCCACGGAGAACAGGATGAAAACGCGTCCGATCGGGGCGGTTTTCCGTGTGCGGCGAAGCAGTCCCAAGCTTTCTTGTAACAGGCGTGTGGCAATCAGGCAAAGCAGGAACAGTCCGATGAAGCCGCCCTCAACAAGCACCTGAAGAATCAGGTTGTGAGAATGGGGGGCGTTGACGCCCATACTGTTCAAGAATTCCCACAGGTTTGAGACGCCGGGGCCTGTGCCGAAAATGGGGCTGCCGATGATGGATTCCATAGCCACTTCCCAGGCTTCCAGTCGCTCAAAGATGGCGTGTCCGCCTTCACCGATGGACAAGAAGCGGCTGATGATGGCTTCGGGAACCAGCGACACCGCCGCGACAAGGCACATCATAAACGGCGTCAGTTTGCGCAGATGGGTGACAATAATGAGCAAAAGCATCGACAGCAATGCGATGTATGCGCCGCGCGAGAACGAGATAATAGCGCCGAAAATCGTTAAGATAATCATAGCGCGGGTAATCAGGCGAGGGGCGGTGCGTTTGCCGCAGAAGCCGTAATATCCTGCCAGCGGAAGCACCATAATGAGGTATTCTGCCAGCATGTTCGGGTTGTTAAAGGTCGAAGCGGAACGGTTGGCACCCATATCCAAATCGATGCTCATCGGGAAGTAGCGATAGAAGAATTCATCGACGGGATACCAGAACTGATTAGCCATGGCCGTAGTGCCGAATACGGTGCGATACAGGTACTGGAAACACGCGATAAAACCGATGACACCTGCGATAATGGCAAGTAAGAACAAGGCGCCGTTAAGGCGGGTGCGGTTGCAGATGGTTGTGGTGACAGAAACGTATACGAGCAGCATCACGAGCCACATTGCCACGGTGGCCAGGCTGTTGAGTGTGTGAGCAGAATAGGTGATGCCGATTGCCATATAGGCGATATATAGCAAAAGCAGCTTGCCCAGCGTTCCGAGCTGAACGACGCAGCCGCGTGCGTGGGCATCTTTGGCGGCGAACAGCACCGAAAGAATCGCAAACACAGGCGCACAGAATTCGGGGAACAGCGGGATGAGGGCAAGCAGAACGAGGGAGGTGACAAATGCCGAGCCCTCGGCCTTGAAAAGGCGAATCCGTTCTTTCGTGCCGATCGTCTCCTTTCATCAATAATAGGCGCAAATTTTAGTTAATTATACAAGTACACAGGCAAAATCGCAATGCTTGTTACAAAGTTGTAAGGAAAACTTTACGTTTGCGGGGCGCGATTGCGACGGCAATCCTGTACTTTGCCGTAAAAAATGCGCTGTTGCTCTTGCAATTTTATAAAATATAATATATACTATACAGTAGCGCCATGTGCCTTGGGGCGTGCGGACAGGTGGGTCCTGCGCGACGGCGATCCGTGAACCATGTCAGGCGGGGAACCGAGCAGCATTAAGCGGTTTTCTGCCGTGCGCCGCAGGGAGCCTATCTGTCCGCACACCCGAGGGCCCGTGGCGTTTGAACTTGTTGGAAAGGAGTGTTCCGGTAGTATGTATCAAGTGTTGT
This sequence comes from Acutalibacteraceae bacterium, assembly GCA_045596745.1. Lineage (GTDB taxonomy): Bacteria > Bacillota > Clostridia > Oscillospirales > Acutalibacteraceae > RGIG3009. The sequence goes on from JAZODA010000095.1 coordinate 1,817, forward strand.
ACCGCAAATGGCGACCGCAAACGTTTTCGGAGGTATACGGTCAGCCTGCTGTTACCACGGCACTGAAAAACGAGCTGCGTACCGGTCGGTTGGCGCATGCCTATTTGTTTACCGGCTCCCGCGGTACCGGTAAGACTTCTTGCGCCAAGATTCTGGCAAAGGCGGTTAACTGTCTGGCACTGAACGACGGTGATCCTTGCAACGAGTGCGATAACTGCCGTGGCATCGATGCCGGCACCATCCTCGATGTGGTGGAAATTGACGCCGCTTCCAACAACGGTGTGGATAACATCCGCGATTTGCGCGATGAGGTGAATTTCTCTCCCTCGGTCGCGAAGTATCGTGTATATATCATCGACGAAGTACATATGCTTTCCGCCGGTGCGTTCAACGCGCTTCTCAAGACGCTGGAGGAGCCGCCGGAGCATGTTATCTTTATCCTCGCCACGACCGAAGTACACAAGCTTCCTGCGACGATTCTGTCGCGTTGCCAGCGCTTCGATTTCGGCCGTATTCCCGCGGAGGAAATCAGCGCCCGCCTGAAGTACGTTGCCGAACAGGAACAGTTTACGCTGGCGGATGACGCGGCGTTGCTGATTGCCCGTCTGGCAGATGGCGGTCTGCGTGATGCGTTGTCGTTGTTGGATCAGTGCCTGTCTCGCTCGCGTGATATCACGGCGGCTTTGGTAGCGGAAGCGACGGGTATGGCAGGCCGTGAGTATCTGTTCCGCTTGGCGGCATCCATTCGCAAGCAGGACGGCGCGGCGGCACTGACGTTGCTCAGTTCTCTCTACGAGGGTTCCAAGGATATGGAACGCCTGTGCGTGGAAATGGTGGATTTCTACCGCAATCTGATGATTCTCAAGAGCGTTGGCGACCCCGGCGCACTTATCGTGATTTCTCCCGATGAGCTCGAAGAGCTTCGCCGTGAAGCGGCGGCGCTGTCTCTCGAAAGCATTTTGCATATTATGGACGTGTTGCAGCGCACGTTGGATCGCTTGAAGAGTGGCGTTTCCCGCCGTGTGGAAATGGAAACGACCCTGCTTCGTCTGTGTGATCCGCGACTGGATACCACGCCGGAAAGTCTCCTGCGTCGTATCGAAGCACTGGAAACCCGCCCGATGCCTGTTGCGGCAGCACCTGCTGCGATGGCGGCTCCTGCTCCTGTGGCGGAAGAACCGACTCCCGCACCGGCGGCTCCTGCACCGGTAACGCCCGCTCCCGAGGCGCAGCCTCAACCGATGGCTCCGGCAGCTCCTGCCGGCAATGCCGTTCCGTTTACGGCGTGGGTGGATGTGTTGGCGTACATCGCACAACAGAGCCCGCCGCTCTATGGCGTGCTGACCGATTCCACGGCGATGATCGATGGGGAACAGCTGGTTATCCTCACCGATAACGATTTGTTTGCATCCCTGGTTCGCTCCGATGGCAACAAAGCGGTGCTTCTCGGTGCGGTACAGGCGGTTGTCGGTAAGCCGATGCGTATTAAGCGCGGTCGACCGACGCATAAGGAAGAAACGGTTTCTTCTGCCGATCCGTTGTCGGATTTTCTCCGTCGCAGCGCGGAATCGGGAATCACTATTGAAGAAAGAGGTTGAACACTATGAAAGCAAGATTGCCGCAGGGCTATGGCGGAGGCAGCAACAATATGCAGGCGATGCTGCGTCAGGCTCAGAAAATGCAGGAGGATATGGCAACGGCTCAGGCTGAGCTGGAGGCCAAGGAATATACCGCGACTGCCGGCGGTGGTATGGTTACCGCCACGGTGGATGGCAAACATCTGGTGCGTTCGTTGGAACTCAACCCCGAAGCAGTGGATCCTGAGGATACCGAAATGCTCGCCGATATGATTATGGCCGCGGTTAACGAGGCTGTTCGCAAGGCACAGGCAGAATCGGAAGAAACGATGGGCAAGCTGACCGGCGGTATGAACCTGCCGTTCTGATTGGACGATGGTACGTAAACTTGTCCTTTGGGTGCTTACCCTGTCCGTCGCGGCTTGTATTTTTGTTTTTTCGGGGCAGTCTGCCGAACAATCCTCTGCAATCAGCGGCGCTGTTTCGCAAGGTTTGCTGGGCAGTCTGTTTTCGTTTTTAAGCCTGAACGAAGCGCAACAGGAACTCTTCCACATTCTTTTGAGAAGCGGTGCGCATATCTTTATGTTTGCGCTTCTCGGCTTTTTTGCTTCGCTTCTGGCACGAAGCTATCAGCTTAAGCGATGGAAGGTAATTACCTTTACATCTTGTCTGGCGTATGCGGTGGTGGATGAATGTCACCAACTGCTGTTTGCCGCCGGTCGCGCTTTTGAATGGTCGGATATTCTGAAAGATGGATGTGGCGTGCTTATCGGTATTCTGCTTGTGTGGTTCTTTAGCCACCTTGCAATGCGTATTCGTGCCGCCAAAGAAACACAAAAGGAAGGAAACTGACACATGGCCTATCGTGTTGCCTCATTGGATAAACTGATTGAACAGTGGGAACGCCTTCCCGGTATCGGACATAAAACGGCGGTGCGTCTGGCGTTTTCCATGCTTTCGATGTCCAAGGAAGAGGCGGATCGTTTTGTCGGCGCGATTGTGGACGCCCGCAAGAATATTCATGAATGTGAAATTTGCTGCAATCTCACCGATGGTGAGCAGTGCAGTGTCTGCTCGGCGGCCAACCGCGATGAAAGCGTGATTTGTGTGGTGGAAGAGCCGCAGGATGTGCTGGCGTTTGAACGTACCCGTGAGTATCAGGGTGTTTACCACGTTCTTCACGGCACGATTTCGCCGATGGACGGTATCGGTCCCGACCAGCTGCGTATCAAGCAGTTGCTGACCCGTGTTGCCAACACGGATGTGACCGAGGTGATTATGGCGACCAACCCCACGGTAGAGGGTGAGGCAACGGCAATGTATCTGTCGCGGCTTCTGAAACCGTTTGAAATTAAAGTAACGCGTCTGGCATACGGTATCCCGGTTGGCGGCGATTTGGAATATGCCGACGAAGTGACGCTTCGTCGTTCTTTGGAGGGACGCAGCGAACTGTAAGGAGGAATTGTCATGGCCGGCGAACGGGTCGCAACCAAGACCATTGCCGAAAACCGAAAAGCCTTCCATGACTACTTTGTTGAGGAGTCGATGGAGGCGGGTATCGAACTGTGCGGTACCGAAGTAAAATCGCTTCGCCGCGGTTCGGTTAACCTGAAAGACGCCTGGTGCACCGTGGACAACGGTGAGCTGTTTGTCAAGGGGATGCACATCAGTCCCTACGAACAAGGCAACATCTTCAACCGGGACCCGCTTCGTGTGCGGAGATTGCTGATGCATCGGCGTGAGATTCATCGGTTGTACGGTCTTTTGAAGCAACAGCAAGGATTAACGTTGATTCCGCTGTCGCTGTATTTCAAAGGTTCTCGCGTGAAGGTGCAGTTGGGACTGTGCCGCGGTAAGAAATTGTATGATAAACGTGAGGATGCGGCGAAACGCGATATGAAGCGCGAAGCCGAGCGTGCCTTGCGTCGGGATATGTAAAAGTTTGTTGAAGGAGGACATACGGATGGGCTTGTTATCCGTGGTGATCCCCTCGTATAACGAGGAAAAAAACATTGCGCTGGCTGCTGAACGTTTTGCCGAGGTGTTGCGTGAAGCAGGCATCGAATATGAACTGATTTTTGTGGATGACGGCTCGAAAGACCGCACCTACGAACTCATTTGCGAAGCATCGCGTCGGGATGCCTGTGTGCGCGGCGTTTCCTTCAGCCGTAATTTCGGTAAGGAAGCGGCGATTTTTGCCGGCTTGCGCGAAGCCAAGGGCGACGCTTGCGTCGTTACCGACTGCGATTTGCAATTCCCGCCGGAGGTTATCCCGCAGATGGTGGCACTCTGGAAAGAGGGCTACGAGGTCGTGGAAGGGAAGAAGAGCAGCCGCGGCAAGGAAAGCGCGTCTCACGGCGTGTGCGCCCGTTTGTTCTATCGTTTGGTAGGACGAGCTGTCGGTATGGATATGCAGTCCTCCTCCGATTTCAAGCTGTTGGATCGCCGCGTGGTGGACGTTATGAACTCCCTGCAGGAAAAGGACACCTTCTTCCGCGCGCTGTCTTTCTGGGCAGGCTTCCGCACGGCAACGGTGGAATTTGAAGTGGCGGAGCGTGTGAACGGCCAGTCGAAATGGTCGATCAGCGGACTGCTGAAGTACGCTATCAACAACATCACGTCGTTTACAACGGCGCCGTTGCGCCTGGTAACGGTGCTTGGCGGTATTCTGCTTGTGTGTACGCTGATTCTCGGTGTGCAGACGCTGGTCAGATTCTTTATGGGTAACGCCGTAGAAGGCTTTACCACGGTCATTTTGTTGTTGCTTCTCATCGGCGGTTCGATTATGGTGAGCCTGGGTATTATCGGCCATTACATCGCCCGCATTTATGACGAAGTGAAAAATCGTCCGCGCTATATCATTGCGCATCGTACGGAGGAGGTTTCTGCAGATGCTTCTGACGCTTGATCTTGGAAATACCAACTTAACCGTCGGTGTTTTCCGCGGCGAAGAACTGGTGTGCGAGTGCCGTCTGGCAACGGATCGTGCGCGTACCGGTGATCAGTACGCGGTGGAGCTGCTGTCGATTCTCAAGCTTCACGACATTACGCCGCGCGATATTCACGGTGCGATTCTCAGCTCGGTGGTTCCCGGTCTGGATGCGGTTCTTTGTACGGCTGTGGAGCGAATCATCGGCATTGAGCCGCTTTTGGTGGGGCCCGGTATCAAAACCGGTATGAACATCCGAATTGATAATCCGGCGCAGCTGGGTGCTGACTTGTTGGTCGGCGCGGTAGCGGCGGTGCAGAAATATGGCTATCCGTGCATTGTGTGGGATCTGGGAACTGCGACGACCGTTTCGGCGATCGACAGTCAAGGAGCTTTCCGTGGCGGTGCCATTATGCCGGGTTTGTCCACGTCGCTGGATTCGCTGGTCAGCAACGCTTCGCTGTTGCAGCGCGTGCATATCAAAGCGCCCGAGCGTGCAATCGGCACCAACACGAGCGATTCCATGCGCTCCGGTGCGGTGTACGGTACTGCTGCGATGATGGATGGTATGTGTGACCGCATCGAGGAGGAACTCGGTGTCAAGGCCACGGTGGTTGTGACCGGTGGACTTGGTCGTGAAATTGCGTCGGTGTGCCGACGCGAGGCGGTATACGATGATCGTCTGCTTCTGGATGGTCTTCGTCTGATTTACGATAAGAACCGCGCTTAACGGTTTTTATAAAAAATGCGCTGCATCCGTTCGGAGCAGCAGCAAGGAGTGTTTAGTTATGGTAGCAAAGAAAACGGTTCGTCTGGCTCAGTTGAGCCTCCTGGCGGCACTCATCGTGGTGCTTCAGCTGATGAGCTACGGTATTAAAATCGGCGCGTTTAATCTGTCGCTGGTTCTGATTCCGCTGGTTGTTGGCGGTGTGCTGTTCGGTGTTCGTGCAGGCGCCACGTTGGGATTCATTTTCAGCGTTGTGGTGGTCATTTGCTGTATTACCGGCCTGGATGTCGGCGGAAACATTCTCTGGAATGTTAACCCCGTGCTTACGGCGGCTGTTTGCCTCACTAAAGGCACGCTGGCGGGTCTTGTCGGCGGTCTGGTAGGTTCTCTGTTCCGCAAAGCGAACAAGCCGTTTATCGGCGTTCTGATGGCGGCAATCGTAGTACCGATTGTCAATACCGGACTGTTCGTTTTGGGTATGTGGTTCTTCTTCCGCGAAACGCTCACGGCGTGGGCAGGCGGTCAGGAACTGGTTTCGTATGTGTTTGTTGGCCTGGTCGGTGTGAATTTCCTGGTGGAGTTTGCAATCAACCTGGTGCTTTCTCCGGTAACGGAGCGTATCGTTACCGCGATTCGCCGCAGTACAAAGTAAGCAAGGGGGGATCCCATGGCGGAGATGGACGTGTTTGACCGTCTGTTTGCCGTTCGCCTGTTACGTCCGCTTCAGCCGTTTTGGAAACGGCATCGCGAAGTGCTTCTGTATCTCTTTTTCGGCGGACTGACAACGGTTATCAGTATCGGCTCGTTCTGGGTGTGCAACAGCTTGCTGTCTCTGAACGAACATCTTGCCAATACGATTTCCTGGGTGCTGGCGGTGCTGTTTGCCTTCCTGACCAATCGCGTCTGGGTGTTCCGTGCGCCGGCAAAGGGCGCGGCGTTCTGGCGGCAAATGATTGGCTTTTACGGCGGACGGCTCGCTACCTTCTTGGCGGAGGAACTGGTCATCTTGGTGTTCGTTACCTGGATTGGATTCCCCGGACTTGCGGTGAAAATCGCCGCACAGATTATGGTGCTGATTCTCAATTATGTTGTCAGCAAGGTGTTTGTATTTCGCAACAAAAAAGCCGATGGGCGTTGACCCATCGGCTTTTTATTATTACTGTTGTTGCCGTAATGCTTCCCGCATAGCAGGCGTCTGCCAGCGCCCCGTTACATAGATGATGATGGAGAAGATGGCTTCGACAATCCAAGAGAGCGCCAAAGCGGCGTAGATACCGTAAAGACCGAAGGACGGCTCCAGTGCGTAACCGGCAGAGATGTAGGTGGCACAACCGATAAACGACGACAGGATAAGCAGCTTTGTGGCTTTCAGCCCCTTGACGATGGAGTGGAACAGGTTGTTAATCAGGTTAAAGAGAATCAGCGGCAGGAAGAAACGCAGGAACGGTGTGGCGAGTGCATAACTTTCGGCCGGCGTTTCGGCGTTGAAGAATATACCGGCCATCGCTCCGGGGAAGAGAATACCGGCGATAAGCAGCGGAAGCACAAACAGGGTGGATTGCCGCAGGATAACCCAAACGCCGTCACGGATGCGGTCATAGCGGCCGTTTCCGGTGCATTGCGAGGTAAAGTTCGCCATAACCTTGGTGGAGTTCTGATAGACCGACGACACCAAGCCGTAATATCTTCTCGACACACTGAACGCGGCGGTAGCGGCGAAGCCGTTGACATTGACAAGCGGCGATACCGTGGCGTTGGCGGTGTAAATTAAGCACTGCTGGAACGTAGACGGAATCGAGTAGGGGATTGAGCCGCGGAAATAACCTTTCATGGAGAAAGGGCCCGATACCTCCAGCTCGCGGAAGATGCTAAGGAATTTTACGATGTAGCAAACGGCGACCACAGCCGCTGACAGAATGGTAGAGAGCGCGACACCAATGACACCCGCTTTGAGCCACATTACCGAGACAAGGTTACCGGTGATGTTAATAACGGTGGAAATAATGGACATATAGAGGGGGAAGGACGAGATGCCCAAGGCGTTGGTAAGATAGACACCAAGCCAACCAAAGTTTTGAATGACCAAGCCGCCAACGATGATGCAGAAGTACTGGGAGGCTTCTTCGCGAATAAGCGGGTCAACCTCCAATACCTCCATCAGCGGCTGGCTGAAGAGGATGAGTCCAACACCCAGGGCGATGGCGGCGATGCTTTCGGTCAGCAGGGTAGCGATGATGGTATTACGCAGCTTCAGCTTATCGCCGGAACTGAACAACATCGCAACATAAATACCGCAACCGACGCCGTAGCCCCAAAAGATGGCGTCAATCAACGACAGAAACTCACCGGTAGCGCCGAGCGCCGCCAACGATTCCGTGCCGAGATATTTACCGACAATAATAGAGTCGATAATGCTGTACGCTTGTCCAAGTAAACCTGCCAAAATAGCGGGAATGGCAAAGCGGAAAAAGGTTCTTGAAAGATTTCCGGAAGTCAGATCGCGCATTGTAGTTACCCCCACTTGACACCATGTCAGTCAACGCCTATAATGGTATCAAAAAGTTCAACATTTCGCAATAGGGTTTAAAAAAACGACAAATTCTCAACATTTCTCAATTTGGAGGGGCGAGAAGATGTATCCGCAAGAACGTCAGGAAACGATTTTGGCCATTCTGGAAAAGCACCAGTATGTGACGGTGGCATATCTTATCAGTAAACTGTGCTATAGCTCGGCAACCGTAAACCGCGATTTGAATCTGCTGGAAAAACGCGGATTGGTTCGTCGCAGTTACGGCGGTGTGGAGTTGGTAGCATCCACTTCGGTGCCGTTGGAATTCCGTCAGCATAAGCAGCACCATGCGAAAGAGTGCATTGCACAACGGGCAGCGGAGCTGGTGCAGGACGGCGACGTGGTGTTTGTCGACGGTTCGACGACCGCACAGCATATGGGGCCGTATCTGGCGGAAAAGGAACAGCTGACGGTTATTACCAACAACATTACGCTGGCGGCGTATTTGAGCGAGCACGGCGTGGATTGTATCGTTCTGGGTGGCAAGATTCTGGAGTCTCCGAGTATGACGGGAAGTGTCGATACGTTGGATATGGCGCGTGCTTACCGCGCGGATAAGGCGTTTTTCTCGACGGGAAGTGTGACCGATGACGGTGTGGTTGGCTCGGGCGGTATTTATCACGAGTTGCACCGCATAATGCTGTCTAACTCCGGTAAATCCTATTTTCTTGTGGATAACGAAAAGCGAAATCACAACGGGCTGAAGAAACTGTGTGATTTCAGCGAAGTGGACTGCGTTATCAGTGACTATGATTTTTCACCGTTACAGGAGCGATATCCGGATACGGTGTTTGTCCGTGTGGAATTGTGAAAAAGCGGGTGCGAACCATGTGTTCGCACCCGCTTTGTTTATTCGGCGATGAGATGGTATTTTAATGTCTGGAAATCGCCCATCTCAAATTTGGGATGGATGCCGACACTCATCAGCGTTGCACCCGAAAGGGTCACATCCAATTCGGGAATATGATACCGCGTGTCGGGACGCAGACCGTCCAGACGCAGCATATACGACCAGTCTGCATCGCTTTGCAATTCTTGGTAGACGGTGAGGACGGCGCGTGCTTTGTCACGGGAGACGATTAATGTCGTGAAATGATTGCTCGTGAAGGGGTTTTCTAAACGATACAGGTCGCCGTCCAGAATCAAATCGTGGGTGGTGCGATATTCGTCCACAAGCTCGCGGATTTGGCTCTTTTCTTCGTCGGTCAGCAACGTCGAATCCAGCTCATAGCCCGTAGGTCCCAATCCCGCGATATGCGCTCTTGTCTTGAGGGGAACAGAGCGGTTGGTATGATGGTTGACCTCGCAGGAAACGTGGCAGCTCGAAGAGGACAGCGGATAGACAATCGAGCTACCGTATTGAATGCGTGCACGCTCGGCAGCATCGGTGTTATCCGACGTCCAAATCTGCGGGAGATAGTAAAGCATGGCAGGGTCGAAACGCGCACCGCCGCTGGAACATCCCTCGAAGAAAACGTGCGGATTGGCTTCGACAATACGTTCACACAGGTCGTACACGCCGAGAGCGTAGCGATGCGCGAACTCGGCTTGCTGTTCGGGGTTACGTCCGGGGGTGAAAAACTCGGTGACGTTGCGGTTGTAGTCCCATTTTACATAGTCAATTTCATTTTCACGCAAAATGCGGTTAACCGATTCCACAATGTAATCACGCACCTCGGCGCGTGTCAGATCCAAAGCGAACTGGTGGCGCGAGTAGCAAGGCTTGCGCGAGGGTGCGGCGATGGCGTAGTCGGGGTGCGCACGGTACAGGTCGGAATCCTCGTTTACCATTTCCGGCTCAAACCACAAGCCGAATTTGAGGCCCTTGCTGTGTACGTGGTCGATGACGGCTTTCAGGCCGCCTTTCAGCTTTTTCTCGTTGACGACCCAGTCGCCCAAGCCGGACAAGGAATTGTCGCGCTTGCCGAACCAGCCGTCATCCAGAACGAACGTGTCGATACCGGTGCCTTCTACCGCATCTGCCATCGCTTTGAGCTTGTCGGTGTCGAAGTCGAAATACGTGCCTTCCCAGTTGTTGATAACCAGAGGACGGGTGGCGCCGACAAAGCGTTTGTTAATCAGATGGTTGCGGTAGGCGCGGTGGAACGTGCGGCTCATACCGCCGATACCCTCGTTTGAGAAAGCGATAACCACTTCCGGCGTTTCAAAGGCTTCGCCTGCGTCCAGCTTCCAAGAGAAATCAAAGTCATTGATACCGCCGGTCAGCAAGGTTTTGCCGTCGGGCAGGCCTTGCGCCTTCAGCACAAAGGACGAGGAATACACCAAGCTGATTCCAAAAACCTCGCCGTGCGTTTCGGTGGTATCGGGAGCGAGAATCGCCATAAACGGATTGAGAACGGCCGAAGAGGAAGCGCGCTTCGAATCAATCGATACGACGCCTCTGTGCATAGGGATTCGCTGAATGTGACGCTCATTGGCCCAAGCGCCGTGGAGCGTTAACACATCATAATCGCAGCGCGGCAAGGTCATCGAAAAGGAGTAGGCGCGGCGGAGTGCGATTGCCTCATCGCTGTTGTTGCGATACACAATGCGGCGAGCAATCACATCGGCGTCGTCATAAACGGTGTAATACAAGTCGGCGGCAAAGCCGGTAACAGCATCTTTGAGGTGTACAACCAGCGTTTCACCGCCGTCCATAGAGGGCATACCGCTGATGGACGGTTTGGTTTCCAGAATGGTATAGCCGTCGTACAGCAGGTCACACAGACGATCTCCGAGAGGATTCTGCACCTGGACACAAGGCTCACGGTAGTCGCTGTTTCCGAAAAAGGTCAGTTCCGAAGGGCGCAGATTATAGCCGAACACGTTGTCCTTACCGGGAACGGTTGTCAAGCAGGAATAACATCCCCATGTGCGTGCATACGCCAGTGAGTCGTGGGGGATGGCTTTGCCGTAATACAGGTGCTCCAGATATCCCGTTTCGTTTGCAAAAAAAGCATAGGTAACGGACTTTCCGTCCAAGTAAAAGGTGCGCGTTTCTTCGCAAAAATGAATAGCCATAGTAGTGCCTCCGTTAACAAATTTTCGTGCTGTTTTGGTGAATATACTCTTGCGGTGTTAACTCGATAATTCGCTTAAAGACTTTGGAAAAGTACGCAGGGCTTGCGAATCCGCACTGAGCGGCAATGTCGGCGATGAGAGTGTTGCCGCCTTTAATCAGCTTGATGGCATGTTGGATACGCAGGCGATTCAGATATTCGTTGAATTTCACGCCGATGCGTTTGATAAACAGCGCGGAAAAGTATTTTTCACTGTAAAAGAACATTTCCGAAATGCGGATTACCGTGATGGCACTGTCAGTGTAGTTCGTGTTGATGTATGCCACCGCTTCTTCAAAGCGATCTTTGGGAGGCGGCGCTTGCTGTTCATTGCCGCAAACGTAGGACAACGAGTACAGAAGCACGCTTTCGGTCAGTACAACGGCATTTTGCGATGTGATGCGCCGCACAGCGTTCATCCAGAATTCCGTCAGTGCTTCGGGACAGTGGAAGGCGCAGTTGGTGCTGCTGATACCGCATTTCGCGAGCAGTTCTTCCGAGCCGCTGCCGTTGAAGCTGATGTACAGCACGGTGACGGCGTCGGGGTTGGTAATCTCAAACGTGCGAAACGGATAGGTGAAAAATAACGTTCCCGGTTTCAGTTCGTATTCATGCCCCTCCGTTTTCAAAACGCCGTTTCCTTTGAAAACAAGATAGGCGCAATAATTGGAACGGTGAAAAGGCTGCCGAAACCGTTGCAGGTTGGTTTCGTACACAAAATGAAAGAATTCAATTTCGCGGCTGTGTTGTTCCGGCGGAATAAAATTACAGATGTCTTCCATAACCATCACTCCTGCACTAACAATATCACAATGTGTGTAAAAAAGCAAGGATAAGGGTTTTTTTACTGCAAAATGTGGGTTTTGTTTCTTTACCGTGAGGATACATCGTGATATACTCAAGGCAGAACGAGGTGAGGGAATGGGAACTCTTTTAATGATGCTCGATGTGCTGATTGCACAGGGCGAGGGTATCGTTGTCCGTTATTACGGCAGACGATACGGTTCGGGCGGTATGGTGTTTAATGCCATCATCTGTTTGTTTGCAACGTTGTTTTTCATACTGACCGATAAGGATGGGTTGTATTTTTCGGGGGATATGTTGATTATCGGCACAATAAGCAGTGTGCTGTTTGCTGTTGGTTTTTACTCTATGTACGTGGCGTTCCAACTCGGCTCTTATGTTGCAACCAGGTTGTTCACCTCATTCATCGGCGTGATTTCGATTGTTTATGGTGTCTTTTATCTTGGTGAGACAGCTTCGTGGACGACATGGCTCGGTATTGCGCTCGTGTTTACATCGGTGGTACTGATTCGGTATCAAAAGAAGGGGACGGGGGAAAAGCAAGTTGTCACCGGTAAATGGTTGCTTTGGGTGCTGATAACGGTGCTGTGCAACGGCTTTATTTCGGTGCTGTCCCGTATGCAACAGTTGCGCTTCAACCACGCCTACGACAACGAGTTTATGATTCTTTCGCTGTTCGGTTCGTTCTTGATTTTGATGGCGCTTGGCATTGCGAAAGAGCGAGACAGTATGCGTGCCACATTGCGCAGCGGCTTTGGCTACGGTGCGTTGGCAGGTCTGTTTAACGGCGGTAAGAACTTAGTCAACCTCGTTATCTATCTGTACGTACCGATTTCGGTGGCAACACCGATGAAAACGGGAATCGGGCTGATTGTCAGTTTTCTCATTTCGCTGTTGTTCTACAAAGAAAAGTTTAATCGACAGCAGTTGGCAGGCGTCTTTGTCGGCGCTGTTGCGCTGGTGCTGTTTAAATTGTAAAGGAGAGAGTGTGTATGAAAGAGATACGGTTTGGTGTTGTGGGTCTGGGATCCCGTGGACGGTCGTTGGCAAAGCTGGCAGCCGATATGGATGGCGTTCGTTTCGTTGCCGCGTGTGATATCCTTGAGCGCAACTGGTATGAAAAGCAGTGGTTGTCTGACGATGCGTTTGCTGTGCTGTATCCCGATACGACCTTTTACAACGATTATGAAACGATGCTGGATAACGAGGAGCTGGACGTCGTTATCGTAGAAACCGGCGCGGATATTCACGCGAAGTTTTGTATCAAGGCACTGGAGCGCAATATCAACGTGTTGTCGGATATTCCGAACGTCGCTACGCTGGAAGAAGCGGAAGAGCTGTGGAAAGTGGCGGAAAAATCCAAGGCCATCATCTCGACAGGCGCGAACCCCAACGAGCAGCGCTTTGTGGTAATGCTTCGTGATTTTTACGAGAACGGACTTCTCGGTAAGCCGTATTGTATGGAGGCCGAGTACATTCATTGGTCGCTTCCCGATAGCGTCGAGCGGAAGCACTACAACGAAAACGGTGATTGGCGTAAGCTGCTGATTCCGATTCATTACTGCACGCATTCGCTTGGTCCTTTGCTTACGATAATTGAGGAGGATCTTCGCTACGTTACCTGCTTCGGTACAGGCAAGCAGGCGGAGGATTCCACCAAAGACGATATGATGTGCGCACAGTTCCAGACAGAGTCCGGTGTGATTGTGCGTCTGATGCGAAACGGTCGTTGCCGTGCTAAAATCGGTCATCACAACTACCGTGTGTTCGGTACGGAAGGATATATGGAGCGTATCGAGCGCTTTGACAAACCGGTGATTCGCTACAACTCGATGAAGGATGCGGACACCTCGCTTAAAGAAGTGGACGGCAAGTTTATGCCTCCTGCTTACGAGAACAATCCCAAAGCGGTGGGACACGGCGGTCTGGATTACGCGATGATGGATCACTTCTTTGAAGCGGTACGAAACGGCGACCCTGCACCGATCAATTTGCGCGAGGGTCTGCGTATGACCTTGCCCGGTATCTACGCGGCGTTCTCTGCCAAGCGTGGCGGCGAAGTGCTGAAGATGCGGTATCCATGGGACGAGGATTGGACAACAGAAGTTTAAAAAAGAAGCCCTGTGGCAGCGTTTCTGCCACAGGGCGTTTTCTTTGCCTGTATTTAGTCTTTTGCGCACTTGCGCTGGATGAACTTGACCACTTCCACAATCGGGATAATGCAGGCGCCAATGGCGATTGCAACGCCATACTCGGCGAGGCCGACCTGCTCGAAGCCAAAGGCGTTGGCAAGGAACGGCACTTCGCACACCAGCGTGGTAGCGACAAGCGAACCGATAGCGGCAAGGTAGAGAACCATATTGTGCGTGCGCATCGTGAACAAGCTGCCGCGCTGCGAACGCATATTCAAGCTGTGGAAAATTTCCGCCATCGACATGGTCAGGAATGCCATGGTGGTGCCGTGGGTGCTGTTTTCGATAACCCAGTTGCCGGTTTCCATAAAGTGGCCGACGAAGTAGGAGATAAGCACCAAAGCGGATACCAGGATGCCCTGGTAAACAACGTCGAAGCCCATACCGCCGGAGAAGATGCCGGCTTTCGCATCGCGAGGCTTGCGGCGCATGATGTTGGCTTCGGCTTTTTCCATGCCGAGAGCCAGAGCGGGGAAGCAGTCGGTAACGAGGTTAATCCACAACAGGTGGACAGGGGCGAGGATGGTAAAGCCAAGCAGCGTGGCAACGAAGATGCTGATAACCTCGCTCATATTCGAGCCGAGCAGGAACTGGATGGCTTTTCGGATGTTGTCGTAAATGCGGCGACCTTCTTCAACCGCGCCGACGATGGTGGCGAAGTTGTCGTCGGTGAGCACCATATCCGCAACGTTCTTGGTAACGTCGGTGCCGGTGATACCCATACCAACGCCAATGTCGGCGGACTTGATGGAGGGAGCATCGTTGACACCGTCACCGGTCATAGCGGTGACGAAGCCGGCGTTGCGCCATGCGTTGACGATGCGAGTCTTATGCTCGGGCTGCACACGGGCATACACGCTGATGAAGCGGAATTCTTTTTCGAATTCTTCGTCGCTCATATCGTTGAGCTGAGAACCGGTGATAGCACGGCTGTTTTCGTCCAGAATGCCAAGCTCCTTGGCAATGGCGATAGCAGTGTCAACGTGGTCACCGGTAATCATAATGGGACGAATACCGGCATGGCGACACTCGACGATGGCGTCTTTGACTTCGGGACGGACAGGGTCAATCATACCCGTCAGACCAACAAAGCACAAATCGGTTTCCAGTGTTGCGGGTTCGTAGTCGTCGGGAGCGATGTCCCAAATCCGTTCGGCGCAGGCAAGCACACGCAGCGCGCGGTCAGCCATCGCCTTGTTAGCGGCCATAATCTCGGCGCGGTATTCCTCGGTCATCGGCACAGCCACACCGTCTTTGAGGTAGTGGGTGCACTTGTCAACAATCACATCGGGGGCGCCTTTGGTGTACTGGACAATGCCGTTAGCGCCGCTGTGCACCGTGGACATCATTTTGCGTCCGGAGTCAAACGGAGCTTCGCCAAGGCGGGGGAAAGAGGCTTTCAGCTCAGGCTTTTTGAGCGAGAGCGTGTTGGCCCAAGCAACCAGCGCTGCCTCGGTGGGTTCGCCGGTGACGGTATCGTCTTCGTTCAGTTCGGCATCGCAGCACAGTGCCATAGCCGTGGCAAGATGACCGGAATCTTCGCCGAAGGAATCAACGACCGTCATCTTATTCTGCGTCAGAGTACCGGTTTTATCGGAGCAAATAATCTGTGCACAGCCCAGCGTTTCCACCGCCGTCAGCTTACGGATGATGGCATTGCGCTTGGACATATTGGTAACGCCGATGGAAAGCACGACCGTCACAACGGCGGCAAGACCTTCGGGAATCGCAGCAACAGCCAGCGAAACCGCTACCATAAAGGAATCCATAACCACTTCAAAGCCCAGACCGCCGGCACGCAGCAGCTGAACGCCGAAGACGATAATGCAGACACCAAGAACGAGCCAGGTAAGAATCTTGGAAAGCTGGGACAGCTTAATCTGCAGCGGAGTTTTGCCTTCTTCCGCCTGTGCCAGAGCACCGGCGATTTTACCCATTTCGGTATCCATACCGGTGGCAGTCACCACAACGGTACCACGGCCGTACACAACGGTACCGCCCATATATACCATATTCTTTCTGTCGCCGAGCGGTACATCCTTCTGCGTCTCGGACAGGTTGATGATATCGATAAACTTGGTTACCGGCACCGATTCACCCGTGAGTGCTGCTTCTTCCACCTGCAAGCTGGCGCTTTCCAGAATACGCGCATCGGCGGGGACAGCATCGCCTGCTTCCAGCAACACCACGTCACCAACAACCAGATCTTCGCTGTGGATGGTGATGATGCGACCGTCGCGCAGTACTTTGGAGGTGGCAGCAGACATTTCCTGCAGCGCTTCGATGGCTTTTTCGGCCTTGCTTTCCTGGTAGACACCGAGTACGGCGTTAATGATAACAACGGCGAGGATGATGATAACATCCGTGAAGCCTTCGTTTTCCACAACGCCCAGCACGCCGCTGATGGCGGCAGCGACCAGAAGAATGATAATCATCGGGTCGGCAAGCTGCTCGAGGAACCGACGGATAATGGATTTTCCGGGGGCGGCAGCCAGCTTGTTTTTGCCGTTTTCAGCCAGTCGCTTTTCCGCCTCGGCCTGGGAAAGACCTTCGGCAGAGGAGTCGAGCTGCTGTAAAACGGTGTCGGCGTTTTCACAGTAGAACTTCATATGAATGCGCTCCTTCCTTGTGCTCAGAGAATAGGATGTGCTGTTTCCTCAGGGAATAAACAAACCCGGGCACGCCGCTTGGGTGTACCCGGGGTCTCTTCATACCAAACAGGAGAGACTCAGTACATGCCCCGTACGGGTACATGAGTCTCGCAAATTAAAGCAAGCCAGGCGAAACGCCAGGATGTTGAACTTGCTACGTGCGATGCACGTTTGCTACTCCCTCATGGAAACTATTGCCATCATATCACGCGGCAATATTCCTGTCAAGATATTGTATGTAAATTATATTTAAATATAAGAATTACAGATATAGCGTCTGAGTGCCGTCTTTGGTGACGTAATGTTCGGTTGCTCCCAGCTGTTCCATCCAACGGCGGGTGGTAGCAGTACCGTACATCCGAAGGCGGCTGGGATCGGGGGAGAGATAGGCGGGATTTGCCAGGTAATCCGGCAATTCTTCTTCGTCGTACAGCCAATCCGGCGCACACCACAGGCACGTTTTTGCGCCAATGGCGGCATACACCTCCATACCGACGTTCATATGACCGTGGTGAGCCATTTGCACGATATCTGCCTGCAGCAGATGACGGGATTCCCGGTACAGAATATCGCCGCCGAGCGGGCCTAAATCGCCAAGGAACAGCACAGACTTCCGAGGCGTGGTGAGCTTGAACACCAGAGAACTGTCGTTCATCAGGTTGATGGTCAGCCCCTCGTGATAGGAGAAGAGAAAGTCAATGTGACAGTCGTCAATATCGATGCTGTCTCCCTGAGAAACAATGTGCGCTTTACTGTGGATTAACGGCTCGATTTCGGCAAAGGCGGGGAGACATTCGTTCAGTTCACGAACCATATAGTTATAATCGGGAACGTCGTGGTTGTCGATGAGACTGTACGGCGGAAAGTGGTAATACACAGCTTCAATATCAAAATCCCGACCGCCGTTTTCTTGGAATTCGTGGATAAAGCCGTCGATATGATCGTCGTGCGCATGGGTGAGTATCCAAGCGGCAACGGGACGCCCGGCGATGTATTGCTTTAAAAGCGGCATATCTTCTTTGCGGCCGCCATCAACAACGATGACACGGTTATTGGCGGTCACAATGACAAAAGACATCATAAATTTGCTGGTTTCTGTCAGCATATGCAGTGTGGTTTGACGGCCCATAGGTTCTATCGCCTCCATTGGGTAATATATCGAAACCGTCGCGGAATGTCAAGTCTATATAATATGAGAAAAAGTGTAAATATGTGTTGCAATAAACTATATATTGTGTTAAAATCAACATGTACAGTGCTTTTTCGCATACATATTCGAATGTTCGGAGGAAAAGACAATGGCGTTTTTTGATGACTTGGGGAAAAAGCTTTCTCAGGCAGGTCAGTCTGTGGTTCAGAAAACACAGGATATGACCGAGATTTCCCGACTGAATTCGGCGATTAACGAGGCGGAAAAGCTTATCAACGCAACGTATCTCCAAATCGGTAAGTTGTACATCGCTATGCACGCGAAGGATCACGAGCCGGATTTCGAGGGTATGGTGAAAACGGTTTGCGAGGCCGAAGCGCGTATCCACGAATGCCGCGAGCAGATTTGCCAGATTAAAGGTATGGTAAAATGCGAGAAGTGCGGTACCTATGTGGAAAGTTCGGTGGCGTTTTGCAGCACCTGCGGTTCGGCGATGCCGCGCCGTGTTCTGGACGATACAACGATTCGTTGCTCGCATTGCGGTCAGCTTGTTCCCAAAGATGTGCGTTTCTGCACCTCCTGCGGCAAGCCTACGGTGGATTTGACTCAGGCCGCTCCTGTGGCACAGCCTGTGGCTCCTGCCGCTCCTGCGGCACAGCCTGTGACTCCTGCCGCTCCGCAGCCTGCTCCCGAAGCACCTGCCGCTCGTTTTTGCACGGAGTGCGGCGCACCTTGTGAACCCGGTTCGGCTTTCTGCGTCGAGTGCGGCGCTAAGTTGCAGTAATCGGTTCGGATTTTATTTACGGTAATAACCACGCACAGTGGTGTAATTACAAATAAGAAAGGCGGTTTTTACTTATGGCAAAGTTCTGTGGTAATTGTGGCTATCAGTCGGACGATACCGCGCTCGTGTGCGGTAACTGCGGCACTCCTCTGGAGGCGGCTGCTCCTGCTGAGAAGAAGACTCTTAAGCTGGATCCCAAAATGCTGAAGCTGGGCGCTATCGCTTTGGCGGCTGTTGTGGTTCTGGTGGTTATCATCCTGTTGGCTTCCGGCGGTGGCTACAAGTCGGTTGTTGACGATTATTTTGATGCGGTTATCGAAGAAGATGCCCAGGTTCGTCTGGAGTTGACTCCCGACTGGAAGCTGGAGCAGAGCAAAGAGAGCACGCTGAAGAAGGCTTACGCGGCTGAATTCGAGGCGGTTATGGAAAACTACGAAGATGAGTACGGCAGCGATATCTCTATCAGCTACACCATCACCGATACTGACGAGTACGACGAAGAAGATTTCGAAGAGTTCGTTGACGGCATCAAGGAAAGCATCGAAAACTGGGAAGATTATAACGACGAAGACAGCGAGTTCGATGTCGAAACCATCGATGAGGTCCTCGAGGTTGAACTGGATGTGACCATCGAAGGCAAGAAGAAGGAAAAGAGCGAAATCGACATGCGCTTCACGCTGGTTAAGATCGACGGCGATTGGAAAATCCTGTACGCTCCGTTCTAATCGTTCGTGCCAACGCTTTGACGAAACGGCAAGCCTTTCGGCTTGCCGTTTTTCTTTTTTCTTGCAATTGAAAAGAAGTGCCTTTTGGGGTATACTACCGTCAGTAACAGTAAAGGGGGAGAGCGTATGCTGATTGATTTTCATACCCATTGTTTCCCGAATGTGCTGGCGCCGCGCGCCCTCGAAAAGTTGTCGTTTGCTTCCGGCGGCTTGCAACCGCATACGGACGGTACGCTTGCGGGGCTTCGCGCTTCGATGAAGGAAAACGGGGTGGATGTGTCGGTTGTATTGAATATCGCCACCAATGCACGTCAGCAATCGAGTGTGAATGATTTTGCGGCCTC
Organism: Acutalibacteraceae bacterium; assembly: GCA_045596745.1. GTDB lineage: Bacteria > Bacillota > Clostridia > Oscillospirales > Acutalibacteraceae > RGIG3009. The sequence goes on from JAZODA010000095.1 coordinate 21,328, forward strand.
CCTCAATACCGAGACGGATGTGTTGGCGTTCGGTTCGGTGTTTCCTGACAGTCCCGATGTGCTTGAGGAATTGGAGCGTATTCACGCGCTCGGGTTGAAAGGTGTGAAATTTCATCCCGATTATCAAGGCTTTTTTGCGGACGATGCCAAGATGAAGCCAATTTATAAAAAGATATCCTCGCTCGGCTTAATTACGGTATTTCACGCCGGTGTGGATTATGGGTTTAAGCCGCCCTACGGCGGTATGCCGGAGCGATTGGCAAAAGCGCTTTTGTGGTTTGATTCACCGGTTGTTGCGGCGCATTGGGGTGGAATCCACTGCAACGAGGACGTACTGCGCTATTTGTGCGGTACGGATATCTATCTGGATACGTCGTTCGGTTATGCGATGATACCGCGGTATTATGCACAGACAATTGTTGAAAAGCACGGGTACGAGCGGTTGGTGTTTGGCACTGATTTACCGTGGCATACTGCGGCGATGGAGCAGCGTCTGCTCGGTACACTGGGGCTGAGCGATGAAGAGTGGCAGTGCATTGCACACTGCAATGCCGAACGTTTGCTGAAGATATAAAAAGAGCACCACAGATGACCTGTGGTGCTCTTTGGCTTTGGAATCAGAAAACGCCGCTTGTGCGGAGTAAGAACGATACGAAAAACACAGAAAATGCGGAAACCAGTGTAGTCCATACAACCAATTGTCCTGCGAGCTCGGTATCGCCATCCATTTCCTGTGCCATCGGTACGCTGGAAACGGCAACCGGGGTGGCGAACATCGCAACAAATGCCGCAAAGTGTGCGCCTGTAAACGTATCGGAGAAGAATGCGTACGCAACACCGATGCCGAGCAGAGGGACGATAACGGTGCGCATCAATGTGCCGAACATAATCTCACGTCGCAGCGAAGAAACGGCGGAGAATTCAAACTGTGCACCAAGCGCCAACAATGCCAGCGGAGTGGCGAGATTGGATAAGTACCCAAGCACGGTGTACAGCGGCGCGATATCGCTCAGACGGAACGTAATGCCGGTCTTTACAAACAACGCTCGAATTCCCAACACGGCAAGACCGACTGCGATGCTCTGAATCAGCGGATTTTTGACGATGTCGAGCAAGATGGAACGCACATTGATTTTCTTGCTCTCGCCGCGGAAAACCGTCAGGCTAATGACCGCCAGAATGTTAAAAGCCGGGATGGCGGCCGCGGAGAGGACAGAGGCGACGGCAACACCGGCATCGCCAAACAGAGACTGCGCCAACGGGATGCCGATTAACGCATAGTTGGAGCGGAATGCCGCCTGTAACAGTACGCCGCGGCGGGGACGATGCCGTTCAAGAAGAATTACCGCCGGGACAGACAAAATGAAAATGACAAGCAGTGCTGCCAACGCATACAGGATATATCCGAAATCCATTGTGCCGATATCCTGAATCTTATAGACGTTAAGAAACAGCATTGCCGGTAGGAAAATGCGGAATACCAGCTTATTAACCGCCTTGGCAAGAGACAGGTTCATCAGATTGGCTTTTTTCAATAAGTAACCGATGAGAACCGTCAGGATGATGGGGAGTACGGCGTTAACCGCAAAGAGGAATGACTCCATAGCATCTACTCCTATGTGTAAGGTAAAACGCCTTTACCAATCCATTTCGTTCAGTGCCAGAAGTGCGCGTGCATAAATACGCATGGCGCGCTGCAGACGAGCGAGAGATACGCATTCGTCCACACCGTGAGCGCCGCCGCGACCTTTGGGGAAATCCTCCGGTGGAAGATTGCCGGACATACCGAACGCGTAGCCGTTGGGCAGGCGGTGAGCATACGTGCCACCGCTGAGATAGAACGGCTTTGCGTTGTCACCGGTGACACTGTTGGCAACATCGCACAACGTCTTGAGAATCGGACCATCGGGATCGAGCACATACGCGCTTACACCGGGGGTGACGGTATCAACAGTGAAGCCGTGAGCTTCGGACACTTTTCTGATTCCGTCGACAATGCGTTCGACGTTGGTGACGGCAGGGTAGCGGATGTTTACAAACACGGTAACGCCGTCGTTGTCGCAGGTAATGCGGTGGGCGAAAACCGTCAGCGGATGCTGCGGATCTTCCGGGGTGTCAATGCCCAGGAACTTGCCGTGAATGTCAAGAGAAAGAGTGTGGGCAAATTCAAGGATATAGCGGTCTTCCGTAGCGACGGCATCGCAACCGAGCAACGCCTCGGACATCAGCGTAATCATATTGCCGTTCGGGTTGGGATGTGCACCGTGAACCGGAGGGGTTTCGGTGAAAACCGTGGTAGCTCCGTCCTTGGTTACCGTACAACGCGGCAGCTCATCGGGAAGCGTTGCCGATTCAAAAACAGCGGTAGCGCGACCGGGAGCTTCTTTGAGGCCTGCGGTCAAGGTGAAACCGTGTAGCGGCGATTTACTGCGCAACGTGAGGTTCAAACCGCCCTTGCCGCCGTAGCCCACAGGGAAACCGGAGTCCGGCACCAGTGAGATGCGGGGAGGGGTGCAGACGTTGATAAAGCCACGGGCATCGGGGTTGCCGGGGATGCCGATGATATCTTTCATACCGGTTTCCTCGTTGCTGCCGATGTACAACGCAGGGTTGTATTTCAATTTGATGCCCAACTTGCGGAACAGCTTCAGCAACTGGAAAATGGCGGCAATCTGACCTTTGTTATCCGTAGCACCGCGACCGATGATGCAGCCTTTGTATTCAACGGCGTTATAGGGGTCAAAGTTCCAGCCTTCACCCTCGTGTACCACGTCACCATGCAGCCAGATGCCGAGGTCGGGTTGCTTATTTTCTTCGGCGAGGCTGATAACACCGACATTATAGTCAGTGCAGGCGAATCCTTCTTCGTGACCCCATTCCAGCATCTTATCCAGCACACGGCGCGGACCGGCACCAAACGGCGCACCGGGAAGCGGATCTTCCGCAACGCTGCGGATATTAACCAGCTCAATCGTCATACGAGCCAGCTCGTCGCGCGAGGCATCAATCAGTTCGTCAATTATATTCAGAAGCAAAGTATCCATAGAACATCCTCTTTTCTGTAGAATGTATGTCCATATTCTACCACTGCGAATGATGCAGGTCAAGTGGAACAAATGTGGCGGAAACATCGTTTCCTGGGAGATGATCGTTTTTTCTTCAGAATTTGGTAAAAATAATTTTGCATACCATATTGACAAACCGGAAATTAAAGGTATAATTGTATACAATTATACAAAGCCGTTTTGCGGAAAAGTTTTACTGCTGCGAAACGGTACGCGTATCGGGAAAGGAGAACCATTATGCTTGAACTCTCTCCGCACAGCAATTTGCTGGAGTCAAAGACCTATAAGTATTCTCTGCAGGATGTTCCGGATCCGCAGCTGTATCGCGATGTGTACAGCTATGACACGGTGCCGAAGGTGGGCTTTAACCACCGTCGTGTGCCGATGGGGATGCCTCAGGAAATCTGGATTACCGACACTTCCTTGCGTGATGGACAGCAGTCCATTGAGCCGTATACCGTGGATCAGATTGTTCAGCTGTATAAGTATATGTCTCAATTGGGTGGGCCGTACGGCATTATTCGGCAGACGGAAATGTTCGTGTATAGCCAAAAGGATCGTCTCGCGCTTCAAAAGTGCCGGGAGCTCGGCCTTAAGTTCCCGGAAATCACCACCTGGATTCGCGCCAGCAAAGAGGATTTCAAGTTGGTAAAGGATTTGGGTATTCGTGAGACGGGCATTCTTGTCAGCTGTTCCGATTACCACATTTTCAAGAAACTCAAAATGTCGCGTAAGCAGGCGATGGAGCATTATCTGGCAGCGGTGAGCGAAGCGTTTGAAGCGGGAGTTATGCCTCGCTGCCATTTGGAAGATATCACCCGTGCGGACTTTTACGGTTTTGTTGTGCCGTTTGTCAACGCGCTGATGGAACTGAGCCGCGAGGCGAATATCCCAGTTCGCATTCGTGCTTGCGACACGATGGGGTACGGTGTTCCGTATACGGAGGTGGCCTTGCCGCGAAGTGTGCCTGGTATTATTTATGGTTTGCAGCATTATTCCGATGTGCCCAGCGAAATGTTGGAGTGGCACGGACACAACGATTTCTACAAGGCGGTTGCAAATGCTGCCTCAGCGTGGTTGTATGGTGCGTGTGCGGTTAACTGCTCGCTTCTCGGCATTGGAGAACGTACCGGTAATGTGCCACTGGAAGCGATGGTGATGGAATACGCCTCGCTGCGAGGCTCGCTCGATGGTATGGATCCCACCGTGATTACCGAGATTGCCGAGTACTTCCAAAAGGAAATTGGCTACACTATTCCGCCGATGACACCGTTTGTCGGTGAAAACTTCAACGTGACACGTGCAGGAATTCACGCGGACGGTCTTTTGAAGGATGAGGAAATCTACAACATTTTCGATACCAAAAAGATTCTTGCTCGTCCCGCTTCTGTGACAATCAGCAAAACCTCGGGATTGGCGGGGATTGCTTACTGGATTAACGAACATTATCGTCTTGAGGATGATAAAAAGGTGGATAAGCACAGCCTGCTTGTTGTGAAAATGAAAGAGTGGGTTGACAGCGAGTATGAAGACGGACGGCAAACCTGCCTGTCCAACCATGAACTGGAAGAGAAGGTAAGCTTTTTCTCTGACGGTGCGATGTAAGGAGAAGTAGTATGGTGGAAAAGCATAAGAGCGTGTCCCTCGCGGACTGCGTTTTTGAACGATTGGAAAATGATATTCTCAGCGGGAAATACGCCTACGGTGAAATCCTTACCGAAACGCGTTTGTGTGAGGAAATGGGGGTTAGCCGTACCCCGATTCGTGAGGCAATCCGCCGTCTGCAGCAGGAAAACATCCTGCGCGAAATTGGCAAGGGTATGGTAGTAAACGGTATTACCAAGGAGGATATTCTGGATATCCTGGATATCCGTGCGCGTATCGAGGGGATTGCCGCTCGCCGTGCTGCTGAAAATATGAGCGAGGAGCAGAAAAAAGCCCTTGTCAATGCTGTGGATTTGCAGGAGTTTTATGTTTCCAAATCCGATCCCGACCACGTGCAGCAGCAGGATCACGAATTCCATGAAATTATCTATGCCGGCTGCGGCAGTATTACTTTACAAAACACGTTGGTGCCGCTTCATAAAAAGGCACAGAAATTCCGCCGTGCTTCGGTGGAGAAAATTACGCGCGCAACGGCATCGACCGAGGAACATCGCCGCATTTGCCAGGCGATTCTTGATGGCGATGCCGAAGCGGCTGAGGCGGCAATGAACGAACATATTCGCCACGCGCGTGAAAGTATGTTGGAGCAGCTGGGCATCGGATGAGCTTTTCGATAAGGAGTGCGTATTATGGGATTGACAATTGCACAAAAAATCATAAAAGAGCATCTCGTTTCTGGTGAAATGATTCCCGGTACGGAAATCGCACTGCGTATCGACCAGACGCTGACACAGGATGCCACCGGAACAATGGCTTACCTTGAGTTCGAATCAATGGGGATTCCGCGTGTTCGTACCGAACTGAGTGTGGCATATATCGATCACAACACACTGCAGTCGGGCTTTGAGAATGCCGACGATCATCGGTACATTCAGTCGGTGTGCAAAAAGCACGGTGTGTATTTCTCGCGTCCCGGTAACGGTATCTGCCATCAGGTGCATCTTGAGCGGTTTGGTAAACCGGGAAAAACGCTGATTGGCTCGGATAGTCACACACCCACCGGCGGCGGTATCGGTATGCTGGCGATGGGCGCAGGTGGCTTGGATGTGGCTGTTGCTATGGGCGGTGGTGCGTATCACATTACTATGCCCAAAATGTATAAGGTAATGCTCAGCGGCAAACTGCGTCCGTTTGTTACAGCTAAGGATGTCAGCCTTGAGATTTTGCGCCAACTGTCTGTCAAAGGTGGGGTTGGTGCGATTATCGAATGGGGTGGCGAGGGTGTGTCTACGCTTACGGTGCCAGAGCGCGCTACCATTACCAATATGGGAACGGAACTGGGAGCAACGACATCGATTTTTCCGTCCGATGAGGTGACGTTAGAATTTTTGAAATCCGAGGGACGTGCCGAGGACTATGTGCCTCTTGCCAGTGACCCCGATGCGGAATACGACAAGATTCTGCACATCAATTTGTCATCCCTTGAGCCGCTCATTGCTTGCCCGCACAGCCCGGATAACATTGTGACGGTGGCTTCTCTTGAGGGGACTAAGGTCGACCAGGTGTGTATTGGTTCTTGTACCAATTCTTCGTTGCAGGATATGCTGAAGGTGGCAGCGCTGCTGAAAGGCTGTACCGTTCAGCCGTCGGTGAGTTTGTCGATTTCGCCCGGTTCTAAACAGGTGCTGACGATGTTGGCGGACTGTGGTGCGCTAAGCGATATTCTGACGTCGGGTGCACGTCTGCTGGAATGTGCCTGCGGGCCGTGCATTGGTATGGGTTTTTCGCCCAACTCCGGCGGTATTAGTCTGCGTACCTTTAATCGCAACTTCGAGGGGCGTAGCGGAACTGCAGACGGACAAGTGTATCTTGTCAGTCCTGAAACCGCTGTTGCGGCGGCTCTTACCGGTAAAATCACCGATCCCCGTCGGCTGGGTGAGATGCCCGTTATCGCTTTTCCGAAGATGTTTCGTATCGATGACAGCGCGGTGATTCCGCCTGTTGGTGAGAACGAAGCGGAGCAAGTAGCCGTGCTGCGTGGACCGAATATCAAAGAGTTCCCGCAGGGAGCGGCGCTTCCGAACGAACTTACGGCACCGCTGGTATTAAAGGTCGGTGATAATATTACTACGGACCATATTATGCCTGCGGGGGCTAAAATTTTGCCGTATCGTTCAAACATTCCGTATCTTTCGAAATTCTGCTTTGCGGTGTGCGATGAAACCTTTTCTGAGCGCGCTCGTGCGTCAGGTAACAGTATTGTTGTCGGTGGCAGCAACTACGGTCAGGGCTCGTCCCGCGAACACGCGGCGCTGGTACCGTTGTATCTCGGCGTTCGCGCGGTTGTGGCAAAATCCTTTGCACGTATCCATGCGGCAAACCTTATCAATGCCGGTATTTTGCCGCTGACTTTTGTGAATCCCGATGACTACGATGTACTCACTCAGAACGATTCCTTGACCTTGAGTGATTTGTATGCAGGACTTGACCGTGGGGGAATTATACTCAACAATAACACGACCGGTAAGACGATTGTGCTGAAAGCGGAATTCACGGAGCGCCAAAAGGAGATTCTTCTGGCGGGTGGATTACTGGCGTATACCAAGTTGAAAGGGGAGAGCGCCGATGCGTGAACATATTGACCGGGCGGTGGAACATTTCCGTACATTGCTGGAAGGGCAGCTGCTTCGGCAGGAGCGTTTGGAAGAGGGCACGAAGGCAAAAGACTTTTCGACGATGGGCAAAATTGTTGTCGGCGTTTGTGATGGTGACGGTATCGGCCCGATTATTACCGCCGAAGGTAAACGCGTGCTTGAATGTCTGCTTGCGGATGATATTGCCTGTGGGAAGGTCGAGGTGCGTGCTGTCGAGGGGTTGACACTGGAACGTCGTATGGCGGTCGGTAAGGCGATTCCCGATGATACACTTACCGCTTTAAAAGAATGTGATGTCATTCTTAAAGGCCCTACAACAACGCCCCACGGCGGTTCGCTTGAGAGTGCCAATGTCGCTATGCGCCGCGAACTGGATCTTTATGCGAATGTACGCCCTGTCAGTGTGCCGGAGCTTGGCATCGATTGGGTGTTTTATCGCGAAAACAGTGAGGGTGAGTATGTTCTCGGCAGTAAGGGAATCGAGCTTCCCGACAAGCTTTGGATGGATTTTAAGGTAACAACCGATGCAGGAACACGGCGTATCGCGCGTGCGGCGTTTGAATACGCCCGCATCAACGGCAAGGATAACGTTGCCATTGTTACCAAAGCCAATATTATGAAAAAGACAGACGGTCGGTTTTCTGCCATTTGTCACGAGATTGCTTCGGAGTATCCGACTGTTACCGCCGAAGATTGGTATGTGGATATTATGACAGCTAACTTGATTAATCCTGCGGTTCGCGGTAAGTTCCAGGTGTTTGTGATGCCGAACCTTTACGGTGATATTCTGACCGATGAAGCAGCACAAATTCAAGGTGGCGTCGGTACAGCGGGCAGTGCCAACATCGGCGATGAGTATGCTATGTTCGAAGCTATCCATGGTACAGCACCCAGGATGATGGAACAAGGATGGGGTGACTATGCAAATCCTGCCAGCATTCTGAAAGCGGTGGCGATGCTGCTCAGACATATAGCGAGACCGTCTTTGGCACAGAAGCTGGAAGATGCGTTGTCGACTGTCAGCAGTGAATTGGATATGCGTGGTGAACCCGGTGGCAACACCTGTCGTGAATTTGCCGATGCCGTAATGGACGAAATAGAGAAGATGAAATGAAATAACACCACCCGTTCGGGTGGTGTTATTTTTCTATCCGGTTGGACTCGAACCAACGACACCCACTCATGCGGTGCCCGGCTCTGTCTGCGGCGAACACGTCGCCTTGCCAATCGCCGACCGCGGCGCCAACCGCGCCCTCGCTGCATCCGCCATCGGCGGCGCTCGGGCTCGTTACAGTTAACAGCCGCTACGCGTCTGTTAACCCGGGCAATCAAATCAAGTACAACTAAAGAAATAAAAAACAAAGGACCGCCGATAGAGCTTCACTCTTAAGGACAGTTTTGTAGCACATTACCTACCGACAAGAAATGAATATGGATTTTTCTATTGTTCCTAACGTGATAATGGAAAAACAGAAGCCGCAAATTGATTTTCTGCACTTTTTGTGCTATAATAGAGGGGTTCCACTATTCGTTTGTTAATTTATGATAAAAATTGTCGGAGGATAAAACAGTGCAAAATATAATGAAAATTGGCGTCTTGGGAGCAGGCACATGGGGCGTTGCTCTTGCAAGAATACTATGCAATGCAGGTAACTCAGTAACCGTTTGGTCTGCTATTGAAAAGGAGATAGATAATCTTTTAGCAACCGGAAGGCATCCGAATTTTTTCGATGTGGATTTACCGAAGCAAATCGTATATACAAAGGATATCCAAGAAGCTTGTTCCGGTATGGATATATTAGTATTTGCTGTTCCGTCGCCCTTTGTTAGAGTAACGACAAGAAAGGCGGC